>CAZJRB010000116.1:0-23573 GCA_964547995.1 uncultured Planctomycetaceae bacterium | reverse complement strand
AAGAAACTGCCGTAAAAAAAGAGCCACACTAAGTCTTTGGACAGGCACTAGCTACACGCCCGGCCGGTTGTTGATATACTCCCAGTCGTTAAAATAGGGACTTCATTGATCCGAACCATCGCAGTCGGGAGCCAAGCCCATGTATGTCGCCTGCGTCCATGTCCACGTAAAATCGGAAAATCGCGAGCAGTTCATCGCGGCCACGCTCGAAAACGCCCGAAACTCGGTCCGTGAGCCGGGCAATTTGCGGTTCGACGTAAACCAGCAGACCGACGACCCGAATTGGTTCATGCTCTACGAGGTCTACCGGGACGAAGAAGGGGCCAAGGCCCACAAACAGACCCCCCATTATGCTAGGTGGCGCGAGGCCGTCGCGCCCTGGATGGCCGAAGACCGCCGCGGCGTCATCCACACCGGTTTGTTCCCCGAAACGAACGACAAATGGGTGGTGGAGAGTTGAGAGCAACGCCAAGCAGCCGGGCTGCTGAGATGCCATAAGCGTCATCCGGGCCCCCAAACCCCCGCCCCCCGCCCCTAACCCCAGTTCGACAGGAGCAATCAGCAACATGGCCAAGAAGACCATCCAGGATGTAGACGTTGCCGGCAAGACCGTATTGATGCGGGTCGATTTCAACGTGCCGCTGGACGACGACTGCAATATCACCGACGACCGCCGGATCCGCATGGCGATGCCTTCGATCGAGTCGGTCGTTGACCGGGCCGGGAAGTTGATCCTGATGAGTCATCTCGGCCGGCCCAAGCCGGGCGGAGACAACGCCAGGTTCAGTCTCAAGCCGGCGGCGGTCCGCCTTGGCGAATTGCTCGGGAAGAAAGTCGCCTTTGCCGCGGATACGGTCGGCGAGGATGCCAGGGCCAAGGCCGCCGCGCTGGCCAACGGCGACACGCTCGTGCTCGAAAACCTCCGATTCAGCGAGGGCGAGAAGGCGGCCGACGCCCGGTTCGCCGGCGCGCTGGCCGGCATGGCCGACATCTACTGCAATGACGCCTTCGGAACCTGCCATCGCACCGACGCCTCGATGGTCGGCGTGCCGCGTGCGATGGGCGACAAACCCAAGGTAATGGGGTTCCTCGTTGCCAAGGAGATCAAGTACCTCGCCGAGGCAATCGCCAATCCCGAGCGGCCGTTCGTGGCCATTCTCGGCGGAGCCAAGGTCTCCGACAAAATCAACGTCATCGAAAACCTGCTGGGGATCTGCGACAAGATTCTCATCGGCGGGGCCATGGCCTATACGTTCTCGTTGGCCCAGGGCGGCAAGGTCGGAGACAGCCTCGTCGAAACCGACAAGGTCGATCTGGCCAACGGCCTGCTCGAAACGGGCCGCGGCAAGCTGATGCTACCCGTTGACGACCATTGCGGCGATGCCTTCAAGACCGACTGCAACAAGCAGATCGTGCCCGCCGGCCGGATCCCCGACGGCTGGAAAGGGTTCGACATCGGCCCTAAAACGGCCGAGCAATACGCCGGGGTCGTCAAGGGCGCCAAGACGGTTGTCTGGAACGGCCCGATGGGCGTGTTCGAGATGCCACCGTTCGACGAGGGCACCAAGGCCGTCGCCCAGGCGATCGCCGACAGCGGCGCCGTGAGCATCATCGGCGGCGGCGACAGCGCGGCCGCCATCGACCAGCTCGGATTCGGCGAGCGGGTCAGCCACGTCAGCACCGGCGGCGGCGCAAGCCTCGCCATGCTCGAAGGCAAGAAATTCGAGGCCGTCGAGCTGCTCGACGATAAATAGGATCGGCGACAATTTACGACAGCAATGCACCCCACAGAAAGGATCGAACCCATGGTCAAGAGAGTCTTCCCGATGCTCCCGCTTCTGCTCGTATTGCCGGCGGTGGTCTGCTTTGTCTCGTTTGCCGATGCCGGGCCGGTCTCGGTCGCCGACTACTCCGGGCCGATCCGGGTGGCGTGCATCGGCGACAGCATCACGTTCGGCGCCGGAATCCGCGACCGGGCCAAAAACAGCTACCCGGTCCAGTTGGGCAAGATGCTCGGCCAGAAGTGGGAAGTCCGCAATTTCGGCGTCAGCGGGGCTACCCTGTTGAAGAAAGGCGATAAACCCTATTGGAAGCAAAGGGCGTGGAAGGCCGCCTTGGACTTCAAACCGCACATCGTCGTCATCAAGCTCGGCACCAACGACACCAAGCCGCAGAACTGGAAATCCCAGGGTGAGTTCGTCGCCGACTACAAGGACATGATCAAAACCCTTTCCGGGCAGGACCCCAAGCCGCGGATCTGGATCTGCAAGCCCGTGCCCGCTTATGCAACGCGATGGGGAATCAACGACAAGACGATTACCGAAGGCGTGATCCCCAAGGCCGAGCAGGTCGCCAAAGAGACCGGCGCCGAGGTGATCGATCTCTACAAGCCCCTGAGCGGCAAGGCAAAACTGTTTCCCGACAAGATCCACCCGAACGCGGAGGGCGCAGGCCTGATGGCTGCCGAAATCTACAAGGTCCTGACCGGCAAGCAGCCCCCGACGAAGACGCCGCCCGGCAAGAAGGCTCCTTCGCGCCCGGCGAAAGACGTGCCGGCGACCGCCCCGTGACATGCCGCCGGAGTTGCCGTTTTGCCGTACGACGGGTCTCCTGATCCGTCTGGGAAGCAATCGTCCACCTCGCGTCGCCATTGGCCCCGGTGCCGGCGGCCGAAGAGGCAAGGCCGCCCGTTAATCCGCAGGTCGGTTGCGAGGGGCGGGAAGTAATGTACAAAGGAAAGTAGTGAAAAGGGGGGATGACCATGAAGCAGCACCCGATAATAACGGCATTGATTGGCGCTGTCCTGTCTTTCGGACTTTCGGCCATGGCGGCGGACAATATCCTGGAGACGAGCGGAGTCGAGGGCGGCTTTGTAGTTCATCTCGGCTGCGGCGACGGGAAGCTGACGGCGGAGTTGAAGAAGAGCGATGCGCACATCGTACACGGGTTGGACACGGATCCGGCCAAAGTGCAAAAGGCGCGGGAGCGCTTCCTGGCCGGCCGGTTCAACGGAACGGTCTCGGCCGCAGCCTTCGATGGCGAGCACCTGCCTTACATCGACAATATGGTCAACCTGCTGGTGCTCCGTTCGCCCTTCAAAGTCTCGCAGGCCGAACTAATGAGGGTGCTCGCGCCGAACGGTGTTCTGCTGGAACAGACCAGCGGGGGCTGGAAGAAAACCGTCAAGCCCGTTCCCAAGGAGCTGGATCAGTGGACACATTACCTGCGCGGCCCGGATAACAACGCCGTGAGCAAGGACACGGCAATCACTGCGCCGTTGAGACACCTGCAATGGAAAGGCAGTCCGAAGTATGCGAGGCACCACGACAAGTCTTCAAGCATCCCGGCGGTCGTGACCACCGGCGGAAGGGTCTTCTACGTCGTGGACGAAGGCCCGCGGGCTTCTATCCTCTGGGAATCGGATTGGAAGGTGGTGGCCCGGGACGCTTTCAGCGGCGTGATTCTCTGGAAGAAGCAGATCGAGCAGTGGACGGATCAGCTATGGCCGCTGAAGAGCGGGCCGTCGAAAACACCGCGAAGGCTTGTGGCGGTCGACGACGCGGTGTACGTCACGCTCGGCCTTCTGGGCCCGGTCAGCAAGCTGGACGCGGTGACGGGCGAAGAACTGAAGGTGTATGAGGGAACGGAGAAGACCGAGGAGATCATCGTCAAAGACGGCGTCCTCTATCTGGTCATTCACCCGACGATCGATCCCGCTCAGCGTGGAGGATCATGGAAGAAGAGCCCCAAGACGGTGATGGCGGTCAGGGAATCGGACGGGACTATCCTGTGGCGGCACGAGCTGCCCTGGATCGCGCCGCTTACGCTGACGGTCGGCGAGAAAAATATGTATCTCTGCGACGGCCCGCAGATGATTGCCTTCGATTGTGTCTCAGGCAAGGAGTTGTGGAAGTCGGAGAAGCTTCCATGGCGCGAAAAGAATATGCCGACCTATTTCGCGCCGACGCTGGTTGCGGCGGGAAGAAACGTCTTGTATGTGGGCGGCGAGAACTGGCACGAACACGCCGGGAGCAAGGGACTGATGACCTGTCTCGATGCAGCAACCGGCAAGATCAAGTGGCAGCAGCCGCACCTGCCCTCCGGTTACCAGTCGCCGCAGGATATTTTCGTGATAGGCAACCGCGTCTGGTGCGGCAGCCTCAATTCCAAGCCGGGCGAATTCGATCGAAGATACCCGGACGTCTCCCCGAGTACCGGCGAGTTCATCTCCTACAACCTGGAGACGGGTGAACCGGAAAAGACCATTCCCCGCGGCGCCGAATGCTACTGGTTCCACCATCGCTGTCACCGGGCAAAGGCCACGGAGCATTTCTTTCTCACGTCGAGAACGGGCATCGAGATGATCGACACGCGGACCGGCCAGTGGCACTTGCACCATTGGGCGCGCGGCGCCTGTCTCTACGGGCTCATGCCGGCCAACGGGCTAATTTACGGTCCTCCGCATCCCTGTGCTTGTTATCCGGAAGCGAAGCTCACCGGGTTCAACGCGCTGGCCGGTGCGCAGACGCCGGGAGCCGAATTGCCGCAAGCGAAGAACCGGCTGGAGAAGGGACCGGCTTTCGGTGCTGTCAAGGATCAAGGGGCCAAGGCCGCGTCTTCTGCCGACTGGCCCACCTTCCGGGGCGGTGCGGCCCGCAACGGTTCCACTGATGCCACCGTGGATACAAAAGATCTGGACGTGCGGTGGCAAACGCAGATTGGCGGAAGGCTCAGCCAGCCCGTCGTGGCCGGCGGGAAGCTCTTCGTGGCGGCGGTCGATGCGCACACGGTCTATGCGCTCAATCAGGGCACGGGAAAAATCGAGTGGAAGTACATCGCCGGCGGTCGCGTTGATTCCCCGCCGACCATCCACAAAGGCATGGCGATCTTCGGCAGTGCCGACGGATACGTCTATTGTCTTCGCGCGTCGGACGGCAAACCGGTCTGGCGGTTCCGCGCCGCCCCATGCGACCGGCGGCTCATGGCGTGGGAACAGTTGGAATCCGTCTGGCCGGTCCATGGCAGCGTGCTCGTTCGGGACGATGTTGCCTACGCGATCGCGGGCCGATCCATGTTCCTTGACGGCGGGCTGACGCTCTGGCGGCTCAACCCCGCAAACGGCGAAGTCCTCTCCCGAGTGCAGATGGATGAAAAGGATCCCAATACGGGCAAGGACCTGCACACCCACATCAGGATACTGAGCATGCCGGTTGCGTCCTCGGATATTCTCAGCAGTGAAGGCGACCGCGTCTTCATGCGGTCTCAGCCATTCGACCTGGAGGGCAAGCGCGAGCGGGTTCAGCAGGTCGACATCCGACAGCAGCGCGGGGATGATATGCACCTGTTCGTTCCGAACGGCTTTCTGGACGACAACTACTGGCATCGGGCCTTCTGGGTCTACGGGCGGGGCGTCCTGGGAGGACCGGGCTATTCGGCCACCGGGTATCAGGCCCCGTGCGGCAAGATCATGGTGCTGGATAATGATAATGTGTATGTCTTCGGTCGCCGGCAGGATTATTGGCGATGGACAACGCCGACGGAATACCGGCTGTTTTGCGTGGATCGCAGTCTACCGCGGCCGGATCAGAAGCAACGGCGTGGCAGGGCGGCGTTCGCGACGCGATGGAGCGTTGAGATCCCCATACTGGCCAGGGCAATGGTAAAGGCCGGCGACACCATCTTTGCCTGCGGCCCGGCGGATATTGTCAACGAGCCGCAATTCCAGATGCGCCAGCCGGATAAACTTGAACCGCTCAGAAAACAAGCCGGTCTGTTTGCCGGCAGCGACGGGAGCGTGCTCTGGGCCGCGTCGGCCAACGACGGAGCCAAGATTCGGGAAAAGAAACTTGATGTGCTGCCGGTCTTCGACGGCATGATCGCCGCCGGCGGGCGACTGTTTATGTCTACCGTGGACGGCAAGGTGGTTTGTCTCGGAACCGGAGATTAACCGGAAACTAAGGCGCGGCTGATGAATAACTTCGATAGTGGCCACGGTCGCCAGACTGTGGAGGGCTACGTTAGAAATCGCTTGGAAACAACTGTTGTAGGACGGGTCTCCCGACCCGTCTCTATCCGTGACGGGTCAGGAGACCCGTCCTACAAATGCCACGGTCTGGCGACCGTGGCTACGGTACACGAACAGGAGGATACCATGAAAAAGACTTTGTGCATTTTGACTTGCTGCCTGGTGGGCTCGCTGATCGCAGCGCAGAGTAATGCACGGGCGGCGCAGAGTGAAGCGACAAAGCCCAATATCGTGCTGTTTTTCATCGATGACCTGGGTTATGGCGACATCCAACCGTACGGATCGACGAAGAACAAGACCCCGAACCTGAACGCTCTGGCAGAACAGGGACTCCGGTTTACGAACTTCTATGTGGCCTCGACCCAGTGTTCACCGTCGCGGTCGGCCCTGATGACCGGCTGTTATGCCGAGCGGGTCAACATGCATGGAGGAGTCTGCTTCCCACACTTGACGAAAGCGTTAAACCCCAAGGAATATACCCTGGCGGAGATGCTCAAGGATGCCGGGTACGCGACCGGTTGCTTCGGCAAGTGGCACCTGGGGCACCTGCCCGGATACCTGCCGCCCAGTCAAGGATTCGACGAATATACGGGCATTCCCTACTCGAATGACATGTGGGTCAAGGGGCGAAGGAATTACCCGCCGTTGCCGCTGATCGAGGGAGAAAAACCGGTCGCGCTGGTCAACGAAGGCAAGGACCAGGCGTTGCTTTGCAAGGTCTTCACCGAAGCGGCCGTCGACTTCATCGAGGCGAATCGGTCGAAACCGTTCTTCTGTTATATCCCTCATGCCTTCGTGCATCATCCGCGATTTGCACGGAAAGACTTCGTAACAAAAGCCGGCGGCGACGTAACGCGGGCAACCATCGAGGAGATCGACTGGAGCGTTGGCCAGATCATGAAGACCTTGAAGGAGCTTGGGTTGGATAAGAACACGCTCGTGTTCTTCATGTCCGACAACGGTGGTTCCGGTGGTTGCGACAGCGGGCCTCTTCGCGGCGGCAAGGGCGGCGGCAAGTATGAGGGCCATCAGCGCACGCCGCTGATTGCATGGTGGCCCGGCAGGATTCCCGCCGACAAAGTGTCGGACGAAATCGGCGTGACCTGCGATCTGTATCCGACGCTGGTCAAGATCGCAGGCGGAACGCTGCCGAAGACAAAGATCGACGGCAAGGATATTTCCGAGATGTTTTTCGCGCCGGACCGTGCCAAGTCACCCCACCAGCGCGTCCGCTACGGCAGCGATGGCCTGCGCGATGGGAAGTGGAAGCTGGTGCGCAAGGGCCCGGAACTCTATGACCTGGAAACCGATCCCGGTGAGAAGAAAAACCTGGCGGGCCGGTATCCTCAAAAGGTCGAGCAGATGAAACAACTGCTCAGTAAATGGAGTGCGGACATCATGGCCGAGGCCAGGCCCAACGCACAAATGAAGCCTTTAAGGCCGTTGGTCGCGAAGGGCGACGACACCCTTCCATCCGTCTCTGAGTGGATCAAGAAGTAACGATTGTGTTTAGCAAAGGAGAATACCATGAGAAAGACTTTGTGCATTTGGACCTGTTGCATGGCGGCGGTGCTAATCGCGGCGCGGAGTGATACCCGGGCAGCACAGAATGATGCCCTGCGGCCGAACATCCTGATTATCTTCACCGATGACCAGGGGTACGCGGATCTTGCTTGTACCGGGTCGAAGACCAACAAGACGCCGCGCATGGATCAGTTGGCCAAGGAGGGGACGCGGTTTACCAGTTTCTACGCCCAGGCGGTCTGCGGGCCGTCGCGATCGGCGCTGCTGACGGGCCGGTATCCCATGCGCAGCAAAGGCTGGGGCATGCCGGCCAGCGAGATCACCTGGGCCGAACGGATCAAGAAGGTCGGCTATCAGACGGCCTGCATCGGCAAGTGGGACGTATCGAACCGCAAGCCGATCATTGAACGCATGCCCAATGCCCAGGGTTTTGACTATTACTTCGGCACCCTGGGCGCCAACGACAACGGCAGTGTTGCTTTCTATGAGAATAACGAGAAGGCCGGCAGCACACGCGACATGGGGAGCCTGACCCGGCTCTACACGGACAAGGCCATCGATTTCCTGAAGAACAAGCGTGACGAGAAGAAACCGTTTGTCCTGTACGTTGCCCACACCATGATGCACACCATCATCAACGCCTCGCCGAAGTTCAAGGGGAAATCCAAGGGCAGCCTCTACGGCGACGTGGTCGAGGAATTCGACTACGAAACGGGCCGGCTGCTCGATGTGCTCGACGAGCTGGGCCTGAAAGAGAATACCCTGGTCATCTACACCACCGACAACGGTCCGTGGAACCAGCCCGCGTACTACAAGCACAAAAAAGGGCACCCGGAGGGTTCCATTTTCTGGGGCGATGCCGGGCCGCTGCGCAACGGCAAGGGGTCTTGCTACGAGGGCGGGTATCGCGTTCCGTGCATCGTGCGCTGGCCCGGGAAGGTCCCGGCCGGCAAGGTCTCCGACGCCATCTTTGCCACCATCGATTTCATGCCGACCTTTGCCAACCTGGCAGGGTTCAAGGTGCCGGACGATCGGGTCGTCGACGGTGTCGACCAGACAAAACTGCTGTTGGGCAAGAGCAAGGAGGGCGCACGCGATAACTTCCTCTATCTCGACAACGCTGTCCGCCAGGGCAAGTGGAAATATCTTAGAGCCAACCATAGGGTGCCCGGCTATGCCCGGGACAAAGAAAGGAAACAGATCGAAGAACTCTACGACCTCGAGGCCGACATCGGCGAGCGGAACAACCTGGCCGCCAAGCACCCGGAGAAGGTCACCGAGCTAAAACAATTGATGGAAACGCTTGCGAAGGGGAAGTAGGAACTGCAAAACGTGTTTTGGTAACTATTCAGCCATCTGAAGTAACTCAACACGGACGAAGGAAAAAGGGGAAAGGGGGAAGGGGAGAAACTAAGGGGGCTGTATTACAGTCAAGCCCGGATGGCGCTTGCGGCATCACATCAGCCCGGCTGCTTAGCTCATTCCAACATCCCGTATTAAAGAACGAAACCGGGAAGTTATTGATCGGCCGCCCCTTATATTAAACGAGTTGCGGCGGCGGACGTACTGGGCGGCAAAGACCTCGACGCGACGGCCCAAAGTGGCGTGACATCCCCCAAACCAAGACCACCGGCAACACCCGCCCCGACTGGCACACCCAATTCCCGCCAATCAAGACCGACGCCCTACGTCTCACCGTGACCGCCACCCAAGTCAATATCTCACGGATTTGGGAGGTGGAAGTGTATCGTTCGTCCAATTGTCCTTAGCCCCCACTCTGTGTCAGGGCTTGGCGCGACGCGAAGGGGGGGTATAATACTTACTGGTCTGTCTCTGTTCTTAGACAAGGGGTATAGACGTGAACGTCCTCCACACAGAATTCCTCGTTCATTGGACTGGGAAGGATTTCCACGATCCACCGACAAGCCACGTCAATGACGCGATTCGCACACACTACGTTGATCGTCTGGCAGACGTGGTACAGCAAGGGTTCTTCATGAAACGGGGAACGGAGAAGATTCACGGTAGTAACGCCACGTGGATTCGCGCAACAATTCCCAGAACCTGTTATACGGAAATCAAGCTGACTCAGGCCCATGCACATGCGTTGCGCTATGGCTGCCTCGGAATAGGAGTACACCGTGATTTCGTTCTCGAACGTCAAGGCAATCCTGTCTTCTACGTCCAAAATGGTGATTCCTCTTCCGTGGTAGAAAACCTCGACAAGGTGCGCAACGCGTTGGCTGCCGACCCCACCGATCTCAAGAATCTGGAGGCAATCCTCGCATACGTCAAGAACATGTCGGAACAGAACTCTGGGGAGTTGCAGTATTACGACGAACTCGAATGGCGAATAGTTCATCTGGACCGGTTAGAAAGCGAGTACTTTACCGCGGTGGATCGCGCAAATGGAATCTTCCGCATTCGACTTGAGCCAGACGATGTCCAACTGGTTGTTTTCCCAGATGACGCCACAAGGCAATTGGCGATCTCGGATCCGAGGCTCGACGCGCTCATTCAAACGGGGACGATATATGTTACGCTAGATGCTTGCGGGCAATTTTAGCCTTGCCAGTGACTCGGGGAAGAGGGAAAGGCAGCTTCATTTCGTCCTACCCACCAGACGCGTCGTACCAATACCAATCATCGGAACGCGCATGGCACTTGAACGACCGTGGCCAAGGCACAGAAAGCGGAGGATCTCATGATGTCCGACGTGGAGCACGCGGAACTGGACGTTTTCGTGAGCCATAGTACGAAAGATGCTGAGCTAGCGCAAGCGTTGGTTGAGCTCATCCGTACCGCCCTTAACATTCCATCTGAAAGAATCCGGTGCACCAGTGTACCCGGCTACAAACTGCCGGTTGGTGCAGACGCAGACGAGCAGCTTCGGAGAGAGACCCTCAGCGCGAAGGTCTTCGTTGGGCTCGTTACTGACATGAGCAGCGAGTCGGCGTATGTTCTTTTCGAGCTTGGGGCTAGGTGGGGCTCTAGCGGATTTCTTGCGCCGTTATTGGGAGCAGGCTGTGGACCAGAAGTGCTGGCTGGACCACTTCGTGGACTGAATGCGCTTTCATGCACCGAAACAGATTTGCTGCAATTCATACGAAACATAGCCGGCCACTTAACCGCGAGACTTGAAGTAACAGAGGTGTATCTTGGGAAGATCGAAGCCGTAATTGCGGTGAGCGAGCGGCTCGCCGAAGAAAGATCTAGACCTTCAGCAAATAACTCTTTAGACGGAACTGGAACTGACGGAACATACACGCCATCTTCTGACGAGCCTCCGTTGAGTGACTTTCAAATAGACTACCTCCTCGAAATCAGCAAGCCGCGGAACGAGGGCTCGATAAGCGCGGTAATTGATGACCGTACAGGAAGAGCTATCGCACCCTATCAGGAAGCCCTTGAGCTGTTTCAAGAACGCGGTTTAATGCGATACAGCGGTGGTGCCTACAATCTCACTTCGAAAGGATGGAAACTTGTAGATCAGCTTTGGGCCCTGAAAATCCTTGAGGCACTCGATTTCAAGGACTTCATCAAGGATACAGATCTTGCGGACGTTGTCGGCCTGACCGACGGTCAAACTGAACTTGACGAACTAAGACGGCACGTTGACGCTTTGGAACGCGACAATCTGGTAAAGGTCAATCGCAATATGCATGGATGGAGTGTACGAATTCTTGAACAAGGAGTTACACACCGAAAACACCGCCCAATTGCATTGTAGTCGAGCCTAGTCAAGGGGCTGGGACGGTGTTAGATGATGTCGAGGATGCGCAACCGCGAGGGTAACACAGCGGCAAAAGGCCAGGAGGCGCAAGCAAATGGTTCAAGACAGAGAGAATCGAGGCCGATGGAGTGCGGGCGATATCGTCGGACTGGTTGGCGGTGTTGCGGGCGTGATAGGCGGTATCATAGCCGTTCTGAGTTGGCTGGAGGCCAAAGAGTCGCGAGAAATTGCGGCGGATGCCCAAAAGCTCAGCCAGGAATCCTTTGACCGATCTACGGGCAAATGTACTGCGAAGCTTACCGTGGACAGTTTCTCCCCGACGGTGGATGAAATTCCCGAACAGTTCAAGTTCAGCTCGTTCTTCGGAACTGAGGTAGTGCGATTCGAGTCGCTGGATCAATTGATCGGCCTCAACCCTTGCCTGACCGTGCGTAACGCGGGGGACGAGGTCATTGAAGCATTACGGGTCGAGACCAAATTCGTCTACGGGATAATTGACGGGCGTGACTTGCCACCGGAGAAGCAGTTCGCGCCGACTCCCTGGGTGCTCAAGCAAGTCGAGCGCGAAGATCACGAACTTGGCAGGGAACTAAAGCCCGGTGAGAGAGCTGCGATTCCGATTGCCCGTGGTTTAGTTTCCCAGATGCTAGAGGCCCAAGCGGCAGATCGCGCCAGAAAGGATCACTACGGTATGTTCGAGATCAGATGCTACGCGCGCATGGTCGGAGTAAGCTCCTTCGACGGGGCAGACTATCCGCTCGTTGTCATGAGCTTCGTTTGGCTCCCGGAGGGGTTTACCGAAGACAAGTGCCGCGAATTCTTGGATACCTTCGAACCACATGTGGAGGTTGCTACTGGGAATTAGCAGCGGCGAGCCAGGTAGGGTGTGTGAAACCTGCGTGAAACGCACTGATACTACTGATCGAGGAGTCACGACAATGAAGGAAAGCTCGCGCTATATCAAGCTCGTGGAATGGTCTGACGAAGACCAGTGTTTTGTCGGTCAATGCCCGGGCATCATCGGGCCGTGCTGTCACGGCGACGACGAGACAGCGGTTTATAAAGAACTCTGCCAGATTGTCGATGAATGGATCGATACCATGAAGCGGGACGGGAAGCCGCTGCCCCCGCCGACCGTCGGCAGGAACGCCGCCGGACAGATCGCATAACGAAGCCCTGCCGACGCAAAAACGGACGTTTTCACTTTGCCTCCTTGACAAGTCAGCAAACCGCCAATACACTAACTAGCGTGCAAAAGAGGGAGCGCCGCTTGGTCCATTTGTTCCGCTGGATGACGCATGTTCTCGATCGAGTACGCAGAAGGGGTTGCCGATGATCTCGCGGCCTTGCGTCCGTTCGATCGCAACCGGCTGCTGGACCAGATTCAGGAGCAATTGACTCATCAACCGACAACGGAGACGCGGAACAAGAAGATCCTGGCGGGCCTGATACCGCCGTGGAACCACGAACCGCCGGTTTGGGAACTCCGGGTTGGAGAATACCGCGTCTTCTACGATGTGGACGATGCGGAAGACCGCGTAATCGTGCGGGCCGTGCGGCACAAGCCACCTCACACCGCGACGGAGGAAATCCTATGAAAACAGTCGGCGTGGAAAACGCAAGTTTGGACGCTTGTGTTCGCGAAGCGCAGGGAGAGCGGGTGGTCGTCACCCGCAACGGAGTTCCCGTGGCGCTCGTTGTCGGGGTCGAAGGCCTGGACGAAGAGCAGGTAGAGCTGGGGTGCAGCGACGAGTTCTGGAGATTGATCGTCGAGCGTCGTCGCCAGAAAACGCTCAGCCGCGATGAGTTGGAGCGGAAAAGCAGCCGGGCGGATTGATCCCGCAGAACCGGGTTCCCGCAACCCATTAGAGTCTTACGTCGTAGCTTCTGTGCGCCGTGCGCACATGTTTTCTCGCGGGGATATTGCAAATTGCAAACTGTAAACTGTAAATTGCAAATTGAAGATCGAAATCCCGGCTGGAAATCGGCTTCCAGTGGGATCGATCCGCAGCCAAATGCGGCAAAACCACCGACCAGACGCAAGACAGAACCAATTTGCCGTTTTCAATTTTCAATTTTCGTAACACTTCAGCCAAACGGCGAAGCACTTCGTACGATGGCCTTCCAAGGCCGTCGAGAGCTTGCGATATCACCGCGACGGCCTTGGAAGGCCATCATACTACAGACGGCTGAAGTCTTACCAATTTTCAATCTCTTTGGTTGCGGCCTCAGGCCGCCTTAGGGAGATACCTCGGCACAGATTTTACCCATGTCGCGTTTCCTCGCATCCATCCTGGTTTCCTTTCTGATTGCCCCCCCTGCCCTTTCGGCGGCGACGTACTATGTTTCGCCGGATGGCGACGATGCCGACCCCGGCACGAAGGAGAAGCCGTGGCGGACGATTCAGAAAGCGGCCGACGCGATCATGCCGGGCGATACGTGCTTCATCCATGAGGGCGTCTACCGCGAAACGGTCGCGGCGAAACGATCCGGCGAGCCGGGCAAACCGATCCGATTCCTCGCCGTGCCCGGCGATGTGGTCCAGATCAACGGCGCCGACCTGGTCGACGGCCGATGGACGAAACACAAAGGTTCCATTTACAAAACGAAATGGCCGCGCCCGGCCCGGCAGCTCTTCGTCGATGGCAAAGCCATGATCGAGGCCCGCTGGCCCAATGCCACGCCGGAAACGCTGCTCGGCCACGCAGCCTGGGCCCATTCGGCCAAGGGGAGCCGCTACGGCAAACTGATCGATCCGAAGCTGGCCGCTGCGGGCGTCGACGCCGCCGGGGCAATCGCCGTGCTGAATGTCGCCCACCAGTTCTTCTCGTGGACCCGAACGGTCGACCAACACGCGCCCGGCAGCGATACGTTCACCTACGCAAAGGACCTCGGAGGCATCACCCACCATGCCGACAAGACCCGGCCGTGGGAAGACGACCGGTACTTCCTGTTCGGCAAGCTCTCGCTGTTGGACGCCCCGGGCGAGTGGTTCCACGACGCGGCGGCCGGGATGCTCTACCTCTGGCCGCCGGGGGGCAAGGACCCGTCGTCCCGCCGCGTCGAGGCCAAGTCGCGCGACTGGGGGTTCACGGCCGACCGGTGCGACCACGTCGTCCTCGGCGGCCTGCACTTGTTCGGCTGCGCGCTGTCGCTGGAGAATTGCAGCGATTGCGTCGTCGAGGACTGCCACATGCTCTACCTCTCGCACCCCCGGCGGCTCTCCGAACCGGGACACGCCGAGGACCAGGTCGTCGGCCGCGTCGCCGGCGACCGCAACACGGTCCGCGGCTGCAGCTTCGCCTACGGGCCGATCGGAGGGCTGAAGATCACCGGCCGCGCGAACCTCGTCGAGAACAACCTGATCCACGATTTCTGCACCTACGGCTGCCTGCGCCACGTCGGGCTGGCCGTTAATGGGCGAGACTCGGACACGCAGCCGCCGAACGTCGTCCGCCACAACACGATGTTCCGCTTCGGCAACGCCGTGATCAACTACCGCGGCCCCGGCATCGTCGTCGAGTACAACCACGTGTTCGATGGCGGCATGGCCTGCAAGGACGTCGCCCTGGTCTACACGGGCCAGCCCTCGACGGCCGGCAACATCGTTCGCTACAACTGGGTCCACGGCTGCTACACCGACCACCTCCACGGCGGCTGGCTCCGCGGCGGGCTGGGCATCCGCGGCGACGACCAAACCCGCGAACTGACCGTCCACCACAACGTCGTCTGGGACTGCGGACGCGACGGCATCATCGTCAAGGGCGACCGCAACCGCGTGTTCAACAACACCGTGCTCCGGATCGGCACCGACGACGTGCCCGGCAACTACGTCAACCTGCACACCATGGCCGAGCCCAAGAAGCCGTGGCGCCGACAGCACCCGCTCATGCCGGTCCAGAACGAGCACAGCCTGATCGCCAACAACGCCTCGTTGAACATCACCGGCGACAACCGCGGCCGGCCTTATCGCCCCGAAAAAAACCTCGTGACCAACTTCCCGCCGCCGGGCGAGTCGCTCGCGCCGCCGGCGTATCGCAAGCGGCTCGCGCTGGTCGACCCCGGGCGGCTCGATTTCCGCCCGAAGAAAGACTCGCCGCTGGTCGACGCCGGGACGAAGGTCGCCGGTTTCGACGGCGCGATCCACGGCCGCGCCCCGGACATCGGCGCGTACGAATACGGCGGCCGCCATTGGGTACCCGGCCACCGCGGCGCCGTTCGGGTATTTCGCCGCGGCGGCAACCTAAAAATCGCTTTGGCCATGCCCCCGCTCAAGCCGATCGAAGTCACCGCCGCCGGCCGCCGCCTCACCTTCACGCCCGAAAACTGGATGCGCCCACAAACGCTCAAGATCCCCCCAGGGCAAAAGCGTCTCAACATCGCCGTCGAGCGGTTCGGCGCAAGCGAGCAGCTAGAAATCGAACAGATCGACCCCCGCTCCGGCACAGCCGTTCGTTTTCAAACGATCCCACGGGCATCAGATTAACTCTGCGCCTCCGCGCGAACCGCCTTCGGAAATCCCGCTGCCCCAGCCCGCATCGTCATCCACCTAGACAAGCGCTACTACCCCGGCGGCCGTTTCGTCATAGAAACCAAAAACAACTCCGCCAAAAACCGCTACATCCAATCGGCCCTGCTCAACGGCAAGCCCCTAAACAAACCCTGGTTCCCTCAAAAAACCCTAGCAACCGGCGGGACGTTAGTCCTACAAATGGGCCCAGAGCCCAACAAAACCTGGGGCACCGGCCCCAACACAACCCCGCCGCAGAATCCGGAGTGAATGGACGTCCGCACGACCATGATTCACACGCACGTTTCGAATCGCGGCCGCCGAGCGTTCGCAGCCCCGCCGACGCCCTGATCCGCCACCTCGACGAGCGCTAGGGAGAAACGGCCTATCACGTCGAAATTGGCTTGACAACACAATAACCACCTGCCACAATTCAACTTACAACAATCGCCTGCCTGCGCGTTAGGCCGCAAGTTTGCAGTCTACACGTGTTATACGAGATCTTTCTAACAACAAGTTAGCCTGCGACGCGATCCACGCAGAGCAGCTTTCAAGGAGCGACAAAATGACATCGAATGACGATCAATCAGCGAAGGGGCCTCTAATTGGCGATTTGGCGGGTGCGGGACAGGTCATCAACTCTGAGGTTGCGAAGAAATCGTACGATGACGCCCTGTCACCCGGGATGCAAGAAGTTGGCGGATTGACCCAAGACGTTCTGAAGACGTTTCGCCTGTTCACTGCACCACTTCAGTTGGCCGCTGCTTACCAAGACCGGTTCGCAGCGTTTTGTGATCGAGTCCGCGCCAAAGTTCCAGAGGAGGACCAGCAAGAAGCCCCACCCGAAATTGCGGCACCAGCAATGCTGGCAGTAATGACAACAAGCGAAGACAGTCCGCTTATGTCAATGTTTGAGGAATTGATGGCAAAAGCGATTGACAAGAAGAGCGCCGACAAACTAAGTCCAACGTTTCCGGATATCATTAGAAGTCTGTCGCCACTGCAAGCAAAGCTAATCAAGAGTCTTGTGCAGCACGATCAGTTTGCTGACGTATTACTCGAACCGAAGCAAAATCTCATCAAGCAACACGTGAGGGCAAATTTCTCGTACGACGAATTCGGCGGTCCTGACCATCACCTGACTCTAATCCAGAATCTCGAACAGAAAACGTTGGTTGCCACAATTAGCAGTCGGCCGACCAAGGAGGGCGAGTATCCCGATTTCGAGATCCCGGAAGGGCTGCAACTTGTTCGCATGACGTACCGCCTTACAATGTTCGGGAAGTGGTTTGCATCTGCTTGCGTGCAGGGTGCCATGCCCACGCTTGCGTGGGCATGTGGGGGCGTGTAGAATTTTCCCATTAGTCCGAGGAATTCCGGAAACACCATACATAACTATCGACTCGGGGGGCGACGGGAGATCGATAGAATACGCCCGGGTGCCGCCGCTTCGCGGCTCTGCGGGGGATTATCTCACCTGTCCCACGGCTTACGCCGTGGGCTATGTCCTGCCGTCGCTTCGCGACTACCAGCGGCGGGGCGGCGCTGCCGGCTTACGACCGCAATCTGCGATCCACTTCCGACATCCATGAGAAAACCGAAGTGTATTCACGGCAATGCGGTTCGCCGTCGTCTGGTTCGCCGCGCGGAGGATTGGCCGTGGTCGAGTTGTCGTGCCTGGGAGACGGGCAAAGACGACCCGATTCCCATCGACCGCGAGTCGCTACCGATGTTGACACCGGGAGATCTGCCTCGTGGTCGCGCGTAGCTCACATGCCCACGCAAGCGTGGGCATGGCACCCGTGCCCTAGCCGCACGGTCCAACTCCGCACCAACGTGATCAGCGTGTCGACATCGCCGTCGAGCGGTTCGGTACAAACGGGCAACTGGAAATCGAGCGGATTGACCCCTTTTTGGGCACGGCGGTTCGTTTTCAAACGGTTCCGCCGACGGCAGATTGACTCCGCGCCTCCGCGCCTCTGCGTGAACCTCCCTCGGAGAATCCACGACGATCAGGGCCCGATTCGTTTTCAAACAGTTCCCAAACTGGTACACTGATGGCTTACCGAGTTCGTAGTGCCGGCCGCTATTTCGCCCCGAAGCAATACAGGTTGCCGTCGTCAACGAACACATTGTTTACCGACACTTGTACGCCGGATTATTCGCTGTGGTCCTCACCGGGCTCCTCCGGAATTCCTTCTTGCGTGAAAGGCTGGGCCGGCCTGCTCATCATCTCCCGCATAGCCTCTCGCACAGCGTCTATATCGCCTCGCGAGACCATCTCCAAGAACTCACGTGGTATCTGCAAAGGCTCAGCAATTTCTCGGCTTCGAGCTTCCAGATAATCCGCTCGCTCCGTGTCACCCCGCACTCGGGCTATCCCTGCAAGTCTGTCGAGACAAGCCGCCTCCATTTCTGCGTCTCCGAGTTCCTCGCGAATGGTGAGGGCTTCCTCCAGATAGACTTCTCTTTGATCGAGATCCTCGTCATCACATGCCAGGAGTTCGCAAACCTCCAGACTCCGCGCCAACGGGCCCTTTCGTCCGAGTTGTCGAAACATATCTTGTGCCTCCTCCAAGATGGCCTGCTTCTCCAGTTTGCCGCCCTCGAAGGAAATGCCTAATTGGAAAAGCGTCGTCGCGATGGCTTCCTTGTCCTCCAAATCGCGAGCTAGGTCCAGTGCTTCTCGCATCAAAAGTACCGCTCGATCCGTGTTGCCTGCGACAGACAAGCGTGTACTAAGGCAACGAAGCGCACGAATCACGCCTTCCGGATCGTTAGCACTGCGCGCAATTGCAAAGCTTTCCTCCAATAGTCGACGGGCCTCCTCTTCCGGTCTTGCCGTTGCCAGAACCCACAGCGCGTACGCAATTCCCTTCTTGTTATTGATTTCGCGAAATAGCCCAAGTGCCTCCTGGCAGTGTCGTTCCCGATACTCGAAGATGTCCGGGTTGCTCTCCGGGGCATAGTCTTGAATACTGTATGCCAGTTCGACTAACGCCTTTGCGACACCCTGCTTGTCGTCATATTCACGCGAGATTCTCAGGCTTTGGCAGAAAAGACTGTGTGCCAATTCGTGTGCATCTTCGTGACGGGCGGTCCGCCCTGCCTGAAGCAGTTGGCTTGCATCGTCCGGCAAGTCTCTGTGATTGGAGGTCATCGAATGCGTTCTGGGGACAGCAGTGCGTACCTGGAGTCATTATCCCGCTATTTCGCTCCGAAGCAATACAGGTCGCCGTCGTCGGTGCCGATGACCAGGCGGCCGGCGGCGACTGCGGGGGAACCGGTGATCGAGCCGCCAGCCTCGAATTCCCATTCCTTCTTGCCGGTTTTCAGATTCAGCCCCAGGAGCCGGCCGCGGGAGGTGCCGACGAAGACGCGGGCGCCGACCACGACCGGGGAGCTGTCGACGATGCCTTTGGCCGCGAACGTCCAAATCTTCTTGCCCGTCTTCGGATCGACGGCATGGACCTGCTTGTCGCGGCCGCCGACGATGATTGCCCCGGGGGTGATCGCGGCCGAGCTGCGGAACTCGGCACTCCGCTCGGGGTTCTGGTAACGCCACACGACCTTCTGCTGTTTCCAGTCAATTGCGAAGAAGGTGCTCCCGGTAGTGCCGACGTAGACCATCGGCCCGGCCACGGCGGGTGTGCAGAGCGTCGGGGCTTCGATGTCGATCTCCTCGGCACGGGCGCCCTTGGCCAGATCGACCGCGGTCAGCCGCCCGTTGCACCCGGCAACGAACGTTCGTCCGGCCGCAATCGCCGGGCTGCACTGGATCATGTCGTCGCTTTCGTAGCGCCAAACGAGCTTGCCCGTATCGGCCCGGAGACAGTAAAGCGAGCCGTCCTGGGAACCGAAAATCACGTGGTCGTTGTGAAAATTCGCACTGGAGTTGATCTCGGCTTCGGTCGTGAACTTCCACCGCGATTTACCGGTCTTGGCATCGATGCAGTGCAACTCCCCGTCGGTGTCGCCGATGTAGACGCGCCCCTTGCGAACGGCCGGCGAGGCCGAAAAGCCGAGTTCGCGGAAAAACGCCCATCGCTTCTCGCCGGTTTCAAGATCAATCGCATAGAGATTGCCGTCATACGAACCGGCGTAGACGGTGCCGTCTGCAATGGCCGCCGTTGCCACAAATCCTCCGTTGTCGTCGGAGAACGTCCAGAGCAGCTCCAACTTTTCGGGCAAGGCGCCGCCGGCAACGCCGGTTGCCTGGGGGTCGCCGCGAAACAGCGGCCAGGCGTCCTTGGGAGACGAGACGAGTGCAGTCGCCTTCTGTTGGTTCGTTTCAGAAGAGGACGCGTTCGCGGGGGACGCGGCGGACGGCGACGGAGCGGCCGGCAACGGGGCGGACGACGAATGACAACCAACGAGACAAAAAAAACCAAATGCGGCAAGTACGAAGAGACACCGGGCGATTGCATCAACCACAGACATCAGGTCTTCCCGGCGATGAACGTCACGGCGAGTTCGGCGTGCTCGTCGGATTGGGTGTGGCGCTCAACTGCGATAGCACCTGCAGGATTCCATTGAGGTGTGCCATCCGCGGGCCGAAACGGTCGACGAATTCGTTGAGCATGAACTCGCCGTCCATGAGCGATTCGACGTTTTCGGTGATCTCTTGCGTCAGATTGTTGAGGAACTCGGTTTGGACCTTACTGAGGCCTTCGGTTGCCTCGCGGCAGTCTTGAGCAAGGCGCGCGTTGGCTTGCTTCCACTGGCCAAGTTCGTTGGCCCGCTGTTTCTGGGCCGCACCGAGCTGGTTGACCAGTTCCTCCAGCAGCTCATTCTGGCGGTCCTGTCCGGCCAACATTTCGCGCAGGAGGTAGGTCGTTTCGGTCTCATGACCCTTCGGACCCGCGTGGGGCGGCCGGTACGACGGCTGGGTCACGTCAATCTGACTGTAGAGTGATGCTTCCGAAGGGGTCTGTTCTTGGCTCATAACGGGTAATCCTTTCAACATTCCAGTATAAACTGGAACCGCCCCAAAAGTCGAGGGTCTGGCCAAAAGTTCTTGGTTGAAGCCCGAAAAACCCCTTGCGATGTCTTGTTGGGGGGCTGTGGTTCGGGACTCCGCCAAATCGTTACCCCATAACCTAAAGTCCCGACTGTCCCTAACCCGATGCGACTGGAAGTGTTAGGTTGCTAAAACGGCAGCCTGAAGATGGGGTAAACAGGAAAAATGGGTCGATTTGTGGGCAACGAAAACGGGAACACTTTGGGATTTCTCACCGTTCTGGAGCATCCGGAACACGGCCTGTTTGGGGGTTATCTGGTCCTGAACACCTTTGGGCGACCGCTGGAGTTTCATTGCACCGCCCCGATCAAGGCAAATCGGGCCCAGCAAATCCTCTACGGGCCGACGCTTCATGCATTTCTCTACGGGGACCAGATCGGCCGGACTTTGCTCGAAAAGGCCAAGGCGGAGCCGCTTCTCGTATGCACGGATCGGGAACCTGCCCTGGCAATCCGGGAGCACATTTCGGCACCCGTCGCGCTAGTCCTCCCCCCCAAAGAGGAGGGAGCGGACGTCAACCGGGAGAGACCCCCGGCCGAAGATGGCAACGCCGGCCCCCATTTGCAAACCTTCGGAGTCGGCCGCAACCGGCTTGCCGTAGATCGACGGGCGGAAGACGACCGCGGGCGGATCGCGGATCGGCTGGAGGACCTGGGCGAATCGTTCGATCTGGCCGAGCCGTTTCTCCGTATCCGCGAGGCCATTGAAGAAGCCCGGCAATCGGTGCGGCAGTAGTACCCCATGTCACTTGAAACTGTCAGTACGATGGCTCTCCGAAGCCGTCGACAAACCGCGTCGGCCTCGGAGGGCCAACGTACAAAATCAAATGCAATGGGGTAGTAGTGTCATGTCGAACGGTTTTCATTGGGTCGATCCGGATGGGAATGTCAGTTGGCGGGCCCCGCGGCCGCCGGCGGTCAGCTCTGTCGACCTGCAAGTCCGCCCTAAGATTCTTCGCACGGGATTGAACCGCAAGCTGCGAAAACGCGTGAATGTTGTCGCCCGTTCGATAGGTTTCCAAAGTGCTCCACCGAAGCCGGTCTCGGTGCCGATCGTACCGCCGAAGGTTCACGTTCGCAGTTTCGCGTTTGCCGAGCCGCCCGAGGGAGTTGAAGCACTCGAATTCAAGTCGCCGTCGTCGAATTCGGCCGCGCCGGGGCCCTTGGTTTTTGCCGAGGGTAGCGTCACGCGGATCCGACCGCCTAGCGACGTGATCAAGCTCGAAGACCGGCTGGAATATCTCCTGCAACCTTCGCTGGAATCGCTTCTGGCCGAGCGGTCGATGCAGTTTCCATTCCGTCCCTTCGGTTACCAGTTCGAGGGAATGGCATTCTTGTATCCCCGGCACGCTGCGATCCTGGCCGACGAGATGGGGCTGGGCAAGACGATGCAGGCGATCACGGCAATCCGCTTGTTGCTTCGCTGCGGCGAACTGGCCAGCGTGCTGCTGGTCTGCCCCAAACCGCTCGTGACCAACTGGCAGCGGGAGTTCGAGATGTGGTCGCCGGAAATACCGGTGTTGGTTGTCGAAGGGGATCAGGCGCGGCGGACGTGGCAATGGCAGTTGCCCGACGTGCCGGTTAGGATCGCCAACTACGAACTGCTGTTGCGAGACCGCGCACTGTTCGAGGAGGATCGGGCCGACGGCCGCAATCCACCCCGGTTCGATCTGGTCGTGCTCGACGAATCGCAGCGGATCAAAAACCTCTCGAGCGCCACCAGCCAGGTGGCCAGGGCCGTTTCCCGCAATCGCAGTTGGGCGCTGACCGGCACCCCGGTCGAGAACAGCGCTGAAGACCTCGTCGGGATTTTCGAGTTTCTCGCGCCCGGATTCCTCTCGCCCGAGATGAAACCGCGGAAGATGGGCCGCACCATAAGCGACTATGTGCTCCGCCGCACCAAGGACCAGGTGCTTGCAGACTTGCCGCCCAAATTGTTCCGCGACGCCGAAATGGACCTGACGTCGGAGCAATACGAGAGCTACCGGATGGCCGAGGACGACGGCGTGCTGAAGCTTTCGGAGTTGGGTGAAGGGGCTTCGATTCAACACGTCTTCGAGCTGGTCCTGCGGTTGAAGCAGATATGCAACTTCGACCCGGCCACCGGGGCCAGCGCAAAGCTCGAACGCCTCGAAGCCGATCTGGAAGAGATCGCCGGAAGCGGACGCAAGGCGATCATCTTCAGCCAGTGGGTCGACACCCTGCGGCGGCTTGCCGGAAAGTTGCGGCGGTTCGGTCCCCTCGAATATCACGGGCAGATCCCCACCAAGAAGCGCGACGCGGTCATCGACCGGTTCCGCGAGGACTCGGAGAAGCACGTCATCTTGATGAGCTACGGTGCCGGCGGCGTCGGGCTCAATTTGCAGTTTGCCCATTATGTATTCCTCTTCGATCGCTGGTGGAACCCGGCCGTCGAGGACCAGGCGATCAACCGGGCACACCGCATCGGCGTTGCCGGGCCGGTCACCGTCACCCGCTTCCTCATGCTCGAAACAATCGAGGAACGGATCGACCGGATTCTCCAGGAGAAACGGGAACTGTTCGACACGATCTTCTCCGGCGCCGAGGGCCATCGCAAGATGGGGCTGACGGGCGAAGAGCTGTTCGGGTTGTTCAAGCTGAAGTGCCCGGGCGCCGGCATCGACGTGGCCGCGTGAGTAACGCCAGCAGCATCGACCTGCGACTCCGTGCTGAGTGCTGTGTACTGACTACTTCGACTGTCTCACATTTGTCGTTTACTTATGTTCAGTGGAGCTAACCGT
>CAZJRB010000115.1:0-23961 GCA_964547995.1 uncultured Planctomycetaceae bacterium | reverse complement strand
GAAGCGCTCGGATGGTCCTTTTTCAAATTCAATTAGCTTTTGGGGACATACCAGGAGACGGGAATCCACTATCCACTATCCAGATGCCGGCGGGTCACCCAGTCGAGGAAAATCACCAACGCGAATGCCGCAACCGCCAGCAACAGGGCGGACAGCACCTGGCCGCTCCACTCCGACGGCAGGATGTTGGGATACTGCGAGTGTTTGATGTCCGGCTCCGTCCCCGGCGGGATGTCCTTGAACGGCCAGATCCGCCGAAGCGAGCCGATCATGAAACCACACAACACGGCCAGCGTCTGGCCGTGATACCGGGCCAACAGCCAGCGGAGAAACTTGCTGAACGCCAGCAGCCCGACCGCGCAACCGCAGCCGAAGACCACGAGTATCAGAACCGTTTCGAACGTGGCCTCGCGGCGGGTAATGTCGCTGATCTGGTCGGTTACGAATTTGTACTTCCCCAAGATCAACAGAATAAATGCGCCGCTGATGCCCGGCAGGATCATCGCGCAAATGGCGACCGTGCCGCAAAGGAACAGGTACGGATATCCCTCGAACCCCTTCATAAACGGCTGGGCGACCAGCCAATAGGCAAACGCCGCGCCGCCGATCGCAAACCCGAGTTTTGCAGGGCTCCAGCGCTCGATCGAACGCGCGACCACCACGCTCGATGCCAGGATCAATCCGAAGAAGGAGGCCAGGGTCGGCACGAGCTGGTTTTCGAGCAGGTATTTCATCACCGTACCAAGGCCGAGGATTCCTGCGGCGATTCCGGCGGCCAGGGCAATCAGGAACCGCAGGTCGACGTGAGCAGCCGCCCGGGACCACTGCCGGCGCCGGACGTGGCCGAGGAAGACGAGGTCGAAATGGCTGATGGCGGTCACCAGCCGCTCGTAGATGCCCAGGATCAGGGCCACGGTTCCGCCGGAGACACCGGGGATGATGTCGGCCCCGCCCATCAACATGCCGCGGCCGACCTGGGCGGCGTCGCCCCGAAGTGAAGGATTGCTCTGTTGCACCCCGCGTCCTCCGATGTCTCCAGTGACCATCGCATGGAGCGGGCATTGTAGTAGTAGACCCCGAATGGGGGAATCGCAATCTGGTGTGTGGTGTGGTACGCGACCAATACTACAGAGGGGCACCAAAGCCATAGGGCTTGCGCAGGCCGCCCATTTATGCAAACCACGGGGCGAGAAAACGCCTATTTCCCCCTTCGCCGACTCGCGAATCGGCCCGCCGGATCCGGGTCGGAGAGGGAAACTTGACGAAATCGCGCCGGAAAGATAGAATCACCTACGTTGTAATGGACCGCTGCCTTCTAAAGGGGGGCCATTTAATAATCCCGGCTCCTGGTGACCTCTCCCCGAAAATAAGGCAACAGGCGGATGCAGATCGACGCGTCCTCCGCGGAGTTGGCTGTTCAGGCGCCGGCGAAGCTGAATCTGTTCTTCGAGGTACTGGCTAAACGTAGCGACGGGTTCCATGAGATCGAAACCCTCATGTGCCCGATCAACCTATACGACACCCTGTATTTTAGAGAGGAGCCAGGCGGGCAGCTTGAACTGAAATGTCAATGGGTTCCCGGCGTTTCGGCAAACCACAACTCGCAACAGGATGCCCGGACGTCTTCGGGCGATGAGGCGGACGCCGAAATCGAAGATCTGCCGAACGGCGACGAAAACCTGGTCGTTCGAGCGGTAAAACTGCTTCGGGAGCGAACCGGTGTCCGCGCCGGCGCGTCGATGCGGTTGGCCAAACGCATTCCCATCGCATCGGGTTTAGGCGGGGGGTCCAGCGATGCAGCCGCTGCACTGGCGGCCGGCAACGAGGTCTGGGGGCTCGGCCTTTCGCCGAATCAATTGGCGAAGATGGGAGCCGAACTGGGAAGCGACGTCCCTTTCTTCCTGGCAGGCGGCCCGGCAATTTGCCGGGGACGCGGAGAACGGGTCGAGACGATCGCCGGCGTCGGAACCCTGCATTTCGTGATGGCCCGCCCCCCGGTGGGACTGTCCACCGCAGCCGTCTACGGTGCATGTCGCCCCGCACGGCAGCCGAGAAAAATAGCGCCTTTGATCGAAGCCCTGTTGCAGGGGAACTTGAACGAAATCGGCCGGCTGCTTTGGAATCAATTGCAGCCGGCCGCGGAAAGACTGACGCCCTGGATCGGACGATTGCGGGAGGCGTTTGCCCGCGAAGACGTTCTGGGCCACCAGATGAGCGGAAGCGGTACGTCCTGCTTCGGGCTCTGCCGTGATGCGCATCACGCCCGGCGTATCGCAAGGCGATTGGAAGCAGGCGGTGCAGGGAGTGTGTTTGTAGTACAGAGTTGCCGTTAGATTGCCCGTCAACGCAAGGAGATCAGCCGTGGAAATCACCGAGGTCCGAGTTAAGCTCATGGAGGAGCCGGGAGAGCGGTTGCAGGCGTTCTGTTCGATCACGTTCGACGACGCATTCGTGGTTCGCGATTTGAAGATCATCGACGGTGCGACCGGGCCGTTCGTGGCCATGCCGAGCCGCAAGCTGACCGCCCATTGCCCGCAGTGCGGCTGCAAAAACCATCTCCGCGCAGCTTACTGCAATCAGTGCGGCGCGCGGTCGCGCGAGCAGCAGGCCGCCAAAGACGACGAAGGCCGCGCCAAGTTGTACGCCGACATCGCCCACCCAATCAATTCCGCCTGCCGGGAAATGATCCAACAGAAGGTCATCGAGGCGTACCGGCAGGAGAGGAAGCAATCGAAGTTGCCCGGCTACGTTCCCAGCTACGACGACTTCGACCAGGAGCCGGCCCCGGGGGAAAGACCGGCCGTCGAACCGGCCCAAGTGCAGGGCGCCGAACCCCCCCGCGGCCCGCACAAGGCGCCCGCCCACCAGACCCAATCGGACGATCCGGGCGAAGACACGTTCGGGGCGGGGATCTTCGAGTAGCTCAGACGAGCCACTGCTTCCCACCGTCCGCTTGCGTCACTTCTATCTGCGGCCGGGGATTGCCGGCAATTAGACGAAACGTCAGTGGCACGACATCGCTTGCCAGGACGTTCGGCTTCTCGAAGCTGGAGTTGCCCACTTGCGCAAGCGTTCCCTCATGCAATCGCAGGAGTTCCAACGACCACGGATCGCGGTCGACGAGCAACAGCTCCCGTGCGGCAACCTTCTCGTAGAAGGGGAGTTTCTCTCGGGTTTGGTCGTCGGGGCTGATGACCTCCACGACGAAGTCGGGCCCTCCAAACCAGTGGGTGCCGCAATTGCGGGCCTCGCCGTCGCGCAGGAAAACGGCCACGTCGGGCACGCGGTAGTTCTGCGTCCAGTCTTCCTCACGATCGCTGACATTCACACCCGGCCGCACTTCACCCAGCCCGGGCCAGCCGACAACGTCTTCCAGGATAGCGCTCATCCGGGAGACAATTTGTTGATGTTCGTCATTGGGAAACGGCGCCATCATGGATGTCCCCTCCCAAACTTCATCGTACCGGTCCGCCCCCGTCAAACACCGCTGGGCTTTGAGAGTCTCTTCGAGCGAAGGATCGGTGATGATGGTTGTCATCAAGGTTACCCCTCAAACGCGTGCTTCTCGGACAGCTTCGATTGCGATTCAACCGTAGTATACCAAAGCCGGAGCCCATCGTAAAGCTTCTTTCCTGCGGATTTCTTCTCTTCTGGTGTTTCCTTTCACTCGCGCGCCCGGCCCGCAGCCCCCCTTGCCGAGGTTGTCGAGATTCGGCGTACCCATTTCCCTTCCGTACCGGCCGCCGTGGAAGTCAATAGTCGCGACGGCAGAAAATCCACGCCGCGCAGGCGAGCACTGCGAACTCGAATGCCAGCGACGTGCCGATCACCCATGCGACCGACCGGGCGCGGATGGTCTCTTCCGTCTTTCGCCAGACGCGCGCCCGCTGTTTCCGGCGATCGCTCCGCGGCTCGGGGAGTTCGGCCATGTCGATCAAGGTCCTTTCAAGCAACTTGACGGTCTCGGACGTCTTCGGCAGGACGGTCTTGAGACCGTAGACGATCTTGTGGGTAGCCTCAAGGGTTGCGAATTCGTTTCCCTCATCTTCCTCGCGGTCCTCGTTGCCTGCTTTCGCCGAGGCGTTCGGCGATGCCTTTTTCTCTCGTTGTTCCTCGGGTTTCATGCTCTCGACCGCGGCCTTCAACAACGATTTTCCCACGGCACGGGTCACCTTCACACCGGATTTCTCTTGCCCGGCGCCGTCGGCCGGCCCGGTTCCCTTGATCGGCCGGGCATCCTCGGCCGATTGCGCATCCGGTTTTGCACCGGGCAAGTTCACGGAGCCGCCGTTCCGTTCGATCGGCAGCGTTTCTCGGGGCCGCCGGCCGTGGTTCGGCCCGTGCCACATTTCCGAACGGTCCACACGCTCCCGCTTCATCGTTATCTCCCTCAACAGTTGGTATTCGACGGCGTCGATCGCGAAAACACCGAACCAGAACAGCAGCGTCAGCAGCAACGCCGCCACGGTCGAGCGGGTGACCATCCCCAGGAAAACACACACGGAAAAGAGGTAGCTGAAGAAGACGACCATGAGCGGGACGGCAACAAATACACCGGGTTCCCACGTACCGCCGCGAAGGCCGAGGACCAGAAAGCTCCCCAGACAGAACGCCGTTACTTGGAGCGTGACGAACAGCAGGCCCGCCGTGTACTCTGCGAGAAACAACTTGAGCCGGCCGATCGGCTTGGAAACGAGCAAATCGATCGATCCGCTGGTGATCAGATCGGGAAAGATTCCCGCTGTGGAGACCAGCGCCAGGATCGTGGCCAGCCACGCCAGATACCACGGAAACCCTATGCCGAGAAGGAGAAACTTGTAGAACAACGCCGGCGGGACGAAGTTCGTATTCATCACCGGGCTGTTGAATTGCCAGATGGCAACCTTGACGCCCCGTTCGTTGATGCCGACCAGGAGAAACGACGCCACGACGAGCAACGAGATCGCCAGTACGATCCAGAACATCTTCTTGGCGTTGAGACTGCGGTAAGCGTCGAGGAAGATGGCCAAGATTTGCATCATGGCGGGTCTCCTTCCCCGTCGCGCGGCACGGGCGACCGGTCGTCGCTGCCGGACACCGTCTCGATGAAGAAGTCCTCGAGCGACTGGCGAACCGGCCGCACCGACTCGATGACCAGTTGCCGCGAGCGCAGCGCGTCGATGATCGGCTGAACGCGGGCGGGATCGTCCGTGCCGATCCGCACGACGTTCCCCGCCAGCTCCACGCCCTCTCCCGAAGCCAGCGTTCCCTTTTCGACCGGAATGGCCGAACGGACGGCCTCTTGCAATCGACCGGCCGGGCCGGACCCCAATTCGATCTCGTAGTGCCGGCTCCGGGCGGTCAGGTCGTCGACCATGCCCTGGTGAACCACTTTACCCAGGACGAGAATCGCCACGCGGTCGCAGACCCGCTCGACCTCCGAGAGCAGGTGGCTGTTGAGGAAGACCGTCTTACCCCGGTCGCGCAGCCCCTGCAACACGTCGCGGACTTCGCGGCGTCCGACCGGGTCCAACGCGTCGGTCGGTTCATCAAGCACGATCAGTTCCGGATCGTTCATCATTGCCTGGGCAAGTCCGAGCCGCTGCAACATCCCTTTGGAGTATGCGCTGACCTTGGATTTCCCCCAACGGTCGAGTCCGACCAGTTCGAGCAATTCGGCGGCGCGGCGCCGGCGCGTGCGGCGATCGACATTGGCCAGGGCGGCGTAGTGCTCCAGTGCCTGGCGCCCGGTGAGATACGCGGGGAAACGCCGATGTTCCGGCAGATAGCCGATCCGGGCGAGCGTGGGCTTGTGTCCGACCGGTCGGCCCAGCATCGTTCCCAGGGCCCGGCTTGCGCGGACCACTGTCATCATGATCTTTACCAGCGTGCTCTTGCCGGCCCCGTTCGGCCCGAGCAATCCGAAAACCTCGCCCGGATGGACCTGCATCCGTATGCCGCGCAGGGCGTGTACCTTGCGCCCATACGTCTTGGCAACGTGCTTCAGATCAATGACCGGAGAATCGGCTGGTGTTGTCATGAAACTTCAACATGTCGCGTGCCTTGGAAATCCTCTTGCCTATTATCCGCGATGCAGGTAGGGTATGTCCATGGGCAGAAGGGGAGGGGACGATTTTTCGGCAAAGTGTGAAATACTGCTGACCTTTCTTGACGACCCCCCGTCCCTTTCTTCATCACACGGAAAACGAAATGGCGATTCTCATCGACGGCTACAACGTGATGCACATTGTCGGGATTCTCGGCCGCGTCGTCGGCCCCGGCACGTTGCAGCGGTCGAGATTGGCATTGCTGAACTTTCTGGCCGAGTCGCTCGAGCCGGAGGAAATCAAGCGGGCGGCCGTCGTCTTCGACGCCAAGGACCCGCCGCCGGGGTTGCCGCGGACGGTGAAACACCGCGGGATCACGGTTCATTTTGCCTCGGATTATGAGAACGCCGACGCCCAGATCGAGGCCTTGATCGGCGCCGATTCCGCGCCGCGGCAACTGACGGTCGTCTCGAGCGACCATCGCATCCAACGGGCCGCACACCGCCGGAAGGCCCGCCCGGTCGACAGCGACGCGTGGTACGCCGAGATTGTCCGGCGTCGCCGGGATCGCGAGCAATCGATGCCGAAGTCTTCCGCCCGGCCGCCCGTGCCGCTGCTGGAGGAAGACATCCATTACTGGGTCCACCAATTCGGCGGCGAGTCGCTAATGAAGGATCTGGCCGAGATCGAGGCCGCCGAAACCGTCCAGCCGCCGGAGAGCCCCGACGACGCGAAGGGACGTGTCGAAGAAACGTCGCCCGACAAACCCACCTCCGCCGGGGCCGCCGAATTCGACAACCCCTTTCCGCCGGGATACGCCGAAGACCTGTTGCAGGAAAAGGACTCCGACGATCCATACGATCCCTTCCCGCCGGGTTACGCAGAGGATCTCGAAGAGTCGTGACCGCAGGGCGGGCTGTGGGACGGGTCGTTCCCGGGTTCTGCCAGGTTTTGCGCAGAAAAAAGGAGCCGGCGATGTCTGGCGTTCCATCCAGTCAACCGGCCCCGTTGGCCATGATCTACACTCTATGATGGCCGACAACCTACTTATGACAGAAGCGAAGCAAAACCCGACAAAAAAATCCGAAATCCGTAACACTTCAGCCGAATGGCGAAACACTTCGTACGATGGCCTTCCAAGGCCGTCGAGGGCTTGCGATGTCACAGCGACGGCCTTGGAAGGCCATCGTACTGCAACGTTTGCCCGTCTGCCCCCCCGATCCGGGGGTCGCCCTGGAGAGAAAAACCGGCCTTGGCCCGGGCGGCGTTTCCTGCGAGAATCCCGTGCCTTTTGCTGGGCAATCGTTCTATGGAAAGGGTCCCATGACACGCCAAAACATCGCCGATGTCCTCGTTTATCTCCTCGTCCGTACACTGATTTGCGTCGTTCAAACCCTACGGATCGAGACCGGTCAAATCGTGGCCGGGTGGGTTGCCCGGCTGTTCTGCGACGTGCTTCGCATTCGCGAAAAGGTAGCCGATGAGAACCTCGCCCACGCCTTTCCCGAGATGTCGGCCGGCGAACGAAAGCGATTGCGGCGGCGGATGTGGGACCACCTATTCCTGCTGGTGTTGGAGGTCGCCCACGCCCCGCGGAAGATCCACGAGACGAACTGGCGTGACTACGTCACGCTGCGGCACGAGGACGACATGGTGCGGATGTTGGTCGACGGCCGACCGACGGTGATCGTCACGGCCCACTTCGGCAATTTCGAGGTGGGCGGCTACGTGCTGGGGATCCTCGGTTTTCCAACGCACACGGTTGCGCGAACGCTCGACAATCCATACCTCGATCGCTTTCTGGGCCGGTTTCGCCGGGGGACCGGCCAGCACATGATTCCCAAGAGCGGCGGCTACGACCAGATCGTCGAGGTGCTGGCCGGCGGCGGGACGATGACCTTCCTGGCCGATCAGAGCGCCGGCCCAAAGGGCTGTTGGATCGAGTTTTTCGGGCGCCCCGCTTCCGCCCACAAGGCGATCGCTCTGTTGGCCTTAGACAACGACGCCCCGGTCGCGGTCACCTCGGTGAAGCGGTTGGGAAAGCCGTTGCACTTCGAAATGCGCGTTGCCGCCGCCGCCGATCCGCGCGAGATGGGCGACCGGCTCAGCGGCGTCCACGATTTGACCCAATGGTATTCGAGCCGCCTGGAAGAGATCATCTGCGAGGCCCCCGAACAGTACTGGTGGCTGCACCGCCGGTGGAAGGACACGCGGCAGCGGCGGCAGCGGCAGAAGCAAGCGGCGTGAAGAGAGCCGGACTCTCAACTCTCAACTCCAGACCCCTCAACTCTGCCCTTGCGGAAGACGCTTCCCTGGCCGACCTGCTGGAAGCCGAGTTTCCGGTACAACCCGACCGCGGCGACGTTGTGGTGCATGCACTGGGCTTCGACAAGGACAGCGCCGTGGCGAATGAACTGGCGGCAGGCCTCGCTCATCAAGAAGACGGCCATCCCCCGCTGGCGGAACGACTCCTCGACGTAAAACTCCATCAAGCCGACTGCTCGGCCCATCGCCACCGTGCCGGCCGGCTCCATGGTCCGGAAGACGGCCGACGCGACCGGGCGTCCGCCGGTGCGGGGAACCACGTCGAACCGCGTCAAGTCGAAGTTGCCGACCGTGCAGGCCTCCCACCAATCCCGCGACAGGAAATCCTCCGTCATCTCGACGATCATCTGGCGGCGGATTTGCATCTGGAACCGATCGATCGGGGCCTCGAAATCGCAAAGATTGCGGTGGAAAATCAGCGTCCGGTCGATCTCCTGATAGTCGTGCGAGCGGTAGAGTTGCTGGGCGAGCTGGTCGGACTCCAAGATGCCGGGGAGTTCGCTTCCTCCATAGAGTCCCAGGTAGAAGGGGTTCAGCGGGTAGATTCCGCCCCCGTAGAGAACCTTGGCTCCGCGGCCGCGAAGGTACGCCTCGGACCGCTCCAACAGCCCGGCTGCCACCTCGGTCTGTTCACAATCGAGCCGTACCAGGACGATGCTGGTTACGCCCAACTGCGGCGAAACGCGGTTTTTCTGTTCATTGGGGCCGAACCCGGCATGAACCAATCCCACCGGCCGATCATCGTCCCACGCCACGATGAGCCCGTCGTAGTCGAAATAGGGCTTCGCAAAGACGAGTTGTTCGAGCAGGTCGGGTGAGACGGACATTGCCGGCCCGAACTGGCCGGCGCAGCTTTGCCAAAGGTCGGCCACCACCGGCGGGTCCATGTTTCGAAACGGCCGATAACTTAACATCGCGATCTATGAGAACTCAAGCGTGCATGACAATTTGTGGGATTATACGATAGCACGGCAACTTCTGCCAGGAGTCTTTATCCGGTGCCGGGTTCCCGCAGTTGTTTGTTACTTGCACCCCTCGTTCAGCAGACGGACGTATTCCGCCAGGGCTTGCTGCGACTGCTCGAGTCGAGGTCCCAGCCCGACAGAAAGTGGTTCGGCCGAGCCGTCTCGCCGCAAAGCCCGGAGGTAACCCCGGAGCAAATCGCCATATTCCGGCCCCGAGTGCAACAGGAAATGGACCCACGCCCAGGCCTCGGCATAGTCGTCCTGGGTCATGCCGAACGGCGAATCGAGCCGTTCCAGCCGCCGCAGATCGGGGTGCCAATTGTCCTGTTGCAGCAGGACCCGCAGACGATCGAGGTGGGTGCGGTTGATGCCGTTTCGGCCGCGGGGAACCTCAAAAAATTCGGCCAGGCCTTCGTCCAACCATAACGGCAGGTACGGCACCACCGAGTGCAAGTAGCCGTGGCTTACCTCGTGCCGAAGATCCTCCGCCACACGGTCGCCCCAATAGGCATAAACGATCAACCGCGTGTCGGTTTCCACAAAAAACGCCCGGCGCTGGGGGAAATCCGGATGATACAACCGCATAAACCTGTGGAACCGATCGGCGTCTCCAAAAAGGTAAACGTGGGTCAACTCGCCGGAGGCGGGTAATTCCAGCCGGCAGCTCAGATCATGTCGGCGAGCGGCCAATTCCTCCACGAGCCGGTGTCGCGGCGCCAGCGGAAAGTCGCTGTGGATGATAAACTGCTCGCGAACAATCGTATACCTGCCCGGCAGCGTCAACGGCACTTCCGGCAGAGCCGGAACCGTCGGCAATCCGGTGCAGCCGCTCAGCGCCGCCAAGAACGCCGGCAAGATTGTCAGGAAAGGGCTTGACCGCATGAGTGGTTCATCCGCCGTTTCTTACTTGACGGCCTGCCATACAAGGGCCCGCGGCCGATTTCTTGGAAGATTGTTGTGGCGGATGCCACGACTTCAACAAACTCCCGCTCCCAGCCGCCAACACTGTAATGCCTTTCGACCAGCCGCCGGCCCGCCGCTCCGAGTTTCTGCCGCAATCGAGGATCGGCGGCCAGTTGTGCGATGGCATCGGCCCATTGCCGAGGAGTCGTTGCCAGAAGGCCGGTTTCGCCGTCGATGACCATTTCCCGGTTGGTGCCGACCGGATTGGCAACCACCGGTAAGCCGGCCGCCATGAACTGCAACACCCGCAGACCACACTTCCCGCGACTCCAGGAATCGTCCGGCAGCCAGTTGATGCCGATGTCGGCGTCGGCCAGTTCCGATGCCTCGGTTGCCTTGGCCCAGCGACGGGGAACGACCGTCATCGGGAGTTCGATCGGCCGATCGCAGATAACCCGAAGTTCCATGCCGGGCAATCGCTCGTCTACTGCCGCAAGCTGCGGCCGGATACGATCCAGGGAGGCGAGCGTGCTGCGCTGACCGATCCACACGAGTCGCGTCTGCCGGCCGGTCCGCCGATGCTCGGCCGGGCGATACCGCGTCGGCTCGACGCAGGTGGGAATCCGGCGGACCCGTTGAGGTTCGACATAGGCCGATACGCGTTGTTTCAGGTAATCGTTTCCCGTAATCACCGCGTCGGCCGCGTAGACGGTTGCCCAGAATCGGGCGGTCCGCGACCAGCTTTCCGGTCCCTTCCGGCTGTAACTGTCGCGTTGAAACAGGGCGTCGTCCACGTCGTAGATGAGCCGTCGGGCGGATCGCCGCAGCAGGGCCAGTTGCCAGATCGGCAGAAGCTTTCGCTGTAAGAGGACCACATCCGCCCGGCGTGCGGCAAGGATCTGTCGGACTCGCCGGAACAGTTCTTTTGCCAGCGGAACTCCCTGGAGATACAACCCCCGCTCGGCCATCGCCCAGGCAAATGCCTCAATCCGATAGCGGTAGCACGGGTGATCGGGATCTTCGATTAAGGCGAGAACCTTCATGGGCCATCCTTCCTGATAGATCGGGTGCAACATGCCACCGGCGCGGACCGAGAGGGGGAATAATAGTGGAATCGGCCGTTGCTCGCTACGTCGTTTTCGTGACACGACAACCTGGTTGTCCGAAAGAGAACCCCTCTGAGGTGTTGCTGCATGATGATTGGTCTGCACAAAAATGCGGCAAATGAACTTGTTGCGATAAGCCTGGGAGACTGGAGGGTTACTGGAGGCTTTAACGATCGACAAATCTACACGTTCTTGAACAGATTTAACGGTTATTCCTATTCTCAGGCCGCTCTTTGGCCGATTAGGCAGTTGTGTAGTCCTGCGTATGGTCCACCTGTGCCAGTAGGTATAGGTACCGACTGACGAAGGAGGAGGATTTGGTGAATAGAGCAAATTGGGCGATTTTGATAAGTCTGGCTTTGGTCGGCCTGATCACGCCCCAGGTCGCGGCCCAACAGCCAAGTCCTGCCAACCCTCCGTCCGTTCCTACGCTTGAATCGTTGGATCCGGCCGCTGAGGTTCCGGCTCCGAGGGAACCGAACGTCGACGACCCGACTCCAAAACAACCATACATCGAAGACCCGACTCCAAAGCAACCGGACATCGAAGACCCGGCTCCGAAGCAGCCGTACGTCGACGATCCGACTCTGATGCAGCCGCACGTCGACGACCCGACTCTGAAGCCGGCGTATGTCGACGACCCGACTCTGAAGCAGCCGTACGTCGACGACTCAACGGCTGCACCCGTCAACAACACCTTGTATCCAACGGTCCCCGAGACGATCCCGGTCGACGAGGAGGTATTTTCGTACCCAGTCGGCACGTGTTGCGCCGTTTGCGGCGGCGGGGCCTGTTGTCCCGACAACTTCTATACCAGGCAAGGCGCCCGCGTACTCTCGCGTAACAAACCCCGGGGCGTGCCGATCAGTCAGAACTTCAACCCTTTCGCCCTCACATTTACCAATGTAATGAACACCCGAGCCATCGGTTTTTCGGGGGCCGCAGGGTACGAAACCACGCTCGGACGATACCTGGGCCGCGACGCCGAGAATCGGGACCAATTCGTCGAGTTCACCTATTGGGGGCTGAATAGGTGGCGCGGATTGGCAGCGGTTCGCGGTACGCGAGTTGACTATGGCGGAGGGGTGATCGGCGGGAGCCTATTTAGCTACTTCGACACCGCCGTCGGCGGGTTCAACCGCGCTGATGACCATACGATTTTCTACGACTCTCGTATGCACAACTACGAGTTCAACCTCCGGTTGCGGCCTCGCAGCCGGGCAGACCGCCTCGTCCTCCATCCAAACGGCCGTTGGCGGCGGGAATGCCGGCCCGGGGACTATCTTTCGTACTTGATCGGTTTTCGGGTGTTCTCGTTCGACGAGAATTTCTGGTTCCACAGCACCGGGCTCATCAACGTTACCCCTATCTCGGGCGACTACTGGGTCAATTCCCACAACAACCTGTTGGGACTGCAGATTGGCGGGGACTATATTCACCGGCAGTGCAAGTGGACTTATGGATTTCGGTTCAAGGTTGGCCCGTTCATAAACTTCTGCGATCAGGAAAGCCGCGTGATTACCAACGATCCGCTCGCCGTCATCGCGTTGGATACCCGTCGCTCTGCCCAAGACGACCACATCTCGCTGGTCGGGGAACTTGGCTTCATCACCGAGTACAAGCTTCGCCAGAACTTTCTCCTGTATGCCGCTTACGATTTCATGTGGGTGACCAGCCTGGCGTTGGCGCCCGAACAGCTTGATTTCGAGATCGACCCTCCCAGTCGGATCAACACGAACGGCCTCATCTACTCCCACGGGCTGTCGTTGGGGTTCGCGGTAACATGGTGAGCCGGTAGCGGCGGACGATTGCCTTCAGGAGGATCACGGCGCGGCGCGCCGCACCGACCGCCAACCGGTTCCCTCCCGCGGCGAGGTCAGCTCTCGGTCATCATGGCGGCTACAAATCCCACGCCGGCCGCGACGCAGGCCGTCGCGAAGGCGACGGTGAAACCGAGGCATCCCATCTTGCCGCGAATGAGCATAAAGCCGAAGACCGAGAGCATCACCGCCACGTTGAAGCCGATCAGTGCGAACATTGCCCGGCGTTTCGTGTTCTCCTCGTTCATTGTTCCCCTGCTCGATAGTTGGACAAATTGGCGTTATGGTTGGGTTTACTCCAACAGGTACTCTTCTGCAAGTTTTTTGTAGGCGCGGACTTGCCTGTTGTCGAGTCCGCCCCGGCGTTTGATCTCAACGGCGGCTTTGGCGCCGCCGGCTTTTTCTTCGGCGGTAACGGTTACGCGCCCGGCCTCGTTGAAGGCGTAGGTAACTTCGACGGGCGACCCCTTGGGCAGCTCGGGCGGCAGGTTCGTCACGCGGCACTTGCCCAACAAGGAGCATGCCCGGGGGTCGGGAGCGTCGCCCTCGATTACCTGGATCGAGACGTGTTCCTGGCCGTCTTGACGGGTGACGAACGTTTTCGTGACCTCGCACGGCAAAGGGGTGTTTCGGGGAATCATCACGTGGTTGATTTCCCGTTCGGTTCGAGGGTTGGCGGCCAGCACGCCGAGACCGTGGGAGTTGACGTTTTCCTGCTTGACGGCGGCGAGCATTTTGCGGACCTTTTCGGCCAATTCGCTCCCACTGCCGCGATGCTTGGCCTCGAGGATGGCGGCGTAGATGGCGGCGCCCTGGGCCACGGCCGTATGGGGTGAGATTTCGTCAAACGGCTCTCGCTTGGTAAGATCCTTGAGCATCTGCGGAACCTGCGGCATCAGGGTCGAACCGCCGACGATGATGACCGCGTCGAGTTGCCCCATGGCAACTCCCGCCTGTTCCAATACCAGTTCGGTCGTATCGGCGGTCCGCTGGAGCAGATCGGCCGTCATCGCTTCGAACTGGTCGCGCAGGACGGTAACCGACAGGGGGGTTCCGTCGAGGCGGCAAGTAATGGTCGTTTCCGGTTGTACCGAAAGCTCGATTTTTGCGGTGTCGCAATCGTTGCGAAGCATCTGAAAGGTGGCGGGCGACCGGCGCACGTCTTTGCGGTAATGCGTCTTGAATTCGTCAACCACATGATTGATCAGGCGATCGCTCCAATCGACGCCGCCGAGATGCACATCGCCGTCGGTTGCCAGCACTTTGAAGCGGGTTGGCGTGTATTGCACGACGGTCACGTCGAAAGTCCCGCCCCCGAGGTCGTAAATGAGGGCCAGTCGCGGTTTGGGGTCGGTCCGGCCGCCTTCGCCGAGTTCGCCGCGGTGCCAGGCGTAAGTGAGCGTGGCGGCGGTCGGCTCGTTGATGATATCGACGACGTTCAGCCCGGCGATCACGCCGGCATCCTGGGTGGCCTTCCGCCGGGCATCGTTGAAGTAGTACGGGACGGTGACCACGGCGTTGCCGATCTTGCCGAGTTGTTTCTCGGCGTCTTGACGCAGCTTCCTGAGGATCAGCGCCGAGACGAACTCCGGCGTAATCGGTTTGCCGTCGAAAGTGCGTTCGAACTTGGCGTCGCCCATGTGGCGCTTGATTCGCTCGATCACGTTATCGGGATCTTCAATGGCCGCCCGCATTCGACTTGGGCCGACCACCACTTGCCCCCCCTCGGCCAACAAGACCAGGCTGGATGTTTCGGTATCACCGTCCTCGTTGGGGATGGGCGTCGGGGTCCCTGCATCATCGAGCCGGGCGATGGAAGAGAATGTCGTTCCCAGGTCAATTCCAACGGTGTGGCCTTGTTCGAATTCCATGGTGCAGCTATTCGCTCGCGACGGGTTCGTCCACAAGCCGTCAGGGACTCCCTCCAGCGTCGGGCTCGTTGGAAGCCTCTCCCGCAGGTTTCTTTGATGGAGCCGGCCGCAGGAACTTGGTTCTGCCCACCACCGCAAAGAAAATAGACTTGTGCTTTTCGAAGTCTCCCGTCAGCATCCGCATTTCATACTTGTACTTGCGCCCGTCGACCACCGTCTCGAAGATCATCTGATCGATGATGTTGTTCTTGTCTTTCCCCTGTTTCATGTACGCGATCCCCCAATGGGGTCCGACCCGCAACGGCGTTACCTTCTGTGCCAAAGTCACGCCCTCTCCCGCCATCGCGGCAGACCGTTGCTGCGCAAACGTCTCGGCGGTGCCTTTGTCGGAAACGTTGAACACCGTTTCGTAGTCTTCGCCCGTGACAGCGATGATCGGGTAGCGGCGCTTCCTCGTGATCTGGAAACGGACAACGTACTCACTGCTCCGCGAGGGAATGTGCCAATTCGGCGGCGGTGCAATCTCAACGCGCCCGTCGTCCAAAGGGGGAAGCGTACCACTCAATGGCGGAAGGCTGTCAAGTGGAATCTCGACCGGCTTCTTCTTCTCCGAAGGAGCCGGTTCGGATGTCGATTCCGACGGCTTGCCGCAGCCCGTCATGAAAATGGCCGGCACAACCAACGCCGCCAAACACAAAACGCATGAAACTCTCATAATGGGTTTCTCCTCTCTTTGGTAGCGGATGAGGATGTTCCCTTATTCCTCGATAACTTCCTTGACGAGCTGGACAAAATGCAGATCCTTGTCTGGTACCGTCAGCTCTTTCGCTTTTTTCTCTGCCTCCTCGCGCTGAGTATACTCGAACAGGGCAACCCGCCGAAGCGAGTGGTTGAATACACCCCAAAATGCCTTCAAACGGACCGCTTTGGCGGCTTTTGCCCGGCTTTTTCGTTTGGCTTTTTTCTTGACGGTCTTTGCAGCGGTCTTTCCAGCGGCCTTTTCCTTCTTGGCTTCCATCCGTTCGGCAGCCTCACCCTCTTCACGTAACTCCTTGCGATTTAAGACCTTGCGAGCCATGATTCTCCCTCGTGTGAGCTTAACAGTGGGCAATCTCCAGATTCTAGTAACCCTGTTTGTAGACTATTCAGACTGGATCTTATCTTAACCGATTTCGCACCCGCTGAACAGGGGACTGCAATGGACCGATAGTGTGGATTTCACCGACTGCCTTGCACGAGCCGTCGGGCAATCCGGCATGCCTTGCGAAACTCGGCCACGTCTACCGACTCGGAGACAGCATGCCCGTTTCTCTGGCCGCAGCCGAGCGAAACGGTAGGAATGCCCCGGGCGGTCAGCCAATTGGCATCCAGGCCGCCGTTGCAGACTGCCCGGACTGGCTCGCCGCCGATGTCGCGGATCGCCGCCTCGGCTTCCCGCAGCGAAGCGTCGTCCTTGGGGAGTTCGAAGGCCTCGTAGTCGAGCCATCCGTCGATCTGCACTTCGCCGGATACACCTTCGCGGTTGCGGACCTTGCGGGCGGCGTCCAGAAAAGCCCGCTCGATCGCCCGGACAATCCGCATCCGAAAAGACGTATCGTGGCTTCGGGCTTCTGCTCGTAGTTCGGCGTACGGGGCGACGACGTTGGTGGCCTCGCCGCCGCGGATGGTGCCGACGTTGCCGGTCCCCAGCCGCCCGTTCTTGTCGATCCGCCCGAGCCAGCCCTCGCGATGCAGCCGGGCAACGGCCACCGAGGCAATCGTAATAGCGCTAACGCCGTCTTCGGGCGTACCGCCGGCATGGGCGGCGATCCCTTGGACTTTGATTTCCATGCGATACCCGCCGGTCGCACCGACGGTCAGTTTCTCGGCCGAGCCGCCGTCGAAATTGAATGCCATCGACGGCTTGCCCAACATCCCCAGCCGGGCGTGGCGGGCACCGTGCAAGCCCGCCTCTTCCTGAACCGTCCAGAGGAACGTCAGCGGCGAATGCGGTCTCTTGCTGCGCAGGACCTCCAGCGCGGCCGCTAGCACGACGGCACAACCGGTGCGGTTGTCGGCGCCCAAGGCGGTACGTTTGTCGGCGGAGACGATCGAGTTGCGGCGGCGGACCGGCCTCGCACCTTCGCACAGCGGGACCGTATCGGCATGTGCGATGAGCATTCGCCGGCCGGCTCTTCGGGTTCCGGCCATGCGGCAAGCCAGGTTTCCCACCTCGCCGCCGTGCCGGCTGCGGCGGTGGGCGTGATCGAACTGGATGGTCCCTGCCGGCGCCCCGGCCCGGCGGAGCCGCTTGGCAATCATCGCCATCACCGGCATTTCCCGCCCGCTCCTGCCGGGCAACGACAGCATCTCCATCAACAGCTCTTCCGCTTGCCTTTCGTAAGGTGGAGACATAGAATCATTCCTACGAAATACCGTAGGAGGGGGCACCTGCCCCCGGACCATTGCCAAGAATCGATCAAGCCGGGGGCAGGCGCCCCCTCCTATGACTTCATCCGCAGTGTAACAGATTGTCTTCGAGCGAACCACCATGCAGTTCTTTCTCGCCGGAATCATTCAAGGATCGCATACGGAAGCGGCCGTACACGATCAGCAGTACCGCCGCCATATCAAGGAGCTTCTGGCCGCCCACTTCCCCGAGGCCGACATCTACGATCCCTTCGCCGGCCACGAGAACTCGATCGACTACGACGAGCCGGCCGGGCGGAGCGTCTTCTTCCGGCACAACGACATGTGCCGCAAGATCGATGTCCTGTTGGCCTTCGCGCCCGAGGCTTCGATGGGTACGGCGATCGAGATGTGGGAAGCCTACCAGCACGGGGCGGCCGTAATCACCATAAGCCCCTTGAAACTCAACTGGGTCGTGAAGTTCTTAAGCCACAAGATCTACGCAAGCGTGGATGAGTTCGAAGCGGCCCTGGAAAACGGTGAAGTAGAATCGATCGTAAAGACAACGTTAAGCAATCCTCGGCAACATCAGTAGCCGGGAGGCAACGCCTCGCGGTGGATCTGGAGAAATCGTTGACAACAATCCTCCCCGATTCCACGCGGCCCCTGCTCGAACTCTCGTCCGAGGAGCTGGAGGCCTGGTTTACCGACCGGGGGTTGCCCGCATATCGGGCGTCGCAGGTGCGGCGGTGGGTGTTTGACGGCCGGGCCGACGGCTTCGACGCGATGACCGACCTGCCCGGGCCGCTCCGCACCCAAATGGCCGGCGCGTTTCGAATCTTCACGACCCACGCAGTCGAACACCGGCAAGCCGACGACGGCACCGAGAAACTCCTTCTCGAACTGCCCGACGGCGAACGCGTCGAATGTGTCCTGCTGCGCGACGACAAGGACCACCGGACTATCTGCATCAGCACCCAGGTCGGTTGCGCGATGGGTTGCGTTTTCTGTGCAAGCGGCCTCGGCGGCCTGGTCCGCAATCTCACGTGTGGCGAGATCCTCGAACAGATGCTCCGGTTGCAGCGGGCCTTGGGCGAGCGGGAGCGCTTGACCCACGTCGTCGTGATGGGAATCGGCGAGCCGTTGGCGAACCTCGACGCCCTGTTGCCGGCCCTGGCCGCCGCCACCGGCGAGAAAGGGCTTGCCATCAGCGCACGGCGCATTACGATCTCGACGGTTGGGCTGCCCAGAGGGATCCGGCGGCTGGCCGAGGAAGACCGCCAGTACCACCTTGCCGTCTCGCTACACGCCCCGGATGACGAACTTCGCAACGAGTTGGTGCCGGCCAACCGGAAGACCGGCATCGACGCTATTCTTGCAGCGGCCGACGAATATTTCGAAGCGACCGGCCGGCGGGTCACCTTCGAGTACGTCCTGCTGGCGGGGATCAACGACCGGCCGGACCACGCCCGGCGGCTGGCGGAGTTGCTTCGCGGGCGTCCGGCGCTTCTCAACGTGATTCCGCACAACCGCGTGTCGGACCTGCCGTATCGTGCGCCGCCTCCGGCCGTCACGGCCGCATTTGTCAAGACGCTCGAAGACGCCGGCCTGGCGGTCAAAATCCGTTACCGCAAGGGCAACCGAATCGACGCCGCCTGCGGGCAGTTGCGGCGGCGAAAGTAGCAGGCACATGCCGAGGCTGTGTTTTTTTGTAGGGAACGCCCTCTGTGGCGTTCCGAAACGCGGAAAACACGCTCGTTGCTGCTTCTCGGAACGCCACAGAGGGCGTTCCCTACAAACCATCGATGTCAGATCCCAAAAAATCACAACCTCTCCGCGTGCCGTCCGCGGTCATGCCGCCGCAACAGGCATGAATTGTTTTGCGGTCACACCCATCGACACGTAGACGCTCATGAACGTATCCACCGACATATCGGCCGGTTTGACGGCGTCGGCGGGGACGAAGATCATGCTGCCGCCGACCGGCACCGGCGCCGAGGGAATGATCACGGCATGGTACTCGCGGCCGTCGATTAGAAACCGCTCGGGTGTGGGCATCAACGCCAGGAAGACGGCCCCGGTCTCCTTGCCGAAGACGCAATAGACGACGCTCATGCCCTGCAGGTCGGCCTTGTCTTTTTTATCGAGCATCTCGACAAGCTGTTTAGCGGTGCCGTAGATACCGCCCATCAAAGGCACGCGAAGCAAGACGCCGTCGAGCATTCCCCGGACGTATTTCTTCGCTCCCATCCGGGCGATCACCCCGAGCAGAAAAATCACGCCCAACACGGCGATCCAACCGATCGTATACCGGGCAACGACCGAATCGACTCCGAACGATAGTCCGAGCTTCTGGAGCCCTTTGCCGAGGTACGTGGTGGGCCCGACGATCTGTCCGACGAACCCGGCAACCCAAATTACAACGGCTACCGTGATAACCAGCGGCAGGACGGCAAAGGCGCCGGCAAGGAAACAACGAATGATCTGGTGCCAAACGCTTGAGAACGGCTTTTGCATGGAAATCTCCTTCGGTTGCGTGGCGAGTGTGAGGCAGATATGCTTCCCTACGCTAATCTACCCGTTGCGATCCAAAGCGGCAAGAAGCTCAAGACGGCATGCCCTCCTTCGCTGTTTTCGCAGGAGCGTGCCCGCCACCTCGGTTTCTACGCAGTTGGCCAGAGCGCGAGCAGTAAAATCCCGCCGATCATGGGGACCGAGAACAGGATGGCGATCTGCACGAGCAGTCGCCGGCCGCCGAGGATGCCGGCAATTCCGGCCTTCAAGACGAGGTTGGCCAGTGCGCCGACGACGATCAGCCGCCAACCCGCAGCGAGGATCTGATCATCGCTCAGGGACATCCGTGCCGTCGAGAGCGTGATCGCGTCCATATCGGTCGAACCCGACAGCACGGCGACGATGTAGAGCCCTTCGCTGCCAAAATACTGTTGTTTGGCTGCCGCCAACGCGAACAAAACCACGGCGTACATGACGCCAAACATCAGGGCCGACTTCAGTTGTGTCGGGTTTCCCTGCTCCGGCATATTGGCTGGAATTTTTCGCACGCGAAACCACATCACCAACGCCGGCACCAGCGTCAAGGCCATCAGGATAGCGACCGGCGCCACCGTTGTCCTGAGAAAACCGCGAGACACGACGGCGATTTCGATCAGCACTCGCGCATAGACGATCGTCGACGCGATCATGATCACGATGGCCGCAGAGCGGATATTCAAATCGTGTCCCCGTGCCGAGCGGGAGTAGCTCACGGTCGTCGCCGTGCTCGAGATCGACCCGCCGAGCACACCGCCGAGCAGGATGCCCGCGTCGCGGCCAAGGAACTTGTAGACGATGTACCCGCCCAGGCTCATGCCGACGATCAGCACGACCATCAACCACGTCTGGCGCGGGTTGAAGACCTTCAGCGGGTCGGCCGTCTCGGCCGGTTCCGCGGCTTGCCCGGCCGCGGCTTCCATGCCGGCATGATGGAAGATGTCGGAAGGGCCGTACGTTTGATTCGGCAGCACCGGCAGGATAATGCAGGTGATGAGCACGAACTGCATGATCGCCTTCAGATCGGCATCGCCCAGCTTCGCGACGAAGCGGTGCAATTCGGGTTTGAATTGCAGGAGCACCGCCACGCCGCCGCCGACGGCGATTGCCACGGGCATTGCGCCCTCGACCGTCAGAAACGCGCCGACGGCGAACATCAGCAGCATGGCCATGTCGGTCGTGGTGCCGATCGTGGGGTCCGTCTGGCGGATCTTCAACAGGTGGGCGACACTGATCACCGCTACCACGCCCAAGAACCCCGCTGCGACGATCCAACCGCCGAACTGACCCGCCAAAAAGGCCGTCATCGTACCCAGGACGGTAATCAGCGGAAACGTCCGCATTCCGGCCATCCTGCTGACGGCGTGCTCGCGTTGCAGGCCGACCAGCAGGCCGAGCAGCAGCGAGATGCCCAATTGTTGAAAGAGTATATGGGTCGGTTCCACGTTCGCACAAATCCTCAAAACTGACACAACCGTCGCGACCGAGCGTTTCTCCCGACGCGGACTCAATGCGAGGGGAACGCCAGTAACAATTCTAGCATGGCAATCAGCAGGAATCGACGCGATTCATGTCCCTTTTCCCCTCCGCACCCCGCGATCCGGTTTGCGAGAACCGTCCAATAGTGTTACAATAAACCTGATTGCGTCCCTTTCAGCACGCACTCCCAGCCCGAGATGCCCCATGGCAAAGCAAACCCTCGTTAAAGCCGTGGACCTGGAAAAGTTTGCGTCAGAGCGTCCGTCGCTGCTGACCGATTCCAAGGTCCCAGCGGTGATAGCAGTCATCTTGCTTGGGGGCTACGTGGGCGTTGCCTACTACTGGGCCGGTCTACCGATCATTTGGCAACGGTTGGCCGGAATCGTCTGTGCGCTGTTGGCCGTGGCGACGTACGGATTGGCCACGCGGCAGATCATTCCGCGCGAAGAGCTGCTGAGCCGACTGGCGGCGGGCGCCGGCGCCGAGGAAATCCAGCGAGCCACGCATCCCCCGCGGCGTTCCGTCCGGCTGCCGCTGGTGGGGGACGTCACGCTGCGATTCCTGGGAGGAATCGCCGTGTTCGTATTGGTTGCCGGTTGGTGGTTCACGCCGCTGGCGCCGATCAAGGTAATCAGACCGGTCATCAAAGACCTGACCATCCCGTTTGCCCAGGAAATTGCAGGCGCGTCGCTGGCATTTCCGGCCGAGACGATGGCGACGCCCCTGCCGCCGGTCATTCCGTTCCAGGCCCCCATGCTGGCACGGCGAATCAACAAGGACAGGGCCGATTCCTACCTGTTGGGGTTGAGGGCGATCGCCGAGGGCCGATTCGGCGAAGCAAGGACCCTCCTGGCGGATGCCGAGAGGGGCCGCGTTGCCCAACCGGCACAGATCCAGCTTGCCCGGGCCCAAAACGAGATGTTCGCAAGCCGGTTCGCCGACGCGGCCGAACAATATGCCGAGATATTACAGGCAAAGCCCAACGACCCGATGCTGCTGTGCCAGGCGGCCGTTGCCCGAATACAGGCCGGGCAGTATCCCGAGGCCAAATTGCTCGTCGAACGGATTGCGAAGCTCGCCGAAGAAGGGTTGGCCAAGAACAGCCCCGAGTGGGGCGTCTGCCTCCACGTCCAAGCCGTGTTCAACGCCGTCGTGGGGATGGAACGCGACAAGGGCGAAAAAATGTGCTTCGACGCCCGCAATATCTTCGAAACGCCTCTCGGCCCGAAACATCCCTTGATGGCCGCCAGCTTGAACAACCAGGCGGTCCTCTACGCCATCCGCGCCAACTATGCCGGAGCCGAACAGCTCGATAAGAACGCGCGGGACATCTGGAGCGAAAGTTACGACCCGAAACACCCTCTGGTGGCCGACAGTTGCTACAACCTGGCCATGATTCACTTCGCCCAAGGCCGTTACGCGGATGCCCGGCAAGCGATCGACAAAAGCCTCGCAATATGCCGCGAAAACCTGCCGCGGGGACATCTTACCCTGGCCGTCATCCAACACGGTCAGGCCGTTGTGCAACTCGCCATGGGCCAATACGCCGAGGCCCAGGCAACCGGCGAGCGGTCGCTGGCCCTGTTCGAGAAAATCCTGGGGATCAATAACCCCAACCTCATTCCCGTTGTCACCACCCTGGGCGCCATATACGCCGAACGCGCCCTGTACATCAAGGCGGAAAACCACTACTTGCGTGCCCTGAGGATGGGCAAAGAGGCGTGGGGACCCAAACATCCTTGCCTGATCCCGCCGCTGTGCCGCCTCGCCCGGCTCTACCTCGACCTGGGACGATCCGACGAGGCGAAAACCGCCTGCGCCGAAGCACTTGAGATCACCGAGGAAACCCTGGACGACGAACATCCCGCCATGGCCGCCGTACTAAACCTTCGGGCCGTTATCGAAATCCGGACGGGCGATCCGCGCGACGCCAGAGAGGACCTCGAGCGAACACTGGAAATCCGCGAGGAGAAGCTCGGGAAAGACCATCCCGATGTCATTCGCACCCACGCAGACCTGGCCGCCTTGAACAACAGCCCGCACACCTTCGGCCGTGGCGTGACGGAGTACAAGAAAGCCATCGAACAGTTGGAAAAGCACCTGGGGAAGAAGGGGGAGAAACACCCCGAAATCGCCGACCTGCTGTTCTGTGTGGCCCGCCTCCACTTCCGGCAAGACGAATATGCCGAAGCGGATTCCTGCCTCAAACAAGTGCAGGCCATTCAGGAAGAAACGCTGTCAATGCAGAAAAAAAACTTGCTCGAATATCATCCGAAACTGGCCAAGACCCTGGACGCCCGCGCGGCAGTGTTGGCCAAAACGGCCCCCGACAACGTCGATGGCATCGCCGCTTTGCGTAATCGGGCGAACGCGATCCGCGCCGAGCACGCCAAGATCAATAAGCCGCCGGAGGAGCAACAACAACCGCCCACAAAGCCGCCACCGGTGGTCGCGCCGGCGCCATAAAGCCGCCACCGGTGAGGCTGTGACTTTTTGTAGGGAACGCCCTCTGTGGCGTTCCGAAACCC
>CAZJRB010000114.1:0-24052 GCA_964547995.1 uncultured Planctomycetaceae bacterium | reverse complement strand
GATCAACGTATGCGCCCATCTAAAAAAGCAAATTCGGCCATGACAGTGCTTTTCCTCCCCCCTTTTCCTCCCCCTTTTCCTCCCCCCCTTTTCCTCCCCCTTTTCCTCCCCCCTTTTCCTCCCCCTTTTCCTCCTCGCCTCCGCACCTGACTCCGTTCAGCCAGATTCGCAACTGAGACGTGTGGTTGGTGGAACGCTCACCTTACCTTAGCCGTTTACCCTTAGCTCGCCGCCGAACACGACTCGCAAAAGGGCCTCCAGTAAATGGATTACGCCGTGTAACCTCCTCAAACTCAAACATCTCATCCCATAAGCAGACTCCACGGCACCATGCCAATAGCCAAGAGCGAAGATCATAAGCCGTTCTAGTTAGCCCCTCGTCGTCGGACGTAGTTATCGCGTAATCGTTCGAAGTGCAATCAATGCAAGACCAGACTCCATCACCCCAATCGCAAATAGGCAGAAGACCAAAAGGCCAAGCAACTTGATATTCACACATAGATGAAACAAACTCGTGTGCTTCGACGATCGTCTGCCCCTCGTCGTAGCTGTATCCACCCTCTACCCCGAGGATTCCGTAGCCAGGTCCAAAACCGCCGTTCCCCACTTCTCTGTAAAGTCGACGTAGCAACGGAGCCAGTTGAAAACCGAGTTGATCCTCTGCCGCAATCAAGGCATCAGTGGATGCTGGTGGGAAGATTTCCGTCTTCAAAATGCTAGAGCGATCAATCCGCGTCTCCGGGTCTTGTATCCTTTCTCGGACGAGTTCGAGGACTTGATCATCTGTAATACTTTCCGGGCTTTCCATGATACGATTCCTTCACCATCGTTCAGTCTTCCACATAACGTAAACGGACACGCAAGAGGTACTATCCGCTACAAATCGAAACCAAACTCGAAACTACGAGGCCCTGTCACTTTGCCACCTAGAGATTCGATATCGAGCTGGCAATCAGGACAGATCCGGTTGGTAGTGGCACCCCTCATTGGCTTAAGGCCGAGTCTGGCCGCTCCCATAATAGCGGATATTTCCGCATCCTCACCAGGAACACCCCGTACGACTGTTAGGCCCAATTCTGTTGCCAGTGTCTTTTGTGCACCACTTAAGTCTGATTTTCCGCCAGCAACCAACGTTCGGCCTTCCCTTGTTTCAAGCACCACAACTGTGCGTCTATCGTTCATCGGAGGTCGTTCGACATCAGCAACCGCACGCGCTAAACCTTCTGTTGCTCGTGGGCGAGGAAGTCGAACCCCTCTCATAGCAAGAATTGACGAACTCGTCAAGCCTCGCACGGACGAGACGGCCCCTGTGACACTGATGCCGGCGCCGGCATAGGACTGGCTAATGATCGGCCGGGGCGCTGCGCCCACGACGATTGATTCCGATTGCAGGAGTGCCGTCATGCGTGCGGCCGGTTGGGCCGCGGCACGGGCGACTCGGGCCGCCTGCCAGTTTTGGTAAGGGCCGCCCTTTCCGAAGATGCCGCCTCTCATCGTGGCCGAGCGATAACCGAAATACCCGGAAAGACCCGCTGTCCCAGTATGGTAGATGCCTTGGAAGATATTCCCTTGGCGGAAGTGCTCCAGTGCCGCGCCGCCTTGGTGGTAAACGCCGTAGGCCCCCAACCCCGTCCCGATAAGCGATTGAGCTGCGGTCGGAATGCCCAGAGTCGTCGCGAATGCGGGCGCGGCCGGCAAGGCCGCACCAATCGTTGTGAATTTAAGGGCTTTTTGCCAAAAATGGGGACTCGACACCATGTTGGATGGATTGATCGGCTGGTCCTTTCTGAGGGCGTCACCCATTGCGCAAACGTCTTGCCAGATTGAAAGGTTCAGACCGATCAACGCCCATTTGGCCATCACGAGCGGCCCGACGGTGGCATATCCGGTTCCTCCGGTGCCGAAGCCGAATGCCAACCATCCACCCACCTTCAGGCCGACTTCCCACCACGCACCGTGCAGCGGGTTGACCTCGGTTTGGAATTCCTCCCAGAAGAAATCGGTCCACGAGATGTCTCGTGGCGAAGCCATGTTGGGGTCCCAGTTGATGGGGCTGTTCTTGGCGAACGTGTACGGATTGAGTTGGGCGTTGGTCGCCGCGATGTACCGCCCGCTCCGCGGGTCGTAACAGGATCCGTTGCTGCGGTAAAGCCCGGTCAGGCGGTCGTACTCGCGGCCGCCGTGGAAGTAGTCGACGAAACGAGCAAGCGTGCCCTCGATGTTCATGGCCGAGAATCTCGGCACGCCGAACGTATCGTAGAGGACCCGGTCGATGTCGTCTCCGTCGGGGTTCCAGTCGGTGCTGTAGAGATTGCGGACGGAGGCCTGGTGATCGGTCAGGGTCCAGACGACGCGTTCGGAGTGAGGTTGGGGATCGTGGTCTGCGGCTTCGACGGCCAGGGAAACAAGGGACCGTCACCTATTTCTGAAGGCGGGGTCCTCGGAAATAGGTGACTGTCCCCTATTTTCTCTATTTTCCTATTTTCTCCGCCGTCAAGGGGATGTGAAAAACGGTGGGCCAGTTCACCGGACGCTTACCAATAAGCCGCGACATTGTCTACGCCTTTGGCATCTGAAGGGACTGACGAAGCAATTGATTGAGCCTTTGTTGCTCGGGAGACGGCGGAACTGCTTGTGAGCCCTTTGTCCCTTCAGCGACCGTGATCCCATCCTTCATGTAGGTGGTCCTGCGGAGTTGTTCGTATGACCGCGTTAGCCATTCATGGGATTCCTCGGTGCGTCCAAGTTCCTCCAGCATCCAGCCGTAGATCGCCCAACCAAACGGGTCAGGCTGACGCTTTTCCCCGCCTGGCGGCGGGCCGATCCGATACCTGTAATACTCCGCAATCACATCTTCAAGCGTGGGAAATTTCTCCAACCATGGCAACGCCTGTTCTTCAAAATCTGTGTAGACCTTGTTGAAACACGCGCGCAACTCAGACGCAGTGTAGAAATGATACGGAGTTTGCAGGCCAGTGAGGTTGTTTCGGAAATGACCGAGACGATGACTTATTTCAAACCCTGGGCTGTGCCCGCCCAATATAAACCGTTCCCGATCCCAGAGGGCCGGAATCAGAAATCCGACGCTTACATAGAACTGCATCACGGAAAGATCTGGCGACAAGCCAAACCCTTCAATGAAGGCATCCCTTTCTCTGCCAAAGGCACAAGCATCATACTCCGTGAACCCCAACGGACCGAAGCGAGTGAGTACTTCGTCCGTAGCAATTCTCCTGAACTCAGAACGTGTTACCTTCTTACGCATTTCCCTCAGCCTTTCCGCAAAATCACCATAGCACAGGCCGAGTCGCCTCGGTCGCGATTTCTCGAACGAAACCTTCCTCAATACCGAAGAACTGAAGGTAGTCTGCATTCACTACTGCGGGGTTCCACCTCGCCCGCGTCGTACCATGAAAGGTGATGTCCCACCCGGAATAGACAACCGAGCGATCCACATTCGTAAGTGCAACATCCAGGAATCGTGTCCCCGCGGGACGATTCATGCCCCAGAACTCCTGGCCGAGTGCGTTCCTGCCGTACTGGGAATACACCCGGTAGGCGGAACCAGATTGCTGCAAACGTCGATTGAGTCCATATACTGCTTTGCTCAAGTATCGATCCGCATACCGTCCAGCTTCTAGGCCTGACAACCCCTTGTCGAAGGCTCGGCGCAAGGCCCTTCGCCCATATTCGTCAATTCTCCCTCTCAATCCACCGAGTGACCATTTACTATACCGCGCATGCACCCCCTGTCCAATGCCTCCAACGAACGATCCGATGTTGGCGCCGTAGAGGCCGCCGCGGACGTTGCCGGTGATGCCGTAGCCGATGCCGAAACCGGCAGTGGCGGGGACGCCCTGCCAGGCGAGCGGCTTGGCGCCGGCAATGAGCCCTGACCGCAATCCCTGTTGGACCCCAACCCGAATACCCTGGCTAAGCCCCGCGCCGAGGATGTTGCCTGTAAGGCCGCCGATTTGGGCTCCCATGCTGGGGTCGCCGAAATACGAGCCGATGCCGGCTCCGCCAAGGGTGCCGAGGAGCCCGGTCCCACCGCCGACCGGCATGAAACCGCCGAATAGCGCGCCCAACCCACCGCCGAGGGCGTATTGCCCAAAGCCGGCGTTGGGATTCGCGGCATAGGTTTGCAGCAGTCCACTGTAGAGACCTGCGCTCGCGCCGGCGCCGCCGAGTGCGAAAGCGGTTGCGCCGGATGCTCCCAGGACGCCCGTCCCGTAGCCGAGGGCACCACCGGTGAGCACCACGCCGGTAGCGAACGCGGCCGTGCCGCCCAAGAGCGTCCAGGCATTCGCGTTGGCGAAGAATTCCGGATTGGTCGACGCGAGGGCGCTGCCCGCACTCTCGTAGAACCCGCCGATCCAACTATCGGTCGGAATAACTCCGTAGATGCTCTCACCGCTGTACGCGGATCGCAGCAGCCAGCCCGCGAAAAGCCCGCTCGGATCGGTCGCATTCATCGGCGAATTGCCGGCATAGCGATATGGGTTTGTGTCGCTAGCAATAGGGTCTTCGCTGATGAAGCGGCCGGAGCCGGCGTCGTACCAGCGGGCGCGGTTGTAGTAGAGATCGGTGAAGCGGTCGAGATCGCGGCCGGCGTAGAAGGTGCTGACCCCGCCGGGCAGACCGCCGGAAGCGGTCGGCACGCCGAAGGGCGTGTACTCGACGTGCTCGTGCCGGAGGGACTTGTCGGGATTATGCCCGACCAGATCGCGGACGGTGCCCTGATGATCGGTCAACGTCCACGTCGTCCCGAGCAGTTCGGGCCGGTCGATCGCCAGCGGCATGTCGACCCCCGCACCGTAGAGCCGATAGATGGTCTCGTCGGACGTGGAATCGTGGTGCAGTTCGACGACGCAATGTCCGCGCTCGTAGACGTTCGTCCGCGATTTGGACAGACTTCGCGTCGGCCCCGTCTCGTTGTAGGTCTCGGTGTGGATGAGTTGATCATGCACGTCGTAGAGATACTCCTTCGACGTGGTCAGGTAGAGCGTCTTGTCTCCGATACCGGGAAAAGTGACCGTTGCCGTGTCGGTCGTGTTCGGATTGTAGAGTTCGGTGTATTTCTTCACCTTCACAAGCCGGTTGCGGTAGTCCCACTCGAACCCCTGCCGGCCCTGGAATTTCTCCAGGTCGACCTCTCCGGAGAGAATGCTCGGATCACCGGTGCCTTCGTCGAAGTGGATGTCAAAATACCCGTCCTGGTAGCTTTCGGTGAGTTCGAAGTGGAGCGTGGCGTTGAGGACGTACGTCCCGTCGCCCACGGGGGTCGCCGTGACCCCGGTCTTTTCGTAGAGTTTTTCGTTGCTGCCTGCGAAGTTCCACAAGGCGATGTCGAAAGTTTCCTTGTTGACGACGACGTCGGTGAAGACCATCCGGTAGATGCCGGAATAGAGGTACGTGTTCGGCAGATGGAACTCGTCGTTGTTGCCGGATGGATCTTCGACGTTCGCGACAAGGTCGTAGTTCCACCTCGCCCTCACGTTGCCTTCGTTGTCATAGAAGTAATCGGCCCGGGCCGCCCTTGAGGCCGTCAGACGGTTGTACGTGCCGATGGTGTCGCCCAAGCGATTGCCGTTCGTATCGTACTCGATGTCTTCTGTGGTGGAGAGACCGCCCTGCGGCGTAGTCTTGGTTTGGGTAAGCTGCCCGTAGCGGTCGTACTCGTATTTCAAGGTCTTCTGTTGCGTGTTGCCGGAAGCGTCGAGCCCCAAGGTGTCGGTCACGACGATCAGGTTCCGCGGGTCGAGGAGGTAGGTGGACTCGGCAATCGCCTGCCCGCTACTTTTGTAATGGGCGACGAACGCCGTGCCGCCTGAAAGATAGTCGTAACGCCCGCTGGTCGCAGATAGAGTAGGTTCCTCCTGCGGGTCCAACTTCACGTAGCGGCTCGTTAAGGTCTCTAGCAGTGGGACGTTTTCGTCCTCCGTGTAGGCATAATTGAAGATCACTGCCTTGGAGGCGACCGAGGAGCCGGCGCCGCCCACTTGGCCAGCGCTCTTCATCCGGCCGCGGTTGTCGTATTCGTAGCCGTTGACGAAGTCGTTGATCGTGCCTTCGAGATCGGCGGTAACGCCCGTCACCTGGCCGAGGATGTTGTTCGTGTAGACGAAGTCGACCGCCTGGTTGTTCAGCGGCGCGAGTTTCTGCGTCTCTTTGTGCAGCCGGCGGGCGACGTCGTAGACGTAGTCGTACTCGGAGATCGACGTCATCTCCGGCCCGTGGACGTCCTGGGCCTTTTCGAGTTCACCCAGCGGCGTGAAGTCGTAGTTGGCGACGTAGAGATCGGGATCATTGATCCACTCTTCGGTGTCGAGCCGACCGTGGTCGTCGTAGCCGTAGCTTATAACGTTGCCGTTGCGGTCGTTCGATTCGAGAAGGTTTCCGAACGAATCGTAACTGAAAAACCGATTGGGGTAGCCGATCCTGGTCTCGTGGGTGGTGCGGCCGAGGCTGTCGACGGTGAAGAACGTGACGTTGTCTTCGGGATCGGTCAGCGACGTGCGGAAGCCGAAGACATCGTAGGTGAACTTGGTCTTCTCGTACCGACCGTTGTCCCTGGTCTGCTTAACGACACGGCCAAGGTTGTCGTAGTCGAACGTGATTCCGTTTCCGTAGCTGTCGTGGACCGTAGTGCCGTCGCTATTCGTTGCCGCCTGACGCTGGTTCCTAACGGAGCCGTCGGTGTTGTACGTGTAGTAGGTGGTCAAGAAGACGCCGGTCTGGGCGGAGCCGCCTACCAACGTTCGAGCTTTCTCCGCGCGGCTCTTGAACAGTTCGCCCGCCTTGCCGTAGTAGTTGAGGGTTTGCAGCGGGTTGCCCGCGGGAGAGTGCAGCACCCGGCGCGTGACGTTCCCGGCGGCGTCGCGGTAGGTGGTGGTGGAGATTAGGCCGTCGCCCTCGTCGGCTTCGTCTTCGGTCCAGGTGGTCTTCACGCGGCCGAGTCCGTCGTAGTCGAAGGAGGTATAGTCCCAGCCGCTGATGTCGTTGGGGTTCTCGGTCAATATGAACTGGACGTTTCCGTCGGCGTGATAGCCGATCTGCGTTTCGGGGCCGCCGGGAGGGTTGGTTCTCCAGGCACGGGAGAGACTGTCGTACTGCTTCGTCATGGTCAAGGTTTGGGGACCGGCGGCATCGGTGAACTCGACCTTCTGCTCCTCGATGTTGTCGACCGCATCGTAGGTGTAGGTCGTGGTGACCCCGACTGAAGAAGCGATTTTCTTGACGCGGCCGAGCTTGTCGTATTCTTCGAAGGTAGTTTTGCGGGCGACGTTGTTCTGCGTTCGAGTCCAGACTTCGTCGCGTTTGGCATTGATTTCCGCTTCGATGATTTGGCCGTCGGCGATGTGGCCGGCGGAGACCTGTCCCGCGAATACGAGATGGAACGTGGTGTCGCCGGCCGCATTATAACTGGTGTACGTGGAGACGCCGGGATGGGTCCCGTCGGCGTCGGGGCCGTCGACGGCAATGAGCCGGTCGAGCGCGTCGTAGTAGTTGGTCGTCACGCGCGACTTGACAACGCCCGACTCGGTAACCGTCTTGATGTTGTCGCGCAGATCGTAGGTATACGCAACGGCAAGCTGGTTGTCTTTGCCGTCGGGAGGCATGATTTCTCTGTCCAGGCGGCCGAGACCGTCGTACTCGTATGTGGTTGTGTTATTTACGCCTGCTTTCGGGCTGGGCGCGGTAATCGTTTTCACTTGCCCGTCGGCGTAGTACGTGTAGGAGACCACTGGGTTCAGGGTCGCCTCGTGCGGCTTCGGCGAGATTACCCTCGTTGTCCGGTGGAGTTCGTCATAGGCGTATTCGGTTCGAACGGGAGTGTTCTCATTGTGACCATAGCGGGGATCGGTTTCCCACTTGACGTTGCCGAGAGCGTCGTAGACGTAGGTCACGACGGGCCGGACGCGTTGGAGCGAATCCGTAATCCAGGCATCCACCCTGGAATATCCCGGATCGGCGTACTCCGTCCTCGTCAGAAGATTCCGTTCGTCGTAGTCGTGTTTCGTAATTCGGTATTCCCCTTCCGCAATGAGGACCTTCTCTTCCTTGATGTTTCCATTTGCGTCGTAAACGTAGGTCGTTTCCGGACGGGTCTGGTCGGTGCTGCTGTGGCCGCCCGGAGCCGGCAGTTGAGTGGTTTCGAGCCGGTTCATCTGGTCGTAGTAGTAGTCGGTCAGGTTGCCGCGGGCGTCGATGATCCACTCCAGATTGTCGAAGTCGTCGTAGTGGTAACTCGTGATGGGCGCGAGGTGGTCGCCTGTGCCGGGATCGAGACCCTTGACTTCCTCCAGCCTGTTTCGATCGTCATAGACGTATTCGGTCTTTCGCTCCATGTCGTCGGCGAGGTTGTTGGTGACCGATATCGGGTTGCGCTTCAGGTCGTAGTCGTGGGTTTGCGTCTGTTGGACGGTAGTGCCGGAAGCATAGGTAACGGTCTTGACGAGGCCGATTCGACGGTCGTCGTGGTCTTCGTAGTAGGTCGTCTCGGTGGTTACGGCGTCGGACGTTCCGGCGGCGAAGGTCACCGATTTGAGCAGGCCGCCGGGGACGTCGTCGATGCTGCTCGGGGCGGGCGTGTACAAGTCGTAGTCGGTCTGGCGAACGGGGCCGGCAGTGCTCGTTTCGATACGCATGATCACGTTGCCGTAGGCGTCGGGGGTGTAGATCGTCTTCCGGCCCATCGGATCGGTATACGTTTCGACCTGGCTGAACTGGGGATCGTAGGTCCACTGCTCGTGGCCGAGGTGAGTCAGCGGGTCTTCGTAGGCGTAGTAGATGTCGGTCAGGTTTGCCCGGGCGTCGTGGACGTAGTGGGTTCGGATTTCGTAGGGGATGGTGTCGATTCCGCCGCCGCCGGGCGGTTCGTAGAAGTCGACCAACAGGCCGTTGTCCTGGCGGACCCAGCGCCAGACGTCTTCGTACGGGTAGGGGTTGGCCATGGCGGTTGTCAGCCCGTAGTGGTCGGTCTGGTATGTCCAGATGTAGTCGCGGTCCGGCGGCGAGGCGGGGTCGGAGGCGCGGGGGTCGGTGTAGGTTGCGCGGGGCTCGTCGAAGTCGCTCGTGTTGAGCGACTCGCGGTTGCCAATGGCGCTATCCTCGACCGGACGGCGGACGGTGCCGTCGAGGCCGTCGGTCAGGAAGGGGGTGATCTCCCAGTAGAAGTTGTCGGCGTTGACCACGCTGGTCACACGGTAGGTGTTGGGGTCGTAGTTGATGACCGTGCGGTTGCCACGGGCGTCGGTGTAGGCGCTCATCAGGCCGTTGCCGAAGTCGTATTCGGGCGTGCCGGGGTAGGCGAGCGTGCGGCCGGCGTAGTCGGTGACGCTGGAACCGGTGACCGTGTAGTGGAGTCCGCCTTGCAGGGTGATGCCGGTCAGGTCGAGGCCGTTGTAGCCGAATTGGACCCGGTTGTTGTTGCGGTCGACGTGGCGGGTAAGGAAGCCCTGCTCGTCGAACTCGTAGCGGTTGCCGTAGGTGCCCGAGAGGGTGTAGTCGCCCGTCTGGGAATCGTAATCGAGTTCGGTGAAGGCGTCGTCGGGCTTGGTGTGGGTCCAGTCGTCGACGAGCATGACGGCGTCGGCGACGACCTTCGTGCTGCCGGTGGTGTCGACGCCGGTGGTGTCGATTTCGACGACGATCTGGGTGCTGCCGCTGTCGAGCGTGTAGTAGCCGAGGCTCCGCCAGTGGGTTCCGTCGTAGACGATTTCGCCGGGCGTGAAGCGCTGATCGACCGAGACGACGGTCGGGCCGGAGGCTTTTCGGACGGGCGTTGCCCCGGTGATGGTGTAGGGTACGTCGGACGCGCGGTCGGCGCCGGGGACCCAGGTGGCGAAGAGCTGGTATTGGCGGCCCGGCTGGAGCGGTTCGGGCGGGTCGCCCGGAAGTGTGTTGAAGGTCCAGGTTGCCGTGGCGGTGCTGCCGCCGGTATAGAATTGGTAGTCTTGTCCGCGGCCGGCGGTGTTGTACGAGCCGTCTTCCGCCCGGTGGGTGCCGGCTTCCCAGTCGCCCGATTCGGAGTAGCCGCTGTCGCCGTTGTCGACGATCAGGGCGTTTTCGGCGGCGATGTCTCCGGCCACGTACCACGCGGAGGTGTTGTCGCCGCGCATCAGGGCCATGCCGCCGGCGACGGCGAGTCCCCGGTCAGCAAGGCGGGTGTTGCTGCCGTCGCCGGGCACCAGCCGGTCGAGGGCGTCGATCCAGTGGCGGTTGCCGAATTGAGTCTCGTCGGTGACCAGGTTGACGATTTCCGTGCTCCCGCGGATCGTTCGGGTGAACGTCTCGCCGTCGATCTCGGCAACAAACTGCACATCGTATTCGTAGTGGCCGGTGGGCAGGGTGTCGAGGCAGCCGCCGAGGACCACGAACCGCAACACGTCGTCGGTCGAGTCGATATCACTGGTGTCGAAGGTGATCGGCTGGCCCGCAATGTTGCCGAAGGTGAGCGTGGCCGTGATCTCGTCGGGGACGCTCGTCGTCTCGGGCAGCGGCATCTCGACCGAGACGATCGGGTAGAGGTTGTCGTCGCCGCGGTAGCTGGGCGTGAAGGCGTCGATGGCCATGAAGGGTTCGAGCCGGACGTGGCCTTCCTGGATGCCGACGGTGACCGTGCCGTTGGAGATGACCTCTTCGACCTCGCCGGTCGTTTCGGTGTCGATGTTCCGCTTGACGAACCCGCCGATCTGGTCGTTGTCGAGGATCGTGACGGTGGCCGTATCGTGGCTCCCGATAAAGGCAAAGCTGCTGCTGGTGCCTGTCAGCACGATCTCGATCGTTTCGTCCCACTCCTTGATTTCGTCGTTGTTGGGTCTGATCGGAATGGTCGTGCTCGAATAGCCGCTCGGGATGGTGACGCTGCCGTAAAGCGAGTCGGGGAAATCGGTGCCGGGCGTCGCCGTGGACGAAGGCAGGACTTCATAGTAGACCGTCAGGTAGCCTGCGGTGTTGCCCTCGCCGCGACTGATGGTGAACATGCCGATGTCGTCCATTTCCTGCTGGGCCGGCGTGTTCTCGCTGGCCCACGCGTTCGTGGCTTTGATCGCGACCTCGGTCCGCACCTCGAAATTGAGCGTGTCTTCGATCGGCCGGCTGACGTTGAGGTAGGGCTCGTACATCTTGAGCGAGTAGAAGCCCTCGGTGAGGCCCTTGACATAGACGGTCGTCTGCGTGCCGGGGGTTAGGTCCAACAACGAGATTTCGTCTCCACCGGTGGGCTGCTCGTAGACTTTCAGGCCGCTGCCCGCGCTGATGTACACCGTCGTCGGAGAAACGAGTCCGTAACCGTGGTCCGAAAGATCGACGGTGACCTCGGCCCTCGGCCCGTCTATGTAGACGATTCGGCCCGAATTGATGTCCTCCATGCGATCGTCCACGCTTCCCCGCTCTGTTTGTGGGTCTCCGTCGTTGTTGGAATCGGTCGAGAGATTCAACACGGGCCAGACCGGCTTGAGCATCATGCCGTCGATGTTGACGGCATAGTCCCCAGGGGTGGTCGGGGAGAGCGTGATTGGCCCTGATTGTAGATTACGGGGTCCCGTGAACTTCCCGTCTATTTTCTCCCAGTAGTGCCCGTAAAACCATTCGCTCGGATAAGAAGTCTGATTGACCTTCCAGGACTGGCCGTCGAAGTGATCGTAGTATTGGGCCTGCGAATCCCAAGAGTACGTTGTTCCGTCCTGGACCAGCAACGGCGCGTCGGGATTCCAGGTTCCATAGAGATCGTAGCAGTCATCGGTCAAGGGTCCGTCCGAGGGATCGCCCAACGGGTCTTCTGGAAACCACCATTCGTGCGGCCCTCCGTATGCGTCATAGTCGCCGCGGAACGAAGGCAAATCGGTGATGCCACCGGCGTTCACGGCATACGGGCTGTTGAAGCCAGGGTCGTTCCACATTCCGCCTTCATCTTGATCATTCTCATCCCAATCCATGATATCCGAATACGCGTTCCCCATGGCCAGATCCCCCTGGAGCAAGTCCGATCCGTCTTGGCCGTACAGATCATCGTGGCCGTCCTCGCCCTCAAGGGAGTCGCTTCCAAAGCCTCCGGCCATGTAGTCATCGCCGGCGCCGCCCTGCATGGAATCATCGCCGTCCCCGCCATAGAGCCAGTCATTGCCCTCGCGGCCAAGGATTGTGTCGTAATCATTGCCGCCGTCGATCCAGTCGTCTTCGGTGCCTCCGTCGATCCAGTCGTTGCCACTTTCTCCGTAGAGCATGTCGGCCCCAGCTTCGCCGAGGATGCTGTCGCTGTCATAGCCGCCGTAGATGGAGTCGTTCCCTGCCCCGCCCTCGACGTAATCGTATCCCGAATCGGCGTAGATCAAGTCATCGCCGTCACCGCCGAGAATCGTGTCCCCATAATAGCCGCCTGTAATCGAGTCGTTGCCCGCACCGCCGTCGATATTGTTATACCCCCAGTAGCCACCCGTGATCGAGTCGTTGCCATCGCCGCCGGTGATATCATTGTTGCCGGAATAACCGCCCGTGATCGTGTCGTCGCCGTCGCCGCCGGCGATCGTGTTATCGCCGTCGCCGGCATAGATGGAGTCGTTACCAAGGCCGCCGGCAATGGTGTTCATGCCCCCGCTGTCGTAGATGGTGTCGTCACCACCGCCGCCGTCGATGCTATCGTAACCGTAGCCTGAGTAGATCGTGTCGTTGCCGTAGCAGATCGTGTCATCACCATCGCCGGCAACGAAGTTGTTACCTTCACCGGCGTCGATTTCGTCGTAGCCCCCGCCACCGTAGATGGTGTCGTCACCGTCACCGCCCCAGATCGTGTCGTCGCCGTCACCACCGTGAATTGTGTCCTGATAATAGCCGCCTGCAATCGAGTCGTTCCCGGTGCCGCCGTCGATATCGTTGTAGCTGTAGTAGCCGCCCGTGATCGAGTCGTTGCCCGCGCCGCCCTCGATATCATTGCTGCCGGAATAGCCGCCCGTGATCGTGTCGTCGCCGTCGCCCCCGGTGATCGTGTTATCGCCGCTGCCGGCATCGATGGAGTCGTTGCCATCGCCGCCCGCAACGGTGTTCATGCCCCCGCTGTCGTAGATCGTATCGTTACCGAGACCGCCGTCAACGGTATCGGCACCGGAGCCGGAGTAGATCGTATCGTCGCCGTAGTACATCGTGTCATCACCATCGCCGACAACGAAGTTGTTGCCTTCACCGGCGTCGATTTCGTCGTAGCCCCCGCCACCGTAGATCGTGTCGTCACCGTCACCGCCCCAAATCGTGTCCTCAGAGTCCCCGCCTATAATCGAGTCGTTGTCCGTGCCGCCGTCGATATACTTGAAGCCGTAGCTGTGGGCGGCCGTGATCACGTCGTTGCCCGCACCGCCGTCGATCGTGTCGTAGCCCCAGCCAGACATGATCGAGTCGCCACCGTCGCCACCGGTAATCGAGTTATCGCCGCTGTAGCCGTAGATCGTGTCCTCGCCAAAACCGCCGTCAATCGTATCGTAGCCGTCACCGGCGTCGATTTCGTCGTTGCCTTCGGCACCGTAGATCGAGTCGCTGCCCTCGCCGCCGTAAATCGTGTCCGCACCGGCGGCCCCCTCCAGTATGTCGTCTCCCTGGTGACCGTAAGCCGTCACGGGCGTGGTGAACCCGTCGTCAAGCGTGAACAAATCATTGCTCTCGAAGAGAAAAACATCAATCGCATAGAAGTCTTCCAGCGAGCATTCAAACGGCGACGCGAGAAAGTTTGCCGTGACCTGGACGCTACCCAGAGTCACATCCACAACGTCCTCGTAGGGAGTACCGAAAATGAAGAGGTGGCCATCGCCGATAAACACCAGTCCCGTCGGCGGGTCTTCGAGATCAACCACCGTGATCGAAAGCGACGCCGTATCGTCCGGCGTGTCGCCAACCGTCACGTCGTCCACCTCCACCGTCACGTCCAGATACGGGTTCATCTGGTAGTCGAGTATCACGCCCGCCTTCAGGTACAGTTCGCTGCCGGCAATCTCGAACAGCGAGGCGTCGTCCCCGGTGAGACTCAACTCGTTCGTTCCCACCCCGTCGTCGGTGACCACAATGTCGGCCACCTTCACCGGGAAGTACGTGTCCGTGTCTTCCAGCAGCGCCGTTGTCGTGTTCGACAGCTCGACCGTTGGCGGCGCGTTCGGCGATGTGATCGTCAGCGTGGCCGCACTCGTATCGAACGAGTTGTCGAAGTCGGTCACTTTCAGGGCGATCGTCACGGGCGTCCCGATGGAAAGCCCCAAGGCGGCGAGCGTCGTCCAGGGGACCGTCGGAGCGGGACCGGCCGCATCGTCGAAAACCCCGTCGTCGTCGAGGTCCCAGGCGTACGTCATCAGGTCGCCGCCCGGATCGGTGGCGCTGCCGCTTAGAGCAAGCGGCTTCCCTTCGATGATTGTGTACGGCCCGTCGGCATCTGCTATCGGCGGAAGGTTGTTGATGAACAGATTTGTTGCGGCCGTACCGGTTAGCGTGCCTGCATCCGTCGCCTGAAGCCGGATTTGTACGGGCGTGCCGTTACTGGGAAGTCCCAACCCGGCAAGTGTGGTCCAGGGAACCGTCGGCGCACTGCCGGTTGCATCGTCGAACCCGTCACCATCGAGGTCCCACGCATAGGACAACGGCCCTCCTTCCGGATCGGTGGCGCTGCCGCTGAGCGTCAGCGGCTGGCCTTCATCGATGATGTACGGCCCGCCGGCATTTACGATCGGCGGCTCGTTCACGTCGGTGACGCTGACCGCGATATTCTGGACGGTTGTTCCACCGTTGCCATCATCGGCCGTCACGTCCACGTTATAGATATTGTCCGCGCCAGCATCGCCCGGAATCTCGTAGTCGGGCGCGGCCAGGAACGTCAACTCGCCCGTCGTGCCGTTGATAGAGAACAATGCCTGGTCAAGGCCACCCGTGATTGAGTACGTCACCGTTTGGGCAGGTAGATCCGCGTCCGTTGCTGCCACAGTCACCACGGCCGTCGTGTTCTCCGGTACGCTTGGGGTTGCCGTCGAAGTGAACACTGGTGGTGTGTTGGTTACCGATAGCCAGATCGCGTCCGCTATCACGTACCCGTCACTATCATCGCTGAGTTCAACGACCAACGTGCCGGAGTCGATCACGTAGCTGCCCAGGCTCTCCCACGGCTCGCCGTCGTACACTTCATCGTCGGGAGCCACCCGCTGGTCGATTCTGACTGTGGCCTCGCTGACTACGCCGTCGTACACAGTGTACGGCACGTCGCTTCCGCGATTGGAGTGTTCTCCCCAAGTCGCAAAGACTTCCACCGTGCTACCCGCCACAATCGACCCGAATTCCCACGAGGCCGTTTCCGACCCCGCACCTGCCCCAGTAGCCCGCCAATCGTCCTCATAGCCGGCCGGTGGCCACGAGGCATTCCACCAACCCTCCGTTTGCGCGAAGCCCGCATCCCCGTCGTCGATGATCTCGGGAGGCTCCGTTGGCGGCACCACCTCCACCAAGCGGATGGCGTCGGCAATCACGTAACCGTTTGCATCATCGCTTAACTCCACAACCAGAGTCCCACTGCTGATGTTGTAAACACCAAGGCTCTCCCAATCTTCGCCGTCAAACGTATCGTCGTCCGGTGCATACTGCTGGTTGAAGCGATAGGTCGCTTGCAAATCCGTCCCGTCATAGATGGAATAAGGAGCGTTGGTTGCCCGGTTCTCATGCGCCCCCCACGTGGCAAGCACTTGATAGCTTTTGGCGGGATCAACAGCCTCGAACGTCCACGAGGCCGTTTCCGATCCCACACCTGCCCCAGTCGCTCGCCAGTCATCTTCGTAACCGGCCGGCGGCCAAGAAGCATTCCACCAACCCTCGCTCTGCGTGAAACCCGCATCCCCATCGTCGATGATCCCCGGCGGCTCGGTGGGCGGTACCACTTCCACCAGATGGATGGCATCCGCCAGCACATAACCGTCCACATCATCGCTCAACTCTACCACCAAGGTACCGCTGGTAGGCGTGAATACGCCAAGGGATTCCCAGCCCTGCCCATCGAAGCTGTCGTCGTTAGGGGCATACTGCTGGTTGAAGCGATAGGTCACCTGCAAATCCGTCCCATCATAGATAGAATAGGGAGCGTTGCTCGCACGGTTTTCATGCGCTCCCCATGTGGCGAGAAGCTGATAGCTCTTCGTGGAGTCCAGTTCGTCAAACGTCCATGTGGCGGTTTCGTCTCCGATACCGGGAGAAGCGGCCCGCCAGTCGCCCTCGTATCCCGCGGGATTCGACGCACTCCACCAGCCCGGACTGCAATCAAATCCCGGCGAATCATCGTCTATAATCTCACTCAGACTCAAGAGGACTCTCTTTTCGAGCGGTTCAAATCGCATACCTCTATGCTTTAGTTGCGGCGGTTTTCGGTCCTTTGCTCGAAACCCGAGCCGGCTGAGCATGTCTTCTGGGAACCAGGGGAGTCTCTTACTCATGGCGAAGCCCTCCAAGGCGCAGCACAACTGTGCGCATCAATGTGGTGTCGACAACGGGACGATAACTCGGTCAACTGCAAGGGCAGTTCGGCGGCAAGAAGGTAGATGTGGAACGGCAGCCACAGAAGGACTCTTCGAGTGAAGTCTTTTGGGCCGCCCATGTTTCCTTCCCCACTGAGAGAGTCTTTGGTGCGGCGCCTTCCTGGCTGCGGAGCCCCGAGTGTAAAGGCCGCCACGACTCACTGTCAACAATCTCGTTGGACATAGCTCGAAAATATTCCGGATATTGTTGGGTACTGCATCTTTGGAGGGCCGCCCACTTGGGGAGCAGTCTTTCACCAGACAGCCAAACGTCCCACTGTCAGGTGCTTGCGGAATGCCTCTGCAGCGAACATCACGATTTGCCTTTGGTGGAAGGCTCCTTAGACTTGACCAGCGCTCAACAGACTGGGCTACTCAGCAGGGCTGCTGCCCGGTGCTGCCGAGCAGAGTGGGCGTGCTGGACCACAAGCGCGAAGCACCACTCCGGGACCCTGGCGCAGGACGGGAGTCGAAATGGGGTGGTCCGAAGCAACGCCGAAAAGGTGAGCCGGAAGCCAATCGAATTTCGGGGTGGAGGGCAAAATGCCCCGAATTTGGCAACCGTATAACATGCAATTACCTTTTCTGGAGCCATTGTCGGGGGCCAACGCACGATGCGCGAGTCCTGCAAATCCCTTACTTGCAGCAGCTTCTCCCGGCGGGTCCAATGAAACCACTGTTCTTTCTCTGGTTCCGCACCTTCTTCCTACGCTCCTGTCAAGATCCAATGTCATGTCCGCCAAAGCAGATGCTCCCAAGATCCCGCTGCCGAAAACCTGGCCCGCCACCGTCAGGTCCGCCATACTCCACATCATTTGCCTCGCCCGGTATGCCGTGGCCTACACGCGAAGCTGGGCGGCCAATAGCCCCATTGAACGAATCCGTCTCCGCGCCAGGTGTGACTGGCTGGAAAACCAACTTGCCATCGTCACGGAACAGTTGCGCATCATAACTGTCCGCATGGCGTTGATCGACCCGTGCCACCGACCGCACTATCCGCCCGCGGAACGAATGGCAATCCTGCAGCTCCGTGCTGCATGTGGCTGGTCTCAGAAACAGACGGCCGACCGCCTTCTGGTGGCCCCGGCAGCCGAACCGGCGCGGAGTTGTTGTTCCAGGTCTTTGCCGATCGCTACGAGCGGAAGAGCCTGCTGATCACGAGCAACCTTCCGTTCAGCGATTGGGGTCAGCTTTTTCAAGGCGAGCGGATGACGGCGGCGTTGCTGGATCGTCTGACACATCACTGCGAGATATTTCAGATGAACGGCGAAAGTTACCGCTTCCGCGAGTCGATGAAGAAGAAGGCCGGTCGCAAGGCCAAGTAGCCCTCGACCAGCCCTCATCCCCGCCACCGCCCTCGGTGGCACATTAGGGACCAGGTGGGTCCAAATTCGGCGCCGCCCCGGGTCCGTTTTGGACGCCTATCTCCAGGGGCTCCTGTCTGGGTTAGCAATACACTACCAAAAGAATACGGAGAAAAGTGAAATGACAAGACTGACAATAACTGCGATGATTGTAATAACTGCAATGACTTCCCTCGCCCATGCCCAAAAGAGAGAGGAGCTTCCCGTTAAGGTTTACGTTTTGGTGGGGCAATCCAACATGTTGGGGTACGGCACCGTAGAGGGCGATAAACCGAACACCTTACGAGATATTGTTAAAAAAGAGCCAAAGAAGTATCAATTTCTCATTAATGCGGATGGTTCGTGGAAGGAACGCTCCGATGTTTGGGTTCACTTGGGAGGAAGCCCCGGCAAACCTGACAGGTACGGCGGCTTGACACCCAATTACGGTGGTTATTCGGGCCTCATTGGTCCGGAATTTGGTTTTGGGCATATGATGGGCGACGTTTACAAGCAGCCGGTACTGCTGATTAAGGCCACTTGGGGCGGCAAGAGTCTCGGCAATGATTTCCTGCCACCGAGTATCGGCAAATATCCAAAGCCGACCAAGCCAGGGCACCCCGGATTCTATTACTATGAAGTAGTGCGGCTGGTCAAAGAAGTAATGGAAAATATCAATACCTTTTTCCCCGACTATCAGGGGCAAGGTATGGAAATCGCGGGGCTGTGCTACCACCAGGGATGGAACGACTTGGGCGATCTTTCTCACAAGTATGAGAAGAATCTGGCAGCTTTCATCGATGACATTCGTAGCGTGAAGTACGGCTTGGGTGTTCCAAACCTTCCGGTCGTAATTGCCACGAGCGGAATGATCGAAGATGAAGACCATCTGATCAAGCGATCTCAACTGGCAATGGGCGATAAAACCAAGTACCCTCAGTTCGTTGGAAACGTTGCCGTGGTCAATACGGACAAACCTTACGGTCCTGAAAAGCTGCAATTCAGGTTCGATGCGAAGGACTCGCCTTCTGCCCAAGGTTTCCACTGGAACCGTAACGCCCGGACCCATCTGAACATCGGCACTGCCATGGCAACCGAGATGCTCAAACTGAAGAATCCCACCTTGCCCTCTCGCTTGATGGCTTTTGGAGTTGATCAAGGGGTTCAGTTGAACTGGCAACTCGGAAGCGAGATTCCCAAAAGCGTCAAGTTGTTGAGAAATGGAAAGAGCCTGGGAGTCCATCTTCCTGCATCTCAAACTGCGTTTACCGACACGACCGCCCTGCCGGGAAAGAACACCTATGAACTCGTCCTAGAGATGCCAACTTCTCCGACGCAGAAATTGACGGCCATCTGCGACACCTCCATCCCCGAACTCAGGACTTTTCGAAGTCTAGAAGGGGTAGCCTTACAATGGGATCCTAGAGGAAAGTTCGATGGGTTCATAATAACGCGTGATGGCAAAGAGATCGCGGCGAATCTTTCCGGTGAAGCCAGAAGCTACGAAGACAAACAAGCACCGGAGAAAGGTTTAGTCAAGTATTCGATTCGACCCACGACGGGTAAGTCGACTCCGGCCACAACGGTCGTCAACCGCGGTCCCCTTGATCCGGGCGACGCCTTGCTCTACGAACCTTTCGACTATCCCTCGGATCTTGAACAGCCCACGACACTCTTTGGAAAGAAAGGTGCCGTTGGTACGAAGGGAGAATATTTTACTCTACAAGAAATAAGGCGATGACCGGTGGAAGCCAATGGTCACCCCGGGGAGTCTGCGGTACGGTAACGTTCCTGTAACGGGCAACCGTGCCCAAACTTCTACTCGTTCGTCCGACAAAAGATGCGCCATTGAACTCGATGGCTCCCTGGCAAAGGCAGGTCTTCTCAAAGACGGTGCCACGATGTGGATGAGCTACGTTTCCTTTATGCCCGCAAGTGGCGGCGGTCAAAATACCGTGACATTGGAATCCGACGACCAGAAAGATGGGATTGGTTTTCTTCACAAGGAGGGTCAGTTTGAGACGGTAGTGGTCTTAGATGGCGAAGTCGCCCGTCGAAGAATTGGCCCTGCTTGGAAAGGGAGGATTGTCTTGATGGTCGGTAAGATCGTTTGGGGAAGAGATGGAGAGAACGACAACTTTTATCCCATGTGGCCAGATCAAGATCTCAAACAACCGACAGAAAATCTCACTGGAAAATATCGATTTCTCCGTGAACCAGAAGCCTTCAATATTGATCAGACCAGGCTCAACCGATTAGTTCTTCAGCAGGGAGGCGAGAATTGCTTCGATGAAATCCGCGTCGGACCGACTTACGAATCCGTGATCGGTGGTGGCACGAAGGCAAAGGCTCATGATCCCAAAGAATCGAAATAGGCTTTGCCAGGTACTTGTCAGAGCATGCGCTCGCAGTAACCGTAACTCGCTTCGGTAGGATCGACCGAGGGCATTTCGCCGTGCCTGGCCCACACCCTCGCAGACTTGGAATTCTGGGCAGAATCACGTGTCTACACGCCTCAATCCCACCTCACCCCCCGTGCTCGCACCTATGCTAACGCCGATCCTAAGAACCGCGTGTTTTCCGGGTTATATCGAGATACTGCGCAGACTCGAAATCAGGTGCTAAGCCCGTAACTCGTCGAGGGTTATGGGCTTATACCACTTCTTGAGTGGATGGCGATTCTTCTCGCACCCTCTCGCACTGCCTCGCATTGTTTGGAATCACAACTGCTGCAAATGCGCTGCACTTTTGTCGGCTCGGGCTGGCAAAAATGGGGGCGGGGTGGGCTGGAAGCGGGTGGATTCGTTATTGAACCAGCAAATAGACGCACCTGGGCTGAATATCTTACGCTTGTGGGTTCCCCCTAGTACCCCATGTCACTTGAAACTGTCAGTACGATGGCTCTCCGAAGCCGTCGACAAACCGCGTCGGCCTCGGAGGGCCAACGTACAAAATCAAATGCAATGGGGTACTAGCAGCCCAACGCTCGAAATCGCGCCGAGAAACCATCATCATAGAGGCTCCGGTTCCCCGGAGAGGAACCGCCCTTCTCTTGCCTTAAGGAGTGAATGGGTGGCTCTAATGCAGCCCCCCTTTCATTAGGTCGGAAATTCGTTGGAGTTCTCTGTCGAGATTCAACCTGAAAGCCTTTTTGCCTTGCTGGGACGGAGGACGGATCTCTTGATTCAATTGGTCGGCTGATGTCTTTGAGGGAGCGGATGGCACTTCTGCCCATGGATCGTCGCTCCCGCCTCCGTTAGCATCATCCGCTCCGCCGGACATGATGATTCTGGTGTCGATGGGGACACAGTCGACGCCCGGCAAAATATCGCGCGGCCTTCGCCAAATTGGTACGCCGCCCCCACAGTCGGGATCCGGGCTTGGTGCCCACGGATCGTCGCTGCCGCCTCCGTTATCATCCGTTCCACGTCCACCCTTCATGGTAGGAAGCTGGGGCCATGAGTCATACATGGGATCGTAGTAAGGGACGGCCCCATCAGTGATGTCCTTGTCTGGCTTGTGCTCTCCGGCCTTTTCTGCCTTGGCGGACTGGGCTGGCGACGTTGTTGTTGGTGCACCGGGGCCGGTGGATTGCGCTTCGGCCGCGACCGCGCTCACGGCAACCACCAGGACCGCCGCGGCTGCCAATCCGATACCGGACATGCAGTTTCTGGAAAACATTTGAATCTCCTCTCTTGAATTGAGTCTACCGTGTTAATGGCGGCTCCGTCGTCGCCTTGTTAACTCTGTCGGAAACAAGATTGCGGAATGGTGCCGAGAATGGACAAGTTTTCCCTAGTAGTGCCGCAGAGCTGGAGGCCGTGCGTTTGAGAGTCGCCCGTTTGGCCAGTTTCAAGGCATGGCCGACCGGCTTGAATGGCTCGCCGAAACCGCCGTCTTGGGCGTCCCAGAAAGGATCGCATCGGGCGATTAGGTTTCGGTGGCGATGGCTCGACGGATTCTGAAGCGGCTTTCCCGCTGCCGCCCAACTCGGACAGAGCTTCGAGTGGTGCGAGTAGACACTGGGCCAAGGCTTCCCCCATCGCCTCGCCCATGGCGTCGCCCAGTCCTCTCAGTCGACATGGTCGAGCTTGGGCCGTTGCGGCCGCAGCAAGGCAAAGCACAACGCACGACAAAGTAAGCGTTTTCACGTTGATTCTCCTTTGCGTAGATTGGTTCGATGCCATTCCCTGAAGGGGTATTGCCAAGCGCTGCAATCCCCCTCTGTCCCAATAAGCCCAAATTCAGGACACAATGGTGCGGGGAATTTCAAGAAACGGCAAGATTCATAGGAAAAAGTATCTCGGGGGGTCTTCGGCTACCAGCCGCGTCAAGCGTGCTGTCTACCGGACGGGTACCAAAGAACCGCAAAACCCCGCCTGCCGCAGCGGGGTGGTCCGCGCGCAACGGATGTCGGGGGATACGGTGGCCCGTGCGCGGCTACCGTTCGTGGCAGGATGTTTTGCTGTTCGTGGCCAACGCGGCAACGGACGTGATTACGGTTGCTAATATTGGGCAGGATGTTGTGCTGTTCGTGGCCAACGCGGCGACGGATGCCGGGGGTAGGCCAGGCAGCCGGCGTGCCAAGAATCGAGTAACCTGATACAATGAGCGGCAGCGGGGTGGCCCACGGGCGGCGGAACAAGTTCGTTAGCCCTACGGTGCGAGGTAGCATGCCCAGGGACAAGAGACAGAAACGCGACTTGCACGCCCTGAACGCAGATGGCATGGTGCTGTGCAATCCCCGCGACAAGGAAGCTGCCCACCGGGCCGATATGGAAGGGATCGCGACGGACGATCGGGCGGCGGTGACGTGCCGGAAATGCCTTTTGTTGCTCTACAAGCGTGACAAAGCCTTGAAAGAAGGGCGTGACAGGTAAGTTGGCAACCGTTCGCGGGCAGGATGTTGTGCTGTTCGTGGCCAACGCGGCTTGCTTGGAAGCGAAGGATGTTGTGCTGCGGGCCATCTCTGAAAAAGCGATTCGTGTCAAGGCCTCCTGACGGAATTTTTGGGGTGTTTGCCTTGGAAATATGGAACTTACGCGGCGGCTGGAGTGTCGAACCTATGGACCGTGGTGAACCCTGCATGTGATCATCCATGCATTCATGTCCTTACCAAGATTCGCACGCGGCGGATCTCGGTTGCGATCGGGCGGTCGAGGTACTTCCGAAAACGGCGTTGCAGGGTCCGCAGCCCTATGGTCACCGCCTGGGCCACGTCGCTGGGGACGATTTTCCGGTGACTGTTGGCGGCGATGAATTCCAGCGCCGCGCCGATCAACTCGTCATCGACGGCAAAGAAGTCGGTCGACTCGCGAACGATAAGCCCCCTGGGCGGAAGCAAGATGTGCTCAGGAGCAAGGGACGGGGATCTCTTTCTTGAACGGCCCGAAAGGCGCTTCGCAAACATCCTCGTTCCCTTTTCTTTCTCGTCCATCAACCGATCCAACAATCGCGCCGCCTCGTAGCCGATCCGCTCGTAACCCAGATCCACGCTGCTTAGCGTGGGTCGGGGGTGCTCGCAGAGCGTCGCTTGGTTCCAGCCCACGATGATCGCCACATCCCCCGGCACGCGCCAGCCGCGATTTCGGCACAGCTCCGCCACCATCCGGCCATGCATTTCGGAGCCTGCATACACTCCGACGGGCGGCCGCAAATCTTCCATCCAGGCGGCGATGGTACGTTCGGTATTCCGCCACTGCTTCAACAATTCAGAGGGATCCAGCGCCACCTTTTGGGCAACACAAGGAAAGCCCGTCGCGGCAACCGCATCGGCAAACGCCTTCATCTCGACTTGGTGCCCCCGGTCGTTGTCCGACGTCAGCAAGCCAAAACGGCGAAAGCCACGGGCCAACAGATGCTCGGCCCGCAGTCGCCCCGCGGCGGCGAAATCGGCAAACACCCCCGGCAACGACTTCCACGCAGGCGAGCTGAACCAGACGTTCACCACCGGTACCTTCGAACGCGCGGCCCGCCGGGCCAGTTTTCTCGTCGCCCGGCCGATGACACCATCGTAGGGAACCGTTTTTGCGGGGCGTACCGGGATCGTATCGTCGGCGTATTCGTCGATGCACAACTCCCAACCCCGCTCTTGGCAGTGCCGTTGCATCCCGGCAAAGACGTCAGCATGCCGCTTGTATGGCCACTTCAGGTCAAGCATCACGGCCACGCGTCGCGGTC
>CAZJRB010000113.1:0-24280 GCA_964547995.1 uncultured Planctomycetaceae bacterium | reverse complement strand
ATAGGGCTACCGTTGGCTCAATTCACCCCGGAAAAGGGAGAAGAACCAAAAAAAGGCCGCAGGGCCGGAAGAGGGGACGTTCGCGTCTCGAATGCGCTCGCCGGACGATGCCGTTCGAGACGAACTGGAACGGGCCGAGAAAGTAGATGTGGTCGTTATCGACGACTCGGCCGGGCTGGCGTTCTTGAAAGACCTGAGTGATGTGGCGGAGGATTTGGACGGCGAGATGGTTGGCGCCGAGGTGGTCTCGATCGAGTCGCCCGTTCAACTCGAGGAAATGGAAATCTCGCCGGCCCAAGACATGGAAGCCGCGGCGGTACACGTCGAGCTGGCCGACTTCGGCTTGACCCGGGCGCCGCGGAATGACCTGCTCGGCGCGTACCCCGGAACCGGTCTTTCCGGACGCGGTTCCGGATCGCGGGGGAAGTTGGTCCGGAAGTACGGCGGCAGCGCAGCCGCGCCCGCTCCGTGGGCCCGCAACACCGACCAGGGCGTCGGCCCCGGCGAGGGGGGCGACAAGTACGATCGGATCACCGACAATCCGTTCCGCGCGGTCAAGGACCATCCGCTCTCGACCTTTTCGATCGACGTCGACACGGCGTCGTATTCCAAGACGCGGATGTACGTGATGCAACACGGCCGGTTGCCGCCGCCGGATGCGGTGCGGATCGAGGAGCTGGTCAACTATTTCAGCTACGACTATGAAGGTCCCAAGAATGGCGACCCGTTCGCCGCCCACGTCGAAGTGGCCACCTGCCCTTGGACGCCCGAACACCGGCTCGTCCGCGTGGGGATCAAGGGGCGGACCATCGATCACTCGAAGCGGCCGTCGAGCAACCTCGTCTTCCTGCTCGACGTGTCGGGCTCGATGACCCCGGCGAACAAGCTGCCGCTGGTCAAGCGCGGCATGAAGATGCTGGTCGAACAGCTTGGCGAGAACGACCGCGTGGCCATTGTCGTCTATGCCGGAGCCGCCGGGATGGTCCTGCCTTCGACGACCGGCGACCGCCGGCCAACGATCCTCGATTCGCTCGATCGGCTCCACGCCGGCGGTTCGACCAACGGAGGGCAGGGAATCCGGTTGGCCTATAAGACCGCGCTCGAGAACTTCATTAAGGGCGGGACCAATCGCGTTATCCTCTGCACCGACGGCGATTTCAACGTCGGTACGACCAGCACCTCGGAACTCATCCGCATCGCCGAAGAAAACGCCAAAGCCGGCATCTTTCTCAGCGTGCTCGGATTCGGGATGGGCAACCACAACGACTCGATGCTCGAACAGATTTCCAACAAGGGGAACGGCAACTACGCCTTTGTCGATTCCGTCTCCGAAGCCCGCAAAGTGCTCGTCGAACAGATGGGCGCGACGCTGGTCACCATCGCGAAAGACGTGAAGATCCAGATCGAGTTCAATCCGGCCGAGGTGGCCTCGTATCGCCTGCTGGGCTACGAAAACCGGATGCTGGCGGCCGAGGATTTCAACGACGACAAGAAAGACGCCGGGGAGATCGGCGCCGGGCACACCGTTACCGCCTTGTACGAGGTCGTGCCGGCGGGCGAGAAGAACTCCGTCGAGACCAGTTCGGTTGATCCGTTGAAGTACCAGAAGCGGCCGAAGCTGAGCAAGGCGGCCGGGGCCGGAGAGCTGTTGACGGTAAAGATCCGGCACAAGCGGCCGGACGCCGACAAGAGCACGCTCCAGGAATTCTCCGTCGCCGACGGTGGCGGGAAGTTCAGCGCCGCCAGCGACGATTTCAGGTTCGCCGCCGCCGTGGCCTCGTTCGGGATGCTCTTGCGCGACAGCGAGCACAAGGGCAACGTCACCTTCGACGCCGTGTTGGAAATCGCCTCGACCTCCGCCGGCGACGACCCGCGCGGCTATCGTCGCGAATTCCTGGCCATGGTCGAACGGGCGAAGCAGTTGCCGCGGTAGGGAAAGTTGCAGGCACGCTCCGAGGCTGTGATTTCTTGTAGGGTGGGACAAGGAGCGAAGCGACGCCGGCCCACCAATGCGAGAAAAACGCGGTAAATCTGGTGGGCCGGCGCGGCCCAAGGGCTGCTGGTCCCACCCTACAACCTCCCCTGCCGAAAAATTCGGCTTTCTCGCGAAACTTTATTCCGTCGGTGGTGTTTCATGGGGCGGGTCACTGGAAAAACGTATGTCTGGAGGGTGTTCAAATACGACAAATTGGGCTAGACTTAACAGGACAAACTCGGGTTTCCCCGGGAAGTGTTTGATTTTCTCCAGCGGTGGGGAATTGCCTTGGTTGTTTCGGAATCGTCTGCCCGGCAATACACATTATCCGACCCGGATGTGCGGTTGATGCTGAAGGTCCGCGACGACGACGCGGCGGCCTTCGAGGAGCTGGTGCTGCGCTATCAGGAGCGGCTGGTGATGGTGCTGGGCCACCTGATCGGCAACCACGATCAAGCCGAGGACCTTGCGCAGGACGTGTTCCTGCGCGTCTACCGGGCGCGAAAACGATATGAACCGGGGGCGAAATTTTCCACCTGGCTGTTTACAATCGCCCATAACGTGGCGGCCAATGCGCTGCGCAAGCGGTCGCGCCGCCCGGAGGTCAACCTGGTGGGCCGGGAGAGCGGGCCGCTCGGGGCAAACCCGCTGAGCGCCCTGTTGCAGGCGAGCAGCGGCCAGATGCCCGCACGACAACTCGACAAGGCCGAAATGCGCGACGTGGTGCGCATGGCCGTCGGGGCACTGAACGAGCGACAGCGGATGGCCGTGTTGCTGAGTAAGTTTGAAGGAATGAGTTACGCCGACATCGCCGAGACTATGAAATTAACGCCCCAAGCCATCAAGTCGCTGTTGTCGCGCGCCCGCGGAAACCTCCGCGAGGTGCTCGAGCCGTACTTTCAATACGGCGAGCGGCCGGCGGAGGGGGGATCATTATGAGCAGGGGAGCAGGAGAACAGGGGAGCAGGAGAATGGGAGAATGCCGAACGAGCCTGCCGGTAACGAAGGTCTGATCGACGAACAACTGGTTGCCTACCTCGACGGCGAGCTGGATGCCGAAGGGAGCCGCCGGATCGAGGAGCGGCTCTCGCGGGAGCCTGCGCTTCGAGCGCGGTTGCAGCGGCTCGAACGCGCTTGGGGGATGCTCGACCGGTTGGAGACGCCGCCGCTTGCAACCCAGTTTGCGCAGAGCACGATGGAGATGGTGGCGGTGGCTGCGCGGGAGGACGCGGAAAAGTCGCAAGGCGCGATACCCCGCCTGGGCCGCCGCCGGTGGGCCGCCGTCGCCGCGAGCTTCGCGGCCGCCGCGCTCGCCGGAGTTCTGACCGTCGGATTGCTGCTGCCCGACCCGAATAAGGAACTGCTCCGCGACCTGCCCGTCCTCATGAATCTCGAAGACTATTGCTACAAGGACGGAACGGATTGCTATTGGGCAGACCACGAATTCCTGAAACGGCTGCAAGAGCAAGGATTGTTCGTCAAGGACGCCGGGCAGGCGGCCGCCGATTCGCCCGATCCGCCCGACGAAGAGGACGAGCCGATCGACCGGATGACACGGGCCCGGAGAAAGAAACTCGTACAGGGCATGCCGTTGGAGGAGAAGATCCGCCTGGCAAACGCGCTGACACAGTTTCAGGCACTCCCCGCTGAGGAGAAAGAGCAGGTCCGCAAACTACACGAACAACTCGAGGCCGATCCCGGTCTGCGCGGAGTCTCGCAATGCTATCACCGGTGGCTCGCGGCGCTTCCGGCGCATGAACGGACCGGGGTGCTGAAGACGGCAGAGACATCCGAACAGCGTATCGGGAAGATCGAGGAGCTGCTGGCCGGAAAGGCGCCCCCGTCGGGGGAATTCGCGGGCCCCAAACCTATGGTTCCCAATTTCGAGGACTGGATAGGGATGATGCACTGGGCGCGCGTGTACGCGAGCAGAAACAAGGAACACATTTTGCAGATGCATCCCGAGCTGCAGCATCACTTCGCCGGCATGACTGAGACCATGAAGGAGCGCGTCGTGGCCTTCTTGACGTTTCTCCATTTGCAGAAGCTCAATCAGGACGGGAAACTGAACCCGAAAGTCCTCGACGAATTGCGGGGCCACCTTTCCAAGAAGACCCAGGCGCAGTTGGCGTCCAAATCGGCGCCGGAACGGATTCTCATCCTTAGGAATTGGTTGTTGGCCGCCCGCAAGAGGATAGCCGGCCGGCAATTCCTGGAATCGGTCCTCGTGCAAGTCGACGACCGGGAGTTGGCTCTATTCGAACGGAAATTGACTCCTCAGGAGCGCGATCAGTTGCGATACGCGCCGCCGGAGAAGAAAACGGAGAAATTGCGGGGCCTCTACTTCGCGCGAATGATCAAAGTGATTGGCTCGGTCGCTCCGCGCTCCGGGAGTATGGGTCGCCCGCCCGACGAAGCGCCGGTCGTTCGTCCGGGTCCCGGCGGGAAGCGGCCGTTCGGCCACCGTCCGTACCGCGATCCCGGTTTTCACAATCCGCAGAAGCTGCGCGGCCAACCCTTCCCCTTGGATCACCCACCGGAAGGCAAGCGCGTGCCGCAGCCGTTCGAGCAGGGCCGCCCGAAGACCGACGAGGAGGTGCGCCCCGAATTCGGCCGCGAACTACACCGCGATTTCCCGCCGCCGCGCGAGCCGAAAAGACCATAAAGCCGCGACCGTTGGTCGCGCCGAGCAACGATGGGAACGGCTTTTGGCGGCGCAAGGCGCGACCGTTGGTCGCGGCTTTATACCGATTCTCCAGCGGCGCCGGATCACGGACTCTTCAGCAACGCCGGCGACCGGGTAAAAAGGTAGTACGCCCGGGGCGTGTTCAGATCCAACAGGGTCTCGATATCAAATCCGGGCTTCTCGGCCCGGACGCCGATCAGCACGTCGGCCAGGGTGGGCTCCCGCTTGTAGCGGACGACGTGGACGTCGCCCTCGTCGAGGTTGGCCAGTTCGATTGCCCGGTCAATCGCCTTTTCGATAAAACCGATTTCGTCGATCAGCCCGTTCTCCTTGGCCTGTTTGGCGGTGAAGACCTGCCCGGTGGCCAGCTCGTTGAGCGCCTCGGGGTCCTCGTTGAACTTGGCGCGTCCGCTCTTGACAACATCCTTGAACCGGTCGAAGACCTCGTCGATCAGCCCCCGCCAGATTTCGCGCTCTTCGTCCGTTATGGGGGTGAGCATGCTTCCCATCGTCTTCAGCCTGTGGCTGGCGATCGTCTCGCTCTCGACGTCGTACTTCTTCAAGAGTTTCGAGATATCGAGCAGCGAGACCCTCACGCCGATCGAGCCGGTCCAGGTGGTCGGCTCGGCGAAGATGACGTCTTCGTTCTTGTTGCCGCAGGCCATCGAGACGTAGTACCCTCCGCTGGCGGCAACGCCTCCCATGCTGACGACGATCGGGATTTCCCGTTCCTCGGCCAACTTCTGAAGGTGGTGGTAGATGTAGTCGCTTCCGGTGACGGTCCCGCCGGGCGAATTGACGCGCAGCACGATGGCCTTGACGTTCTCGTCCTTTTTGGCCTGATCGATCTGCTTCTTGATGAACCCCTCGCCGGAGATGATGGTGCCTTCGAGCGTGATGACGGCTACCTTGTTGCTGCTGGTCCGCTCGTGGGAGAAGTGTTCCTCCTGGACCTTGCCGGCGTCGAGCGAGACGAGGTTGCCGGCGATAAAGATCAGGTTGAACAACAGCGACCCGCACAAGCACATGAACACGAAAAAGAAGAACAGGAGAAAGATCGGCCGCCCCCGCCGTCTCGTGGGCGGAGCCGGGCGCTCCGGGACTGCCGTTGCCATGGGGGGCTCCGGTTGCGGCTGCGGTGGTTGAGGTTCCATCAGCGGGCTCCTTGATGTGGAAAGAGGTAACAAATCCATTGTAGTCCAGGTTCCAAACACGGCAACGACCGCAGGAGGGAGAAATGATGGTTCACATAACTCCACAGCGGGGGAAAGAGCCCTTGCCGGGCGGCTCTCGGACAAGCTAAACTCCGTACTGGGCTTTGTCGGAAAAGACATCCGGATGCGTTGTACGATGGCCTTCCAAGGCCGACGCCATCGAAGAAATCCGGCTTCCCGACGGCCTTGGAAGGCCATCGTACGGGTTTTCCGACAAAGCCTAGCTTCGATGGCACGGTAGCCAAGGCAATTGCAGTATGACTGCCAACCTCCCCCAACTCGTTCACACCGTCGCCGAACTCCGCGAAACGCTTGACGCGGTGCGCCGAGAAGGGAAAACGATCGGGCTGGTCCCGACCATGGGGGCGCTGCACGAGGGGCACCTCAGCCTCGTCCGGGCGTCCAAGAGCGAGTGCGATTTCACGGTGGTGACGATCTTCGTCAACCCGAGCCAGTTCTCCCCGGGTGAAGACCTCGAAAAGTACCCGCGCACGCTCGAAGCCGATCTCGATGCCCTGGCCGCGTGTGGGGCGGAACTCGTCTTTGCTCCCGCCGAAGAAGATGTCTACGGCCGGAAGCACGCCACCTGGGTTGCCGTCGGCTCGGTCGCCGAACCGCTCGAGGGCAAGTGCCGGCCGGGGCATTTTCGCGGCGTGGCCACCATCGTCCTGAAACTGTTCAACATGGTCGGGGCCGACGTCGCCTACTTCGGGCAGAAGGACTACCAGCAGGCGGCGGTGATTCGCCGCATGGTCGAAGACCTCGACGTTCCGATCGCACTACGGGTATGCCCGGTCGTCCGCGAGCCGGACGGTCTGGCGATGAGTTCCCGCAACGCGTACCTCAGCCCCGACGCGCGGCAGCGGGCGTTGGTGCTCTTTAAGAGTCTCGAACTCGCCCGGGAGTTGCTTGCCCGGGGAGAACGCGACGCTGCTGAAATCGCGAAGCGGATGGAGGAAGTGATACTCACGGCCGGCGACGCCCGGATCGACTACATCGCCCTGGTCGATCCCGGCACGCTCGAGCCGGTCGATCAGATCGCCGGTCCGACGTTGGCCGCCTTGGCCGTGAAAATTGAGGAAACGCGGCTGATTGACAACTGTATTTTGGAGCCGGAGGAATAGCGCATGGTCGCGCCGAACCCCGGCACGCAGTGCCGGGGCTTTACCTCGTTACCCCGTTCCCATGCTCTGCATGGGAGCGGACTGCGGCCCCGGGGTGGCAGAGCGCCCCGGACGTTGGGCTCCCATGCGGAGCATGGGAACCAGAACAAAGCATGGCCCCTAGCCCCCAACCCCTAATTCCTCCATGTGCCAAACGCTCTTCTCGATTCCCCCGACGCTATTCGGCATTCCGGTCTTCGGCTTCGGTCTGCTGCTGGGCGTTTGGGTGCTGGTAAGCCTGGTCATCATGGTGTGGCTGGTGCGAAAGCAGGGTTTCAACGCCGATACGTGGGGCTATGTGCCGATCCTGGTCGTCGTGGCGGTGGTGATTGTCTGGCTGCTGCCGCTGTTGGAGAAGGAGGGCGGGCTTCCCATCCGCGGCTACGGCGCGATGATGCTCCTGGCGGTCCTGGCAGCGACCGGCCTGGCCGCGTGGCGGGCAAAACGGCTCGGGCTCGATCCCGAGATGATCTTCTCGTTGGCCATCTGGGTTTTCGTGCCGGGCATCATCGTCGCAAGGTTGTTCTACGTCGTCGAATACTGGTCGAAGGATTATTGGCCGATCTATAAAGACCCCGAAAACGGCGGCCTGGGACCGTTGCTCGGCGCGATGATCAACGTCACCGAGGGCGGGCTGGTCGTCTACGGCTCGCTCTTTGGGGCCACGCTGGGGTTGATCCTGTTCGTCAGAAAGCATCGCCTCCCGCTGCTGGCCCTTTGCGACCTGGTGGCGCCGTCGATCATGCTCGGGCTGGCGATCGGGCGGATCGGGTGCCTGTTGAACGGCTGCTGCTTCGGCGGGCCGTGCAACCTTGCCTGGGCCGTGACGTTTCCGCCGGAGGCCCCCGCGTATCAGAGCCAGATCATGCGGGGGCAGTTGTACGGCTTTGCGATTCCCGCCGATCCCGGCGCTGTCCCTGAAGTGCGGTCGGTGGTCCCCGGTTCGCCGGCAGAGGAAGCGGGGTTGCAGCCGGGCGATCAACTGGCCGACATCGTCGGCTGCGGAACAACCACGGCCGACGATGCCCATCGGGCGCTATTGTACTTTTATGATAAGGAGAAGCCGGTTCCGATTGAGCTTGCCGACGGGCGCTCGATCACTTTGCCGCCACCGGTCGTCCGGCCGCGAAGCCTTCCAGTGCATCCGACGCAGCTCTATAGCTCGATCAACGCGCTGTTGATCTGCCTGCTGCTGCTGGCCTACGACCCGTTCCATCGCCGCGACGGGGAGCTGATTGCGCTGATGCTGACACTCTACGCGATCGGCCGTTTTCTCCTGGAGATCATCCGCACCGATGAGACCGGTTTCCTGGGGACGGGGTTGACCATTTCGCAGAACATCAGTCTCGTGGTGCTTGTCGCCGCAATCGCATTGTGGTTCACTATCCTTCGGCAGCCGCCGCGGTTGCTGTTTGTCGATATGGCGAAGGGCAAGCCGCCCGGCGGCCGCTGACCTCCCAAATCGCGGCGGCCGGGGGTCCGCAGCCCCGCCGACGCCCTGGCCCGCCGGCTCAATGAGCGCTAGATAGAAACGGCCTATCACGCCGAAACCGGCTTGACAACGCAATAACCACCAGCCACAATTCAACTTACGGCAATCGCCCGCCTGCGCATTAGGCCGCAAATCGGCGGTCTACAGGTGATAGGCAGAAACTACCTATAAACAAGTTCGGCTCTAGGAAGGACATGATAACTATACGACCAGAGCAGCCCGAGGACATCGGTGCGGTGCGCGCCATCAATGAGGCCGCCTTTGGTGACACAGCGGAAGCGAGCATCGTTGATACGCTCCGTAGCGCATGTCCGGATGCGGTGTCTCTTGTCGCAGTGGAAGATGACACGGTTCTGGGCCACATCTTCTTCACCCCTGTCCGTGTTTCGGGCGGGAGTGGAGCCGTCCAGGGCATGGGGCTTGCGCCCATGGCGGTGCTGCCGGAGCGTCAACGCCAAGGCATCGGTTCTCTGTTGGTGCAGGCGGGAATTGACGCGATGCGGGAACGGGCATGTCAGTTTGTCATCGTCGTCGGTCACGCGGAGTACTATCCCCGGTTCGGATTTGTTCCGGCCTCCAGGCATGGTCTCTCCTGTCAGTGGGACGGAGTGCCTGATGAAGCATTCATGGTGTTGGTTCTGGCCCCCACCGCCGTGACCGGCGTGTCTGGTGTTGCCAGATACCGAGACGAATTTGATCGGGCAATGTGAAAGCCGAACCAAGCACTGCACGGTACGGCGTACCGCCGCCCGTGAGTGCAGACGTTCGGTCATATGAAACAAAGGAAGAGACACTATGTACAACAGGCGTGACTTTCTCAAATGCGCAGCCATAACAGCAGCAGCGCTTTCAGTGCCAGGCGGCTTGACCGCCAAAGATCAGAAGGACAAACCCAATATCATTCTTTTCATTTCCGATGACCATGGGTGGACAGACTCAGGTGCCTATGGAGACGAGTACATCAAGACACCCAATATTGACAGGCTCGCGGAGGAATCCATGCGATTTACCCACGCTTTCGCCGCATCTCCCCTATGCAGCCCATCACGATGCGTAATAGGAACAGGACTCATGCCTCACAGAAATGGCGGCCACAAGTTCGGCACCCCTATCAGGTCCAACATCAAGACTATGCCGGAGTACTTCAAAGAGATGGGTTATTACACGGCCCATATTGGCAAGTTTCATCACGCCCCAAACAAGCGGTTTCCTTATGATTACATACGCAAGAAGGAGCAACAGGCTTCCACCTTTCTTTCCACCTATGACAAAAGCAAGCCCCTCTTTCTCGTTGTGTGCTCTCACCCACCACACACACCCTGGATCAAGAACACCATGTACGATCCAGCAAAGATCACACTGCCTCCGAATTTCGTGGACACACCTGAAACCAGGGCCGATCGAGCGAAGTACTACAGTGACGTAACACTAATGGACAGCATACTCGGAGATGTTCTCGATGCTGTCGGCAAGAAAGGCATGAATGAGAACTCTCTTTTTATCTATACAACCGACCAAGGTTCTAATTGGCCATTTTCTAAATGGTGTGTGTATGATGGAGGGCTTCGTGTTCCTTTCACGGCCAGATGGCCCGGAAAGATCGCTGCTGGATCAGCGACTGACGCGATGATCAGTCTTGCAGATGTTCTCCCTACATGCATTGATGCCGCCGGCGGCGCACTTCCCAAAGATATTGATGGAAAGAGTTTTCTTCCCGTACTGACAGGCAATCACAAGGCACATCGCAAGGTGGTTTTCGGCACACACACGGGCAACGAGAACGGCGGGCCTGGAATTGCGAACCATTGTCCGGCCCGGACAATCCGGACGCCGACCCATCGATACATTCTGAATCTAACACCTGAAATAACATTCACAACTCACATCACCGGCTGTAAATCCGGCCCGCATTACTTGCCGCACTGGGATTCGTGGATCGAAAAGGCAAAAACCGATCCTAAGGCCAAAGCGATTGTTGAGCGGTATCAGCATCGCCCGAAGGAAGAACTGTACGATCTGAGGAGGGACCCCTTCGAGATGACGAACCTGGCAGGCAACCCGGAACAAGGAGAGCTTCTTGAATCGCTAAGGAAACAGCTTGCCGAATGGTGTAAAAACCAAGGCGATACGATTCCATTGGAATATTTGACCGAACAAGAGGATGCACTCGATTCAAAATAGCTGCGCCATTTTGAACGAGTGATCCCAGACGTTATGTGCTAAGAAGAGACATGAAGACTTTCTCATTTGAGTTGGCCGGTTTGGAAAGCACACTTATCTTTCGTAAGTCGCCATCCGCCTTGCGCGTGCAGGAGATCACCGGTTTTGATCCGGCGAAAGAACTGTCGAAATATAAGGTATTCGCGGACGAGGAATTCAACATTGGCGAAGCGTGGTACTGTCGTGATGGCGTCTCAGGCTCAGTGCAACGAATCTCGCCAGAACATGGGACTGGCCCAGAATTCGTCAATTCAAGCATGGAAGCGTTCAGGGCATCAATCAAGGCTGCAGCCAAATGGTCCACGGATCACGACAGCAAGACTATTAGGTCGAATCCTAAGTCGGTCGATCTCTTGGCAGAAGCCCTTTCGGAAATCGACAGCAAGGCACTTCAATCACCAGAGCATCATTGGGCCATGCTCATCGACCACATTAGAGAATGTGCCTCTGACGACGAGGATGATGAGATGGAATTCAAATTCGAGATCACATAACCACGTCTTGCAGCTGCCGCAGGCTTGCTAAGGGGCTAGGGGCTAGGGGTTGGGGACTGGAAGCCGGCTTCACAAATGCACGATTTCCACGTCGCCCCACTTCGATTGCAGATATTCAGCGACCAGGCGGCGGTGGCAGTGTTCGGCGGTTGGCTCGCTGCAAAGCAACACGCACGGCACGCCGAAGAGCCGCCGGTCGAGCGTTTCCTCCACCTTTCGCTCGTTGAGCAGATCGAGAAAAACCGGCTCGTAGACCTCCCATGGCATATCGCCCTTCTTGTAGGCGTCGAGGATTTCCTTGGTGGGCGAGAGGTCGGGGCGGTGCAGGTACTCGGCACCGCAGATTTCGGCGAGGAAGAATTCCAGGTCGCGGCTCTTGGTGAAGCCGGCCAGTTGCGAGCGGTTATTGAGCCGCACGTCGACCAGCCGCCGGACGCCGGCGCGTTTCAGGAGTCCGAAGAATTCGGCGGCGGACTTTTGGGTAAAACCGATCGTGTAGATTTCCACTCGTCGGGCTCCTCGATGTCAAAAAGGGTCATCTGGCCCTTGGTTTTCTGGAACTCGATCTCGGCGGCGAGGTCTTCTTCGCTTTCGATCCGCCCGTCGCCGCGGATGTGCATCACGCGGACGCCGCGCTCGCGGAGCACGCGGCCGATCAACAACCGCCGGTGGCAGTCGGCCGGGTCCTCCTCGCCGCACATCAAGGCAACGCGATACCTGGCCGCCCCGTCGGTCAAGCGGCGAATGCCTTGCCGAAACTTTTCCGACTGTGCGATCTTTCCGTAGAGGACGTGCCCCCGCTCGTCGTAGAATTCGTCCCCTTCGGCCCGGCCGCCGATCAGATCGCCCAGAAAGAGGTACTGGATGCCTTGTTCCTGCAGGGGGCCTGCGATGGTTTCCTTGTTGAAGTGGGAGGCATAGCCGGAGTAGGGGCTGGAGCGGACGTCCGCCAGGACTTCGATCCGGTGGCGGGAGAGCAGGTCAAGGAACGTCTCGATATCGTGGTTGGAATGTCCGACGGTCCAGATGGTCGATTTGTCGACGGCGAGGTGGTTTTCCATCGGCAGCGCGCCCCCAACGGACGAATCAAGCGGGAAGCCTACTCGTCCTCGTCGTAGTCTTCTTCGTCCTCGTCGTCCATGTCGTCCCAGTCCTCGTCTTCATCCCATTCTTCTTCTTCTCCTTCCTCCTCCTCGTCGTCTTCGACTTCCTCCCACGGTTCGTCTTCGAGGTCTTCTTCGTCGTCATAGTCATCGTCGTCTTCGTAGTCGTCGTCTTCGTAGTCATCGTAGTCGTCGTCGTAGTCGTCGTCGTAGTCATCGTGATTATCGAGATCGGCCTTGGGCGGTTGGCCAGGGCGTGCTTCGCTGACGGCGACGGCATCTCGTTCGGCGAGATTTTCCGGACCGGCATCAAGAGAGGCGAGGGCTTTCACGTCGGACTCCTCTTCGGTTCTGCGAGAGATCGAGTTTTCGTTGGGCGTTTCCTGGTCCGTTTGGTTGTTATCGGATGGTTGCAGCTTGGGTGGATGTTGGCCGGGCTCGCCGGCCCGCAACAAATCGGCCCGCGGCAGTTCATCGAGGTGTCGCAATCCGAAAACCTGCAAGAACCGTTTGCTGGTGCCGTACAGGAAGGGTCGCCCGAGTTCTTCGCTTCGGCCGACGATTTTCACCAGATCGCGTTCGATCAACTGCCGGAGGATTTCACCGCATTGCACGCCCCGGATGGCCTCGATCTCTGCCCGCAACACCGGCTGGCGGTAGGTCACCACGGCCAGCGTTTCCATGGCCGGGGCAGAGAGGCGAACCTCCACCGGTGCGGAGTGCAACCGCCGCAGCCAGGGAGCGAAACCGGAACGGGTCCTCAATTGGAATCCCCCGGCCACCTCCTCCACCCGAAACGCGCTGCCTTCGGCATCATACAACCGGTTCAGTTTTCGCACCAGTGTACGAGTTCTCGTGCCGTCCGCCAAGTCGGCCAACTCGGCCAGTTTCCGGCTCGCCTGGGGTTGTTGGGACAACAACAAAACGGCTTCAAGTCGGGCAAGCGAAGCACCCCTCGCACAGGGGCCGCCCGGACCAGCCGTTGTGTCGTCGGGCCGACCCCACATTACCCGGCGGGCACCTGCCATCCTCACCAACCTCGTCCCGGCTGCCGGCGCCGCGGCGGTGCGGAACCGTTGCCGGTAGCGAAGCGAGATGCTACCGAGCTGTCGGGCAGTGGTGGCAAGACACTCATTCATACGGGCTAGCGTAAGGCAAAACGCGGTTGCTTGGCAAGGGGAAGCCGGGTGAGAGCACCAGACATTTTGCCCGAAAAAGCGCCCCGTTTTCTACTCACGCCGGCCCGCCTGCCACGTCTCGACTTCCCCGAGCACCCTTGCCATGGCCGTCAGAGGATCGGGGTCGGTAGCTTCAAACCACTTGATGAAAGTCGGATTCCCGCCGACGGCTATCCTGCAATAGAAGCGGTACGAATCCCGGGTCCCCAACGTTTCCAGCAAGTAATAGGTAGCCCCCAGTTCCTGCAAGCGGTTTTGGATGTACGTAAACCGGTCGATGTGGGGCGGGTTGACGGCCCGGGGAACCTCGTCAGCGGTGGTCTCCGGCGGCGGAGGTTTCACAGGGGTTTCGTGCGATGTCGGCACAACCGCTGCGGGCGCCGAATCGCTCGGCCGCCGGGGCCACGCCCCGGTGGCTCCAACAACGGGGGCCCGTTGATCGGAAGCCGTTTGCAACCCGCCCTGCGGCGCCGATTCGCCCAACGACACCGACGGAGGCACGATATCGGTTGCGCCGAACGCAGCGGTCTCCGGCTCGGGTCGCACAGTCCCGCTTGTCCGGTTCTTCGACAGCGCGTTGATCGACGGGAGTTGTCCGGCCAATTTCTGGAGCAAATCCGGCAGCGCCGTGCCAAACACGGCCGCCAACGGAATGGCAATAAGGCAAGTCAGTATCACCAACGCGCGGAACACCACAACACTGGGAGATTGTGCTCGCATGGCCGACAGGTTCTTTCTTCTTACCCTTGCCCTTGCCCTTGCCCTTGCCCAAAGGCTTTTCTTGTGCGCCCGGCTGGTCGCCCGAGCCGCAGATCATAGTGATGGTCGCCGGTTTCAAGCAACAGCAATGTGGCGGGTTTCACCGGAATATACCCCAAAGGGAGGGCATGATTCGGGTTCCTCCGGCAATCGTGCGGCCCGATGGGGGGGCATCGTTGCGTGACACGAGAATGCGGGGCGTCGCCGCGTGACACGAGAACGAGTGATGCATACAATAAGTCGGAGAATGATCCGGGCGGCCCCGTGTCGCAGTTTCTCATTCACGGCCCTACACCTGAGAGTACCACCGATGCTTTTCCGAACGAAACGGCTCGCGGCCGTTCTTGCACTGCCGGCTCTTTGCGTCCTGTTTTTTGTTGCGCCGGCCCGCGCCCGGGAATGGACCGACCGCACCGGCCAGTATTCGGTCGAGGCGAAGTTCCTGGAGCTGACCGACGACGGCATTGTGCGATTGCAGAAGGCCGACGGCCGGCTCTTGCGGATTCCCCTCAGCAAACTGTGCCTGCGGGACCAGCGATACGCGCGCCAACAGAAGGCGCCGCCGAGCGCGGCGCCTTCGGGCGGCGGCCCCTATTGGCCCCATTTTCACGGTCCAAAGGGCGATAACATCTCGACCGACACGGGCCTGCTGAAGAGCTGGCCGGGCGGCGGGCCGAAGATGATCTGGGAAATCGGCGGATTAGGCGACGGCTTCTCCAGCGTTGCCATCGCCGATGGGACGATCTACACCGCCGGCAACCTCCACGGCAACACGGTCGTCACGGCGATCGACCTCGACGGAAAGAAGAAGTGGGCGGCCGACAACGGCAAGGCATGGACGGGAGACTACCAGGGTTCCCGGGGCACCCCGACCGTCGACGGCAATCGCGTCTACCATGAAAACCCGTCCGGCGACCTCGTCTGCCTGAGCACCGACGGCGGCGAGAAAATCTGGGGGCTGAATATCCTGGAAAAAGCCGCCGGAAAGAACATCCAATGGGCGCTGGCCGAATCTGTGCTGATCGACGGGGACCGCCTGATCTGCTGCCCTTGCGGCCAAAAGGCAAGCGTTGTTGCGCTGAACAAGCAGACGGGGAAGATGATCTGGGCCGCCCGGGGCCTTGGCGACAAGGCCGGCTACGCTTCGCCCGTTCTGATCGAAGCCGGCGGACTGCGCATTATCCTCACCATGACCGCCAAGGCCCTGATCGGCGTCAACGCCGAGAACGGCGATCTGCTCTTCCGCCACCCCCACGAAACGAAATACGACGTCAACGCGACCGACCCGATCTACCACGACGGTCACATTTTCATCAGTTCCGGCTACGGCACCGGTTCGGAGATGTTGAAGCTCGACGTCCGCGGCGCCAAGGCAACCGTCAGCAGGAAATGGGCCAATAAGGACCTCGACAACCACCATGGCGGCGTCGTGCTCTATGAAGGCCACCTCTACGGTTCCAACTCGGGGAACAAGTGGATTTGCCTCGACTGGAACACGGGCCGGAAGGTCTACGCCGAGAAGGGCGTCGGGAAGGGATCGCTGACCCTGGCCGAGGGGATGCTGTATACGCTCAGCGAGAACAACCGGATGGGCGTGGCGCCGGCGATGCCGGACGGGCTGAATCTGGCCGGCGAGTTTCGCGTCCCCTCCGGCGGCGGCGGCAAGAGCTGGGCCCATCCGGTCGTCTGCGGCGGAAGGCTCTACATCCGGCACGCGCACAAGCTGTATGTGTACGACGTGAAGGCGAAGTAGTGGTGGGTAGTGGGTGGTGAGTGGTGGGTGGTGAGTGGTGGGTGGTGAGTGGTGGGTGGTGGGTGGTGGGAGGGAAAGCCCCCGCACTGCGTGCGGGGGTTCTGTGGATCTCCAAGCGTCAAGCGTTAATTCCGGCAATGCGCCGAAAAAAGGCCAAAAGTCCGGTCTCCCCGGAGCGGGGTCCTTGCCGGCCCCCAAGCCGTGTGCTACAATAAGCCGAGATGTGCGGATATCCTATCGCAGGGGCCGTTTCCCGCAATCGGGTGTTTTTTCCCAAGGAGTGCCGAGAGATGCGAAACCTTTTCCTTCCAGCGATGTTGCTTGCGGTTGTGTTTGTCTTGCCGGGGTTGTGCGATTCCGGGGTCTTGTCGGCCCAGGATTTCCAGGATCTTGAGAAACAGTTCGAGGATCTCGAGAAACAGCTCAGCGGCCCCGACGCCGAGAAAGCCGCGGCAGGGATTCTCACATGTTGTGCGGCATTCCTGATGATCTTCCTGATTGGGATGCTCATTGCGATAGCAATTGCGATCGTCATTCTCCTGTTACTTTACGGTTGTCTTGCCAAGGTCCCAGCGGAATATCGCGAGATGGAACCCGGCCTGGTTTGGCTGATGTTGATTCCGTTGTTCAATCTTGTCTGGGGTTTCTTCGTGTTCACTCGGATTCCAAAATCGTATCAGAAGTACTTTGCAGCCCAAGGCCGCACCGAGTTCGGCGACTGTGGAGAACAGGTCGGGCTGTGGTACGCAATTTGTGTTGTGTCATCCTTCGTGGGATCGTTCATACCCGTCCTCGGTGGAATTATTGCCCTTGTTGCGGGTATCGCCGGCCTTGTGCTGTTGATCATTTTCCTGGTGAAGGTGCTAGGTTTGAAAAGCCAGGTCCAGGGTCCAGTCCAGGGCCAAATGCAGTAGTCTTGCGAATTTGTGATTGCGGCCCGAGGTGTCGGGAGGTTTTGGCGATGCCGATCAACGTTCAGTGCAAGGGTTGCAACCAGAAGTTTCAGGCGCCGGACCAATCGGCGGGCAAGCAGGTGAAGTGCCCTAAGTGCTCGGCGCCGATCGACATTCCCCATCCGGACGAGCAGACGCGGATAACGGGGAAACGGGCCGCTCAGCCGGCCGCGCTCAAAAAGGCGCAGCAGCTCTCGCCCGAACAACTCAGGATGCTCGAGAAGAAACGGGCCGCACGGCGAGAGGCGATCGAGGCCCATCTGGCCGAGGCGCCCTCGATCGGAACGGAGGCGGAACCGATGGAATCGGGGACGGACTCCCTCGAAGAACTCGCCCAAACCGACCTGCCCGAGTGGCACGTCCAAACCGACGACGGCGAGGAATACGGGCCTGTGACCAAAACGGAGCTGGAGGAATGGGTGGCCGACGGCCGGCTCGACCAGACCTGCCAGGTGATCCACGAGGACTGGGACCAGTGGAAATGGGCCGAGGAGGTCTTTCCCGAACTGGCCGAGGCCGCTGAACCCGAACCGGACAACCCGTTCGCCCAGTGGGCAGTAGCCGACTCGAAGGCGGACGTGCCCGTCGTTCAGGAGGTTGCCGCTCCCGCCTTTCCGGAACCCGACAGGGCAACCGCCGCGGCGCCTCGGATATCGGCACCCGCCGGGGGGCGCCAACGCCGATACCCGGTCTTGACGCTGATTGCACAAGTCTATGACGTCCTGGTATGGGTTGTCGGCGGGGTGGGCCTGCTGGCCGCCGTCGGTGTCGGTCTCCAGTTTCGCCAGGGCATGCAGGTAGCCGAGTTCGTCCGGGTCCTTACCATGGAACTCATGGTCCTGCTCTACACGTTCATCGCGGTGGTCTCGATGAAGGCCATGGCGGAAATCATTCGCCTTCTCTTCAACATCGAACGCGACAACCAGGCTTTGGCCGAGGCAACACAACAACTGGCAGAATCGCTGCCGAACAACGAAGAGAATGCGTAGCAGGTAGACCTAACCCGGATTATTCATGAACTCGTAGGGTGGGACAAGGAAACGGCTCGTTAGTGGGCCGGCGCGTGCGATCGATCGTTCCGCGACGTTGGCACATTGATTTAGGGAAGATCGCCGTTTCCGCCGGCCCACCAAGGGCTCACGCACGCTTGTCCCACCCTACGTGAATAATCCGGGCTAAACATTGTAGACGCAAACTTGCAGGACGGATTGTCCTCAGTGTTGGGGGGGCGGCACTACTACAATAATGCGGTTGCGGTATTGCCTGCGACGAATGTCCGGCGCCCCATTGGGTTTTTCCTGCCCGTCGGCTAGAATAAAATATGGTTGCTACTTCAGCCGTCTGCAGTACGATGGCCTTCCAAGGCCGTCGCTGCGACATCGCAACCCCTCGACGGCCTTGGAAGGCCGTCGTACAAAGTGTTTCACCATTCGGCTGAAGTGTTACGAATATGGAAGGGTTTCACGCGCTTCAAGGAGTCCGAGATTGACGGCTGACGAACGAACCCGACGATCGAAAATCCAGCGTGAAGCCGAGGGGTATCTGGAACTCGGACTGGGACAAAACGCTCTGTCGGCCTTGAGGCGATTGGGCGATCCGATTGAGTTCGATCCCCGGTCGCTGCACCTTTGGGGCGAGGCGCTGCGGACGCTCGAACGTTATGACGATGCCCTGATTCACCTGCGGCGCGCGGCCGAAGCCGAGCCGGAAGACCTCCGTATCGCCATCGCCCTAGGCTGGTGTTACAAGCGGACCGATCAGCTCGACAAGGCGATCGACGCCCTGGAACGGGCAGTCGAATACGACCCGACCGAGGCGCTGCTCCACTACAATCTGGCCTGTTACTGGAGCCTGGCGGGCAACAAGAGCGTGGCGCTGGAGTATCTGGCCGGGGCACTGGAGATCGACGCCGACTACGCCCGGCTCATCGACGACGAACCGGACTTCGACCCGATCCGTTTCGATCCGGAGTTTCAGGCGCTGTGCGGCCGCAGCCGGGCGCGGGGATAGGTTGCCTTATAAAGCCGCGACCGGTGGTCGCGCCGAATCACCGACCGTAACAGTTCTGGGTGACGCCTGGCGCGACCACCGGTCGCGGCTTTATGGTAATTGCTGTCCAAGATTACCGACGTTGTTTCCGAGTGATTCCTTAGGCGGAGAACCTTGCAGGCCTGGCGGCCGCTGTTGAAGCGATTTCTTGGGCAAGCTGCCGGTAGTCTTCTGCGCCGTGGGAGTTGGCGTCGTACTGGAAGATCGACTGCCCGTAACTCGGGGCCTCGGCCAGGCGGATGTTGCGGCGGATACGGGTTTGGAAAATCCGTGCGTCGGCCCAGGGGGTTTCCTGCCCGCGCGCCGTGGCGAAGAACGCCTCGATATCGCCGGTCACCTCGGCCGCCAGGCGCGTGCCGGAATCGTACAGGCAGAGAATCACGCCGCTGAGTTTCAGACGCGGGTTCAGCCTTGCGGCGATCAGGTCGATCGTCTCGAGCAGCTTGCTCAATCCGTGCAGTGCCAGAAAGTGCGGCTGCAAGGGGATGAAGACCTCGTCGGCGGCGGCCAGGGCGTTGAGCGTCAGGATTCCCAGCGACGGGGGACAGTCGATCAGGAGATAGTCCGCCTCGGGCGGATCGGCGGAGAGCTTGTCGCGGAGGACCAGCTCGCGGCCGACGACCCCCGCCAGCTCGACCTCGGCGGCGGCCAGATCGAGCACGGACCCGACCACGCTGAGGTTCTCGGAGACCTGCCGGCGGACCTCGCCCAACGAGACCTTGCCGGCCAGCACGTCGTAGATCGACGGCTCGTCCGGGTCGGGGTTGATGCCCAGGTGCAACGTGGCGTGGGCCTGGGGATCGAAGTCGATCAGGCAGACGCGGTTTCCGGCTTCGGCCAGCGCGGCGCTCAGGTTGACCGCCGTGGTCGTTTTCCCGACCCCGCCCTTCTGGTTCATGATGGCGATCGATCGCATCGGGACACCTTACTACTTCCGGTCGAGCAACTGTTTCAGAAGATTGGCCAGCAGCGTGGGGTTATCGCTTTGGACGATGTGCCGGACTTGCTTTTGGGGAACCTTCAACTTCTCGAGCGTGGCGGCCACCCGCTCCCAGAGCCGTTCCCTGGCCTTTCCCTCGGAAAGGAACAGGTCGGTCACCATCTCGCCGAGGCGCTGCACGAGAATGGCATCCTGATTCTGGTAGTAGTCGCGGATGACGCGTTGCTGGTAGGCGGATCGTTTGGGCATGTTTCTGTTCTGGAAACCCTGATGGACAGGTGCCATGGCCACGCTTGCGTGGCCATGTGGGCCTTTTTTCGAGGATTCACAACATGGCCACGCAAGCGTGGCCATGGCACCCGCAAGCGTGGCCATGGCACCCGAAAGCGTGGCCGTGGCACCCGACATGGCGTCCTGCATAGGATTGCCTGCCCTATTATGGGTATTCTTGCGTTTCACACAAGCTGGTTATGTTTTCTCGGCTTCCCAAATGTCGCGGAAACCCTTAGATTGCCCGCATGAACGCCCCGAAACATCCACTGATTACCGGCGCCCGGGTGACCGGCCTGGGGACTTTGGTCAGCCGGGTGCTGGGGATGATTCGCGACATGGCGATGGCGGCGCTGTGGGGACTGACCAGCGGAGGGGTTGCCGATGCCTTCGTCTTCGCCTATCGCATTCCCAATCTCTTCCGCCGGCTCTTCGGTGAAGGGGCCCTGACGGCAAGTTACCTGCCGGTCCTCTCCGCCGAACTCGAAAGAGACCCGCAGAACGCGTGGCGGCTGGCGAGCGTGCTGATCACCTGGCTGGCGGCCTTTCTGGCCGTGCTGGTGCTGCTGGGCGAGGGGATCTTCGCCCTGATCTGGCTGATCTGGGGGCACGATCCGGGCATCGGGCTTTTGATGGGGCTCTCGGCCGTGTTGTTCCCCTACCTGCTGCTGATCTGTCTGGCCGCCCAACTGACGGCCACCTTGCACGCCCTGTCGCACTTCAGCATCCCGGCGCTGACGCCGGTGATCCTCAACGTCTGCTGGCTGACGGCGATCTGGCTGGTGTGGGTGTGTCCCTGTTTCGAAGACAAACAGGCCCAGGCCTACGTGATCGCCGCGGCGGTCATCGTCGCCGGGGTGCTGCAAATCGCTGTCCAGTTGCCGGTGCTGCGGCGTCTCGGGTTCCGGTTCGAGTACCACTGGCCGGCCAGCCGGGACGCGATCCGCAAGATCGGCCGCGCGCTGGCCCCGATGCTTTTCGGGCTGGCGGTCACGCAGATCAACACGTTCTTCGACAGTTTGATCGCCTGGGGATTGACGGCGCCGGCGGAAGGGGCGGAGCGAATCGCCTGGCTCGGCGGCGTGCGCTACCCGATGCAACAAGGCGCCGTGGCGGCCATCTACTACGGCGAACGGTTGTATCATTTTCCGTTAGGCGTGCTGGGGCTCGCGGTGGCGGCCGCGATTTTTCCCCTGCTCAGCCGCCATGCCGCGCGCGGCGACCGCGAGAAACTGGGAAGCGACCTGACACTCGGGCTGCGGTTGGTCGTTTGCCTGGGCGTGCCGGCCGGGGTCGGGCTGATTATGCTGGCTGAGCCGCTGGCGAGATTGCTCTTCGAGCACGGCGCATTTACGCCCGAAGACACCGCCCGGACGGCGAGGATGATCGCCTGCTACGGTGCCGGCGTTTGGGCGTTCTGCGCGTTGCCGGCGGTGATCCGCGGTTTCTACGCCCTGGGCGACACGGCCACGCCGGTGCGGACCGCCGCCGCCATTGTCGGGCTGAACCTGACGCTGAACCTGACGCTGATCTGGCCCCTGGCCGAGGCCGGTCTGGCCGTGGCCACGTCGATTTCCGCCGCCGTGCAGGTGCTGGTGCTGATGCTGATCTTCTCGCGGCGCAAGAGCCGCCTGCAGTGGCTTTCCCTGGGCCGGACGGCCCTGCAAACCCTGCTGGCCACCGCCCTGATGGCCGCGGCCGGTTATGCCGTGCTCGCACAAATCGCTTATCACGAGGGGCTCCCGGGCGAGATTCTCAGGGTGTTGCTGCCGCTGGGCGCAAGCGTGGCCGTCTATTGCACCGCGTTCCGGCTCGTCGGCGGCCGCGAGTTGGGGCTGCTGGTGCGAGGCGCCTCGGACGACGAATAGCTCTTTGTAAATCCTCGGCGTCATGGTATCGTGTGGCGAAGATTCCACCCGGTGCCCATGTTTCTGCAAGAAGGGATTGACTCGTTAACCACGCTCTGGCGAGCGTAGCTGCGAATTTTCGGACAAAGCACGATACCTTCTCATGTCCTTTGACTGGCACGAGTTTCATGCGTCGGAGGCCGCAGCGCCGGCGGTTGTCGATTCGCGCCGGCGAATGCGGATTTGCCTGGCCGCGTTCGCCCTGCTGCTGCTGGTTGTCTTCGGCAGGGCGGTGCAGCTCGAGGTGACGCAGGGGGCCGCGTTTCGGGCGAAGGCCGTCGAGCCCGTCCGGCGCGAAACAAGCGTGCCCGGCCTCCGCGGAAGAATCCTGGCACGCGACGGTACCGTGCTGGCCGAGGACCGCCGGGTGCAGTCGCTGGCGGTCGACTATCGCCGGCTCGAGCAGCGCGACCTTCAGCGGCGCCTGGCCGAGTTGTGTGGCGTTTCGTCCGATGAATGGAACCACCGCACCCGCCGGATTCAAAACCGCGTCGAGCGGATTGCCGAAAGCGTCAAACGCCGGCGCCCGGAAGTGACCGAAGTCGCGGAGCAACGCGCCCGTCACGTCGTTGCCGGGGACATTCCGTCGGAGGCGGTCGAGCGGATCCGTGCCGGCGCCGAGCAGTACCCGGGCGTCGAGGTGGTCGAGCAGGTTCGTCGCGTCTATCCGGCGGGTTCGCTCGCCGCCCACCTGGTCGGCCATCTCGGCCGCGTCGGCAGGGGGGAACTCGAAGGGCCCGGCGCCGCCTATCATCACGAGGACGTCGTCGGCCGGGCGGGGCTCGAACGGCGATACGAACCGCTGTTGCGCGGCCGGCGCGGGACACGCGTCGAGCTGGCCAACCACAGCGGGGAACTTTTGCGGTCGTTTTTCGAGCCGGCGCCGGGTACCGGGTGCGACCTGATCCTGACCATCGATCCGGCGCTGCAACGCGCGGCCGAGGAGTTGCTCGACGCCGCTCTGAAACAGCGGGCCGTCTACGCAGCCAAAGCGGAACCGGCGGGCGGGGCCGTCGTTGTGATCGACGTGCGGTCCGGCGCCCTGCTGGCCGTCGCCTCCGCCCCGAGGTTCGATCCGAATTGGTTCCTTGGCGGCGACCCGGAGAGGCTTGCCGGGGTGATGAACGCGGCGTCGCATCCGCTGTTCGACCGCACCGTGCAGATGGCGATTGCGCCGGGCGCGGTCTTCACTCCGGTTACGGCCGCCGCCCTGATCGAATCGCAAAAACTCGACCCCGACGCGGAGTTCTTCTGCCGGGGCTATCTCCACGAGCCCGATAGCCGGCGATGCGCGGTCTATCGGCGCCATGGGACCGGGCACGGGGAGGTGACCCTGGCCGACGCCCTGGCGAAGGGCTGCAACGTCTATTTTTTCCACCACGGCACGGAAATGGGGCCGGGGCCGCTGGTCGATTGGGCGTCGAGATTCGGCTTCGGGAGACCCGCCGGCGTCGATCTGCCGGGGGAAGCGGCCGGGACCGTGCCCACGGCAGCGACGGTCCGCCGGCTCGAAGGACGCGCGTGGCGGCCCGGCGATACGCAATCGCTGTCAATCGGGCAGGGTTCGCTCGCGGCCACGCCACTTCAAGTCGCCCGGCTCACAGCGGCGGTCGCCAACGGCGGCCGGCTGGTCACGCCGCACGTGGTCGAGCGTTTCCGGCAGCGGGAATCGGCCGACGAGGGATCGCCCGTTGCCGAGCGGCCGGTCGAAATCCCGCCGCCGCAACCGATCGCCGGACTGCGACCGTCGACCCTGGCGGCGATCCGCCGCGGCCTGGAGCAATCGGTCTCCGATCCGGGGGGCGCCGCCCACGGTACGGTCTATCTGGAGGGCATTTCGATTGCGGGCAAGACGAGCACGGTGGCGACGGGGCCGGATCGCGCCGACCACGCCTGGTTCGCCGGCTACGTTCCGGCCGGTCATCCGCAGTATGGCGTGGTCGTCGCGTTGGAGCACTCCGCCGCAACCGCCGTCGGCCCGATCGCCAAGCGCCTGGTGATCCAAATGGAGAAGCTGGGAATCCTGCGGCCGTGAAGCGGGAATAGGGTGCGTGAAACGTACCGCAAAGCCTAGTCCTCAATCAAGCGTGATTTTTGGCCAAAAAATGGAAAACTCGAAACCTT
>CAZJRB010000112.1:0-24481 GCA_964547995.1 uncultured Planctomycetaceae bacterium | reverse complement strand
CGGGCAAGCCAGCAGTGGCACCCGCGCGCCGCAGACGGGCAGCACGAGCACCCGGATTTGGGATTTGGGAAGAGAAGAGGGGGTAGGGATTAGGGGCTGGGAGTGGGAAATTGTAAATTGTAAAATGAAAATTGAAAATTGAGTAACACTTCAGCCGAATGGCGAAACGCGGGTTTTTCCCGGGGAAATTGTAGGGAACGGCCTCTGTGCCGTTCCGCGGATCGGCCAGGCAGCGTTGATGGCCGTTGCGCCCGGAATGCCACAGAGGGCGTTCCCTACAGGACTTGCGATTTCTCAATATGTTTGCAGCGACGGCCTTGGAAGGCCATCGTACTGCAGACGGCTGAAGTATCACGAAATTGAAAATTGTAAAATGAAAATTGAAAATTGAGTAACACTTCAGCCGAATGGCGAAACGCGGGCGGGTGGCACTGCTGGCTCGTCCAGCAGTGTTGTTCGAGCGACCTTGAGGCACTGCTGGGCAAGCCAGCAGTGGCACCCGCGCGATCAACGTACGCGCCCATCTCAAAAAGCAAATTCGGCCATGACAGTGCTTTTTCTCTCTCTTTTAATAACCTACAACCCGTTCGGCGCCGCTGCCTGCTCCTCGCCTCCCGCAGGCGCGAAGGACTGCAACAGCGTCACCTCGTGTTCGCCGTCGACCATCGTGAAGATGCGGAAGTGGATTTTGCCCGGCTTGTCTTTGAGCTTGGAGAGGAGTTGCCCCAGGCTTTCGAACTTCCCGATCTCCTGCTGGATTGGCTTGAGCTTTTTGTTGACCTCGCCCTGCTTTCTCTTGTCATTCCCCGCGGCCCTCAACTGTACGTACAGTTGTTGTTGTTGCCCCGCGAGTTGTCGCATGTATTGTTCGGCTTCCTTGAACCGGAAGAGCGTGGGTTGCGGGTTCAGCAGGGTGTATTGGATCATGGCGCCAACCTCGATCGCGGGGTGGGCGCCGGCGTTGAACTTCACGCCTATCCCGAAATTCGGGATATTGTCCGCATCGAATGCGATCCCGGTTTGGCCGTTGGGGGCGAGGGTCCGGCCCGCCGAGTACTTCGTCGGGGGAAATCCGCCTTCGAGACGCACGATTTCCATCTGCAGCAGCTCGGGCGCCGGAAGCCGCTCGGCGGGCAACACGACCTTGCTGGTCCCGGTTTTCAGGTTGACGGTCGCCGGCTCGATGACCTGCGGCCGGCCCAGCGGCAGGAAACGCGACTTGTCGTCGACCGAAACGTTCAAGCCGCAATTCAACAGGCCGTTGACGTGTTTGGGGCTCAGCCCCTGCGCCCACTGGAAATAGAGCGTGTCTTCCTTGAGCAAAACTCTCGCGATGGGGGCCCGCTTCGGCGCATCGCCCCGGCCCTTCGCCACCAGGTAGATGGGCCATTGGTTCTTGCCTTTGTCCATTTCGATTTGCCGCGGCGGGCGAACGGCGGTCCGGCCGCCGACCAGTTCCAGATCGACGGTTTGCCCCGGTTTCAGCACGAGCTTGCCGATGGGCTGAACCTTGTTGGTGGAGGGCTTATCCAGCGGTTTCAGCGCACCGGTTGTCCGCAGGGTCTTGAACGCGCTGACCAGGGGGGCCTTGGTGGCGGCGATTTCGTTGGGTTTCAGCGCGCGGCTCCAGACGGTCACGCCGTCGAGCGCCCCCTTGAAGCGGCTCCTGGTGTCGGTGACAATCCCGAGCTTCATTACGAAGCCGTCCTGCGGCTCTTTGTCGTAGCTCCAGTTGCCCTTGTCGCCGTCCGGCTTGCCGTCGACGTAGAGGGTAACTTTATCCTTATCACCCTGGATATTGGACTGCGCCACCACAGCGACATGATGCCACTGGTCGTCGTTGACGGTTGCCTTTCCGCTGAACTGGCCCACCTGGTGCGACGTGAACCTGAGTTTGCCGCCTTGCAGGGAAAGGAACTTCTGCCCCTTCTTCCCCCTGTTGCCTATGGGAGCGAAGGCGATGATTTTCGTATCGTTTTCCGTCGTTTTGACCCACGCGGTCCAGGTGAAGTCGGCGTTGTGGTTGAACTGATCGGAGCCCTGGATGACAACGTGCCCGTTGCCGTCGAAGCGCACGGCATTGTCGTGTTTGCCCTCTTCACCATAGGCCACCGCTCCCTGGACCTTTCCATGGTGGTTGTTGCCCGACGCGTCGCGCAACTGGCCCGACTTGTCGTCGAGGTTGAGGAAGACGAGATTGCCCCCGGTGCTGCCGGCGGTTGGTTCGGCGGGTGTTTTCGCGGGATCGGGTTTAGTTGCCGGGTCTTCTGTTGTTTTTGCTGCCGTCCCCGCCCCGACCGCCGCGATGACGTCGTCGGGCAACTTGAGTTTCCGCCATCGCTCTTTCGTGGCTTCGACGTCGATCCGGCCGGGGATCCTCACGTTGTCGAGCAACATGAAGCCCTTGTCCCTGTGGTGGGTCTTGTCCACTAGTTTCAAGACGAGTTTTTGACCGACGACCCCATTGAGGTTGCTGACGGCCATCTCCTTAAGGGCATGGCTGTTTGCCTTGATCGTGCGGACCTGCTTGCCGTCGAGCGTTTCGATCCGGAAGACGGTGTTATTGTGGTTGCCGCCGGCGAGCAGGCACTTGATTTCGGGTTTTTCCAGGACGAAGACGGGTGATTCGACGACTCCCTTCTGAGCGTTGCCGCCCCCTGCGTGCGTGTCGAGGTAGTATTTTCCTTGCTTCTTGACGTCTTTGTTGCCCGGTCCCTTGTCTTTGTCGCTGACGATGCTCTGGAATTCCCCCTCGACGACGGCCCAGCCCTGCAGATCGCCGGTTTCGAAGTCGAAGACGAGTTTGCCTCCCTGCCCGGAAGACCCTTCAGGAGTTCCCTGGGGAGTTTCTTTAGGTGTCTCTTCGGGCGTTTTGGCGACGGCCTCGCCGGTCGGCGTATCGGCCATTTCCAATTCGTATCTCTCGCCCAGGTAGCTTTCGACTTTCCGGCATTCGTCTTCCGACAAGGCACTGTTGTAAACCAGCAACTCGGCAATATCGCCCTGGAAGAAGCCATTGCCTTCGTAATGGGAGCCGATCCATTTCTCCGACGTTCCTTCGGCCGAGTGGGAAGCCGTCGTTGTTTTCTGCGGAGTGCCGTTGATCCGCAATTCGGCACGGTTCTTCGTGTTGTCGTAGACGTAAGTGGCGACTACCGGGTGGTCCTTTTGCAGCGACAAGCTCTTCGTATCCCCGGACTTCTCGGTGGTCATCAACCACGCGCCCAGCGTCCAGTCGCTTCCGATCGCGAGTACGATCCGCGATTCGGTCTTGCCGTTGAATAACTGGGCGCCGTACGAGCCGTCGCCCCGCGCGGCCGGCGAGAAGACCGCAACGACCGTTTGATCTTTGGCCGAGTCAAAGGACGAGGTGACCAGGTTGGTTTTGCCGTCGAACCGGATCGCCGGCTTATCGCCGACCGCGGCGTCGACCCACGCGGGCCGCCGCTCCGGGCTTTCCTGACGGGCATCTTCCGCCTCTTGATTATCGCCGGTCAGCAAGTCCCCCCAACTCTCCACGCGGTCGTCGTCGTGACGGACCACGCCGGCGTCGGCCGCCAGCCACAGCGCCAGATCCCGCGTGACCGGGAGCGCCGGCAACTCGGAATCGCCCGTCTCGTTGCCCTGCGATACCGTCTCGGCCGGATCGGCGGGCGGCGGAGAAGGGGCCGGTGCATCAAGATCGAGCACTTCGCCTTCCGGATCGTTGAAGTCGGATGGTTTTCCGGTCGATCCGGTTTTTGCCACTTCGTCTTCCGGCGACTTGCGGGAACCGGCCAAGAAAGGTATCAGCAGTGCGAGTACGACGAGCAATCCGACGGCGAGCACCCCCGCAATGATCTTCTGCTGGGGAGTTGCGAGAAATCCCCGCTTTCCGGCACGGCGTTCTTGGCCGGACCCGGGAGTGGCCTTGCCGGCATCGGGAAGGTCTTCCGCGGCGGCGCGGCCGCTTCTGCCCGGCTTGCCGGCGGGCGGCGGTATGGCGCCGGGTTTGATTTTTTCCCGCCTGGGCAACGGGGCGGCTTGCTTGATGCCGGCTCGCTTCGGCGATGCGGCAGCCGGTTTGGCCCCCCCGCGTTTCGGCAGCGTCCGGCCTGCCAGGAGTTGGGCGGCCTGCCTCCGCGAAAGCCATCCGGACTTTACCAGGCTGCCGGCCAACATTTTGGCATTATCACCCTCCTGGATCATCGCCCGAACCTCCTCCAAACGCTTCGGTCCGAGCAGATCGCTCTTTTCCAGCAGATCAAGGAGTTCTTCGGCCGAGGTGATAGCCATTGGTGCTCCCGCCACGAACAGAGGGTATCCAACAGTCCAACAGAAAGTGTATCCCGAGAGCCGTCAATATACCATGGCAGGGCAAAAAGCACAATTGCCGTGGATTGTCCTCCCCCCCTCGTCGGGTTAGGATGGGTTCGGCATGATCCGAAGCCGCCTTCGTGAGAAAAGGGGACTCGCAAGAATGGGCAAGACGTACCACGCTACACCGAAATCGACGGATGCCGCCACAGAAGGTCCGGCTGCCGGAGAACATCTCTTGATCGGAGGCCATGGCGGCGCCATCCGCGGCATAGCCATTACCCCCGACGGGGCACTGGCAGTCTCTGCTTCCAATGACCGAACACTCAAGGTATGGGACCTTGCCGGCGGTTGTGGACGTTTCACGCTCGAAGGACATGAAGGTCCGGTTTGTGCGGTGGCCGTTATCCCGGATGGTGCTCGGGCGGTTTCTGCTTCCTACGACCGGACGTTGAGAGTGTGGGATCTGGTTGGCGGACGGCAACTGCTCACCCTCCAGGGACACGCCGGGGTGGTCCGCGCGGTGGCCGTAACGCCCGACGGCCGCTGGGCGATTTCCGCCTCCTACGACCGGAGGCTGAAGATCTGGGACCTGACCACCGGCCAGGATGAATACACGCTGGTAGGACATCACGAGTGGGTAGTCGCGGTGGCCGTAACATCGGATGGGAGCCGGGCGGTCTCCGCCTCCCATGATGGCAGGCTCAGGGTGTGGCACTTGCCCGACGGCCAGGTCCAGCTCACGCTAAAAGGGCACGAAGGTAGACCGCTGGCCGTCGCTGTCACGCCCGACGGTTCTCAGGCAGTCTCCGCCGCATCCGACGGGACGCTGAGAGTATGGGACCTTGCCGACGGGGCGGAGCGGTTCAAGCTCGAGGGGCACCGGCGATGGGTCCTTGCCGTCGCGGTCACTCCCGACGGCAAGCAGGCCGTCTCGGCCTGCGCCAACGGAATCCAGAAGGTGTGGGACCTGGCCGGCGGCCGAGAGCAGTTCGTGCTGGAAGGGCACGACGGCGCCGTTCGGGCCCTGGCCGTCACCCCGGACGGGACTTCGGTTGCCTCGGCGTCCGACGACGGGCTCGTGAAGTTGTGGGACCTCGGCGCCGGCCGGCCGGTTGCCGATTTCCACATCGGCAGCGCGGTCTGCGATTGTGTCGTCGCACCCGACGGCAAAACGCTCGTCGCCGGCGATGCCGGAGGGCGGGTGCGTCTCTTGCGGCTGCCGTAAGAACGCGTTATGGTGATTGTGTTGCCCTACATCTCTCGTAGATCTCGCTCCCATGCTCCGCATGGGAACGGACTGCTGCGACGCTCCGCGTCGCAAGGAAAACGTCATGCTTCCAAACTGATTGGGACGCAGAGCGTCCCCACATCCGGTTCCCACGCAGAGCATGGGAACCAGATTGACCTCAAATGGGAGGGATTGCCGTGAAAACAGGTTCTGGTCGTCGAATCCTCCTGTCGTTGATCGTCTTGCACTTTGCGCCGTTCGCACCGGGGCAATTTGCCTTTGCCGAGGAGAAAGCGGAAACCGGCCGCGCAGGTTTTTGGGTCGATCTCTATTTCGGCGAGCCGATCACCTACGACGAAATGCTCGACGACCTGGCCGCCGCCCGGGTGATCTATCTGGGCGAACGGCACTGGCTCAAGCGGCATCACGACATCCAGATGAAGATCGTCGCCGATCTCGCAAAGCGCGGCGTGCCGTTGGTGCTCGGCCTGGAGCAGCTTGAATCGTACCAGCAACCGGTCCTCGATCGCTACAACCGGGGTGAAATCGATTTCGACAAGCTGGCCGAACTGACCAATTGGGAAAAACGGTGGCGAGGCTATGAAGGGTACCGGCCGATCGTCGAGACGGCACACAAAGCCGGCGCTCCCGTCGTCGCGCTCAACGCCCGATCGGAGACAATTCGCAAAATCGCCCGAGGCGGCGGGATCGACAAGCTCGACGCCGAAACCCGCAAGGAGTTGCCCAAGGAAATTCAAACGGACGATCTGTTGTACGAGAAGCTGCTGAACCTTTACATGCCGGTCCATGCCGCCGCCACGCCGGACCGGCTCCGGCCCATGCTTGAGGCCCAGATCGCCCGCGACGAAGCCATGGCCGAGGCGCTGTGCAAGTTCCTCAATTCCCAAAACGGCAAAGGGCGAACGGCCGTTGTGCTGTGCGGTTCCGGCCACGTCAACTACGGCCTGGGCACGGCCGCCCGGGTGCGACGCCGAATCCCCAACGTCAAAGACCGCGTCATTCTCCTCTCCGAAAGCGGCGACGTCGTCCTCACCCCCGCCGAACGCGCCATGTCCCGCGAGATCCACATCACCCACGACCAGCTCCGCGCCATCAACCGCCCGGTGGCCGATTACCTGCACGCAACGGAGTTAAAGGTACGTGACAGGAAAGAGTAAGGGGACAAGGTACTTCGAACGGACTGCCGTCTGATCAACGGACTGCAAGGGAGGCATTGACCTTCAATTCCTCGCGAATCTCCTCGAGCATCTCATGCTTCCACTGTTCATCCTCGTCCAGAGCAGTGTCAACATCCCCACCAGCCCCCCCAAGCAGCATATCGAAGCACTTGAGTCGTCCTTGCATGATCGCAACCAGCCGCTCGTCGCGGGTTCCTCGAAACTGGGGATAGGCGACCCGAATCGGTTGGCGCGTAACCCACGCCCAACTTCCCAGTCTACGCAAACGGCCGTTTCGCTGTACGACGCGGATGGGGCTTGGACTAAGCTCGTAGTGGACAACGTGCCGACAATAGCGGTGAAGATCGACCCCCTCGGAGAGCCTATCGGTGGCCACGAGTACGTCGGGACCAAAAGGGCTGTTGAAAATGGCCATTGGCGTGTCCAGTTGTCTTTGCCACAAGAACGGTAGTGCTACGCTTGTTCGTTGTCCAATAGTCTCACCCCGGGAAATCAGCGCAAGCACTCGCGTTCGGGGTAGGCCCCCCATTCTCGATTCTGCCGCACGTCTGCCCTTTCCTGATCTTTGCTGTGCAGGGAATGTGTGCCCTCGGTTGCTCGAATCGGCCGCATACCGTAATAGAGCTTGCGTCGATCGTGAGCCCGCGGGCCCCAAGGCGGCAAATAACCGCTTGCCAGCGTCGGCAACCGTTTGGTCTGGATGCTTCGGCACCCGGGCTTTCTTAATCGCGTCAGCAAGCGACTCGACATCATTTGGAATGCATCCGATCCAAGACGTGATTTTGGCACAGATATCCGGGGAGGAAAGCCAATCAGCAAAGATGTTCAACGGTTTTTCCCAGTCGTCAACAATATGCTTGTCCGCAAAGAGCTTCACGAGAACCTCTCTCCATGCACACCACCACAGAGCGCGAACGTCACGCTCCGCTTGTGGCAAGCTCGGCAGACGATTGTGAAGAGCTAAGCCAATTTCAACTGCTGTGGCGTGATAGTAGCAGAACACGAGGACCTTTTCGCCATCCTCCACAACACGAGCGATCTCATCGGCGACCGCAGCAACTTTCGGATGTTCACCGATTTCGTCAAGCCGTGCATGAATGCCGCTGATGTTGTGCGTTATCGCTGCCTGCCTGTGTGGTGGTACCTCAAGGCCACCCTCGTTACTCTGCAACGCTTCCGAGACTTTTCTGGATTCGTCTCTCAGAAGGTGCCAACCGACATGAAAGCGCGGGTCGTTGGTTTGGCACTTTCCGGCCACCCCTTCACGGTGTGCCAGCCGAAGCATGCGGTCGCTTCGCAGAAGCACTTCGAGAGTCTTCTTGTCGGCGGGTGGACAACGAATTTCCCAGTTTTCCTGCTCGCCAAAATACTCCTTTTCGTTGGGTAAGTTTTCTACACTGTGACGAATGACCCACCGACGAAGCGCCTCAATGGCAGCCTTGTGTCTTTCCGGAAACACGCGGCGCCAATCACGGAGCCATCGCGTCGGCACACGTTCCTTTCCTTCACTCCAAAACTTCGTCAAGAGCCTGGCAAACGAGCGCACCTTGCGGCGGTCTTCTTCTGGAGCACCAACAAACCTAAGCCAGCTCACCAGGTCGTCGGCTCGAATGCTGAACGGCGTTGCAGTCAAGAACAGTACGCGGCCGTATTTCTTGCGCTGACGCTTGAGTTCCTTTCGGAACATCGTGTGCTCGCCTCTAGCACGATGGGCCTCGTCCACAATGAGAAGGTCGCAAGCGAGATGCTTCTGCTTGGACGCCCTGCCGTGCGTTGCCACCTGGACTCGGCCAGCATGAAGCTTCTCCACGGCCCCACTCTTAACGGCGTTTGGGTCAATATTCAGGTGCTTGCAGGTACTCAAGACAGCAAAATGGTCTTTGGCGTCGCCTTCCCACTTACGACGCATGTACTCGTTGGGCGCCAGGATACGGACTCGCTTGCCTTTTCCTGCAAAGACACCGGCTATGAGCACTGCAACCAGCGTCTTGCCGAGGCCAACATCGTCGGAGAGGAGCACTCCGAATTGCTTCCGGAACCTGTCCAGGATTTTCTCCGCTGTGCGCATCTGCCGCTTGGTCGCTTCCGGAAGAAGTGGCTGACGGTCGGCATCCAAGCGATGCCAAGTCTCCCGATATCGCTTTGGATCCTGCAAGAACCTCCAAGCGCTCTGCCGAAACCCCAACCCTGCAAGGTCACTCCTTTGATGTAGCATTACGTGCAGTCTCCGCTATCAAGGTAGTGTTGTAACTCCTCGGCAACCAGGGCCGCGGCAACACGGTCGCCGGGCTCCTTCGCCAGTTCGCGATTTCGGCCGAAGTATTGCAGAAGTGCCTCCGCGTCGTGTCTGAGAATGTCCCGAAGTACGCTATCCCCAGCCGCAGGCAAGCGCCGTCTCCAGTTATCGATGACGGCAAACCACTTGCGAGCTTGCACAAACGCTTTGACTCCGTAGTCTGCGGACATACTCGCCGACGTCGAGGGAAGTGAGTCTATGTCAGAGACGTCGGTTTCTTCTTCCAACTCCCGGTCATCTTCCGCAATCGTGCCACCAGAGTACCTGCGCAGAAGGAGCCGCTCGCGGATTTGCTCTTCTGTTTGTTTGTCAAGCCCCGGCTGTGGAAGTGGGTCTTTAATACGATCCGCTAGCGGCCTGGCGTCTGAAACGGGGACGAAGTGCATGCTGCCGGCCGTCGTTTCCAACTTGGCTTCGAACGGAACTTGGGACACATTGCCCCAGACGATCCCGACTCGGTGTGCCACGCCCCGTTCTTCCACTTGTGGCTGCACCACCTGCTCCCCCGCGAGCCCATTCTCCACCCAGCGGATGGAAACCCGATCTAGTCGAACGTCGGCGAGAACAATCCGATACGACAGCAAGATGCTTTGCCCATCCCATTCTGCCTCGGCCCACCCGATTGCCGCTGGGAGTTCGACAAATTCGGGTTCCCTGACGAATACTTCGCTCTCATCGAGTGACTGTGTCTTGAACGGATAGTGTCCCTTCTCCACGACAACTCCAAGCTCGAAATTCTCTATTCGGAGTTTGTCATCAGCGGTCCACCGGCCCCATGCTGCGGGTGTAAAGTTGGCCGACGTGACCAGCAGACAATGGCTGTGTCCGCACGAGAATCCATAGAGTTTCGCGTGCAGCCATCGGCGATCCCCGGGACGATGACTTCCATGGAGTCGCGGCAGGTTCATACCGTCGTGATTTCGGATTGCATCAACGTGCGCTCCACACTGCTGCAAGGTTCTAGCTGTCGCCGAGGGTAGAATCCAGTTCCGACACCATCCTGAGAAGTCGGCCACGTCCCTGCTGATCCACCCAAGCGTGAAGTTCTCGGGGGCACAACCGGCGGCCGCCAACCAAGCCTTCAAGTCGGACTCTTTCCAGCTTCCCACCACGGGGGCGGTTGCGAAAACCCTGGGGATACCTCTTGTCTCTGGCATGACTTGACGGAGTGCTTCCAAGCCCAAAGGGCGTTGTTCCAGTTCTTTGCGAGAGTAGGTTCCGGGGATACTGGCAATGAAGCGTACGCCCTTGGGACACTGCGCACGTCCAAGCAACACCCGGAAGGCGTTGATTGCCTCCGCTGATCTTCCGCATTGCCTAGCGAGTTCGGACAGGAAACTTGGTAGGACTCCCCATGACGCCAGGTGCTGCTCGGTTTCCGTCTCCTCGGTTTCCCTCTTCAACGAAACGACACAGCGCCATGCAGCCTGTACTTGATCACGGAACGCAGAAAGTGTGAGATTTGCCGAAGAGAGACACAGCTCTAATGTATCCTCGTTACCCGGTTCAAGTGCCTCGCGCTGAAACATCCACAGTTTGGCATGTTGGACTGCCTGTTGCTCCATCCCGACCATCGCGGGCGTAATGAACCGCCAGAGCCAGGGATACGGCGCTGAGCCTTTCGAAAGCGTTGACGAGGAGATGATTACCATCGACTCAACCGACTCGAGTGTCTCGCTCAGTTCAACAAGAAAGGGATTCCTCGATTGGTCGTCACCGTCAAATTGGGTCTTAAGCCCGTGCCAGGAAGGCAACAAGTGCTCAACGAGGAGTTCCGCATCGGCAGTATCGAAGGTGGTAAGGAGGATTCGCTTGACGCGCCATGATTCCGTCTCCGATTCCGTCGGGCACGGGGTGTCAAGCTTCTTCCAATGTGCATCGTACATAATATGCCTTTCCGATTCGCTACTCCTCGTCCGGAACATCCTCGGCATCGCCAAACGCCGTTGGCATTTCGTCGATAACGCCACACTGCACAGCCAAACGGCACAACGGCCCCAAACGAAACCGATACGGGCTTGCCCGACTGGATCGCGTCGGAACCCTTGGCACGATCCGTTCATCTTGAAGCTGCATCCACCGCAGACCTCCTCCATACGTGGTATGGTGCCCAAGAAGACAACGAATCATTTCCGCGGCCGAAAGTCTCTGACTTGTCGCGAGGTTGTGTGCTAATTCGTCGCACGCACCAACCGAAAGGCCGGCGGCTGCGTAGGAATTCCTCGCTTCAAGCCACTGGTCTGCCGCCAACCTCAATTTTTCCAGCGACCGTTCGATCTTTACGTACGCCGCGGCATCACGCAACGATACGGTAGGTTCAGAGAGGTCTTCAGCAGAGAATCGCTGCCAGATATTTTCCAGACTGTCGAGGGCAGCGTCCGCAAAAGAAGTAAACGTTGGGAGCAACGCTAATTGCTCCGCGTTTGGCTCGTTCTGTAGTGCTTGAGCGATGTGCCCGCAAAGTTGAGCATGATCCGCGGCATCACTTTTGTCCGCTTCTTTGACCACCCTGCGGCGACGTTTGCCGCGGGGGGTGTCCGAAAAGATCACCTCTTCCAGCAGGCGACGCTCTTCTCCGGCCAAGGCCACAATCTGCTTGTTGCTCTGCGGAAGAAAGCTACGTGCGGCGGGGGAATCGCTCTGATTCCACGTCTTCCACCAACTCTTCCAGTATGTTTCTGGGCGAGCTTTACCGCGTATTCTCTCGCCAACAATCTTTGGGAGCGACTCACGGTTCCCGAGCGTGTTCTCCACAACCTCGGCCAGCGTGCGGGTCTTTTCTGTTGGAGTCCACCCGTCGCCATTCATGGTCAGGCCAGGGAGTTTCCGAAGCATCACGCGATAAGCGCCGTAGACTCCGGTTTGCCGGTATCGCCTCCACTGATCCTCGGACAGGCCGAAGTCGTGGGTGCGGCAACCAGAATTTACCCACGGCTGGACCGCGCGAATTCCCGGCAACTGCAGCCCGGTTGTCTCCGGGGCCAGAATTAGCGTCCGTGCTACCCACAGTAGCTCCAGCGGCCGAATCCACTCATACCGCTTGCTTGGATCATACCGCTTGCTTGGGTCTTTCCAAGGCGCACGTTCGGACACACACAAACACCAGCACAGAATCGTAAGCCATCGAGCGTCCTGAGTACGATTGGACAAGTCCGGCGCCAACATGTCTGCAAAGCGGTTTGCCAGCGTCCGAAACCCTAGCGGGTCGCCTCGCCGTACGGCGACCGTTTCCCAAGGAGCGGTCAGAAGCCATTCAGAGTACATTTCTATTTCTTGCCTTGCCCTGATTGTGCGCTCGCGTATAGGCTGGATTATCTGTCGCGAACCATTATAATCACCGGATTACACGCCGGATTCCACGCTGCAGAGTGGGATAGCGTTACTCTGTACAGGCATGTCGGTCGGTTCCCGCTTCAGAAGCGGCATCAAGCTGCGGCCGCGGATGTTCTTGGGAATGGCAACCCCGGCCATCTCCAGCAGCGTCAAGCGGGCGTCCCTACTGCGGCAGGATCACGTCCGACAGCAGGTACTTCCGCAGCGATTTGACCGTGCCGACGAACTGTTCGTTGTCCACCGGCTTCGTCATGTACTCGTCGACGTGCAGGTCTTCTTCCTGAAGGATCCGTCGGTGGGTTGGGGAACCGGTCAGGACGACGACCGGGATATTCCGGAGTTGTTCGTTTGCCCGGATCTCCGCGAGGACTTCGCGGCCGCTCTTCTTCGGCAGTTTCAGGTCCAGCAGGATCAGATCGGGTCGGGGCGCCCGGGCAAACATCCCCTCGCGGCGAGCGAACTGCATCGCCTCCTCGCCGTCGCGCACCAGGCTGATCCGGCACGGAACCTCCCCCTCCCGCAGGGCTTCAATCGTCAGGCCGGCATCCTCCAGGTCGTCCTCGACCAGAAGAATCTCCATCGGCCGGCCGACCGTTTCGCTGGTCATGGTGTGGATGTCCTTTTCAAGAGGGCGGGTGAAACCTCTCCCTATTCTACCCACCGGAACGCCTTTCGGGTAGCCCGGAAATCGGGAAAGGTGCGATCCAAGAAAATACAGACGCGTTTGCCGCTTGGGACAGGCAATGTGCAACTGCACGGACAGGTTCCTTGGGGGCGTGAGTGCTCGTCGGCACGGCTAAGGAAACCCGTGGTACGGCTACTATCCGAAAGCAGCAAACGCGTCGCTGAAAGAGCGGTTCCGAAATCGAATTTGAGTGAAATCTCCAATTTACGAGGTTTCGAGAACAGTTAAGCGAAGAGTCCTCCTTCGTCAGAGTAACGCTTGCGAGAAATGTTGCCCGAATTGCCGGGGCACTCAGCTTTCGGCCGAGTGCCCCGATGTAAGGACAGCTTCGAGCCCGCCTGGCGGTGCGTCGAAACACCCCGCCGTCTTGCGCTATACCGATGTGGTGGATCATGAAGGCGTGTTCGCTGGAGTTGCTCCCGGGCAAATCGCCGCCGAAGCGGATCGTGCCCGGGAAAGTCGGCTTGACCTTCGGCTAAAGTGGATATACATGACAGGCCGGGGAAGTCAACAACGATTCTCAAGAGAATCTCAAGATTCGCGCCCCGCGCCGGCCTGCATTGTGGTAAGTCCAACGGCGCCAAGCGATTTCGGCGTTGGGGGAAAATTTTGACGTCCCCCGAGCGTGTAAAAGCAGGGTTTTCTCCATGCACAGAGTTTCTCCAGACTTGCGCGACAACGCCCGTACTACGAACCGGAGAATACGAAAAGACCCCCGCCGCTTGACAAGAAAAACGAACAGAGATTACCTAACCCGCAAACCGCTTTACCAGCAGGGCGATGTTCTGGCCCCCAAACCCGAAGCTGTTCGTCAGCACGGTGTTGCAGGCGACCTTGCGGGCCTCGTTGGGAACGTAGTCCAGGTCGCAGTCGGGGTCGGGTGTCTCATAGTTGGTCGTCGGCGGCACGACCCCGTCGCGAATCGCCAACAGGCAGAAGATCACCTCCGTCGCCCCCGCGGCCGCGATCAGGTGCCCCATCATGCTCTTTGTGCTCGAGGTGGGGAGCTTGTAGGCTTGATCGCCGAACACCTTCTTGATCGCCAAGGTCTCGACCTTGTCGTTTACGCTCGTACTGGTGCCGTGTGCGTTAATGTAATCGATCTCGCCCGGATTGACCTCAGCATCTTGCAGGGCCAGTTTGATGCAAGTGATCGCGCCGCGGCCCTCGGGATGAGTGTCGGTGATTCGGAAGGCGTCGGCGGTGGACCCGAACCCGCAAATCTCGCCGTAGATATGGGCGCCGCGGGCCTTGGCGTGTTCGAGTGCCTCGAGCACGACCATGCCGGAACCCTCACCCAGCACGAACCCGTCGCGATTGCGGTCGAACGGGCGCGAGGCCTTGGTCGGTTCGTCGTTGCAGGTGCTCAGGGCGGTCAGCAAGTTGAAACCGGTGACGCCGAAGGGGTGGATCATGGTGTGAGTGCCGCCGGAGAGTATCACGTCGGCCTCGCCGCGACGGATGATCTCGACCGCTTCGCCGATCGCCTGGCTGCTGGCGGCGCAGGCGGTCAGGCAGTTCACGTTGGGGCCCTCCGCGCCGAAGAGGCTGGCCAGATGGCTGGCCGGCATGTTCGGCTCCTGTTCCAGCTCGGCGATCGGGTGCAGTGTTTCCAGCCCTTTCTGCGTGAACTTGGCGATATCGAGCTCATCGCCGCCGGAGAGCCCGAAGACCATCATTTGGGTAAAGCGGTCGAAATCCTGTTGCCCTTCGCCGCTGCCGGTGTAGATGCCGAAGCGCACGGGGTCGATCCCCGCGTCCTCGATGCCCGAATCGGCGACCGCTTTCTTCGCGGCCCCGACGGCGAAGTGCGTGTGCCGGCCCTGGTATCTCCAGTCGTTGGGGTCTTCGCCCACGTCCGAAAGGTCCCAGTCGCGTACTTCGGCGGAAATGTTGGTGGGGAAGTTGCTCGCATCGAACAACGTGATATGCCCGATTCCCGACTCCCCGTTCAGTAAGCGTTGCCAGACGGTTTCAATATCCGCCCCCAACGGCGTTACCAGGCCGATCCCCGTTATCACAACGCGTCGTCGCATAACTCAAATTCCTTCGGGCCCCGTTGTCGTCTGAAAGGGCATCACTGGGTAGGAGGGCCCGGGTCCGCTTCCTGAAGCAATTGCGGCGGCGGGACCAGGGGGCTTCCGTCCGCTGCGTGCCCCACCTCGAACGCACCCAGCAGACACATCATCCGCAAGAAGGTTTCCGGGTCGAACAACGTACCCAGCCGCGAGTTGTTCAAGTGGGCGAATATGATCTCGACCTCCGCGTGCAGCGTGTCGCCCTTGTAGCTGCTCGCGCTGATTCTCGCGCCGTCCTCCTTGATGTATTCCACGGTCGTCGTATAGGTCAGCGTGTCGCCGGGAATCGCCTCGCAGTAGAACACGGCCTTGGGAATCTTGGCCAGGATCACCTTCTCGGCGAACTGATTGTATTCGCAGACCAGCAGCCCTCCCGTTTGCGCCAGGCCCTCGATCACCAGCGAGTTGGGGATGATCGGGTAGTTGGTGAAGTGATCGTGCAGATGTTCCTCGGCCAACGAGATGCTCTTGACGGCCTTGGCGTAACGCCCGCTCTCGAACTCCAGAAATCGATCGATCCAGTACCATCGCATGGCTTAATCAGTCACTTCCACCTTGCTTTCGATGAAACGGCACATATCCGTCACGGTCAACATGTTGGCAAAGTCTTGCACGACCGGGTTCTCGGCGAAGGCGTCCAAGTCGGCAAACGGCATCCGGCTGCGGAGTTCGGCGATGCCCGCCTCGGTGACCTTGCCGTCCCGGACGTACTCGTCGTTGGTGAAGACGTCCTCGGGAAACAGTTCACCGCGGTTGATCTTGATGTCGAATGCCTTTTCCAGTTTGAAGACGATGTCCAGGAAGTCGATCGATTCGGCACCCAAATCACCGACCAGGGTGGCTTCCGGGGTTACCTCGTCATCCTCAACTACCAGGGCTTCCACGAGAACATTCTGGACCTTGTCAAGAATCTCTTCCCTTGTTGGCATTTAGTCAAACCTCCAAGCTAATCTGTGTTCGGGAACAACCGTGTGTCGGAAATCAGCAGTACATAGTCTCTTTGTCTCACGGGTTCAATACCCTCCCAGGCTCAGCCCCCCGTCCACCCGCACGACTTGGCCGGTCAGATAGCTGGCCTCGTCGCTGGCCAGAAAGACGACCACCCGGGCAACTTCCTCGGGTTTTCCAATGCGCTTAAGCGGGATGATCTTCTTGATTTCGGCGCCGGCAATCCCGCGAACCACCTGGCTCATGTCGGTCTCGATCATCCCCGGTGCGACCGCGTTGACGCGGACGTTTCGGGTAGCCAGCTCCTTGGCCAGTGCGCGTGAGAGACCGTTGATCCCCCCTTTGCTGGCTGCGTAGTTGACTTGTCCCCGCGTGGCGAATTCGGCGGCAGTGCTCGACAGGTTTACGATGCTGCCGCTCCGCTGAGTGATCATGATCTGCGTGACCACGTGGCAATAATTGTAGGTCCCGCCCAGGTTCGTGTCGATCACGCTTCGCCACTGTTCGTCGGTCATGGCCCCCATCAAGCCGTCGTTGACGATCCCGGCCGAATTGACCAGCACGTCCAGGTGTTCCCACTCGTCCACCAGCTCGTCGACGATTTCGCGGGCCCGCCCGGCGTCGCAGACGTCGGCCTGAATCGGCCGGACTTCGGCCGGAACGTCTTTCAGCTCGGCCACAAGGCTCTCGGCGGCCTCCCGGTTGGAACGATAGATCATGGCGACCTTGGCGCCCTCGCGCGCCAGTTGGGTAACGCACTCGCGGCCGATCCCGCGGCTGCCGCCCGTAACAATCGCTGTCTTTCCTTCAAATCGCATTCGGTCGTGGCTCGGGTTCCATAAAGGCTTAGGGGGCTTGCCGCCAAAATCGCTTAGGCTGTGGTCGTTCCAGAAACGGCTTCGCACGGCTGGTAGAGCAAGTCGAACATCCGCCGCAATTCATTCTTGGTTGCTTGGTCGATTCGTGCATGGCGGGGGTTCGTGTCCGCCAAATTGTACTTCGACAGGATCAAACGGCCGCTGACCGTCATCCGCCCGTTGACCGAGCCGGAGGCCTTCAGACTCGCCTCATCCTTTGTATTGCTGAGCATCTCCGCCGTTACCGAAAGCGTCTGGCCCGGCTCGATGAACTGGCCGTACTTGATGTTGGTGGCCTGCTTGAGGACCACCATGCTGTGGGCGAAGTCGTCGCTGTGGCGAACCAGCCACGCACCTGCCTGCGTCATGGCTTCCAACATCAATACACCCGGCATCACCGGAAACGCCGGGAAATGGTCCGACAGGTATTCTTCTGCCATCGTTAAATTCTTCACCGTCACAATATGAGCATCGGGCTCGAGTTCGACGATGCGGTCGACGAGGATGAATCGCATAATATCTCTGGCGGGGCACTTGCCCTGTACAAGCTCTGAAGTCGGATTGGACAATGTAAGCTATTGAATATACCGTGTAAGCCCCGACATCACAACCGGGGAGCGCCCTTGGCGAAACCTGTTATCGAGTGCCGCCAATCCCCCCAGGAGACCACCCGGAAGAGTGGGATGCCTCAAGGCAGTGCCCGGCTGCCCGACTGGTGAGGGAAACCGCTCTTGGGCGGAAAACCGGTTGAAACCGATTCGGAACCCCGTTCCTGCCAAACTGGCAGTTGCTGCCGGGGGGGACCAACCGGCTATCTCCCTAACTCCTTGCCGGATAATGGGTAATGTGTTTTCGGCACGTGCTTTGCACCTATCAACATCGGTTGAATTTTGGGTGGAGCGACTTCTCCACGAAGTTCCCCCCTGATACCGCTTCCAGCAAGCCAATTACTTCAATTTGAGGAGGTTTTACAATGGTATTTCGCTACATCAACACACGCCATCCGATCCATCAACTTCGCCATGAGATGGATCGGTTGCTGACGGGGTTGCTGGGTCGTGCGACGGGATGGCCCGCGCCTGATCGCGGACGGCCGGCCACCAACGTCTGGGAGCACGGCGATACCGTCATGGTCGAGATGGAGTTGCCCGGCCTGAAATCCGAGCAGATCGAGATGTCGGTCAGCGGGGGCGAATTAACCGTCAAGGCCAATCGGCCTGAAGACCAGCCCGAGGGAACGGTTTACCATCGACGGGAACGCCCCCGGGGGGCGTCCGAACGTGCGCTGCGGTTGCCCGCAGATGTCGATACCTCCAAGGTCGAGGCCAACCTCGCTGACGGCGTGCTGACGATTTCCCTGCCGAAGGCCGAAAGCGCCAAACCCCGGAAAATCAGCGTCGCGCCGCAGAAAACGGCACAAGAAAAACAAACGTGAACGAACCATAAGAAGCAAAGGAGCCTATCTCATGGCAAATGAAGATACAGCGGCCAAGTCCTCCGCCGATGAAACCCGCGCCGAGCACACCTGGAGCGGACAACACTATCGCCCTGACGTCGATATCTACGAAAAGGACAGTGAGTTGATCCTTCTGGCTGATATGCCGGGCACGCAGGGCGACAAAATCGACATCGGGTTCGAGGACGGAACCCTGACGATCCACGCCGAAGTCGAGCCCCGCCAGGATGAAAACGCCGAATACCTGCTCCGTGAGTACGAGGTGGGCAGCTACTTTCGCACCTTCCAGCTCAGCGAGGCCATCGAAGCGAGCAAGATTACCGCCGAGTATGTCGACGGCGTTCTCAGGCTCTGCCTGCCCAAATCCGAGGCGGCCAGGCCGCGGAAGATTACCGTCAAGTCGTAGCGACGCGGCGGCCCGATTCTCGAAAAATGGCCGAAAACCGCCCAGGGGCTGGCCTTCTGCGCCCTCGCCGAGTACACTGGCAGGGTGTTGAAAAACTAGGCTTTGTCCCTAAACCCGTAGGATGGTCCTCCGAGGCCGTCCATTGCCAGTCGATTTCGCGCGAAAACCGGGGCTCGACGGCTTCGGAGAGCCATCGTACAAGAGCTGCTAACGACTTTAGGGGCAAAGCCTAGTACCCCATTGCATTTGATTTTGTACGTTGGCCCTCCGAGGCCGACGCTGTTTGTCGACGGCTTCGGAGAGCCATCGTACTGACAGTTTCAAGTGACATGGGGTACTAGTACTAGTGCTTTGTCAGATTTTGATTTTGGGGCAGCCACGGCCGCTAGACCGTGGGATTCCCACGCTCTGGCGAGCGTGGCTACCAATTCTTAGGCTTGACAAAGCCTGGTTGCAGTATTTGGGGTAGCAAGCCACTTGCCGGAAGGGGAAAACCATGTCGTGCCGTGGGGTTCGCGGTGCTACCACTGCTGAAGCGAACACGAGCGAGGAAATACTGAAGGCCACCCGCCAGTTGCTCGCGCTGATGATCCGTCAAAACGACATCGCCCCGGAGGACGTGGCCAGCGCGATCTTCAGCACCACGACCGATCTGGATGCGGAGTTTCCGGCGTTGGCCGGCCGCCAGTTGGGTTGGCTCGACGTGGCGATGATTTGCGTCCACGAATTGGACGTGTCCGGTTCCCTGCGCCGGTGCATCCGAATCCTGCTGCACTGGAACACGACCAAGCGAAGCGACGAAATCGTACACGTCTACATCAAGGAGGCGGCCAAGCTCCGTCCCGACCGGTCCGAGATTCCCCCCGTCGATTGGGCCGAATTGGAGCACTGGATTGCCGATCACCTCAATAGCGAGGCGAAGCCGATCCGTCGCTGATCCGGGCCATTTCGGCGAGAAACGCGAACCGGCAGGATGCTTGTCCTCCCGGCCGATATTTGCTATGATGGCCGTGGATGGTGCCGATCCGCCATCCCGATGCTGTCATCCGACCTTTCCTATCCTTCAAACGCGAGAAGACCGATGACGCGCCCGACCCTCCGCGGCAAGATTACTGCGATGATCGTCTGCGTTGCTGCACTGTCCGTCCCCGGTGTGTGGATCGGCAATGCCCCGGCGCAGCAACCGGCTTCGAAGCATCCCGTCCCTTCTCAGGCCGTCCAAGACGAAATCGCGAAGAAGCTGGGCGAAATCTTCGACTTCGCCGGCGCCAAGAAGCCGGAACAGCAAGTCAACCTGGCCAAAGAGCTGTTCAAGCTCAGCGAGGAGGCAAAAAAGAACCCCAACGAGCAGTTTGTCCTGCTCCGCAGAACCATGGAGCTGGCCTGTGACGGCGGCAATGCTGTACTGATGGTCCGGGCGATCGACGTGATCGGGAGCACGTTCGATATCAACGCGATGGACGTCGAGGTGACGATGCTCCAGAAATTCGCCAAGAATGCCAAAAACGCCGAGAAGATCTCCTCGCTGATGGAGGGCTCGCGGGCGGTGCTCGACAAAGCGATCGAGGAACACCGTTACGATGCGGCAACCCGCCTGGTCGAGGCGCTCTACGCGGCCGCCCAGCGCCCCGGAGGATCAAAATATCGAAAGCGACTGCTCGAACAACGGACCGAACTCCGCAACCTGAACCAGCAGTATCAGGAGTACCGGAAGGCGCTGGCCGCTATCGAGGACAATCCGGCCGACAAGGCGGCAAATCTCGTTGTTGGACGGTGGCGCTGTTTCGTCGAGAACGACTGGGAACAGGGCCTCTACTCCCTCGTCGAGAGCGGCGACGCGGAGTTGAAGGAGGCCGCGCAGCGGGAATTGAAAGCCGAGTCCGGCTCCGCTGCCGATTCCGCCAAGGTCGGCGATGCCTGGTGGGAACTCGCCGAAAAGAAAAAGGACGACGAAAAGCTCGCCTTGATGTGCCACGCCGCCGAGTGGTACGAGAAATCGCAAGAACAGGGAGTCAAGGGCCTGGCCAAGATCAAGATCGAAAAACGGCTCGGCGAACTCGAAGAAACGCTCGCCGCCGCAACCGCCGCCGACAAGGATGATCCGGACAAAACCTCCCGCAAACCCACCCGGCGAAAACGCAACATCACGTTCCGGGCGGACATGAGTATGCCACTGTTTCCGATGGGAACGAGGCACGGGGAATTCCCAGTTCAGCAGACGATCGATCCGCTCGGCCCTTTCAAGGGCTTGCCCGTCTACTTCCAACAAAAGGGTGCAACGCTAAAGGATATCTACTACGAGGTCGAGTGGTATCCCCCGGTCCGTGAAATCTACTACAAGGGCGCCGCCTGGCAGAACATGAGCATGGAGGTCCTCGACCCGAAGGGCCGGGTGGTGGCCCGTTTCGGACCTCAGGGCGGGGGAAATCGTTGGCTCGAGTGCCGGTTGGCCGTCCCCGCCGGCGTCGGCAGCAAGTTCGTCCTCCATTTCCACAACGAAATCAGCACCTGGTTCTTCATTGCTACCATACAATTCCGCTAAGCCCGGGTGTTTTTGGGCCGGAACGGGCCGGCTTCGCCGCGGCAAAACCGATGAGCCCGTTGAGTCGCCTCATTCATGTTGCCCCCCTTCCGCAAGTGCCTTGCGGAGGAACTGTGCGGTGATGGAATCCTCGCAGTTGGCGACCATTTCCGGTGTACCCTTGACGACGACCTGCCCTCCTTCGTCGGCGGCTCCGGGCCCGAGGTCGATGATGTAGTCGGCCGCCTTCATCAGTTGCAGGTTGTGCTCGACGACCACGAGCGAATGGCCGACGGCGACCAGGGCGTCGAAGCAGTCGAGCAGTTGCACCACGTCGGAGAAGTGCAGCCCGGTGGTCGGCTCGTCGAGGATGAAAAGGCACCGGCCCCGCCTGGCGCCGGACATGTAGCCGGCGAGCTTCAGCCGCTGGGCCTCGCCGCCGGAGAGCGTGTTGGCCGGCTGGCCGAGCCGGACGTAGTCGAGCCCCACGTCGATCAGCCGCTTCAGGCGCGCCTGGACCTTGGGGCGGCCGCGGAAGAACGTGAACGCCTCGCGGACGGTCATTTCGAGCACCTCGGCGATGTTCCGGCCGCGGTATTTCACATCCAGAATTTCGTCGCGGTAACGGGCGCCGCCGCACTGGCTGCACCGCATGTAAACGTCGGCCAGGAACTGCATGTCGATCTGGATGTAGCCGTCGCCCTGGCACGCCGGACACCGGCCGCCGTCGACGTTGAAGCTGAAGTACCCGGCCGAGTAGTTGCGAGTCCGCGCCTCGATCGTATCGGCGAACACCGCGCGAATCTCGTCGAACGCCTTCAAATACGTGACCGGATTGCTCCGCGGCGAGCGGCCGACCGGGCTCTGGTCGACCATGATGACCTCGTCAATCTGGCCGTCGCCGAAGATGTCGTCGTGTTCGTACGGCTTGGGGGCGTCTTTGTGGAGCCGGCGGCACAGCGCCGGATACAAGGTGTCCTGGACCAGGGTGCTCTTGCCCGAGCCGCTCACGCCGGTGACCAGGCAGAGCACGCCGAGCGGGAACTCGACGGTGACGTTCTTGAGATTGTTTCCGCGGGCGCCGGCCAGCCGGATCCAACCGTGGTCGGGCGGTCGCCGCCGGCCGGCGCCGCCGATGCCGCGCCGCCGGGCCAGGTAATCGCCCGTAAGGCTCTCGGTCGATTTTTCCATTTCCACGGGCGTTCCCTGGAAGACGACGCATCCGCCTCGTTCGCCCGCCCCGGGCCCGATCTCGACCACCTGGTCGGCGGCACGGATGATCGCCTCTTCGTGCTCGACCACGACCACCGTATTGTCGCGGTCGCGCAGGTCGCGGACGGCGCCGATCAGCCGGTCGATGTCGCGGGGATGGAGCCCGATCGACGGCTCGTCCAGCACGTAGAGCATGTTGACCAGGCTGGACCCGAGCGAGGAAGTCAGGGCCACCCGGCGTGCCTCGCCGCCGCTTAGGGTGCGGATGGTGCGGTCCAGCGTCAAGTATCCCAACCCGACCGCTTCGAGGTAGGCGAGCCGGTTGCGGACCTGCTCGAGCATCATCCGCCCGACGGCGGCTTCGTGCCCGGGCAGTTCGAGCGTGCGGAACAGTCCGGCGGCGTCGCGGACCTTCATGGCACGGATTTCGGCGATGTTTCGGCCGGCGATCTTCGTCGCCAGGGCCTCCGGCCTAAGCCGGGTTCCCCCGCACGCCTCGCACGGCCGGTAGCTCCGCCAGCGGCTCAGAAACACCCGGATGTGCATCTTGTACTTTCGCTTCGCCAGCCATGCGAAGAATCCTTCCAGGCCGCCGAAATCCCGCTCGGGAATTCCGTACACGATCCGATCGGTTTGGCGCCGGTCCAACTCCGCAAACGGAACGTCGACGGGAATGTCGTAGTCGCCGGCCAGCTCGAGCAGCTTTTCCAGCTCGTGGGCGTAGGCCGGGCTGTTCCATGGTGCGATCGCCCCATCGCGGAGCGACTTGCCCGGGTCGGGAACCACCAGTTCCATGTCGATCCCGATGACGTTGCCGAAGCCTTCGCACTCGGGGCACGCCCCCAGCGGGCTGTTGAAGCTGTATAGCCGGGGCTCGGGCACGGGGTAGTCGATGCCGCAATCCTCGCACGAGAGTTCCGTGCTGAAGCCGGTCCGCCGCCACCGTCGGCCGTCGATCCGGCATTCGGCGCCGCGCGCGTCGGATGGGTGTGCCGCTGCTTCGGCAGAAGTAGCGTCCTCAGCGACGAACACGTGGCACTTGCCTTGCCCTTTGGCGAATGCGGTTTCCAACGAATCGCGGATGCGGTCTTCGCTGCCGCCGGCGGTCAGTCGATCGACGACGACGTAGGTTGCACCGTCATCGTTTTGCCCCTCGCCCAGTTTGCTCTCCTTGGACCGGTTCCCAACCTGTCCTACGACCGGCTCTTCGGTGAGATTGATCGTTCGCCCGCCTGATATGACGCGGATGAAGCCGTCTTCCCGCAACGCGGCGGCCGTTTGCTGCGACCCGTTTTCCGCCGCCGGTTCCCATCGAAAGGCGACCATGAAACGCGTGCCTTCGGGCAAGGCGGCGAGCGCCTCGGCGCTGCTTTGGGGGGTGTCGCAGCGGACCTCCCGGCCGCAGTTGCGGCAGAAGACGTGTCCGATCTTCGCAAACAAAAGCCGCAGGTAATCGCCCGTCTCGGTCGCCGTGCCGACGGTCGAGCGGCTCGAGCGGGTCGTGTCCTTGCCGATGATCGCAATGGCCGGCGGGATGCCGTCGATCCGCTCGGCGTCGGGCTTTTCGAGCCGCTGGAGGAACTGCCGGGTGTAGGCCGAAAAGCTCTCGATGTACCGCCGCTGTCCTTCGGCATAGAGCGTATCGAGCGCGAGGCTGCTCTTGCCGCTGCCGCTGAGGCCGCAGAACACGATCAACCGGTGGTGCGGCAGGTCGAGATCGATGCCCTGGAGGTTATGGACCTCGACCCCCCGCAGCCGAATCTGGCCGTCCGACGCCATCCAGTCTCTCCCAGCGGGGTATTTCGACAACGGTGGAAACTAGCATGATAGCACGTCCGGGCGGCGGGGTCCAGAACGACTTGGGGGAGCAGGAGAGCAGGGGAGTGCGGCGATTGACCAAAAGCCCCGGTGTAATGGTTCACCGTGAACTGGAATCTCGGCGGGTCAGAATAAGCAACAATTG
>CAZJRB010000111.1:4906-24866 GCA_964547995.1 uncultured Planctomycetaceae bacterium | reverse complement strand
CACTCCCGGACACCGCGGAGTGGCGGGCCCCGGGGGCCCAAGAGGGCAAAGCCGCACCACCCCGGCCGGTCTGCTTCCCGGCCTGCCAGCACAACCTCGGACCCGGCCAGGGGTCGCTAACGTCTGTGGGGCTCCCACAGCGGAGGGATTACGTACATATACAGTTGTACATATTTCGGCCGGCTTGTCAAGGCCGGTTTTAAGCCACTCGGCCGTTTTTCCCGATTTTCTTCGGGGCGGGCTGACTATTCAGCCATCTGAAGTAACTCGACACGGACGAAGGGGAAAGGGGAAAGGGGGGAACTCAGTACTCAGTACTCTACACCTTTCCGACCGGGGCCAGGTAGATGACGAATTCGTCTTCACCGTCGACGCGCACCAGCCGGTCCATCTTCTGCTGGTCGTAGGCCCCGACGGCACACGTGCCCGCGCGGATCGCTTCGCAGGCGAGGTACAGATTCTGTCCGGCGTGGCCGGCGTCGACCGCGATCACCTTGTGCGACGCGAGGCCATAGCGCCATTCCATGCGGTAGGGGATCGCCGTCCAGACGAACGTCACGGCGCAGCGGCCGCAAAAGGCCTGCCCGAGCGTCGCGTCGGTCATCCGCCGGGCCGCCCGGTCCTCGGCGAACTCGAAGAGCAATTGGTGCTCGACCGGCAGGTAGCGATAGAACGCGGGTTCGAGCCCCTCGACGTTGAACACGCAAAGGTACGTCTCCAGCGCATGGCGGGCCCCGGCCGAGGGCACGGTTCGCAGCGTGACGCCCGGGCCGGCCTGCGCGCGGATCCCCTGCGTTGCCCAGAGCAGGAAGGAAAGCTCGCCGAGAGTCAATGGTTCCCCGGTAAACCGCCGGCGGCTCTCGCGGTTCCGGATGGCGGTTTCCAGGTCGATCCCCGCAACGTCGTCCCACGCGCCCGGCCGCACCAGGTCGATCCGCTTCGCATCGGCGTCGAACGGCTTTTCGACCGGCGGCGGCGCGGCACCCCGCGACTGGCCCGTTTGCGAAAAATCGGTCTCCTGCCGGATGAAGTCCTTCAAAAAGTACCGGCCCTGTTCAAGGCGAGGCGGCGACATGCGATGTCCCCCTTTGCAGGCCGAGGTGGATGGTTTCGGCTGTTTGTAGTGTTCGTAGTGCCGGCTTCAGCCGGGCTTACCGCCGGGACCTGTAGATACGACCATGCTACCGGAACCCACATCGAGAAGCAATTGCACGCAAGCCCGGCGGCCCCAGGGCGCCGACGACGTACGAGGCAGGGAAACCGCGCGCTCGGCGAGGCACGGAGCGCAATGGCATCTTGTTCATGCTTCCCATTTCCCGCAGACTAACTAGTCTTGGCATTTTTACACCGGTAGTTTAACGGTTAGAGAAAAGATTCAGGCGGACTTTGACGATTAGGAAAGCGATAGGGGCATAGTCATGGTCTTGCGCTCGCAGGGGGGCCACCGGTGCGTCGGACGTTGTATTACCGGTCGATTGTCGCGGCCGTTGTCTTAGGGATAGGCGGTGGCCTCTCGGCCGACCCCGGAGAGCCGCACTACGCCGACCGATCGATCGATCCCCAGTTCGTGGCGATGCAGGGCCCCGTTGCACCGATTCAGCCGGAGCAGCCGGAATTGCCGGAACCGCGAATCGAGGCGGGTGCTCCCGAGGACATCGAGTCGGCGTGGGGCGGCGCCGTGAGCCTGTCCGATCTGCCGACCGAGTTGGCCGCTTCGCCGGTTGCCAGCGTCGTGTCGGGCGAGGAAGCGGCCATCCGCGGAACCACCGACGTCGGCGACTTATTGGAGCAATCGGGCGACACGGGCAACGTGATGCTCTTTACCCGTTCGCCCATCTCGAACGAGCCGCGGATTCGCGGCTACCGCTACGCCCAAATCCGCAACACGGTCGACGGGGCCTGCTTCTTTCCGATTCGACCCGACCTGGATACGCCGCTGAGCCGGATCGATTCGAGCATCATCCGGGACGTGTCGATCATCGACGGCCCCTACACGGTCCGTCAGGGGCCCGGCTTCGCCTTCATCAACGTGCAATTGAAGGAGACCGAACGCTGCTGCTGCGGGACGGGCGTTCTGGGCCACACGGCCGGCAGCTACGACACCAACGGAGAGGCGTGGTACGGGACCCAGAGTTTCCACGGCGGCGGCGGCAACTACGGCTATCGTATCGGCTACGTACAGCGGACCGGCGTCGACTTCACGGCCGGCGGCGGGTTTCCCGTGGCCGCCAGCCACAATATGCGAAACTGGAACTGCAGCTTCGGCTACGACCCGTCGCGAGACGGCTCCTTCGAGTTCAGCTACATCCGCAACGACCTGACCGACATCGACTTGCCGAGCCAGATCAACGATCTGGCACTTTTGACGGCCGACGCCTTTCAACTCTGTTATACGCTGGAAAACCAGCACCTTTACGATCACCTCCGAATCAACCTGTGGTACAATGCGGGCCGTTTCAGAGGCACGCCGGCTCACAAAATCAACCCGTGGAACCCCGGCGTGCCGTTGACCAACTTGACTTGGGGGCGCAACTACTCGGCGGGCGGCCGCATGATCATGACGTGGGGAACCCCGGAGGACGGGCAACTCGCCGCGGGAGCCGACTTCACGCTCGAGCGACACCATTATCTGGAACTTACCAGCCTCGCCCTCTTTGGCATCGCACCGGTGAAAGTGTATGACACGGGTCTCTTTCTCGATGTCATTTTGCCCGTGTCCGATCGCCTGGTCGTCAAGGCGGGTGGCCGTATCGATCTGGTCCGGACGAACCCCGAAGGCCAAGTCGGCTTTATTCCCAATGGCGACCGTCCACGAAGCTTTACGCTGGGCGCCGGATATGTCATCGGCGAGTACGAGCTAACCGATGAGTTGACCGCCACGGCGGGGTTCGGGGTATCGCAGTGCGCTCCCACGCCGACGGACTTGTATGCCTGGTTGCCCTACCTGGCGATTCTGCAGGAGGGCCCCTTGTTCTTTCCGATCGGCAACCCCGACCTTACCGAACAAACGGCCCAGCAGATCGACGTGGGGTTGACGGCCGATTACGCCGATTTCCACGGCGGAATCCGGGGTTTCTATTCGTGGATCGACCATTTCATCACCTACAACTGGGTAACTACCGCTAACGAGGACGCCGCGCTGGCCGGCGGCGAACTCTACGGCGAACTGCGGTCAAACGGCCGCCTCACGCCCTTTGCGAGCCTCTCCTATGTCGAAGGAAACGTCCAAGACGTTACCGCCCTGTACGGGCCGTTGTGGGGAATCCCCCCGTTGCAGGCCCTCGTCGGGCTTCGGCTGAGCGATTGCTGGGATGGCCGGAAATGGGGTATGGAATATCGCGCCCGAATCGTCGACGGTCAGTACCGGACCAATCAGACGGCGGGTTCCGGAGAACTGCCTACCCCCGGTTTCGTCACCCACGATATGCGAGGCTACTGGCACATCAATCATGCCGTAACCTTCGTGGCCGGCGTCGAGAACCTGGGCAACCGCAACTACCAGGAACATCTCGATTCGCGGATCGACATGAATTACGGTCATCCGGGCGGCGTCTTCCGCCGCGGGCGGAACTTCTACTTCCTGGTCCAGTCGGAATACTAAGGATCGGTCGAGAAACAACTGTCGTAGGACGGGTCTCCTGAGTCTCCTGACCGTCTTCTTCCTTGACGGGTCGGGAGACCCGTCCTACAAATGCGACACATATTTCTCGAACGGTGCTGAGCCGGATCATTCGTAAGGGTGTGCTGCTACTTGTCACAAGCCAGGATGTAAACGTAGGCAAAGTGGGTGAAGGCGGGAACGCTCCGCCGCCTGTTCTCAACGCCTCCGGTCTACCCCCCAGTCGTTGCACAGGCACCCCGCGTGACTATAATGAAAATCTACCAGGACCCGGTTGCCGGCGACTCGCCGGCACCGCCGGACTGTGGCGAGATTGGCTCTACCCCCTCTTCAGGTATTCCGATGCCTCATTACAAGGCTGGTGATGAACCCGTTCCCGGTTACCGGCTGGAGAAGTTTCTGGGCGAGGGCGGTTTCGGCGAGGTTTGGAAGGCGACCGGACCGGGACAAATCCACGTCGCCGTGAAGATTATCGGGCTGGACCGCGAGCAAGGGCTGAAGGAATTCCGGGCCCTGTGGCTGATGAAGGGCATCCATCATCCGAATCTCGTGCCGATTATGGGCTCCTGGCTCATCGGAGAACACGGCAACGTCCTCTCCGACACGCAGCTCGAGGACCTTTCGACATCGAAAACGGCGCCGAAGGAGGAGGACTTTCTGTCTCGCATCGACGATTCCGCGCCGCCGGCGGCCGAACCCGAGATTACCGTGCTGCTGATCGACGATCAGCCCATGGTCGGCGAAGCGGTTCGCCGGATGCTGGCCGACGAGCCGAATATCGTCTATCACTACTGCGGCGATCCGGCGAACGCCGTCCAGTTGGCCCACGAGATCTCGCCGACGGTGATTTTGCAGGACCTGGTCATGCCCGACGTTGACGGGTTGACGCTGGTCGAGTTTTTCCGAGCCAAGCCGGCCACGCGGGACATCCCTTTGATTGTCCTTTCGACCAAGGAAGACCCCACAACGAAGGCCGAGGCCTTTGCCCTTGGGGCAAACGACTACCTCGTCAAGCTTCCGGACAAGATCGAATTGATTGCGCGGATCCGCCGCCACTCGAACAACTACCTCACGCAGCTTCAGCGGAGCAAGACGGCCGACACCCGGGTATCGCCGGACGCCGAATCGGCCAGCCCGCGGATGCTGGTGATTGCCATGGGCTTGGGCGAGTGCAATTTGGGTGACCGGCTGGAACAGTCTCCCTCGGGCATCCCGCCCGGCGAGTTGATCGAGTACATGCACGAAGCCGCCAAGGCCATCGATTTCATGAACGAGAAATCGCACGACCTTGGCGGCGAATCGGCCTCGATCCAGCATTGCGACATCAAGCCGCAGAACATCCTGATCGTGGGCGGCTCGGCCCAGGTCTGCGATTTCGGACTTGCACGCGTTCTGGGCGACGTGAGAAAGACGTCGATGGGCGTATCGCCGGCCTACGGAGCGCCCGAGTGTCTTGAGGGCAACAAGCCCAGCGCCTCGACCGACCAGTATTCCCTGGCCATCAGCTTCGTGGAATTGCGAACCGGCAAGCTGCCTTTCGAAGACGTCAGGTCGTACCTGGCGATCCTCAATGCCCACCTGGACGGCAAATTGGACCTGTCAGGGCTGCCGCCCGAAGAGCAACGCGTGATCGAGAAAGCGACCTCGCGCGATCCGTCCCAGCGATACGAGTCGGCCTCGGCGATGGTCCACGCTCTGAGGGAAGCCATGCTGAAAGGCAGCGACGCCGGCTCGATAAAGGGCGGCAAACGGCCGCGAAGGTTGTCGCGGCACGCGTTGATCGGCCTTGCGGGGCTCGCACTGGTGATTCTCGTTTTCGCGGCGATGCTCTTGGGGGCCTGGCGCGTCGAAACGAAAGCGGAATCGTTGACGCGCGACGGGCAATACCAGGAAGCCTTCGATTACGTCGAGTCGTGTTCGCCGTGGGTCGGCTGGGCCGTCGCCAAAGATCGCCTCCGCGATCAGCTCGGGGTCCGCTGGTGCAAGGACGTGGATCAGGCAATCAACGAAAAGAAGTGGAACCGCGCCGCAGACCTCGTGACCGACGAGTCTCCTTGGATCGACGCGTTGGTCAAGGACCAGCGCCGAAAACGTCTCGGTCTTCTCAAGAAAAGATGGTACGAGGAGTCCCTGGTGGCGGCGGCGCTGGGTGAGAAGCAACGAAGCGACGAGATTTGCAGGGCCGTGCTGGTCAGGTTTCCCGATCATGAAGATGCCGGGAAAACAGGTGCCGGGAAGCTCGTGCCCGGAAAAAGCGGCCTGTACTCGCTCCCGCCCGACACGGCCCTTGCGGTTGTCAGGGCCTTGCTCGACAAGTCGTGGGCGGCGATCGACTCCAATCCCGCCGAAGGCGCCGAGAAGTGCGGCGAGGCAAGAAAGTTTCTGGATGCCTCGATCGACGCGACAGCGGAAGACAAAATCAAGCAAGAAGCCCAAAGGCTTCGCCGGGAGGTCCTGCTGCTCGGTGCGAGGGCGAACAGCCGCCGGGCTCCCCCTCGCTGGGACGCCGTACACGCCGACCTTCAACAACTGGCCGTGACCCCGGCGGAAGAAACCGGGGAAACGCCGGGGCAAACCGCACTTCAGGCAGCTTTGGAATTGACCTGTGAAGAGGCAAGCCCGTCGCGCGACTTCGACGCCGTCCTCGACATGCTCGACCGCTGCAAAAAGAGACTCGCCGGCGCGAGCGGCGCAACCGGCGAGGACGACCGCTGGGCCCCAACCAAGGCGGAGCTGGCCAACGCCGACGCGGCGGAAAAACGGCTCGTCGACAGGCTGCGCGAATCGCTCAGAAAGTTGGCGCCCGAACCCCGGCAAGCAATCGAACGCTGCAAAAAACTGCTGACCGACTTCCCCGGCGACCTCGAAACCGTTCTGATCAAGGCGGACATGGAAGCCCGGCTGAAGCAACTTGACCAGCGGTCGAAAACCCTTCGCTCCGCGCTGGAGCACGCCACCGAAGCACGGAAAGCGGACATCAACACACAAATCTCCATCCTGGAGGGACTCGACCGGCTCGAGCACGTCGATCTCCAAAAACCCGAAGAGACGCAACTTGCCGTCCAACAACTCGACACGCTGCGGGACAAGATGATTCCGGAGTTGCTGCTGGTCTTTGCCGAGCGATTGGCCGACGTGGCCGCCGCCGCCGGCAAGGCCGGTACGGCCCGGGAGTTGCGCGGCGATTGCGTGGGGTCGCTGACCGGCGTCCTCCCGATCCTCTCCCAATCGCCGGAGCTGGCCGAGTCGGAGGACAGAAATCTTTTAGAACAACGGGCGGCCGTACTACAAGAGCGATGGCGCGAAGAAAATCGGAAGCTGATCGAGCAATTGCGCAAGGACGTCATCACCGCACTTCAATCACCGGAGAAGCCCGATTTCGCCAACCTGCTCCGGAAGTGCAAGACCGCCGAGCGCAACGGGGTCGTGGACCTCTCGGTCAGACTGTGTCAGGCGGAGTGCCTTGCCGAATCGGCCGGCGGAGAACAAGCCGGCGCCAACTGGCAACAAGCCGCCCGCATTGCCCCCGGCCCCGACTCCGTGGATGTCGCGCGCCGGCCATACGCGATCTACATCCAAGCATTGCTGAAGCTCACCGATCCCAAGGGCGCCGAACCGGACCGGGCCGCCGCGCTGATGCAACAAGCGTACGCAGGCATCGAAGACTTGTCGATCCTCTCAAACGAGTATCGCAAGCAACGGGCGGCCCAAGTCCTGATCGATGCCGCTCCGGCAATCACCGTTGCGACGAGCGGAAAGAGCTTTGAAGAGCTGCTCCATTCGGTGAGCGTCAATCCCGATGCCGCCGACAAGGCGTTTACCCGATTGACCTTGGCGGGCAAGCTTGCCAAGGACGGGCTTCCGCCGGCGATGAAACTCGATCTTGCGACGGCGGCGGTCAATAAGCCGACGCCGGAGCCGGCCATCGCCGAGGGACTGTTGGCCGATGCGGCGGCCAAGGCGAAAGCGGGAACGTCTACGCGGGACGACGTGCCGGCGCTCTGCCTGTTGGCGAAGTTGAAGTCGCAATCCTCGAACGACCGCCGGGATACCCTGGCCGCCCTGGATGCCTACGCCGAGTTGTCGCGACTGGCACGGCAGGAGAAGGTTTCTGCCGAAGGGGTCGTGCCTCCGTTGGCCGTCTACAGGATCCTCGAATCGGCCCTTGCGCTGGCCCGCTCGCTCGGCGACCCTTCACAACTCGGTGCGGACGAGCGGAAGCGGATCGGTTCCTTCTACGGCGCCAAAGGAAGGCTCCTGAGCGAAAACCGGTACGAGGCCTGGCCGTTCGACAAGAAACCGATCGAGGTGGCCCTCGACGCTTACGATCGTGCGATTGCGTATGATGCCGACTCCGCCGAGTACTACGCCGGTCGCGGCGGGTGCCGGCTGGAGATGGACCAACTCCCCGAGGCCGAAAAGGACGCCAAGAAGGCAATCGGACTCGACTCGAAGTTCCCCGGCGGGCATGCCTTGTTGGGAAACATCTACCTGAAGCAGTCGCGCCGGCAGAGTGCCGTCGGCGAGCGTCTTGCAAGGCTCAACGATGCAGTCGCGGCCTGCACGAAGGCCGTCAAGCTCACCGGACGGGACGACAAAAAGACCGCCTATGCCCTGATCAATCGCAGCGCGGCGAACGTGGAAATATGCAGCTACTCGACGGAAATGCCGGGAACCGAAAAGGCGGGCTTGCTCGAGCGGGCCCGCGACGATGCGCTCCGGGCGATCGAGATCGACACCGTGTATAACGACTACGCATACGTCTCGCTTGGAAACGCCCTGGAAGACCTTGCCTATGTCGCCGGCAAGGATCTCAAGAACTACGACAAGGCCATGGCAGCCTTCACGAAAGCGTTGGAGTTGTCTCATCATGCAAATCCGGCTTATTCGCTGGCGCGGGCCCGCTGCGCGTTCCGGGCCGTGCGGTATGGAAAACGCGACAAAAAGCTGCTCGCTTCAGCCGTCAAGGACCTGGAAGAGGTAATCCGCCGCGACCCGGACCTTCCCGATGCCCACTATTGGCTCGGCCGGGTCCATCTTTACAAGAAGGACTACCCTCTTGCCGAGCACAGCCTTCGGAAATCGGCGGAACTCGACCCTGCGAGCTATCTGAAGAGCTACTACCTGGCACAATCGCTCGTCGCGGGAGGCAAATCCCCGCAAGCCGACGAAGTCTTCGCAAACACCGTGAAGCTTGCCCGCGACGCCGGTTCCGACTTCCAGGTCGAGTGCCTTAACCGGTGGGCCTCGACGGTCAATCCGGACCACCCGGCGACCGATGCGCGTATCACGGCGCTCGGGTCCGTGGCCGATGATCTGGTCGAATCGGGTGCAACGGCTCCCCAAGCGAAGTTGTTTATCGGGCTGGTCCGCGAAACCCAAGAGCAATGGACCGAAGCCGTCAATGCCTACGGCGAGGGGCTCGCCTCGCCCGAAATCGCCGAACGCGGTGACTTGAAGTTCAAACTGGCCTATCGCCGAAGCAAAGCAAACTACAGCCTCTTGTTGACCCTCAAGGCGGACAAGTCGAAGCAGACGGAGGCCGCCGGACGTATCGGCGACCGCTTGTATCTCGATGCCGAGGAAGCGGCCGCAGCAACCACCGACAACAACGAGCGCGCCGCCGCGCTGGCGCAGGCCGCCACCGCCAGGGCATGGTTCGCCATGGGCATGGAACGCAACCAGCCGGAAACGGCGGCCATGTGGAACAAGGCCAAGGAACTCTACCGCTCGGCGATCAAGCTTGCCCCGCAACACCCCGACGGCTGGACCTGGCGATTCGCCCTCGTCTCCCACTGGCGGTATCACGAAACCGATCTCTATCGCAAGGGCGCCGACAACGCGGAAGCCATACGCTATCTCGACGAGGCGTTGAAATCACCCGGCGTCCCCCAACGCGAGCGAGAAACGATCGGCCGGATGAAAACGGGGTTGGAGCGGGGATCGCCGTAGGCAACACGGGGAATCGGGCCGGCACGTCACTGCGCCGGCCCTCGCAGCATGACCAGCGCCGTGAATTCGCCTTCGACCGCAAGCCGGATACTGCGCCCGTCGAATGTGCCCGAGGTGACCGGCTTGCCGAAGAAATCGCGCGGGTCGATGAACCGGTAGCGGTCGCCCCTCTTGAGAAACGAGGCTGGCTTGAGTTCGACGGCGGGCTGCTTCGTCCAGTTGAATATGGCCAGATTGGCCCGGTCCGGGTCGTATCGATTCGGGCGGAGTTCCACGCGGACCGGTGGCTCCTTTGGCCGCGGGGCGTTGCGGCCCAGCACGAGGTTATTCTCATTGACGACTTTCCGGTAGTTCTTGATGTGCAACCCGCCGTCGACGATTACGTTGTCGCGGATTTCGCAGTCCTCGTTGTGCGGGGCCGAGTATCCGATCTGCATGGAAATGCCGTGGAGATAGTTGCTCAGGGCGCGGATGCCGCGGCTGGGCCGTCCGCCGCCGATCAAAAAGGTCCCGCCCTTGTAGGCGATGTTCCCCTCGACGAGGTAGTTGTCGACGTACGCCCGCGAGGAACCGTAGGCGTGCATCGTATAGCCGTATCCGCCGGTCATGATGCAATCGGAGATCGTCTTCGTGCCGTTTTGATTTTGGGTGTAGATTGCGTGGCCGTGGCCGCGATCGGGGGCGTCCCAGCCGTTGTCGTAGATGATGCAGCCGTGCAACTCGCTGTCGGTGGCCCCGCGCCAGAAGCTGATTCCCTGGGCGTTATCGTGGATCACGAGGTTGATATACTTGCACCCCTCGCCGGCGTAGACGTTCAGGCCGCCCCAGGGCCGGTTGTAGGTCTTCGGATGGGACCCCGTTTCTTCAACGCGTCTGGACATCGAGAAGTTCTCGGAAACGATGATTTCCAGGTCCCGAATCCACAGCCATTCGGACGGCCGCTCGACCGATAGCCCGCCGTCGATCGTGGCGCGCCGGCCGGGCGCGGCGCGGACGTGGATGGGCCGCTCCTTTGCCCCGGCCAGACGGACGGCGTACCCGCGGCCGCCCAGCGACCGGTCGGGATGCTTGTAGGTGCCGGGAAGGACCCAAACGGTATCGCCGGGGCCGACGTTTCGCTTTCCCGCCAGGGTGGATTCCAGGTCCCACGGCGCGCTCTTGGTGCCTTGTGAGTCGGGTTTGCCGTCGGAACCGACGTACCACTCGGCGCCGTCGGAGGACGCGGCGATCGCAACCATCACGGCCGTGGCAAGAGCCGATTGCAGCCCGAATTTCATGGTTTGCTCCCTTCTTAACAGGAATAAGGTTGCCCGCGGTTCGCGTCGGCCATGGAGATTGTATAATGCGGCGTGAGGTGAAGCAAGATGCTGAAGCAAGGGGCGCCGTGTGCAAGTTAGTCTCCGTACCGAGAAGGAAGATGCCATGAAATCCACAAAAATTCCGGTGCTCGTTCTCACATTCCTGCTCCTGTTGACTTGGGTATCGGTCACCTCGTGGCACACGAGGGCCGATTCGCCGGGCGCGGCCGTGAAACCAACCGAGTTGAAAGCCCTCGTCATCGACGCGGCAGAGTATCCCAGCCTCCAAGCCGCGTTCGACGCCGTACCCCGGGCCGGCGGACTGGTAAGGCTTCCGCCGGGACGGTTCAAGCTCGCAGAGCCGTTGGTGCTGTCGCGCAGCGACACTCGCGTAATCGGCGCCGGCGCAGCCACCTGCCTGATCAACGGCAACCAGGAAGGCAAGCCGGCGTTGATCGTCCGCCCGGCCGGCAAGGGAAAACTGTGGCGCGTACAACTCGCCGATTTTCGGATCTGCGGCGATCCGGAATACGTCGAGGCAAAAAGCACCCATCCGAAGAGCGGGGACGGCCTGCTCGCCGAGAACATCAACGAGATATTTATCCACGGCCTCAGCGTCGACCATAACGGCGGCCACGGCGTCAACCTCGTTAATTGCTACGAGGATCCGCGCATCTGCAACTCGATCTTCACGTACAACCGGCTCTCGGGCGTGAACATCAAGGGTGGACACGACATCATCGTCAACGCCAATCAATTCGAGGAAAACCAGGATGCCTTGCGGTGTGTCGACAGCTTCAACCTCTGCTTCAACGGAAACAACCTGGACGACCATCGCGGCAACGGTGTGGTGATCGAGAACACCTACGGTTCCGTGCTCTCGGGCAACATGATCGAGGAGTGCCGGGGGACGGCCGTCATCCTCGACCGCGACTGCTACGGCATCACCATCAGCGCCAACGTGCTGGCCGATAATTTCGGCGGCAGCGTCGATCTCCGCGATGCCTGGGGATGTGCCGTCTCGGCCAACACGTTTACCATCGCGGCCGTCCGTGCGCTGGTCATCGGCCCGGGCAGCGGACGCATCACCGTCACCGGCAATAACTTCTCCGACAGTTTCATCGGCGAGAAGACCCGGCGCGCCGGAAAACCCAACCTGGCCACCGGCATTATCCTACAAGGTACGTCCGACATCACCGTTTCGGGCAACGTCTTCAGTGGCCTGGAAGAGCAGGCCGTCAAGGCCGACGAGAAGTGCCGACGCCTGGCCGTCACCGGAAACGTCGTCATCGGCGTCAACCGCAAGAGCGCCGGGGAAGGCCCTGCCATCGATGTCGGCGGAGATGCGCAAACGATCAACCAGCACAACGTCATCACCCGGGCCAAGCTGCCGCCGGAAAAACCAACCCGGTGACCACTCAGCCACCGAAGGTGAATTCAGGCAGAGGGATCATTTCCCCTCCTTTCAGGGCCGATTCGTGCGCCAGAATGCCCACGCACGTGTAGTTGGCCGACTGCACCGCGTTGGGAAAGGGATCGCGGTCTTCGACCAACGCCGAAACGAATTCGTGGACCAGGTGCGGGTGCGAACCGCCGTGGCCCTCCAACGAGCCCGGATCGGTAACCAGGTGAGAGTGCGTGCCGTCGGGGTCGGCCCCGTCGCTCGACGCCAGGTGCTGGTACTCCGGAAGATCAAGGAACGTCTTGGTCGTAAAGTGTTGGATCTCCTCGGGCAGGAGGTGTGCGTAATCGGGCACCTTCACCCGTTGGGCAACCTCGGCCTGGGGCTTCTTGGCCGTGTGCAGCACCGGATTCTCCCCCTCGATCAGCGGCCACTCGAACGCCTTCTTCGAGCCAAAAACGTCGAAGCTTTCCCGGTACTGACGGGCCGTGTCGAACAGCGACCGGTGGACCCTGGCCGAAAGGTCGGAATTGCGGAACTTGAAGTGGGTCGTCTCCAGGGCAAACGGGGAGTTGTACTTCGCGATCAGCTCCTCGCGGATCGTGCCCGATCCGAAGCAGGAAACGTACTCCGCTTCGTCGCGAGTCAGTGCAAGGCACGGGCTCACGCAGTGCGTTGCGTAGTGCATCGGCGGCAGGCCCGGCCAGTATTCGGGCCAGCCGTCCATGTCCTGCTGGTGGCTTGCCTGGAGGAACTGGATTTTGCCCAGCTCGCCTTTCTCGTAAAGCTCCCGGACGAAGAGGAACTCGCGGCTGTAGACGACCGTTTCGGCCATCATGTATTTCAGCCCGGTTTCCTGCACCAGCTCGACGATCTGCCGGCAATCGTCCACCGACGTGGCCATCGGCACCGTACACATCACGTGTTTGCCGGCCTTCAGAGCCGCAATCGACATCGGCCCGTGGTCGGGGATGGGTGTGTTGATGTGGACGTAGTCGACGTCCGGATCGGCCAGCACGTCGTCGTATTTCGTGTAGCGCCGCTCGACCCCGAATATGTCGCCGATCTCGTTGAGCGCTTCCTCCGACCGCCGGCAGATCGCGTACATGTTGGCCTGTTTGTGCCGCTTGTAGATCGGGATGAACTGCGTACCGAAGCCGAGCCCGATGATTGCGACATTTACCTTGTCTTTCGCCATGACGGTCTCCTTCTGGGGATGGTTCTATTTCTGTCGGCAGACAAAACGCATTTTTCCGGCCTGCCGGGAATAACGTGGTTTGCCGCCACATCATACAGTGCCCTGAGGCGGTGTCAATCTAATGGCCACTCGTTTGGGTGGGTTGGCAATGGGGTCTCTTATGAGTAGCATATATTTAGCAGCCTGATCGCGCAAGGCACTTTCCGCAGAAGCTAATTCCGACCCTGACTGCCGTATGTCAACCGAAGATCTCACCTTGTGGATTTCGAAGCTCGGCGAAGGCGACGACCGGGCGGCCGAGGTTATTTGGGGAGCGTATTTCGAGAAGCTCGTCCGGTATGCCCGACGCAAGCTCGATGGTATGCCGCGGCGCGACGCCGACGAGGAGGACGTCGCGCTGAGCGCGATGCACAGCTTCTGCCACGGCATGGCGGAGGGAAAATTCAAGAAAGTCGACGACCGGGAGGACCTCTGGAAACTGCTGGTTACGATCACCGCCCGAAAGGCCTGCGCGAGACGCCGAAAGGTGTTCGCCGCCAAGCGAGGCGGCGGCCAGGTCCGCGGCGAGTCGGTCTTCATGCGCGTCGATGACAATTCCAGCCGCGAGCCGGGCATCGGCGACGTGCTGGGGACCGAGCCCACTCCGGAGCTGGCCAACATGGTGAGCGAGAACTGCCGGCACCTGCTCGATGCGCTGGACGACGAGACGCTCCGCCGGATCGCGCTGCACACGCTGGAGGGCTACACCACGACGGAAATCGCCGAAAAACTGGGGTGTGTGAAGCGGACCGTCGAGCGTAAACTGGAACGTATCCGCGAGACGTGGTCCAAGGAGGATCCGGCGTGAGCGACACCAGCGGCAAGACCCCGTCCGAACTCTCCGCCACCGAGCGAATCGATCTGGCCTGCGACCGGTTCGAAGCCGCCTGGCGAAAGGGGGAGAGGCCGCTCATCGAGGACTTCCTCGACCGGGAACCGCCCGAGGGGCACGACCGGATGCTGCGCGAGCTGCTGGAGATCGAGCTGGAACTCCGGCAGGAAAAAGGGGATTCGCCCCTCGAGGAAAACTACGAGCGCCGTTTCCCCGATTGCACCGATCTGATCGGCCATGTCTTCAACAAGGTCGTCAAGCGGCACCGATTGGGTGATTACGAACTCCTCAACGAACTGGGCCGCGGCGGCATGGGGATCATCTTCCGCGCCCGCCAGGTACACCTGAACCAGATTGTGGCCGTAAAGGTCTTGACCGAAAGGTTCCTCGACGAGCCGAAAGCCGTATCGCGTTTCAAACGGGAAATGCAATCGACCGGCGGACTGGATCATCCGAACATCGTCCGCGCCCATAATGCCGGAGAGCAGGGCGGAACCCACTTTCTGGCAATGGAATACATCGAGGGGATCAATCTGCACCAGTTGGTCAGGCGCCGCGGGCCGTTGCCGGTGGGAACCGCCTGTGAAATTATTCGCCAGGCCGCCAAGGGGCTCGAACACGCCCACCAGCACGGGTTGGTCCATCGCGACATCAAGCCCGCCAACCTCATGCTCAGCCGGTTCGGGTTGGTAAAGATCCTCGACCTCGGGCTGGCACGCATGCGCGTCGATCGGGAGTTTCTGCCGCGGCTGACGCAGACGGGAATTATTATCGGAACCGTCGGCTACATGGCGCCCGAACAGACCCAGGATTCGAGCAAGGTCGACATCCGGGCGGATATCTACAGCCTCGGCTGCACGCTGTTCTTCCTGCTGACGAGTTCGCCCCCCTACGGCAGCGAATTGGAGGAGATGAACATCAAGACGCTTCGGGCTCATGTCACCCAACCGATTCCGTCGATTGTCAAGCGCCGGCCGGATTGCCCGAAGAAACTGGACGGGATCATGCGCCGATTGCTCGCCAAAAAACCGGAGGACCGTTACGCCACTCCCAGGGAAGTTGCCGAGGCCCTGAAGCCGTTCTCCGACCCGGACGGCCTGGAGGAACCGTTGCCGGAAGGAACGGAATCGACCGGCCACGCGAGCACCGTTTCGCACAAGGGCTTTGCCAGCTCAGACGTTGATACCAAGGAGACTCCCGAAGCCCTGCGGGGGGCGCCGGACGCAACGACCGAAACGTTCGCAGAGCCTTTGCACCGCCGGGCGAACCGGAAGCTCTGGGGCGCGCTGGCAATCGCTGCGGTTGTCGCGATCGCTGCGGTTGTGGGGTTCGCGGTATGGCTATGGTAACACGGTAACGGGTGCCCCCTCCCGCGCTTGCTGTGTGAGCCGGTCCTGCGATAATGGGAACCGGCAAACCGTTGAAAGACATACTACGAAAGGAAAATCAGAACCATGACACCGAAGATCCGAAGAGGCCTTCGGGCCTCGCCGTTGTCGTTTCTAGCCGTTTTGTCCGTGTGTGCCGGAGTGCTGAATGCCGCCGAACAGCCTTCGGCCCGGGATATCCTCGATACGGCGGGCGTCCGGGGCGGGTTGATCGTCCACGTCGCCTGCGGCGACGGGAAACTGACCGCCGCGCTGCGGGCCGACGACCGCTACGTGGTTCAGGGCCTCGACACGTCCGGCGAGAACGTCGAAAACGCCCGGAAACTTTTCGGCAAGACCGGCCTTGCGGGAAACGTCACCGCAAGGAAATTCGACGGCCGGAACCTACCGTATATCGACAACCTGGTGAACCTCGTGGTCGCCGGCGACAAGTGCCAGGTTAAAGACGACGAAATCATGCGCGTGCTGGCCCCGGGCGGCGTGGCGTATGTCCGGCAGGGCGACGGATGGAAAAAGACCGTCAAGCCGTGGCCGGAAGACATCGACGAGTGGCCGCACTATCACCACGATCCGCAGGGCACCATGGTGGGTAAAGACCGGGTGGTTGGCCCGCCGCGCAGGATTCAATGGATGGGCGGGCCCAAGTGGCTGCGAAACCACGATTTCATGTCCAGCATGCACGTCATGGTTTCGTCCGGGGGTAGGGTTTTCTATATCCTCGACGAAGGGCTCCGCAACCACATCTTCCTGCCCTCGAAGTGGACGCTCATCGCCCGCGACGGATTCAACGGCAAAATCCTCTGGAAAAAGTCCTTGAAGGACTGGCACCCGTCGAACTGGCCGTTGAAGAGCGGGCCGGGCTATTTGCCCCGAAGGATGGCCGCGACCGGCGACCGGGTCTACGTAACCATGGGATTGAACGAGCCCCTGACGGCCTTCGACGCCGCCACGGGCGAGACCATCAAAACCTACGAGGCCACGAAGACCACCGAGGAAGTCGTCTGTGACGGCGGCAATCTCTACCTGCTGGTCGATCCCGACCGGCAGCCAATCGGCTACCGGGCCAAGGGCACCACTTACGGCGAAATCGGTCACGCCAGCGGTGGATGGGCCTGGAAGAAAGACGGCCCGCCGAGGAGCGTCGCGGCCGTCGACGCCGATTCCGGAAAGGTCTTGTGGAAGCACGTTACCAAGATCGCACCCCTGACGCTGACGGTCGGCCAAAAACGCGTCTACTTCCACAACGGCGACGGCATGGTCGCGCTCGACCGGAAAACCGGCAAGCAGCTCTGGGCCTCGGAGGGGCCCGGCATTAAGAGCGTACCCACCGGCGGCTCCCTGAGGGTTGTCCTCTCCGACGGCGTTCTCGTTCTTGCCACCGGTACAAAAGTTACCGGATTCTCCGCCGAAGACGGCAAAGAACTCTGGAAAGGGGGCATACTGCACTCGAGCCACCATTGTCCCAACGACATATTTCTGATCGACGGGCTCCTCTGGTCGGCCAATACGGGCACGCCGCAGCGGAACGGAACCCACTTCAAGGCCCTGGACCTCCGGACGGGGGAAGCAAGCAAGGATTTCGTGGCCGAGAACCTCCCGGCCTTCCCCATGCACCCGCGGTGTTATCCCGGGCGGGCAACGACGCGATACATTATGACCCAGGGGATGGGAACCGAGTTCTACGAAGTCGGCGGCCCGCCGAAGGTCGATATCAACCACACGGTACGCGGAAGCTGCGTCTACGGCATCATGCCGTGCAACGGATTGCTCTACAAGCCGGCCGACTCCTGCGCGTGCTACTACCAGTCGAAGCTGGAGTGGTTTTGCGCCCTTGCGCCCGAGAGCAAGACGTCGAAGGGCCCGGCGCCGAAACAGCGCTTGGAGAAAGCGACCGTTCGTGTGGGCAAACCGGGCATATTCTCCGCGGACCTGGATATCCCAATCACGCAGAGCCGTTTCGCGCGGGCCGTGCCGTCCTTCGGGGGATACCAACCAAAGGAGACGGGCGAGGGCTCCTGGCCCATGTATCGGCATGATGCGACCCGTAGCGGGTTCAATCCCGCGACGGTTTCTCCCAATTTGAAAAAGTCCTGGGCCGTGAAACTCGGCGGGAAACTCACGCAACCGGTCGCGGCCTATGGCATGGTCTTCGTCTCCGCCGTCGATCAGCAGACGCTCTACGCACTGGATGCCGACTCCGGCAAGACCCTATGGAAATACACGGCCGGAGGACGCATTGATTCGCCGCCGTCCATCGACTGCGAAAAGGTCCTGTTCGGCTGTGCCGACGGTTGGGTCTATTGTCTGGACGCTTTCAACGGAAAGTTTCTATGGCGATACCTGGTTGCTCCCGACGAACGGCAACACGTCTCCTATCAGCAGCTCGAGTCGGTCTGGCCGGTCAGCGGCAGCGTGCTGGTCTACGACGGTGTTGTCTATTGCCTGGCCGGCCGCAACATGTTCTTCGACGGCGGGCTGCGGCTGGTGCGGCTCGATGCGAACACCGGCAAGATGCTTTCGGAAAACGTGATGGATCAGAACGATCCCAAGACCGGGAAGAATCTACAGACGTTGATTACGGCGAAGTACATGCCGGTGGCCAACGCCGATCTGTTCTCCTGCGACGGAGACTACCTTTACATGCAGGCGCAGAAGTTCGACCTGGAAGGCAAGCGGCTCGAAATTGCCCCCGCACTGCGCAAGGCAAAAGACCGCGAAGACAAGGGCGGGAAGCACCTGTTCTGCCAGACCGGATTCCTCGACGACCTCTGGTTCCACCGGTCCTACTGGATCTACGGCGAGGACTGCGGCGAAGGTTGGGGGGCGTATGCAGGCACGCGAAAGTCGAACCCCTGCGGGCGGATTATGTGCTTTGACGACGACCGGGTGTATGCCTTCCGCAGCGAACCGCTGGGCAACATGCTGCATCCCCGCACGAAGTACCGGCTCTACGCGGCCGCCAAAAACCCCAGTCAACCGCCACCGCCGCCGCCGAAGCCGAAAGAAAAGGGCAAGAAGCGGCCCAAGGGCCGCAAGCGGGCCGGCGGCGCACTGAAGGTCGAGTGGGAAGTCCTATCGCCGCCGCTGCTGGTCAACGGCATGACCTTGGCGGGCAAGAACCTGTTCATCGCCGGACCTCCGGACGTGGCCGACGAAACGAAGATGCTGGGGTTCCTGCCCGGGGCCGACGACGAGATCAACCGTCAACTCGAAGCCCAGAGCGAAGCATGGCACGGCAAGCGCGGCGGCCTTCTTTGGGTCGTCTCTGCCGAAGACGGCAAGAAGCTGGCCGAATACAAACTCGACAGCATCCCCGTCTTCGACGGCATGTCGGCCGCCGGAGGCCGGTTGCTCATGTCCATGAAGGACGGCTCCGTTGTCTGTTTCAGCGGGAAGTGATACTTGCCGGGTGCCGGGTGCCATGCCCACGCTTGCGTGGGCATGCATAACCCGAGAAGACGGGTCAGCGCACGAAATCTCCACCGCGATTCCGACCGCCGCCGTTGGGGTTTGGTTCGTGCCGCCAAACACATTCCCACACATGCCCACGGCGAGCGTGGGCATGGCACCCGTGCCAATACCAAACCGGCATGGCCCAGATCCAGTGCATGTACGCCCCGGAATTCAACAGCCATTCGGAGAGCTTTGTTCTCTCGGTGAAGTGACGCGAGGCTGTTCGAAGAACTGGGCCATGCCCACGGTTGCGGGAAGCGTGGGCATGGCACCCCGGCTCGATGCGATTGTTGGATGATTACCATCTCCTCGGAAAGTGTCTGGGAAATGGGATCGGGGGCAGTCCTGCGTCTGAGCAAGTCTCGGAAAACATCTCCAAGATCTGGCGTCGTGTGCTGTCCATCCACTCCGCAATAGCTGGGTCGTGAATGCAGTAGAACTCGCGCCCGTCGGGGTTAGCGTGAACATGAATCTGCCCGCCCTTCTTCGCCAGTTTGTAACGTGCGCGAATCGCGCGCAACAGGTCGACTATCGCATCCATCTGTTGACGCCATTTGAGCTTTCGGAGAAAGGCTTTGCCTTTGGCACGCTGAAGAACCGCTCCATCTCTTGATCGGAGGCATCCAGTATTCAGCGCAGTGATGGTGTCCTCGATGGCTTTGTCAAAAGCCGGGTGCCATGCCCACGCTTGCGTGGGCATGCAGAACCCGAGAAGACGGGTCAGCGGGTGCCATGCCCACGCTTGCGTGGGCATGCAGAACCCGAGAAGACGGGTCAGC
>CAZJRB010000111.1:0-4672 GCA_964547995.1 uncultured Planctomycetaceae bacterium | reverse complement strand
CCGCCAAACACATTCCCACACATGCCCACGGCGAGCGTGGGCATGGCACCCGTGCTTCTTGGCGAAGTGCCGGGTGTTGCGCGCGATTCCCGCCGCGGCCGTTCGGTTTGGTTCGTGCCGCCAAACACATTCCCACACATGCCCACGGCGAGCGTGGGCATGGCACCCGTGCCAAGATGTCCCTCGTCTCAGCGGAGAAATCGTCTCTCATGCTTTCCTCATCCAACTTAACGGCTTACCAGTTTTTTGGAAAATTAGTGTACCGCCGCGTCTCTTGGTTGTCAATTGAGGGCAGTTCGTCTCCTGGGCGTCCATGCCTCCCTGGAGGGGCGCTGCTGCAGTGGATTGGCGTATCGGGAGTTGCGGTGGCAGAGAGAACGGAATCATTGTTTCGGGGGCATTCGCGAATAATCTCCGTTGGGCAGTTCGTAGTAGCGTTGCCCATTGAATGAATAGACATTCGCCACGCCCAGCCGGCGACTTTCGGCCTGCGCCTTTCGCACAGCGGAACGAAACATGCATATCAGTTCGTCCGCCCTGCGAAAAGTCTCGATGTTCTCCGGGACTTGTGCCATTACTAATTTGCCTCGATCAGATGTTGAAATTGTGCGTAAAGTTCGGCATCGCGAATCGACAGATCGTTTGCCGTGCCGACCGCAACATCTTGCGGCTGATTTCCTGAATTGTAGATCAGCAGCCAATGATCCGACAAGGGCCGGTATAGATTCCAGAAGTTCAAAGCGCTGCGTGTGAACCGACGACGGATGTCGGCTTCCGGAACGTCGTGCCCGCCTTTTTGCACGCGTTCGTGGACGCGATCCACACACGTGTCGGCGGAATCCAGAAACAGATACACAATCGTTATCGTGAAACTCGCAGCCTTCGCGTTTTTCAAGACCTGCTGAAAGGTCCGTCCCGAAAGAGTGGATTCGACGACAAAGCCTTCCGAACCGGTAACGGCCTCGTTGATTTGCCCAAGGAATTCACGGCCGGCCGCAATCCGTGTGTGCGTTCGACCCTCTGGGGAAAGTTGTGATGCTATTGCGTCTGCACTGACGTAATTGCAGCCGTGGCGTGCGACGTATTCGTCGGCGAAGGTGGTTTTCCCCGCACCATTGGGGCCGCCAACGACAATGAGTTCCCTCGGCGTCACAAATCATCCATTTTGAGTTGAACGTATACTCGGTTCGATCTTACAGTCCACGATGTGAGTATATCGATGGTTCGCGGGGTTGTCAAGTTGCGGGGCACCGGGCGCCACGGGCTGCTTGTCAGCCCGTGCTTCCTTGCCCTTGCGGCCGGCACTGGCGGGCAAGCCGCCAGTGGCACCCGTGCGGAGAGTTTCAACCTTGTGGTGAAGTAACGACAACCATCCAACCGTCCGTCTTCGGAACACCACACCCGCCCGTTCACCAACTCAGGGTGCCGCCGAGATCGGGGCCGTGATAGACTACCTTGCCGTTGTCGACGAGCGTGGCGGGGCCGGACATGAGAATGTTGATGTCCCGCTCGAAGTTCTCCGAAGCCAGCGCCAAACCGTCTACCCACAATGCCTGATAGCCGATGTGGGTCGACAGGTTCGGGCCCAACTGGTAGATCAGCGACAGGCGGAGATCGAGCGCGAAGGCCGACCGGGTTCCCGCCCGGCCGCCGGTATGCGTTCCTTCGTAGGGCGCCCCTCCGTTGGCATTCGTGTACACGGTGCCCTGATCGGCCTCGTTCTGGAAATAGGCCCCCTTGATTTCACAGTCGACCCACCACTGGGGCTCGACCTGGAATTTGAACAGGGCGCCGACCTGAACGCCGAGCATCTGGTTGTCGGTCCGCACGTTGACATCGTTCGTGATGTTCCCCACGAGCGAGAGGCTGTGATAGTCGAAGTTTTCGCGGATGTTCACGTACCGGCCGCCGACCAGCAGCGAGCCCTGCAACCATCCCGGCGGCACGATGAAGCTCCGGCGGAAATTCCACTCGAAATTCTCCAGACTGGATCGATAGCTGATCGAGATATAGTCGTTGTCATCGAGAGCTGCGACGGGCGCCATCCGGTAATCGGTCCACGGCGAAAGCAGGACCCCATCGGAAAACACGCCCTGCGGGTTTTCGAAAAGGGGCGCCTCGCTTACCATCGCGGTGCTGTCCCAACTGCTCAAGCCGAAGTAAGAGGCCTCGAAGCCGTACCAATCACCCAGTGTGCGCCCCAGCAGGACCCGCCCACCGCCACGAAAGCCGAAATCGAGGTCCTGGGTGCCGAGCAAGATGGTATCCGAGTCGTACGGAACGGGCACCGGAGGGTCGCCCTCCTCACGCCATACCCGCGTAACCGCGTGGGCGAACCACTGATCGCCCGACGCGTCCCTCTTCAGCGCCAACCCTCCGCCTTGAAAGTACCAAATCGGCCTGGGCAACGGGCTGTATGGGGCAAACCCGTCCATCGGGAATTCGCCCTCATCCGCGACGAAGTCCGGCACGGGCGCCTCGCGTACCACGCCTGGTTGGCCGTTTTCTGCGGTATACCCCTGCCGGGCTGCGGCCAGCGCGCAGACTGCCAAGAGCAACTTCAGCGTCTTTGCCGCTTTCTTCATCACTGGAGATTCCCGTATGCGCAGGGTGAAACCGACGTGCCACAATAGGCAAGGGTATTTGAATAGTTTCGGCGTCCGGCATTACCCGCATTACTCAAATGATCCCAATTGTCAATAGTCTCAACCCAAGCGGAGCATTTGCTCCAAACGGAACAGTGTGAGAGACGTTGGGCGCAGATCCTCCCCGCAAAGTTTGCGCAGAACCCGTATGTTCCTGCCTGTTTCGATGGGTGCGGCCAGCCCTGAAAGATAGCTGAAAACCCCTGGATTGAGGGAGCCATTCACTCCCAACGCAGGGTGGTTCTCCACCCGGCAGACAATCTCGATGCGACTGTGGGTGCCATGCCCACGCTTGCCGTGGGCATGTTTGTGGACGTTGCAGAAGATATCAGCGGATCATCTCGCCGCCGGCGATCGTCAGCAGTGCCCGGAAGGTCTTCTGATCGATGTCCTCTGCCATGAGCCGCACCGAGCCGTCTGCCAAGAGGACACAGAAGCCGCCGGGATGCGCGTTGCCCAGCCCCGCAAGCGGATCCTCGGGATTGTATTGCCAGTCGTCGGGCCGCGTCCAGATGACGGCGCGGTCGTCGTCGGCTTCCACGACCATGATCGTGTGGGAGGTCCCATCGCGAATATCCGCGATGGACCGCCCCTTGCTCCCGTCGAACATCAATCCGTCGCCGCAGACGGCCAGATAATCGGCCTTGCCGGGTTCGGCCGACCCGCTGGGGTTGCGAAACACCTTGGGCATCATCGTAATCAGCTTCCGGTTGTGCTCGCTGTTCCACGGCTCGTCCAAATGGAACTGCTGGTAGAGGGCCTGCTGGTCCAGATAGGGCAACATGTGAACCCGCCAGCTCAGAAGCGGCTTTCCCTCCTTGTCGAAATTGGCGCGGGCGGGAAACCTGTTGCGGGCGGCGTGGTGGTTGTGCATCGCCAGGCCGATCTGCTTCAGGTTGTTCAGCGAGTTGGCGCGCCGGGCGGCCTCCCGCGCAGCCTGGATCGCCGGCAGCAACAGCGATATCAGGATGCCGATCGTGGCAATCTGGGCGTTCCCCTGGCCGCTCATGCCAAGGGTCAAATCCCTTCCCGTGCGGACCGGACGAAGCGATTCCAGCATCCGCCCGCTGATGCGCTGCGCGTACTTGGCCATCGCCTGTTCTACCGGGTCGCTGCTTTGTGCCTGCCGGGCGACCTGTGCCAGCATGGCCTGTCTCGCCATGGCCAGCATCCGGTCGATGATCTCCTGCAATTGCCCGGCCGCTGCTTCGTCCCGGGCGCGAAGCGTCAGCGACATCGACGTGTCGCCGATCAGGTCCGCCTTGGCCCGAACGGAATCCAACAGCCCGGGGATCTTCTCAATCCCTGCCAAGGGCGGCGGCACCGGCTCCTCGGCCAGCGCGGCAGCGACGAGCGGGCGGAGCGGCTCGGCCAGCACGATCGCGAACACGTCCGGCGGCGACGCAATGGCCCCCAGCAAACGGCTCATCGGTCCCGCCTTGGGATTCGCACGGTTGCCGAGCATCTTGCGAAGCAGATCATCGTGGGCCACGATCAACGTGCGGTCGTCCGGGCGGAAAATGCTGAGGTCCGTCGGCCCCCGGGCCTGCCGATACTTCTTGCCCGACAGGTCGCCCTCGACGGTCCGATCCCACAACACCGGGAGGATCTTTCCCTGGCCGATCGGGCCGGCCATCCGGACCACGACCCCTGCACGGGGCGGCCCGGCTTGCGGCGGTTCCACGATGACCAGGGCCTGCTCGATATCGACCGGGTCGATCCCCAGCTCCTTCTTCCCCGCCGCAGAAAGCACCTCGATCGGCATCATCTCCATCTCCGGCGACGTGAGCACGCGCCGAGGATGGGCGACGACGACCGCCACGGTCTCAGGCGTAACGTAGCCGAGCGGCAGTTTCGCCCGGGGTTTCCCCTCCTTTTTCCCGGTCGGCTGCTGCGAATAGACCATCGACGGCGAAACGCTCATCGCCACGACAAGCGTCCACACGATTACCACTCGATACTTTCGGCGCATTGCTTAGGCGACCGGCAGATGAGAATTTACCCAAATCGGTATTGTCGTAGTTACG
>CAZJRB010000110.1:0-25481 GCA_964547995.1 uncultured Planctomycetaceae bacterium | reverse complement strand
TTACTGTATCAAGAACAAGCCACTTGTTTGCAAGATTGTTGGAGGCGTGATCACCCAGCCGTCCGGCGTCTTTTTGACGTGCTTGCGATAGGTCCACCAGCGGAAGTAGTAGGTCCGCTCGATGTCTTTGTCGGGACACTCCAGCAGCGGGATATTGCCGTCAAGAAACTCGAATGCCTCGGCGTTGGGGATGTTCGCGTACAACTCTTCGTCGTCTTTATTGAACGCATCGACGTACGGCTTCAGAATCTTGCCGCCGAGAATCATGCCGCGGTCTTTGCCCGCCGCGACCGGCGCCCCCATCCAAGCCGCGAACGCCAGGGCAAACAACAATAAGGTTCGAACTCGCCGCAACATGCCATCTCCTTGCACTTATGTGTCGCTGTGGTTGAGGAATTCAAACGAATATCCTAGCCGAAGCGGCCTCGCCGTGCAACGGTTTCGCCTTGTGCCCGGCAAAGTGCTTGCCAAATTCGCGTGTGCGCGTGATAATACCATTCAGTCGAACCATCCTTTTTCTCAAGGGGGGTCGAACGATGCCGAATCGACTTCTTCCGTTGCTTCTGACAGTCTTTTTGCTGGGTAGTCCCGGCGAAGTGTTTCCGTTTGAAACCAGGCCGGCGAAACCGTCCGCCGATTCCTTGGCTGCCGCGAAGAGCAACAACAAGTTTGCCGTCGATCTTTACGGGAAACTGAGTGCCGAACGTCCCGGCAACCTGTGCTTTTCGCCGTACAGCATTTCGACGGCACTGGCGATGACGTACGCGGGAGCCCGGGGAGAAACCGAAACGGAAATGGCGAAGGCCCTGCACCTGACACTTCCCAAACAGCGGTTGCATCCGGCGTTCGCGACGCTCCGGGCGCACATCGACGTTGGCCGAAGGCTGGGCAGTCATCACCTCGATGTCGCCAATCGACTCTGGGGACAACAGGGCTACGTTTTCTTGCCCGAGTTCCTGCGCATCACGGGAAAGTATTATGGAGCCGAGTTGGCCCAGGTGGATTTTGCCGGCAACACCGAAGATGCCCGGCAGACAATCAACGCCTGGGTCCACAAAGAAACTCAGCAGAAAATTGCGGAGCTTATTCCGCGACGCGTGTTGAGGCCTTCATGTCGGCTGGTGCTGACCAACGCCGTCTACCTCAAGGCGAACTGGGCCAGTCCGTTCGACGTAAGGAACACACAGAATGCTCCCTTTCACATCTCCGCGAAAAAGAAGATCGACGTGCCGATGATGCGACAGCAAGAGTGGTGCAAGTATTGCGAAACCACGAAGTTGCAGATTCTCGAGTTTCCGTATCGTGGCAACGAGCTGTCAATGCTGGTTCTGCTGCCGAAGGAAATTGAGGGGCTGGCGGAGCTTGAGAAGAGCCTGGCGGATGCGGGCCCGGCGCTCGCGACGCCGGTCGGCCCGGATGAATTTGTGCCTTCCGCGGCGTTCGCTGCGATCCGCAAACCACCGACAGAGGGCTTCAAATGCCCCGGCCTGTACTGGCGAGAGTTGATCATCTACCTGCCCAAGTTCAAGATAACGGCACACTTTCCGTTGGAAAAAGTGCTGCAATCGATGGGGATGAATTCGGCATTTCTCGTTGGCAAGGCAGATTTCTCGGGCATGACGACGAAGGAAAGCCTGTTCCTTTCCGCCGTCGTCCACAAGACCTTCGTCGACGTGAATGAGGTGGGAACTGAAGCCGCCGCTGCGACAATGGCGGGAGCGGACCCGTTTGCTCCTCCGGCCGTTTTTCGTGCCGACCATCCGTTCCTCTTCCTCATTCGACACAATCGCACCGGTGCAATCTTGTTCCTGGGGCGAGTCGCGAATCCAAAGGGATAGAACGCCGCGGCCAGCGGCCGCGGAGAAGCGGGGACACATCGTACGGAACGGGAGGTGCGAAAATGCAGCGGACAACCATGTTTTTCGCCACGATGGCCGGCATGTTATTGATCGGCGCGGCAAACGCCCGGGAGCACCCGTTCATACTCTGGACCACCGAAGACATCGCCGCGATCCGCAAGAAAATCGAGACGGAGCCGTGGGCCAAGGCCCGTTACCAGAAGATGGTCGAGAACCCCGATCCGGACGAGCAGTACTTGGCCAACCTGTTGCGATACGCTGTGATGGGCGACGCCGAGGCGGGCGAGGCCGAAAAGAAGGAACTCATGGCGACCGTCCGCTCGCCGGTGCCCCGCGGGGCCGCACAATATCTCAATGTGCTCCGATACGATCTCCTGTACGACTCGCTCACCGCGGACGAACGCCGCGACGTTGAACGCTTCTTCCGCACCTACATCGAAAACCACGTCTTCCGCCGGGCGGTCCTCGACCCGAAGGTCTTCAACAACTCGCGGAACTACGCCCGGTACGACGCCAAAGAGTACACGCGGACAAACTGGCTGCCGAACATCACCTGGCCGTGGCGCGTCAGCGGCAACCTGATGGCCATGGCCTTGCAGGACGAAAAGCTCATCCGAAAAACCTGGGCGGCCTACGGGAGCTGGAAGTGGTATTTCGACGAGTACCTCTGCGACACCGGCTTCTACAGCGAGGAGTTCAGCAAGATCGGCTCGACGCCCGGGGCAATGTTGCTCTACTGCCGGGGGCTCGAGCGGCTCGGGCTCGGCGAGTTGGGCTACGGCTACAAGGGCAAAGGCGGGGCAACCATGCGCGGGCATATCGAGAGCCTGATCCATCTCGGCTACCCACGCGTGGATCTCGGCAGCGACCGACCGCATTATCCGATCGTTACGCTCGGCGACATGCGCCAGTCGGGCTCCAGCCAGCGGTACAATTTCCCCGGCTACGCCTTTCAGCAGTCGCTTGTGATGGGCTATTTGCCGAACGGCCAAGGCGGCACGCTGCGGTGGATTCGCCACGGGGCTTGGGGCGGCGAGCGACGCGGAGACTCGCCGCAGTGGGACCGGAACAAAACGCCTAAGATGCTCGCGCCGCTCTGGTTCGAGATCGGCCACGGGCGGTGGCCCGATGCGGGGTTCGATTATTTCCTTGCACAAATGCGGGGGCCCGACGAAAAGCAGTACATCCCGTCGCTGTTCTTCGGGCTCGACCCGCTCGACCCACGCAAGGTAAAACCGCCGTCGGCCCCGTCAGCCGTTTGGCCTGAGCGCGGGCTGGTCATTCTCCGGGCAGACGAAAGCCCGGCCTATTGGGAGTCCGAGGCCCCGGCCGTCTGCATGCGGCTTGCGACGAACTACGCCCACAACGTGAACGACCCTTTCGCCCTGGCGGGCTTCTACGCCTTCGGCCGCCCGATCTACCTCAACCGCCAGACCTGCCAGAGCTACGCCCAGGGCTACAGCCGCAGCATCCAGAGCCACTGCGGCGTTGTGGTCGACGGCCTGGAGCCGAAGTTCACCGACGCAACAACCGTCCGCAAGGATTTCCAACCCCAAGTAAAATTCGTCGCCGCCCGCAGCAAGGAGGTCTACACGGACGTCGACCTCACCCGCGCGTTGTTCCTCACCCGCGAGTACCTTTTGGATATCACCTCGCTACGGAGCCCGAAGCCGCGTCAGTATCACTGGCTGGTCCACGCGCTCGGCCGGCCCGACGCGAAGCGGGGCAAATGGAAACCTTGCGACAAGATCCCCGGCTTGTCGCCAGATTTCAAGAACGTCCGCCGTCGGGAGTCTGACATGCTGGATTCTGGTTTATTCGTGAGAATGGTCCAGGACTGTCCAACAAAAGACCCGGCGGCGACGGTACTAGGCAGGCCGTGGTATGCAAAGCGAGTCGGCGTTTACGTATGGGTTTCTTCCGAGATGCCGCGCGGTGAACCAGAGAGGGCACCCGGAGGTAACGTCGCATTGTCTCCCGGAATGTGGTTCGCCTCACCGGACGCGACGGCTTTTCTGGCCGACACGCCGCCCCGCGAGCCACATGCCCGCAAACCGCCGCCGGGACCCGACGAAATCGGCGGTACGACACTCGTGGTCGGCCGCAAGTGCCCCGAAACCACGTTTATTGCTGTTCACCAACCGTTCCGGAACGCTTCCTCACCGTTTAGAAAAGTCGGGAGCGCAGAAAGGGATCAAGCCGTTTGGGTGCATCTCGCGGGAAAATCCGATTCCGGGTTGAACGACCACCTGCTTTTTCGCTTTGGCGACGATTGCACCAAACCGATAACGCTCCCTCGCGACCGTGATAAAAGCTTTACTTTCACCGGCCACACATTCGTCCGCATCAGCAAGAACAAAGTCGAAGTTTCTGGCAATCTGCAAGCGATGAGGATCCGCGTCGAAGGAAAACCGCAACTGATCGTCAACGGGCAGAAGCGGAAGGCCACGATCAGCAAAGGGATACTCACGTTTGAAATTGGAACGGAAAGCAAATAGCCGGGGCGACAAAAAAGTCATGGAAAGAATTGAGTTTGGAGAGCTGTATTGGAATTGGAAGCGATTCCAGGGCGAAGGGCCTTATCAGTTCACCGATGGCGCTACCGGCATTCCTTCAGTAGCGCCTCGAACTTCGCCTTCATTTCGCGGCCGCCGAGGTTGGGATGGAGAAGTTTGAGCAGCTCGATCATCTTGGCCGCTTTCTTCCGGTTGCCCAGCCGATAGTGCAACAAGGCCAGGTTGTACTTCGCGGAGGCAAATAAACGGGACGGGGCCAATCTGTCCGACTATCGCGATCGGTCATTTAGTAACCCGGATTGTTCATGAACTCGTAGGGTGGGATAAGGAAACGGCTCGTTGGTGGGCCGGCGCGTGCGATCGATCGTTCCGCGACGTTGGCACGTTGATTTAGGGAAGATCGCCGTTTCCGCCGGCCCACCAAGGGCTCACGCACGCTTGTCCCACCCTACGTGAATAATCCGGGCTAACAACCCAAAGCGGAACCCAAGGGCGCAAAGTCCGAGAAATAGGCGGCTGGCGGCAGAGCGCAGCGATGCCCCAGCACCTCGTTACATCGATCCGTGTCGGTAGGGCGGCACTGGCGTTTCGCCAGTGCTTGCGGCTCAGCACTGGCGAGACGCCAGTGCCACCCAATGCCCGGCTACTTCTTCCCACCGGGATACAAAATCCGCTCGACATCCTGTTGCGTCATGTCCTTCCGCGGCGGGTAGTCCTGGTTCTCCTTGAGTTCGGTCAAAGTGGGCGTTTCCGAGGGGATTCCGCCCTTGGGGATGTCGATCTTGGTGATCCAGGCGATGCCGTTTAAGACGGCCGTGCGGAAGTTGTCGTCGCCCCAGCTCCAGTGGTAGTGGCCGCCGGTGAACCCCATGCCGCGCCCGCCGTCGGGCCGCTCGACGACCCACAGCAGGTGTTGCGGCTGGCCGGCGGTCTTGCGGACGTGCGGGTTGCCGCTGTGGGCGCCGTCGCGGCGATTGAGCGTTTCTTTCGGCGGGATGGCCGAGAGGATCGGCGTGACGCCCTCCATGTTGTCCTTGAACCGCATGTGATAGTACCACTCGTCGTTGATGCGAAACGGCTTCAGTCCGTTGGCGACCGGGTGTTTTGGAAACTTCGTAAACTCGGCGACCCAGTGGGGGTTGACCGACCAGTGGGTTTCGAAATATCCGCCGGTCCATTCCTTGAGGCAATCGCCCGGCTTGCCCTTGGGGATTTCGACGCCGTAATGGAGACACGCCAGGCCTTTGCCCTTCTTCATGAGTTTCTCGAGTTCGTCGAGGTGTTTCATGGCGACGTGTCCTCCGCCGCCGTCGCAGTAGATGACGATCGAGTCGGCCTCTTCAAGGACTTCGGGCTTGGGCCACTCGCCGCTCTTGAAGACCTGGGTTTCGACGTTCGGCAACTCGGCCATGCGGTTGGCCAAGAGGATGCATCCGGCGTTGTGTTCGTGGGCGCCGTAGCCGTGGCTCTTTCGGCCGGCGATGAAGACGATCTTTTTCTTCTTTTCCGCGGCCAGGGCGAATTGAGGCGTACCAGCGGCCAAGGCCATCGTGCCGGCCATGTATTTCAGTGCGGTTCGGCGTCTCATGTCTAAGTTCCTCCGGGTATGAGTTGGTTTGGTAAGGTTCAGGATATAGGATAGACCTGGTTCCCATGCTCTGCATGGGAATCCGACATCCGGGTTGTTCTCCGTCTGGCTCTGCTGGGAGAAGTCCCCGATTACTCGTGCGGCGCAGTGCGTTGCAGCAGTGCGTTCCCATGCAGAGCATGGGAACGAGGGGCCTTGGTCTCTCAACTCTTGACTTCTACTTGATTTCCTTCAAGCGAATATTCTTAAACTCCACCTTCATCGGCGGGCCGGCGTGAAGCTGGAAGGCGATGATGCCGTCCTTGCGGGCCATCTCCTTGTCGTCGTCGGTTACGTCGACCATCGTGACGCCGTTGACGCTGTGGGTCATGTGGTTGCCCTTAGCGATGATGTGGTAGGTGTTCCAGTCGCCCTGCTTGACGGCCTTGAGCAACTCGTTGGGATCGCCGACGTCGCCGACGACTTTGGGTTTGTGATTCTCGCCAATGACGGTTTTTTTGCCGCGGTGGCAAAGGATGCCGCGGTACTTCTCGCCGTAGAGGATTCCGTCGAACCGCTTGTTCTCGGCGATATCGGCCTGGTATCCGCCGACGACCCACTTTCCGTATTTCTTCTCGTCCTCGAAGCTTCGGAACTGGATGCCGGAGTTGTGGTTGCGGAGGCGGTATTCGAGTTTCAACTCGAAATCGCCGGGCTTGCCGCCCCGCCAGATGATGAACGTGTTGCCTCGGGTCGGGTTGTCTTTGGTCGTCTCGCCGACGATGGCGCCGTCCTCGACCCGCCAGAACTTCGGGTTCCCGTCCCAGTCGTCAAGCGTCTTGCCGTCGAAGATCGGCTTGAAGCCTTCTTCTTTCTCCGCAGCGGCAAGCGGCACAACGGCCGCAAGGGTAAACATCAACAGGCACACAAGCGCGGTAGCATGTTTCATGGCGGTCTCCTCATCAGTATGGGGTGGGACTTGGTGATTGGTAGGACTGGATTGCCGGAGGGATATTATATCAGTCTGGCAGGCCCGTGGTCAAATGGTGGTGAAAACGCGTTTTTTCCCGACAAAAAAGCACCCGCAGATTGCTTGCCCCTGCCCGCCACGTGGTGATACAATCCGGTCATGAGTGAAACGCCCCGCCCCGACCCAAATCCCAGACGCCGATGGTATCAGTACGGCCTGAGATCGCTGTTTGTCCTAACTGCCTTGGTTGCGTTTGGAATGTCCGTGTTGCGGTCAGCAGATTTCGCGACGGTCACGTTTGCACTCGCAACCATCCTACTTTTCGGGATCGCCTGCACCACGTTTCGTGATGCGAGTGCGCAACGAATCGGAATCTTCGCCGGTGGCTGCGCCGGATTCTTGCTAACGGCCATTCATGGAAGGGCGTTGCCCGTCCAGGTCTATAACGAGGGACCGTGGCTTATGTGTGCCTTGTCGAGCGCCATTATCTTTGGCGGTGGTGGTCTGGTCATCACGGCTTCTGCAACCGACGTCACTGACAGAGTCAGGTTCGTTTCCCACTGGGTGCTCGCCGGACTTATTCTCGGTCCTGCGATCAAGCATGTCACCGTCTTGATTGCTTCGACAAATCCAGATGGCTTCTTCCCGATTACTGACACGAGCCGATTGTTTTCAGCGAACTTGTTTGCAGTCTTTGTTGGCGCGACGATGGGCGGTGTGCTTGGGACCGATGCTACCGCTGACTACGATATACTGGGATGATGCGGCTCAAATTTCCGAACACGCCGCCGGGCGGAGCATGATGTTGGTGATGCCCGAGACCGTGTCCTTGTACTGCGGGTCCTTCTTGAGCTTGTCCCATCTCGGGTCGCCGAGGAACTTCTTCCAGCCGGCTTCCTTGGCAGCCGCGTCGTCGAAGCCGAGCATATAGGTCAGGTTGGGGACCTTGTCGCCTACCAGGGTCTCGCCGAAGAAGACCGGGGGCATGCCGGTGTCGCGGAAGACGGCCAACTCGCCCCCCTCGTTGAACATCTCGATCTTCTTCTTCGCCCTTTCCTCGTTGTGGCTTTCGTAGGTGCGGAGCTGGAAGATGCGGCCCTTCTTCTTCGTCGGGATTTCGAGCTTGGGAATCTCGTCAAACGCGAGCATGATCGAACTCTCGATCCTCTGGTAAGCCGGGTCGTTCTTCGGGGCGCCTAGCATGCCGGCAGCCGCCTTGAGATACTTCTTGTCGGCCATCATCCGGCTGTTGGCCGCCAGCAGGACCCCGGCACTCTTGGCCGGCAGCAGGACGTAGAGGTCGGGGCTGTCGTCCTGCTTCTCGTCGGGGAGGAACTCGAAGACGCCGACCGGCCCGATCCCGAGCCGCTTCCACGCCGGGATGGCGGCTTCGGCGAGGTATTTCTTGAAGGCGTCCCGCTTCTCCTTTGACGCCATCTTGTAGAGTCGCAGTTCGTAATACTCTTTTCCATTCTTTGCGGTCGTGCTTTTTTCCGCGGCCAACGCGGCGGCGGCCAGCGGGCCCACGCCCGCAAGACACGAAGCAGCAATAAAGTCTCGTCGTTTCATCGTTTCGGTCTCCTTGGATCGTCGGTAGGGTGCCATCGCCGCGGGTCGCAGCGGTGGGCACAGTGTATCACAGACGCCGGGGGAATGCAAAAACGCGGCACGGTCGCTCACTTCCCCACCGCGTACAGGTGTTTGTTCGTGGCGATGTAGAGGACCCCGTTGGCCGGGGTCGGCGTGCACTGGATGCCGTCGCGCATGCGGATTTGGCTGAGGACTTTCGGCTCCCTGCCGGCGGCCAATACCCAGAACATGTTCCGCTTTGTGCCGACGTAGACCTTGCCGTCGGCGACCATGGTCGAGCCCCAGACGTCGCCGCCGATGCGGTGGACCCAATAGGGCTTGCCGGTCTCGGCGTCGAGGCAGTGAACGTCGCCGTCGAAATCGACCACGTAGAGCAACCCGTCGGCGATCGAGACGGTCGCAATGCACGAACTGATGTCCTTGTAGGCCCAGACGATGCCGCTCCGGGTGATGTCGCCGTTCTTCGTGGCATCGAGACACAGTAGCCAGCCCTTCTTCATCCGGTGGAACGGCTCCTGCGTGAACGCCAGGTAGATGCGGTCCTTGTAGAAGACGGGATTTGCAGTGACCTGATAGGAAACGCTGTCGTGCTGGTGGTCCCGCGGCACGCGGTCCTTGGTTTGGGCCGCCGGCTCGCCGTTGAACTTCCAGACGTTCTTCAACAACGCCAGCTTGTCGCCGGCGGTCTGTTTCGGGTCGAGCATCTCGAAGGCGTACAGGCACCCGTCTCCGGCGCCGAAGAAACCGAGTTGCCTGTCGCCGACCTTGCCGGCGGCCGGCGAACTCCACTGCCCGTGCGTGATGTCGGCGCCGATGCCGAAATCATCTCGAGCGACGAGCTTGCCGGTCTTCTTGTCGAGCACGATCATGCTCGGCGCCTCCGGGTGTACGACGTACTTGTGCGTCCACTCGACGCCGTTGGACGTGCAGACGTAGAGCAGGTCGCCGTCGATCAAGACCGAGCAATTGGCGCCGTTGTGCGGCTCGACGTTCAGTTCCGCGTTCATATCGTAGACCCAGATGATGTCGCCGTCCTTTTCGCCGGGCTCGATGGGATCCTGGCCGTCGAGGGCCATCTGGCGGGCCTCGTCTTTGTAGGGCCCGTCGTTTCCGTCGGCCATACCGTTCGCATCGAGGCACATCACCTTGCAGTTGTTGCTGACGATGTAGGCCCTGTCGCCTTCGACCGATGGCGGCGAGGTCAACCCGATGTGGGCCCAATCGGCCCATTTGACTTTCAGCAGCTTGGGGATAACGAGTTGCCAGAGGAACTCGCCGGTTTTTTCGTCGAAGCACATCAGCACCCCGCGGTCGCCCTTGATGCGCCGGTCGCGCGGGGCGTCGTTGTTGGTGCCGACGAAGACCTTCCCTCCGGCGACGACGGGCGTGCCGCACGTCTGGCCTCCGAGCTTGGCCACCCACTTCACGCCGCTGTCGTCCGGCAGATCGATTTCGCCGGTTTTGGCGTTTCGCGTACCGGGTTCGAAGGTTTCGGACAGGTTTTTCTCGCTGGAGATCATGTTCCGCGAGTTCTTCTCGCCCCACTGCGGCCGGTCCTCGGCCGGGGACGGGGTTGTCGTCAGCGCGAAAAAAACGATCGCAAGAACGATTGCAGCGACGATCCGTTTCATGGAATGGTTCTCCAAGAGTCCAAAGCCGCGGCAGGCGGTTTCTTCTATCAACGTATGATACCCGATGTCGATGCACATAGAAAGCCGCGACCGATGGTCGCGCCCATAAAGCCGCAACCGGTGGTTGAAGCAATTGCCACTCTATTCCGCCCCGCATTGCGGGCCGGCTATTTCCGGACCCACCCCCGCTCGGAAGTGGTCCGCCCACCCGTCGCCATTTTGCCCCGTACCCGGTATAATATGATATTCCCATGAGCCGATCCGATACTCCCGTGTCGAATGTCCGACGACTGGCCATCACCGTGCGTGGGGTGGTGCAGGGGGTCGGGTTCCGGCCGTTCGTCTACAACGCGGCCCGCGCTTGCCGGCTCGCCGGCTGGGTCCTCAACGAGGCCGACCGGGTACGGATTGAAGTGCAAGGCGAGGGGGCGGGGCTCGACGCGTTTCTCGATGCGCTCCAAAACGACCACCCGCCGCAGGCTCGAATCGATACGCTCGAAGTCCGGCCGGCAAACTGCCGGGCGGCCGGGATGTTTGAAATCCGCACGAGCGACGAGTCGGCCGCGCCGCGCCCGACCATTCCCGCTGACCTGGCCACGTGCGGGGAATGTCTGGCCGAGATTCGCGACCCGGCCGAGCGCCGTAACGGCTACCCGTTTACCAACTGCACGAATTGCGGCCCGCGGTGGTCAATCATCGAGCAGTTGCCGTACGACCGTCCGCGGACGTCGATGGCCGGCTTCGAGATGTGCGGCGACTGCCGGGCGGAGTATGAGGATCCCGGCGACCGCCGGTTCCACGCCCAGCCGATTGCGTGCCCGAACTGCGGGCCGGCGCTTCAGTTGTTGGATTCGACAGGACGGGAGATCGCTACCGGCCAAGAAGCGATGGACGCCGCGGTCGACGCCATACGGGGCGGCAAGATCGTTGCGCTGAAGGGGCTTGGCGGTTTCCAACTCCTCGTCGATGCAACCGATGCGGAGGCCGTCGTGCGGCTTCGCCGGCGCAAAGAGCGGCCCGACAAACCGTTTGCCGTGATGATCCGCTCGCTCGACGAAGTGCGGCGTTGGTGTGAGGTCTCGGAAGCAGAAGCAGCCGCGCTCTCGTCGCACCGGGCGCCGATTATGCTCCTGCGACGAGTTTCGTCGGCGGTAGGACGGGTTTGTAACCCGTCCCCGACAAGTGATTGCAAGCCGTCCCGGACAGGTTGCAAACCTGTCCTGCAAGGGTGCGAGCAGGTCTGCGGCGCCGTCGCTCCCGGCAACCCGTACTTGGGCGTCATGTTGCCGTACACGCCGCTGCACCACTTGTTGATGGACGCCGTCGACCGGCCGATCGTCTGCACGAGCGCGAACCTGTCGGAAGAGCCGATGGCCACGACGACCGAGGACGCCCTGCAGCGGCTCGGGCCGATTGCCGACGTGATTCTGACGCACGACCGCCCGATTGTCCGGCCAGTGGACGATTCGGTCGCGCGGATCGGCCCCGACGGGCTGCAAGTGCTTCGGCGCGCCCGCGGTTTTGCACCGTTGCCGATCAACTTGCAGCAGGACAACGGTTCCACGATTCTCGCCGTGGGCGGACACCTCAAGAACACCGTCGCGCTGGCATTGGGTTCGCAGGTCATCCTCAGCCCGCACATCGGCAATCTGGTCCATGGATTGAGTGTCGACGTGCATCGCCGGGCGGTGCGGGACCTTGTCGATTTCTTCGACGTGAAACCCGACCTGATCGCGTGTGATCTGCACCCCGACTACGCTTCGACCGGTCACGCCGAGCGGCTGGCGGCCGAGTGGAGCGTGCCGCTTGTGCGGGTGCAACACCACCATGCCCACGTCGCGGCGTGTATGGCGGAGCACGGTCTGCCGGGACCGGTCCTCGGCTTCTCGTGGGACGGAACCGGCTACGGCGCCGACGGTACGGTTTGGGGCGGCGAGGCGTTGCTTTGCGAGGACGGCAATTTCGCGCGAGTCGCCCATCTGAGGACGTTCCGTCTGCCCGGCGGCGACAAGGCCGTTCGCCAGCCGCGGCGGTCGGCGCTCGGCGTGCTGTTCGAGATCATGGGAGAGGAAGCAGCAGAGAAAATGGCGGCCGTCGGCCGGGAGGCCGAAGAGTTTCGCCCGCCGGAACTGAAAACCCTGTTTTCGATGCTAGGACAAGACGTTCGCTGCCCGCGGACCAGCAGCATGGGCCGTCTGTTCGATGCCGTGGCGGCGTTGTGCGGTCTGCCGGGGGTGATCAGCTTCGAGGGTCAGGCGGCCATGGCGCTGGAATTCATTGCGATGGAATGTCAGCGCGAGGAAAACGACGCCTACCCGCTACCACTTTCGGGAGATTCGCCGATGGTCGCCGACTGGGAGCCGCTGATTCGGGCGGTTCTGGCCGATCGTTCGGGCGGTGTCCCGGTCGGGCGGATCAGTGCGAAGTTTCACAACGCCCTAGCCGAGATGGCCGTCGCCGTCGCCCAAAGGGCAGGACAGGTTTGCAACCTGTCCCGGGAAGATGACGGATGTCGGCAGGTCGTCCTGACCGGCGGCTGTTTCCAGAATGCCCTGTTGACTTCCCGCGTCCGAACGCGACTATTACAACAGGGGTTTTCCGTGTACACTCACAGGGAGGTCCCGCCCGGCGACGGCGGGATCGCCCTGGGGCAGGTCTATGTCGCCGCCAAGAGAATCCAGGAATAAACACTCATGTGTCTCGGCATACCGGGCAAAATTGTCGAAACCTACCAACACGACAACCTGCCGATGGGCAAGGTCGAGTTCGGCGGCATCCTCAAGGAGGTCTGCCTCATCTACGAACCCGAAGCCCGGGTCGGCGAGTACGTCCTCGTCCACGTCGGCTTCGCCATCAGCCGTATCGACGAGACCGAGGCGCAAGAGATATTCTCCTACTTGCGGGAAATCGAGCAACTGGCCGAGACAGCAAACGACCCTGACACGTGAAATACATCGACGAATACCGCGATGCCGGCGCTGCGAGGCAACTCGCGGAAAAGATCCGCGAAGTCACCACGCGGCCGTGGAATGTGATGGAGGTCTGCGGCGGCCAGACGCACGCGATCATCCGTTTTGCGCTCGACGACATGCTGCCGCCGGAAATCACGCTGATCCACGGCCCCGGCTGCCCCGTGTGTGTCACGCCCCTTGAAATCATCGACAAGGCGATTGCCATCGCCTCGCGGCCGGAGGCGATCTTCTGCAGCTTCGGCGACATGCTCCGCGTACCCGGCTCCGAGAAGGACCTATTTACCATCAAGAGCGAGGGGGGCGATGTGCGGGTGGTCTACTCGCCGATGGATGCCGTGACGTTGGCTCAAGAAGAACCCGGGCGGGAGGTCGTTTTCTTCGCGATCGGGTTCGAGACGACCGCCCCGGCCAACGCGATGGCCGTGGTGCAGGCCGAGCGGCTTGGGCTGAAGAACTTCTCGGTGCTCGCCTCCCACGTGCTCGTTCCGCCGGCGATCTGCGCGGTGCTCGACTCGCCGTCGTGTGTGGTTCAGGGGTTTCTGGCGGCCGGACACGTCTGTACGGTCACCGGCATGGACGAATACCACCCGATCGCCGAGCAATATCGCGTGCCGATTGTCATTACCGGTTTCGAGCCGCTCGATATCTTGCAGGGCATTTTGATGTGCGTCGAGCAGCTCGAATCGGGCCGCCATGAGGTCGAGAATCAGTACACCCGATCCGTCCGTCCCGAAGGAAACCCGCCGGCGTTGCGGGTGGTTCGCGATGTTTTCGAGCCGGTCGATCGGAAGTGGCGCGGGATCGGGGTGATTCCACAAAGCGGCTTTGCCCTGCGGGAGAAATACCGCGGTTTCGACGCCGAGGGGCGTTTCGGTGTCGGGCAAATCACGGCCGAAGAGCCGACCGAGTGCATCGCCGGCGCAGTTCTGCAGGGCCACAAACGCCCCCATGACTGCCCCGCCTTCGGGATCCATTGCACACCCGACCAGCCTCTCGGTGCCCCGATGGTCTCCTCGGAAGGCGCCTGCGCGGCGTATTATCGGTATCGGCGCAACTCAAAGTGACCCACAAGGGCGTAAGCCCCAGTATTAACACGTATTAAGTTGAAGGGCTAAATTTAGTCTTCGGACTAAATTTAGTGCGGGAGCTAAACTTGACCGAATGGAACGGAATTGTCATGAGCGATCCATCCCCGAAAGGCTTCCAATTGAGTTGCCCTCTGCCGTTGGGCGATCACAAAATGGTGCAGCTTGCCCACGGCGGCGGAGGGCGATTGATGCAGGGGCTCATCGAGGAGATGTTCCTACCGGCGTTTGGAAAAGGAGAATCGGCGCCGAGTGTTCCCCATGACAGCGCCGTGTTGCCGATCGACTCCGGGCGGATGGCGTTTACGACCGATTCGTTCGTCGTCCACCCCATGTTCTTTCCCGGCGGCGACATCGGCCGGCTGGCCGTCTATGGCACGGTAAACGATCTGGCCATGGCCGGGGCAAAGCCGCTCGGGCTCAGTGCGGGCTTCATCCTCGAAGAAGGGCTGGAGATCGAAACACTGCGGCGCGTCGTCGAGTCGATGGCGGTTGCCGCCGCGGAGGTCGGCGTGCGGATCGTCACCGGCGACACGAAAGTCGTCGATCGCGGCAAAGGCGACGGCATCTTCATCAACACGGCCGGCATCGGCGCCGTGCCCGAGGGGATCGACGTCTCGCCGTCCCGCGTGGAACCGGGCGACGCGGTTCTCGTGAGCGGCGATCTGGGGCGCCACGGCATCGCCGTTATGTCGGTCCGCGAAGGGCTCGAATTCGAAGGGGCGCTCGAAAGCGATTGCGCCTCCCTGGCCGGGCTCGTGGAAGCGATGCTCGCCGCCGGCCGCGACGTCCATTGTCTGCGCGATCTTACCCGGGGCGGGCTGGCGGCCGCACTGAACGAAATCGCCCGACACGCCCAAGTGGGAATCGAGTTGGAGGAGGCCGCCATTCCGGTCGCCGAGCCGGTTGCCGGCGCGTGCGAACTGCTGGGGCTCGATCCGCTGTACGTGGCCAACGAAGGCCGGCTCGTGGCGTTCGTACCCGCCGAAGCCGCCGAAAAAGTCCTGGAAATCATGCGGTCCCACACGGGGAAAAAGGGGGCAGGTCCAATTTGCCGGGACGGCCCGAAGGGTACTTCGCACAAATTGGACCTGTCCCCTTTTTCCTCTTTTTCCTCTGCGGCCATCATTGGAACCGTGACGGCGGAACGGCCGGGCACGGTCGAACTTCGGGGTGTCTTGGGCGGCGGCCGGATCGTCGATTTGCTCTCCGGCGAGCAGATGCCCCGGATTTGCTGAACTTCGGCTCTGTGGCCGGCGCTGCGGCGCGGCCCCTTGGCACCCCGGACAGATTGCCGTAGTACCAACTCCGGTTATACATTTTGCCACCCTCGCGATCCGGATCGTCCGTCTCGCGTAAGCCCGGATCTGATCCGGCTGGAGATGTTGGCCGGTTGTCGTTCCTTGTCGAGGAAACTCGGAAAATCCCGGGCCGCAAAGCGGCATTCCGGTATACCCGCCACAGGTTGGTCGATTGCCCCTCAATAAGGCGGTGTCGGCAGCTTCCCTTGTCCCGCCGTTTATGATATACTCCGCATTCGTAGTGAGGTATGTTTTGCAGGTTTGACCCGAAACGATCGGGTTTGAACATTAGTCCCACCTTGATCCCCCGTGTTTTTACTGCCTCGGCTGCACGTTGTTTTGCTCGGCCTGCCTAGCCTCGCGGCAAGCAACAGCCGCGCCGGCCACACAACCCAGGACGCAGCGGTCAATATCCAAGTGCGAACAGCGAAATACGTATAGGGCAAAGCTTTTGGGCTACGGCTACCTTTCACCCAAGGAGCAAAGGCCCCAAAGAGCAAAGGCGAGGAGCAAAGGGATGACCAAGCTCATGACCTTCTGCCACCACCGCCCGGTCCACGACCGCGGCACCTGCAACGCGGAAGCGACGGTCATCACAACCACTTACGCAACGGAGATATTCGTCCGTTGTGCGCCCATTGCGTCGGGAACGAGTAAGAACCGGTGTGGCACGCAGTCTCGGGTGGTCTACGAAAGCCTTGTTCAACTGCTCGGACAGGTGGGGGCCGACATGGGCAACGTCGTGATCGAGAGGGCCTTCTTCCGAAACATTGAAACCGACCTGGACGATTTCCGGCAGATCCGGGCCGAAGCCTACCGGCGGCGGGGTATTACCCGCGAGAACCTCCCGGCCACGACCTGCGTGCAACAGCCCCCTTGCCGCCCGGGGCAGGACATCGAGTTGCAGGCGTACGTCGTCGTCCCGGAACGCACCGATCGGTGCCGAATCCGCCCGATCGCGTGTGACGACGAAAACGCGACTGTCAAGCTTGTGGAAGTCGGCGAGGCGAGACACCTCTACATCGGCAACATCTCCGGCCACGACAACGGCCTCGCCCCGAACCCCTTCCGACAGCAGAGTGACCGGATGTTCGAACGGGCGGACAAGATCCTCAAAGGCCAAGGTGCGTCGTTCCTCGACGTCGTGCGAACGTGGATCTACCTGGACGACATCGATCGCGACTACGCCGAGTTGAACGCCTCGCGCAATGCCTTCTTCGGGCGAGAAGGGGTTCAGCGATTGCCATCCAGCACGGGGATCGGCGGTATTTCGCACCCGGCTGCCAACTGGTGCATGCTCGACGTCTACGCCCTGCTGAATCCCGAAGTTGCCGAAATCGAGATCATGACGACGCCGACGCTGAACGAGGCCCACGAATACGGCTCGTCGTTCTCCCGCGGCATGAGGATGACCTTGCCCGAACAGACCTATCTCTTCATATCGGGTACCGCCAGCGTTGATGAAGCGGGCGCCACCGTCCACGTCGGCGATGAAAAGGCCCAGATCGAGCGGATGCTGCTGAACATCGAGGAACTGCTGCGTCCCCACGACGCCGGCTGGGACGACGTGACCCAGGCAGTGACGTTTCTCAAATCGGCCGACTATTTCGAGCTTTTCCAGGAGGTTTGTGCCGATCGCGGGCTGGCCGACGCCCCGAACACGATTGTCGAGGCCGACGTCTGCCGCCCCGAGCTGCTCTGCGAGATGGAAGCCATCGCGGTGATCCCGACGTAAACGTTGCAGACGCAAACTCGTAGGACGGATTGTCAAGCCGTTCTACGATTCCGTTTCTGTAACTGATGGGTAAACGCTCATCCACGGCACGGAGTGCGAGTGCCGTGCCACACTTCGCGCAGGCTGTAAAATTTTCACACCCATCAAGCCCCGTTCCCCGGCAATCCGATAACCAGGACATATGCCGGAAAATCCGGTTTTGCGGGTTTTCCCAAGTGAACATCCGGGGGGCAGTCATCATGTTGGGGCAGGCTTCTGTGCCGATCGCGCGATCGGCTTGTTGTGCGGCGTGTTGTGCGCTGGCAGTGCTTCTTTTCACGAGCGATCTCCAGGCGCAACCGCCTGAGCTTGATCTGATGCCCGATCCGCTGGCCGGGCAGTTGGGAACAGATGAGACCGGTGAGGACATCCTGAGCATGGACATCGACCAGCTTAGCCGGGTGGATGTCGTCGTGCCGTCGATGGACGTTGAAGTCACGTCGGTCACCCGGAGTGAGAGCACGGTGGGCAAGTCGGCGGCCGCCGTCTTTGTGATTACGTCCGAGATGATCCGCCGCAGCGGCGCCACGTGCGTGCCCGAGGCCCTCCGGATGGTTCCCGGCATGGACGTCGCGCGGATCAACAGCGACGTTTGGGCCATAAGCTGCCGCGGATTCAACGACCGAAACGCCAACAAGCTGCTGGTGCAGATCGACGGCCGCCAGATCTACACGCCCATGTTCGGGGGCGTCTACTGGGAAAACAACACTGTAATGATCCAGGACGTCGAGCGGATCGAGGTGATTCGCGGCCCCGGCGCAACCGTCTGGGGATCCAACGCGGTCAACGGCGTGATCAACATCATCAGCAAGTCGGCCGAAGACACGCAAGGGCTGTTGATCGGCGGCCGGGTCGGGGACCAGGAGCGCGGGTTCACCGACGTCCGATACGGCGGCCAACGGGGAAAGGACCTCTACTGGCGGGTCTACGGCCAGCAGTTCGACCGCAACCGGGGCGCCCCCGTCCGGCACCCCGCCATGGACGACTGGCGCATGGCCCAGGGCGGCTTTCGCACGGACTACCACCCGGATCCCTGTAACCACATCACCGTCCAGGGCGACTACTACAATGGCTACGCGGGCGCGAGCTTCCCGACGCAGTTTCCCACGCCGCCCTATGCGGGGATCGTGGATACCGACGTCCATCTTTCCGGCGGGAACGTCCTGGGGCGCTGGACCCGGGACCTCGGCGAGGATTCCGGCTGGGCCGCGCAGCTCTACTACAACCAATACTCCCGCCACAGCAGCGTGTACAGCGAGAACGTCGACGTCGTCGATTTTGATTTCCAGCGGCAGTTTCCACTTGGGTACCATCAGAAGTGGATTTGGGGGGCTGGATACCGTCACTATGCGGATCATACCCAAGGTACGTTCTCCTTATCCATGAATCCCGCTGCACGACGGTACGACCTGTTCAGTTGCTTCGTGCAGGACGAGATCACCTTGCGTGAAGACCGGCTACACCTGACCGCCGGGTCGAAGTTCGAGATCAACAGCTTCACGAATTTCGAGTTTCAGCCGACGATTCGTTTGCTTTGGTCGCCCGATCCGCGTCACGCGGCATGGGGGGCCGTTTCGCGGGCCGTGCGGATTCCCACACGAGGGGACGAGAACCTGCGCTACAAGGTCGCAAACATCCCGATCTTTCCGCCGCCGGCGCCGCCGATGTTCGTACAAATCACCGGCGACCCGTCGGTCCAGGCCGAAGACCTGTTGGCCTGGGAGATGGGCTACCGTGTGCAGGCGACCGACCGATTCGCCTGGGACGTGGCCGTGTTCCTGAATCAGTACACCGACCTGATCGTCTTCAATCCGGGCCCGATGGGCTATCCGATCTGGCCCTGGTCGGCTGTCAACGGCATGGACGGCGAGACCTACGGCTTCGAGCTCAACACGACTTACCAGGTCAGCGACCGCTGGCGGATCACCGGCAACTACAGCTTCCTCCAGATGCAAATGCACGCCGATGCCGGCGTCGATCCCCGCGTGGAAGATATCGAGGGCCAAAGCCCGCGCAATCAGGCCTACATGCGGTCGTCGTGGGACCTGGGCCACAACCTGGAGATGGACGCCATCCTCCGCTACGTCGACCACCTGCCGAGCGACAACATCCCGGCCTACATCACGATGGACGCGCGTCTTGGGTGGCGGCCCAGCGAGTGCTGCCGAATGGAAGTTGTCGGCCAGAACCTGCTCGACCAGCGCCACGTCGAATTCGGCGGCATGGACACCATCGAAACGGCGGTCCGGCGAGGCGTTTACTACTGGGTTACGTGGGAATACTAAAAGCAAAACAGTATGGCGAATGAAGAAAACGTGAAATTCTTCACAGCATCAACGAGGAGCCACCGAACACCCTATCGGGGATCGGGGGCGCCGCGTCTGCGAAGTCGCCGACCATCGCACCGGCGTCTCGTGCTCAACGCCGTCTGGTTTCTGCTCTTGGCTGCAATCGTGTCGCGTGCGTTGCCGCTACAGGCCCAGTCCACCATCAGCCGCGATCGCCATATCAAGGCGGCCTTCCTTTATAACTTCGGGAACTACGTGCAGTGGCCGAAGCAGTGTTTTGCCGGTCCGCAGTCCCCGTTCGTAATCGGTATCCTGGGTAACAATTCCATCGGGACGGCGCTGGACGCCGTTGCCGCCAAGAAACGCCTCCAGGACCGGCGGATCGTTATCAAGCGGTTTGAATCGCTCAAGGAATATACCCCCTGCCATATCCTGTTCGTCCCCCGGGCCACCGACCCGAAAGTGCAGGTCGCGGCCATCGCCAAACTCCGCACAGCGGGCGTCCTGCTGGTCGGGGAGACGCCGTCGTTCGCCGACCGGGGAGGTACGGTCAACTTCTTCACCCAACAGAACCGAATGCGGTTTGAAATCAACCAGGAAGCCGCCAAGCTCGAAGGGCTGAAAATCAGCGCCAAGCTGCTTAGTCTCGCAAAATTAGTCCAAACCTCCAAGAAGTAGCCATGCGGTCGTTCAAGGATCTGTCGATCAACAAGAAGCTGAGTCTGCTGGTCATGGTGGCCGCCGGCGTGGCGACGCTGCTGTGCTGCGCGGCGTTTGTCTTCAACGACACCCGAAGGATCCGCCAGTCGAAGGTCCGGCAACTCTCCGGCCTTCGCCGGGTCGTCGACATGATCAACCGGCACCGGGATGACCTGGAGCGTTACCTCACTCGGGATGAAAAAGGCAAACTGCTTCCCGGCTTCCTTGCCATGTTGACCGACCGCCTCGGCGAGGAGCGGGACGCCATGCTCGGCGAATTGGCGTTGCTGGTCAAGAACATCAACCACGTCAAGATGATTGTGGGCATGCAGCAATCGTATGCCATCGCAGGCGGCATGGAAGAGGCCGTCTCGCTGCCCGAGTTGATCGACGACGCCCTGAGACTCAACCTCGCCAGTTTCGAGAAGTACGGCATCGAAATCGTCCGGGATTTTGCCGAGATGCCCGTAGTCCGCCTCGACAAGCAGAAGCTGTTGCAAATCCTCGTCAATCTGCTCACCAACGCCAAGGACGCGGTGGTCGAGGGGCGAGAGAGCGATCGGCGGATCGAGATCCGCATCGCCGGGCCGATCGACGGCCGCGTCCGGATCGAGGTCGCCGACAACGGGGTTGGGATTCCCGAGGAGGACTTGACGCGGGTTTTTTCGCACGGCTTCACCACCAAGCCGCACGGCCACGGCTTCGGCCTGCACACCTCGGCCAACGCGGCCCGGGAAATGCACGGCCAACTCACGGCCGCCAGCGACAGGCCCGGCCGGGGGGCAACCTTCGCCGTCGAGGCGCCCTTCGCCCCCGTATCGGAAATGATTACAGGAAAGCAGGCAGATGAGTAGCCCCCGGGCCCCCTGATCTGCGGCAACACCCTTCCAACTCACACAGCCGCACACGAGTCTTGTACATCACCTTGCCTGGCGACGGAATAAGCTAGGATTTTACAGCAACCCTCAGGGGCAGCGAACGTACTTAATCTCTACAACGTGATTTTGGAGGCAGGAGATCATGCCGTGACCGACAGGAACCTGGAGGTCGAATGGAACCGGCGAATCATGGTCATCGACGACAACGAGTCGATCCATGAGGACTTCCGCAAAATTCTCGAGACTCCTTCCGGCGCCTCCGGCGATCTCGAAGCGATGGAGGCCCTGTTGCTGGACGAAACGCCGAACACGCCGCAGGATGAGCGGTTCGAGGTCGACAGTGCGTTGCAGGGCAAAGAGGGCCTGGCCAAGGTCCGGGAAGCGGCAAACGACGGGCGACCCTACGCCATGGCCTTCGTCGACGTCCGCATGCCGCCCGGCTGGGACGGCATCGAGACGATCGAACGCATCTGGAAGGAGTTCCCCGACCTCCAGGTCGTCGTCTGCACGGCCTATTCCGACTACACCTGGGACCAGATGGCCAGGCGGCTCGGGCGGAGCGACCGGCTGTTCATCCTCAAGAAGCCGTTCGACGTCGCCGAGGTCCAGCAACTGGCTATCGCGATCACGAAGCGCAATCAAACGGAAGAGGAGTTGCGCAGGTATCGGAGACACCTCGAAGAGCTGGTCGAACAGCGGACCGCGGCGCTCCGGGGCGAGGTTGCCGAGCGCCAGCGAGCCGAGCGCGAACTGAAGGAGTACGCCGCCGCCCTGGAGACGGTCAACGCGGCGCTCGCCGATTCCCAAAAGGCCGCCGAAGTGGCCACGAGGGCCAAGAGCGAATTCCTTGCCAACATGAGCCATGAAATACGCACGCCGATGACCGCCATTATCGGCTTCGCGGAAGTCCTGCTCGAGACCGTCCACGACCCCGAAGCCGTCGAAGCCGCCTCAACGATCCGGCGCAACGGCGAACACCTGCTGCGAATCATCAACGACATCCTCGATCTTTCCAAGATTGAAGCCGGAAAGCTGGACGTCCGGCGAGTCGACTGCTCGCCGGCCAGGATTTCCGCCGACGTGGTTTCGCTCATGCGGGTCCGCGCCCAGGCCAAGAAGCTCTCGCTTCAATTCAAATGCTCCGGGCCGGTCCCGGAAACCATCCAGTCCGATCCGACGCGATTGCGCCAGATACTCATCAATTTGGTCGGCAACGCCATCAAGTTCACCGAAACCGGGGAGGTTCGTCTCGTTGCACATCTGCTCCAGCGCGAGGGCCAGCCGCCCAAGCTGCAGTTCGACGTCATCGACAGCGGCATTGGAATCTCCGAAGACCAGCACCGGCACATTTTCGACGCCTTCACGCAGGCCGACGCCTCGACCAACCGGGTGTTCGGCGGGACCGGGCTGGGGTTAACCGTCAGCAAGAAGCTCGCGGAAATGCTCGGCGGCGATATTGCCTTTTCCAGCAGCCCCGGACAAGGGAGCACCTTCAGCGTCACCGTCGAAACCGGCCCGCTCAACGGCGTACCCATGCTGGAAAATGTGGCGGAAGCGGTTATTCCGGCCAAACAGGAGGTTGAACCCCCCGCCACTCCCAAAATCAGACTCCACGGACGCGTCCTCCTGGTCGAGGACGGGCCCGACAACCAGCGGTTTATCTCGTTCGTGCTCCAAAAACGCGGGGCCAACGTGACGATTGCCGAGAACGGCCGGGTCGCGGTGGAAAAAATCCTGGCAGCCGGACCCGCTGCCGGCGAGGGGCCCGCAACTTCTGAGGAACCACTCTTCGACGTCGTCCTGATGGACATGCAGATGCCGGTGATGGACGGGTACGAAGCGACCCGGCACCTCCGCAAAGAGGGCTATACGGGGCCTATTATCGCCCTGACGGCCCATACCATGAGCAAGGACAAGGCGAAATGCCTTGACGCCGGCTGCGACGATTACCTGGCCAAACCGGTCGATCGGGAGCAGCTTGTCCGGCTCGTGGCGAAGTACCTGCCGGCTGCTTGCAAACCGCACGCTGATCGCGCATAATGCCGGTTCTTGACGACTCGGAGTTCCTCACCCCCGGAGACGCGATCATGCGACGAGAAGCCATTTTTCTGCTCGTGCCGGCGCTGGCGCTGGCGATTGTTTTTGCCGCCGCGGCGGCCGATTTGAAGCGCGGCGTGACCGATCCCGCCGACGCCGGCCCCGATTTCAAGGTCCAAGGCGAATATGTGGGCGAATCCCAAGCCAAAGACGGCAAAAAGAAAAAGTACGGCGCTCAGGTCATCGCCCTGGGCGACGGCAAGTTCCACGTTGTTGGATATGCCGGCGGGTTGCCCGGCGAGGGATGGGATAAAAGCGAAAAAGACCAGGTCGACGGTAAAACCGTTGACGGCGTGCCCACCTTCTCCATCGAGAAGGACCACATCATCCTGAAGATCAAGGACGGTGTGCTGACGGTTACCAAGGACGGCAAAGAACAGGTTGGGTTGCTCAAGAAGGTCGAACGCAAGAGCCCCACGCTCGGCGCGAAGCCGCCGGCCGGCGCCGTCGTGCTGTTCGACGGCACGACGCCCGACGCCTTCAAAGGCGGCCGCATGACCGAAGACAAGCTGCTGATGGAAGGCGTCACCAGCAAGGATAACTTCGGCAGTTGCACCTTGCACATGGAGTTCATGACGCCGTTCAAGCCGCACGCCCGGGGCCAGGGCCGCGGCAACAGCGGGTTCTATGCGCAGGGCCGCTACGAAGTGCAGATCCTCGACTCGTTCGGCCTGGAGGGCAAGGACAACGAATGCGGGGGTATCTACAGCATCGGTCCGCCGGCGGTCAACATGTGCTTTCCGCCGCTTTCCTGGCAGACCTACGACGTTGACTTCACCGCAGCGGAGTGGAAGGAGGGCAAGAAGGTCAAGAACGCCCGGATGACCGTCCGCCACAACGGCGTCTTGATCCACGACGACGTCGAGTTGCCCAAGACCACCACGGCTGCGCCCGTCAAGGAAAACGACCAGCCGGGACCCGTCTATCTGCAAAACCACGGCAACCCGGTCCGCTTCCGGAATATCTGGGTGAAAGAGAAGAAGTAGCCCGGGCCGGTTGCCCCGTATAAGAATTTCCGTTGACCGATTACCTCCCCGGAGAACATCATCATGTTCCGATTTTTCGCTATTGTTGCCGCGGTTCTCTTGCTCGTCGCGTTTTACCCCGCCATGGCCGCCGAGAAGGGCGGCCTGCCGCTGGTCTACGAAGACGACTTCGAGAAGGGCGCCGACAACTGGGAGCTGACCGACGCCGATGCCTGGAAGCTCAACGATAACGAGGGCGGCAAGGCCTTCGGCATCATCACGCGGAAGAGCAAGTACAAGCCGCCGCACCGGAGCCCGTATCACATCGCCCTGTTGAAGGACGTCGCCGTCGGCGATTTCGTCTTGACGCTGAAGGCGAAGAGCACGCTCGACACGGGCGGCCACCGCGACGCTTGTATCTTCTTCAATTACCAGGACCCTGCGCATTTCTATTACGTCCACCTCGGCAAAAGGCCCGATCCGCACTCGAGCCAGATCATGATCGTCAACGGCGCCCCGCGAAAAATGATCACCAAGAACAAGTCACCCGGAATCCCCTGGGACGACAAGTGGCACGACGTCAAAGTGGTCCGCCGCGTGAAAGACGGCACGATCGAGGTCTATTTCGACGACATGGACAAGCCGGTCATGGTCGCCGAGGACAAGACGTTCGGCCCCGGGCGGATCGGGATCGGCTCGTTCGACGACCAGGACGACTTCGACGACGTGAAACTCTATGGAAAGAAAGTCGAGAAGCCGAAGAAATGACTGCCGAAGCCAGGCTGGCCGCCAAACTCGACGAGTTGGGCATCGAGCTTCCGCCCGCCCCGGCGCCGAAGGGGGTCTACAAGCCGCTGGTGGTGACCGGAAACCTTGCCTACACGGCGGGCCATCTGCCGGTCCAACCGGACGGGGAGACGATTCACGGCCGCGTGGGCGACGGGCTCGATGTTGAAGACGGCTACGAGGCCGCCCTGTACGCGGGGTTGTGCATCCTTGCCACGTTGCGCAGCGAGTTGGACTCGCTCGATCGCGTGAAACGGCTGGTCAAGGTCATCGGCTTCGTCCAGTGTGTGCCGGAGTTCGACCAGCAGCCGGCGGTGATCAACGGGTGCAGCGATCTGTTTGCCGAGGTTTTCGGCCCCGACGAAGGCGTGGCCGCACGAATCGCGATCGGCGCCGCCGCGCTGCCCGCAAACGTGCCGGTCGAGATCGAAGCGATTTTCGAGATCCACTAAGTTCGGGTTTTGCACATTTCACGCGGTCGTTTGCGGCGGGCCAAGGGCTAT
>CAZJRB010000109.1:0-26160 GCA_964547995.1 uncultured Planctomycetaceae bacterium | reverse complement strand
GGTGAAGTCGGTATTATGTTTTAAGGCGCCGGACCCTTCGAGGATGAGGTGGCCGCCGGCGAACCCCAGGGCCTTGCCGTGTTTCCCCGGCTGGGCGTAGCGGACTCCTCCCCGCGCGGCGCCGTGATGCTTGTGGCCCGATTGGTCGAGCAGCTTGTCGCCGGTTTCCTCCATGTTGAGGATAACGAGGTTGGCGGGGTCGATGTCGGGCGGTTCGGCGACGGGCGGTTTGGGGGGCGGTTTCTCGCCCGGTTTGGCGCCCGGTTTGGCGACCGGTTTCTCGCCCGGTTTGGCGACCGGTTTCTCGCCCGGAGTCGGCTTGTGTACCCGCGCCCCTCGCAGGTTTGCCTCGAAGAAGTACGCGTAGATCCGCTGACGGTTGTGGATTTTCATCAGCAATTCGTTATCGCCCTGCTTCAGTTGCAGATTGGATCGCTCGCTGTTGGGCGTTACACAGCGTGGGTGGTCAATCGAATGGAGTTCCGCACCGTTGAACCAGACTTTCAACCCGTCGTCGCTTCCAAACCCGGCGGGCAAGGTGATCGGCTGCCTGGCTCTAATCTTCCGGAAGAGATAAGTTGTTTTCTTGTCCCCTCCCGGCAGGCCCATAGGGACTCCGTCAAAGGCGTCGGACATTTTGTGCCATAGGGGCTTGCCGTCCGCGCCTTTGGCCGCGAGATCGACGCCCCGCTCGGGGAAGAAGACCTGCTGTAGATTCTCCGCCGGCAACGGGCCGGTGGTGTACCACTCGCCGAGCTGAATTCCCAGAGGATTGGGGTTCATGTCCGGCGGCGGCTTCTCCGACTCGATTTCCCCGAGTCTCTCGATGATCTGTGTTTGCCCGTTGATCTTCCACTCGATTATGCCGCCGGAAAACCCCGGTTGCAGGGCGACGTACAACCGCAGTCCGCTCGTTTCGACCGGCTCGAACGTCGTCTTGTTGTACCTGTTCTTCTCGACGCCGTACCCGCTGGCGTTGATGACGGGTACCCACGCATGATCCTTTTCATCTTTGTATAACACGCGTTGCGATCTCGGCACCCGGCACCCGCCGTTATCGTCGAACCAGTAGACCTCGCTGCTGGAGACGGTCGTCGGCTCTTTGAAATCGTACTGGACCCACTCGGTGGTTCCCTTGTGGTCCCAGAAGGTCAGCTTCGGGACCGAGCCGTCGGCCGAGTTATTCGGTTCCTCGCTGTCGCTGAGCGCCTTCAGCGAGTCCTTTGAGGAGCAGAACGACGCCGAGGGGGTGACCAAGGGACCGTGTGATTCCGGCGGCAGCACGTTGGGGTCCCCCGCTTGTCCGGGGCCATCAATACCGCCCGGTTGTTCACTGCCCCCAGTCCCGCCAAACGGGGGCGGTTGGTCCGGACCGTTCTTCACCGCCGGCGTATCCGGGGGGCCGGCCAGAAACCAAATCAGCGCAATCAGGACGAGCACACCCACCCCGACTGCGCCGGCAATGATCATCTGCTGCGAGGACTTGGACTTCCTTCTGGTGGCATATCTCTTGCCTGCGGCGCTGTCTGCATCGGCCTGAACGGAGGGGAGAGCCGGGCCTGCTGCCGCTGCCGCCGCCTCACGTCTGCGAGCTTCCGGTCTTCGCGTCCTGGTTTCTCCGGCGGCGGCGGTGGGCGACTCTACCCCGTCGTCGGTTTCCGAGATCGCCGTCGCCCTTTTCAGCCGCGCCGGCTCCGCCCTGAGCTTGGGCGTCCGGAACTTCGCCAAGGCCTTGCCCGCCTCCTCCGCCGACTGATACCGCTCGTCCGGCTTCTTGGCCATCATTTTTTCACAGACCTTGACCAGCTTTCCTGGTACGCCGGATCGGAGCTTGCCGATTTTCTCCGGCTGCATCGCCTGGTGCTTCATCAGCTTTTCGTGCAGCATTCCCCCGGGAAACGGCGGTTGGCCGGTCAGGAGGTAATAGAACGTGCAGCCGAGCGAGTAGATGTCGGCGCGATGGTCGAAATCCTTGCTTCCCAGGGCCTGTTCCGGGGCGAGGAAATCGACCGAGCCGAGGACCTGATCCTTGTCTTGATCTTTACTGCGTGCTTCGCCGGGGTCTTGCAGTTGTGCCAGGCCCATATCGACGATTTTCACCACGCCCTTTTGATTCAGCAGGAGGTTCGACGGCTTGATGTCGCAATGAATCATGTTCCGGCTGTGGCCGTGTTCCAATCCTTCGGCCGCCTGGCAGATGTATTCGGCGGCCAGACCGGGCTCGAGCGGCCCTTGCGACTGGACGATTTGCTCGAGGTCCTGCCCGTCAATGAATTCCATGACGAGGTAAAACCGTTCGTCTTCCTCGTCGACGCTGTACGCCTGAACGATGTTGGGGTGGTCGAGCGCGGCGACCGCGCGGGCCTCGTCGAGGAACCGTTCGAGGGCCTTGGGTTCCTTGCTGACCTTTCGCGAGATGGTTTTCAGGGCCACGCGGCGGTCCATCGTGGTGTGTCGGGCAAGGAAGACGCTGCCCATGCCGCCGCGGCCCAGCAGTTCGATCAGCTTGTACTTGCCGAGGAAGAAGGTGCTCCGGCCGACTAATATTTGTGCTGCCTGCCAGTCGGTAATCGTTTCGGCCCGGACGAGCCGCTTTGCCAGTTCTTTGGCATCGCCGCTTTTTTCTGCGGCGGCCCGAGCTTCGTCCACCTGCTCCGGGTTCAGCAGGCCGCTGTTTACCAGCAAATCGAGAAATTCGTCAGCCGTGGTGACAGCCATTCGTTCACCTACGCCGCCGGTAGTGGGTAGTTCCGAGACATACCCCCCAAACATATCAGTCTACCACTACCGCGGATAAAGTGCAATGATTCAGGGACCAATTTATAGGAGAAACCGGCCGCTTTCAAGGGGGGCGTAGACCGCCGGAACCCTTGAAATTCGCCTGGTTGTCGACAATAATGCACGTCGCAACGGTTTGCACGAAGGGTCACCCGTTTGGGGCAAAGGTTCGACGATGTCCGGCGATTTCGATCCATATTACACGTGGTTGTCAATTGCCCCGGAAGAACAGCCCCCGGACCATTACCGCTTGCTGGGGCTGCGGACGTTCGAGGACAATCCGGAGGTGATTGAAAACGCCTCGGATCAGCGGATGGCCCACCTCCGCACGTTCCAGTCGGGCAAGCACAGCCAGCAGTCGCAAACACTGCTCAACAAAGTCGCTGCCGCCAAGGTCTGTCTGCTGAACCCGGAGAAGAAGACCGACTACGACGCGGATTTGCGGGAGAGGATGGAGGCAGCGGCGGCCGCAACCGGACGGGAGGGTGACCTCTCGGCCACGCCGGCCGGGTTCTCGCACCAGATCGATGCGGAAAAGGCCGAGCCCGTCACGCCGCACGAGTCTGCCGAGGAACCGCCCGACACCGGCAAGAGGGACCGGAAACAAGCGATACTGGCCGGTGGCGTGGTAGCCGCCGTGATTTTCCTGTTGGTGATGGGGGCCTTTTTTGCGGTCACGTCCGGCCGCCGCCCGTCGCAAGACGACCAACAAGCGGCTGAAACCGGACAGCAAGACGAGATCCTGCCGTCCCGGCCGCCGACAGTATCCCCGCCGAGATTTCCGCCGAAGGGCCGCACAAGGGGCAACCCCCCAAAAAGGCGACGGCCGGGCGGCCCACAAACACCGGCCGATCCGGTCCATGTGGACGAGTCGCCGAAGCCGGTTCTGCCCGTGGACGTTACGCCGGAGCCGGTTCCGCCCGACGAACCCCCGGCGGCGGACGTTATGCCGCCGGATGTTCCGGGGCCTTCCCCGCCATCGGACACGGATCGCCCTATCGACACGACTCCGCCGGACGTAGGGCCCTTGCCGCCGGCGGCACGGAAATTCCCCTTGCCTTCCCCCGACGAGCAGCAGGAAGCGATCAGACAGCTCAACGAGATATACGACCTTTCCAAGAGCAGGACGCGGCCGGAAAAACTGGAACTGGCCAGGGAGCTGTTCGGTTTGAGCAAGAAGTCGCGGGGCAATCCGGCTGAGAAGTTTGTCCTGCTGCGCAAGGCGATGGATCTGGCCGGCGAGGGCGGCGACGCCGATTTCATGCTCGAAGCCGTCGACGCCATCGGGGCCGACTTCCAAATGGATACGCTGGTCGTGAAGGGTAAGATGCTCCGGTCGTTCGCCGAGGAAGCGACCGATTCCGCCGCGATCGGATCGCTGGTCGAGGCCGCCCTGCGTTACACGGAGGAGGCCGTCGCCGCCGGGAAATACGACTATGCCGCGAACATCGCAACGACCGTCTTTCAAACGTGCCAGCGTTCGCGGGGCAAGGACTTTCGCAAAACGGCATTCGATCTGCGTCAAAGGGTCCGGAAACTCCACGACGAGCACCAGGAGTTGCAGGCGGCGACGCTGGCCGTCGAAGCCGACCCGGACAATCGCGCAGCACACTTCGCGCTTGGGCGTCTATACTGTTTCGGCCGCCGCGATTGGACCCGCGGCCTGCCGCACCTGGCCAAGGGGAGCGATCCCGAGTTGTCGGCCCTCGCCGAACGGGAACTGGCTGCTCCGGCCGAACCGGCCGAACAGGCCGCGCTGGGCGACGCCTGGTGGGATCTGGCCGATACCCGGGAAGGCGACGAAAAGAAAACCCTGCTGTTGCACGCCGGTGCCTGGTACAAGAAGGCCCAACGGGGACTCCGCGGACTCGACAGGGCAAAGGCGGCAAAACGGCTCGAGCAAATTGCCGAGATCGAGCGGCCGGTGGCTCCGAAGCCGGATCGTTCGGCCTCGAAGCGCCCATCCCCTGCTCGTGCGACGGCTCCGATCGTCATTGCAGATTTCGAGAGCAAGCAGCCTTGGCAAGCGACGGGAACGGCGTTCGGCCGGGGGCCGAGCACCGGCCGGGAAGTGCCAAGGCATCCGGCCAGGGGTTTCAACGGCAAACACCTGATCAGCTCTTACCACGGTGGCGACGGGGCGACCGGCACGCTGCTCTCGCGGTCGTTTACGATCGAGTGCCCCGTCATTTCTTTCCTCATCGGCGGAGGGAACCATCCGGGCCAGACCTGCATTAACCTTCTCGTCGACGGAGGAGTTGTCCGCACGGCCACCGGCCGCAACAGCAACACACTCGGGCCATGCGAGTGGGATGTTTCGGAGTTCATGAACAAGTCCGCCAAGATCCAAGTGGTCGACAAACGCACCGACGGCTGGGGGCACATCCTGGTTGACGACATTATTCAACGCCCCAAGAAATCGAGCCGGGAAAACCGCCCATAAGCGGCATGACTGAGGTTTCAATGTCCAGATTGTCTGCAATTCTGATCCTGGGGATATCGCTGGCGGCCATGGGCGCCGGGCAAGGGGACACCGGCCAATCAGACGAACCGGCGAAACAAGAGACCGAGAAGCCCCAAACAAGCCCGCAATCTCACCCGGAGCAGATCGAATCGGCGTCGCCGTCTCTCGTTCCGTGTCCGGCCGGATCGGGCGGGAAACCGCCGATTCGCGAGATCCCGCGGTTTGGGGCGAACTCGCCTTTCGACGGCGATTACAAGCCGCCGGAGATCAAGAAGGAGAAGCGGCTGTGGGCGAAATCGTGCCGCTGGCAAAAAGGGCCCGATTTCGTCGTCGAGCAGTGGCTCACCGACAAGCCCGACATGAAAGGCAAGTACGTGCTGATCGAATTCTGGGCCACCTGGTGCGGGCCGTGCCGGCGGTCGATCCCCCTGCTGAACGGCTTTCACGAGAAGTACGGCAAGGAGCTGATCGTCATCGGCATTTCCGACCAGACGGCCGAGGACGTCCGCAAGATGGAGAAGCCGGAAATCAAGTTCTACAGTGCCGTCGACACCAAGGCCCGCATGAAAAACGAGCTGGGCGTCTTCGGCATCCCCCACATCATCATCCAGGAACCGGACGGCTACGTGATTTGGGAGGGTTTCCCGCTCCAAGAGGGTTTCGATCTGACCGATAAGACTATCGAGCGGATTCTGGAGATCGGGCGGAAGCAGCGTGCCGAGAAGGCAGCCGAAAAAGCTGCTAATGGAGACGGGAAGAAGTAACCGGGAAAACCATGCCGCTCGATCCGCAAGTACAGGTCTTTCTGGACGAGATCAACGCCCTGCACACGCCGCCGCCGAGCGAGCTGACGCTGGAGCAGGTCCGGGCGGGCGTCAAGACCGACCCGGCCGAGCTGGGCGAGCCGGCGCCGATGGCCGCCACGGAGGATCGCCGTGTCCCCGGGCCGGCGGGCGACGTTCCCATCCGGATCTACACGCCGTACGGCCCCCAGCCGCTGCCGGTTTTCGTCTATTTTCACGGGGGCGGCTTCGTGCTGGGCGACGTCCCCTCTCACGACGCCTATTGCACGGCGATCGCCAAGGCGGCCGGGTGCATTGTGGTCTCGGTCGAATACCGGCTTGCCCCGGAACACAAGTACCCGGCTGCCCCGGAAGACGCGTTCGCGGCCACCCGTTGGGTGGCCGATCATGCCGCAGAGTTCGGCGGCGATCCGGGGCGGATTGCGGTGGGCGGGGACAGCGCCGGCGGGAACCTCGCCGCCGTGGTGTGCCTGATGGCCCGCGATCGGCAGGCCTCGCAGCCCGTCCTTCAGGTGCTGATCTACCCAATGACTGACTGCCGCTTCGACACTCCCTCGCACCGCGAGTATGCCGAGGGCTATCTCCTGTCGCGGGAAGAGATGGACTGGTTTCTGGGCTGCTATCTGGCGCAGCCGGAGGACGGACAGGAGCCGTACGCATCGCCGCTTAGGGCCGAGAGCCTGGCCGGCGTGGCGCCGGCGCTGGTGATCACGGCCGAGTACGATCCGCTGCGGGACGAGGGCGAGTCCTATGCCGCCAGGCTCCGGGCGTCGGGCGTGCCGGCGACGCTGACCCGCTACGACGGCATGATCCACGCCTTCGCTCGAATACTCGCCCTTTTCGATCAGGCCAAGATCGCCTTGGACGAAGTGGCCGGGGCACTGAAGCAAGCGTTTGCCTGACGTTTGCCCCGCGCTCGGCTCGCATTTCTCCAATTCTTCGATTTGGGCCTCGACGGCCAATGCGCAAAAGGGTATGCTATCGCGATGCCCGCAATGTCCGGCATACCGGGCCCATAACCCCCGTTGCGTTGCCGGGTTGACCATCTTTCTTGAGATTTTGTGTAGAGTATTCTGCACGGTTTTTGCGTATTAAGAATAGGCGGAGCAGCAGAAAAACGGTGCCATGAGTCTGAAGATCGGCGAGTTGAGCTTCCTGAAACAGCTTGCGAAGCGGTTCGAGATCCCCGTTCCCGAGTTCGTCGTCGAGCCGGTGGCCCAATCGGTGGTCAAAGAGAAGCTGGAAAAGTGGGAGACGGGCATCGTCAAACCGGACGTCCTGACGGGAAAACGCGGCAAGGCCGGCGTCGTTCGCACCGTCAGCGACTACCACGTGGCGGTTCGGATGCTCAAGCAGGTGGCTGCCACCGAGGTCTCCGGCCAGCAACCCCGCACCGCGTACATGGTCCAGGCGGTGCCCGCCGACATCGAGGTCTTCTCGGCATTCACGTACAATTCCCGGCTGCTGGGGCCCTCGCTGACCGTTTCGTTGCTGGGTGGCGTCGATATCGAATCGGTCGCGGAATCGGACAAGGTTACCGTGCCGGTTCAGGTCTTCCGCGGGCTGAACGCCTATCAGGCCTCGGAAGCCCTCACCCAACTCGGGCTCGGGGGCCAAATCAACGCCCGCCTGGCGCGTTGCCTCGTCAACCAGTGGGACATGTTCATCTCGACGGGCATGCTCAGTTGCGAGATCAACCCGTGGCGGGTGACCAAGCGCGGTGAGATCTACGCCTGTGATTTCAAGGCAACCTTCGACGAGAACAGCCGAAAGACCCGCGATTCGGGCATCCAGTGGCCGGAGTATCCCACGAACGAAACGCCTTTCGAGGAGGAGATGAAGGTCTGGGCCGCTTCGAGCTACCAGGGCCAGGCCCATGTGTGCGACCTCGGCGGCAAAAAGATCCTGCCGCTGTTGTTCGGCGGCGGTGCCAGCACGATTGCGGTCGAGACGCTGGCCCAGCTCGGCGGCGACCCGATCTTTCTCTCCGACTTCGGTGGAAATCCCCCTTATGAACGGATGAAAAAGACGGCCGCCATCTGTTTCAAGCACTATCTGGGGACGGCCGCACTGGTGTTGATCCTCGGCGGCAAGGCGAACAACACGCAGATCGACGTAACCTTCGCCGCGATTGCGGACTCGCTACAAGAATGGGTCGACGAGAACGGCCCCCTGTCGACGCCGGTGATCGTCGGCCGCGGGGGACCGGGGCTCGTTCAGGGATTCGGCACGCTGAAGAAAACCCTCGATAACCTCGGGATACCGTACGTCTTTTTCGGACCCGACACGCCCATCACGATGGTCGCTTCCTACGCCGCCAGCCTGGCCGACTTCGTCGTCGAATCGAAAGGGGGATCCGAAGCATGAGAGCACAAACGTTGCAAGACCTCCTCAAGAAGGGTGACCGGGTTGCCGTCTCGAACGTGACCGGCCGCGAATCGACCAAGGTTTCCGTCATCTCGCAATCCTACTGCAACAACATCGTCGCCGGCTGGGCCCTGGGAAAAGACGGCCGGACGATTCCCGTCCCCGGCGCCGGCGATATCCGGGTCTTCGGCCAGTTCGACGACCTGATGAACGCTCTGCCCGAGGAGCAAAAGCCCAACAAGATCATCGTCTACTCGCCGCCGGAAGCCGTCTACGGCGACGTCAAAGAGGTCATCGACCACGGCAAAAAGCACATTGAGACGATCTTTGTCATTACCGAAAACGTATCGGTCGAGGTAACGGCCAAACTGCGGCGCCTTTGCGACCTGGAGAACATCGATATCCTCGGCTGCAACACGCTCGGGGTCATCAATGTCCACGACCGGGTGCGGATCGGGGCAGTCGGCGGCGACTCCCCCGACGAGACTTTTCTGGCCGGCTGCGCTTGCATCATTTCAAACTCCGGCAACATGGTGAACACCATTGCGTCGTATCTCCAGTCCGCCGGAATGGGAGTTTCCTGCGGCATCTCGTCCGGCAAGGACGTGCTGATCCTCACGCCGCTGAAGGAACTGCTCGAACTGGCCGACAAGGACGACAAAACCCGGGTCATCGTGCTCTACATAGAACCGGGTGGAACCTACGAGCAGGAAGCCGTCCGCTGGATGAAAGAGAACGATTTCAACAAGCCGATGCTGGTCTACGTTGCCGGTTCCTTCGCCGACGGCATGGACATTTCGCTGGGACACGCCGGCTCGGTCGTCGAGGGCCGGGAGACCTCGGCCACCGCCAAGATGGCTCTGTTTGACGAGTACTTCGGTCTCCCGGTCTTCGAGGTCGAGGAGCAGAAGGAGTCGGCGCAAAAGCTGGCGGAGGCCCGTCGAGGCGTTCGGGTCAACACGTTGCACGACCTTGTCCCGGCGGCGACCGCCCTGATGTCGGCCATGGACATCCAACGCGATTTCGCCCCGATGAGCCCGCTGGTGCTCAAACCCTGGCTCGTCGATCTGGGGCCGCTGGCGCGCGAGCTGCCCCGCAAGCTCGTGCCACACGTCGGCAAAGTCATCGAGCCGTATCGCTCGCTGATCAAGAAGTACATCAAATCGAGCTTGGGGCGGACACCGTCGCGCCAGTCGATGCGCAACGCATCGCACGCCTCGTCGAACGACGGCGTCACGCCGCGTGTTTACGGCTATTCGCTGACGAACATCATGAGAACCGGCTCGTTCGTGGACGCCGTGTTGCTTTCCTGGCTGGGTTGCCCTCCCAAACGGCCGTTTGAACCGAAGTTGGTCGAGATGTGCCTGATCGCGTCGTTGACGAACGGGCCGGGCACGATTTCGTCCCAGGGAGCCAAGCTCGCCGCCTGCGCCGGCAACAGCCCCAACACGGCCATGATCGCCACTCTGAGCAGTATCGGCGAAGTACACGGCGGCAACGGCAAGAAGGCCGCCAAGCTGCTCGTCGACGTCTTCGGAGCGACCAAACTCTTCGATCCCTACGACAAGGACAGGATTCCCGATCTCGACAAGCTTGTCCGGGGATACGTCTCGAAGTTCAAGAGGCGCAAGACGGCCGCCAAGGACGCCGGGATCGAATACGACAAGATCCCCTGCCTCGGCCATCCCGTCTTCAATACCGAACGGGTCAACTACGATCCCCGCGAACGCGTCCTTCACGCCTACATGCAGGAGCAAGGGATCTACAACGTGTTCTTCGATTTCTATCACCGGCTTGCCAACGAGATGTTGGCCCAGCAGGCGACGAACAAGGTCCACGCCGTGAACGTCGACGCCGCGATCACCTGCGTCCTGATGGGCATCGCCTGGCCGCTTCTGGTCGATAACAAGATCAGCGTGGAGCGGGCGATCGACCTGCCGTTTCTGGCCTTTGCCCTGGGACGCGTTGCCGGCGGGGCCAGCGAGTATCTCGACCACCGCGAATGCGGGACCGCCATGGACATGCGGATTCCGGTCGCCGAATGCCGGTTCCTCGGCCGCCAGCAAGACTAGGCCTGATTATTCGTGGGGGAGGCCGTTTTAACAGTCGTGCTGTCGTCGTTTGCTTCCTCATTAGCGCCAAACTCCGCCCAGAGCCGGGCGAGAAGAGTGCCGGTGAACATGCACCCGAAGGTGTAGATGACAGGGGGCATGACCGCCAGATCGAACTCTTTGAAGAAATCCCCCGCCAGGACGACCCCCAGCCCGGCGTTCTGCATCCCGACTTCCAGAGTCAGCGCCCGGCGCATCGAGGACCGCAACCGCAACAAGGTCCCGCCCAACGCCCCGGCCAGGTAGCCGAGCAGATTTACCATCAGCAACGCCAGAAAAACCTGCCAGGTAAGCATATCCAGCATGTCGCGTTTCGCGCCGATCACCACGGCGATGATCCAGAGGATGGTCAAGTTCGCGATGATTGCGGCGAACCGTTTTGCCGCTTCTTCCCAAAAGGCGAAACAACGGGACATAATGTATCCGATGATCACCGGCAGAACGACCATCCAGAGGAGCTGCACGCTGATCCAAAAGACCTTCCAACCTAACTCGACCGGATCGATCGGCACCCAGCCGCTCAAGGCGGCGTAGAGCACCAAAGGAACCACGACGGGCGAGAGGAGCGTTGCCGAGGTGGTCAAGCTCACCGAGTAGCTCACGTTGCCCTTGGCCGCCAGTGTCAGCACGTTCGACGCCATGGCGCCCGGCACGCAACCGACGATGATAATGCCGATCATGCACGCTTCGTCCAGGCCGAACAGCACTCCGCACCCGTACGCCAGAAGCGGCATCGCCGTGAATTGAACGGCCGTTCCGCCCAGCACCAACGGCCAACGCCGCAGCACCTCGCGAACCTCGTCACGCGGCAACAACGAGCCGATCGCCAGCATGGTCACCGAAAAGACGTACTTGTTGTATGGTTCGGTGCCGACGAACGGGTCCCACAGGCCCGGCAGCCACGTCGTCCAGCAGTAGGCGACGATTCCCAACAGGATCAGCCAAAGGAGCAGGAACCGCTCGATGATCGCTTTGACGGACAGCGTTGAATAGTCGGAAGTCATTATGTGGCAGGAGGTTAACGCCGCGGAAACTGCACTTTCGTGAAACGGGCTATTCTGCGATACTCCGCCCCGCTTTGTCGGCAAGCACCCGTAAACATCCGATTCTAGACCAGAAACTCCCGCCATGCCATCGCGCAGACCGCTGAAAATTTTCTTCTCCGTCGGCGAGCCGAGCGGCGACGTCCACGGCGCGAACCTGATCCGGCAGTTGAAGCGCCGGTGCGGGGACCTCGATATCGTCGGCTACGGCGGGCCGGAAATGGCCGCCGCCGGATGCCGGCTCCACGCCGATCTGACCGCCCTGGCCGTGATGTGGATTGCCCGCGTGCTGTTGAACATCCACAAGTTCTGGGACCTTGCCAGCCGTGCCGATCGTTATTTCCGCCATCACAAACCGGACGCGGTGGTGCTGATCGACTACCCCGGCTTCAACTGGTGGATCGCCCGCCGGGCCAAGGCGCACGGGATCCCCGTCTTCTACTACACGCCGCCGCAGATTTGGAGCTGGGCCCGGTGGCGGGTGAAGAAGATGCGGCGGTTTGTCGATCACGTGCTCTGTAGCCTGCCGTTTGAAGAAGAATGGTTCCGCGCCCACGGCTGCAACGCGACGTTCGTCGGTCATCCGTTCTTCGACGAGGTCCGGCGCCAGGCGTTCGACGAGCGGTTCATCCGGCACTACGAGAACCAGCCGGGGCCGCTGGTGGTGATTCTGCCCGGCTCGCGGACACAGGAGGTCGAGCACAACACGAAATGGTTTCTCAAGGCGGCGGCGCTCGTCCGCGAGAAGGTTCCGAACGCCCGCTTCGCCATGGCCGCGTTCAAACCCCGTCAGGCCGAGATCGCGCAGCGGCTGGCGGACGAATCGGGGTTGGCGGTCGACGTCCACGTCGGCAAGACGCCCGAGCTGATCCGCCTGGCCGATTGCTGCATGTCGGTCTCCGGCTCCGTGTCGCTGGAATTGCTCTACTACACCAAGCCGACGGTCATTCTGTACTGGGTCAGCCGGTTGGGCTTTTTCGTGCAACGGTTCCTCCGAAAAGTGAAATATATCACCCTGGTCAACTTGTTGACGGCCGACGAGCTTTACCCCGAGGACATCACGCCCTTCGACCCCTCGCAACCGGATGCCGAGGGCGTGCTGTTTCCCGAGTATCTGACGTGCGGGGACAAATCGTCGCAGATTGCTGCGCACGTGATCGAATGGTTGACCGACACGGCAAAGCGGGAGTCGCGGATTGCCGAGTTGGCCGCCTTGAAGGCCCGGGTGGCGCATGGCGGGGCCTCGCGCCGGGCGGCCGAGTATATCCTCGACACGCTGGCGGCCCGCACCGAGCCCGTTCCCCGGCCGCATTTCGTACACGCCGGCTCGCGCCTTGCGCACTACAAAGCCGCGACCAGTGGTCGCGGGGATACTGACATCGGGTGTGTTCACGGGTGAAATCGGCTCCACAACAGCATCGCAGGGCCGACTCCGCGGCCACTGGTCGCGGCTTTGTATTCTCGCTAGAATAGCGTGAAATAGCGGTGCTTGACCACCGCACACCCGGTACGGGTAACTAACCCGCAGGAGACCGATCGGTGCTGTTTAGCGAACCTCCCCGCTCGCAAGGCGACCTGAACTTCTCGCTGTTCGGCTTTCCCGTCCGGGTACACCCGTTTTTCTGGCTGGTCGCGGTGCTGCTGTGCAGTCGCCAGTTGTTCAAGGCCCCCGGTCTCCGCGAGGCGTTGCTCGTTCTCTTGCCCTGGGTGAGCGCCGTCTTCCTCTCGATTTTGTGTCACGAGCTGGGGCACGCATTTGTCATGCGGGCCTACGGGTTCCGACCGTGGATCACGCTGCACGGTTTCGGAGGATTGGCCTCGTACGATCCGTCGGCATCGTATGGATCGAAGGGGAATAGCCCCTTGGCGCAGATTCTGATTTCTTTCGCCGGTCCGGGGGCCGGGTTTCTGCTGGCCGCGGTCGTGGTTGGTGCGATCAAACTGGCCGGCTACAAGATCGTATTTGCCCTCGGGGGGCCGTTGGGAATTGTGTTCGGTATGGAAGAGATCGGTTCGGCGGCGTTCACCGACTTCCTGTGGGATGTCTTGTTCATCAGCTTCATCTGGGGCGCCGTCAACCTGTTGCCCGTCTATCCGCTCGACGGCGGCAGGATATCCCACGAGGTCCTGCTGACAATCAGTCCCCGCAACGGAATCCGCCAGTCGCTGATCCTGTCGATCTTTACCGCTGCGGCATTGGCCGTCGTCGGGTTGGTCCGCATGCAAAGCGTGTTTGTCGCCTTGATGTTCGGCTATCTGGCCTTCACGAGCTTCCAGGCGTTGCAGGCTTACAGCGATCGGCGATCTTGGTGAGTACACGGCTTGCCGACTTGAACGCAACCGGGAAAATCTTCTTGAAAATTGCGCAGAACCGGCCAATCTGGTGTTGAAAGAAATCGAAGAACGAGTATAACTGGGACACTGCGTCTGAAATTTGCGCAACAGGCGACGCGTGCCGGTGGTCTTTCGCTGTTGGAAGTTGCCGCCGCAAAGTTCGCCGCGAACCCTAGGACGGAGGTGTCGTTGTGGCCAAAAAAAAGGCAAAGAAGAAGGCTGCCAAGAAAAAGGCCCCCAAGAAGAAGGCCAAGAAGGCAGCCAAGAAAAAGGCCCCGAAGAAGAAGGCCAAGAAGAAGACCAAGAAGAAGGGCTGCGGGTGCAAGAGGTAGCAGCGGTTTGCCTTCCGCCGCAAGACCCGAACCACGACGAGAAAGGGCCGCCGGGATCAACCGTTCCAGCGGCCCTAAGTTGTTTATTGGCAATGCTTTAGACTGCCCTGCACGCCTATTGCCCCAATACCGTGAGCTTAGGCATGACCGGCTGCTGGCCCCGCTCGTCCGCCAACTCCCTTACGAGGTTGCGGCAAATCGCTTCCAGGTACGGCCCGGCGGCCTGATGCTGAAAGCCGTCTCGCAGCTTGCCTTCATCACCGAGGACCCGCAACTCGGTATTCAGAGGAATTTCACCGAGGAACGGCACGCCCAGCTCGGCCGCTTTCTGCTTCGCCCCGCCGGAGCCGAAGATGTCGTGGCGGCTGTCGCAGTCTGGACAGAGGAAAAAGCTCATATTCTCGACCATCCCCACGACCTCGATGCCGACCTTACGCAACATGCCGATGGCCTTGACGGCATCCAGCAAGGCGACGTCCTGCGGCGTACAGACGACAACCGCCCCGGTCAGCGGCACCAACTGGGAGAGCGACAAGGGGATATCGCCAGTGCCGGGCGGCATGTCGATGATCAGGTAATCGAGGTCGCCCCAGTCGGTGTCACCGAGGAATTGCCTCATTGCCCCGTGCAACATCGGGCCGCGCCAGATCACCGCCTCGCCCGACGGGACCAGAAATCCTATTGACATGACCTTCAGGCCGTCGACGTCAACCGGTTGAATCCGCTCGCCGTGCATCACGGGCTGACCGACGGATCCAATGAGATGGGGAATGCTGGGCCCGTAGATATCGGCGTCCATCAACCCGACTTTGCACCCCGCGTTGGACAGGCCGTATGCCAAAATCACGGCCACCGAACTCTTTCCCACGCCTCCCTTGCCCGAACCGATCACGATGACGCTCTTGGCGGTCAGGCCCAGTTCTCCGCCCCCCTCTGCTGGCCGGTCGTGCGGTTCCGTCTTGACGTCGACTTCCAGCTTGGGGAACTTCGAGCGGAGCAATTCGGCCAGTTCGTTGCCGGTTTCGCCCCACAGCGGCGCCGACCAGCTCGTCAGCCCCAACGTGACGGCGAGTTTCCCCCCTTCGAGTTGAAGCCCGTGGATCTGCTGAAGCTGCGTGACGCCTCGGCCGGTCTCCGGGTCCTTGAATTCGGCGAGCAGGTCTTGGACTGCCGCTTCGGTAACTGGTTCGTCGGCCATGATGGATCTCCGTTGGTTTATTGCAGAACAGGTTTGCAGCCCGGGGTGCCATGCCCACGCTTGCCGTGGGCATGTTCTGCAACGTCCACAAACATGCCCACGGCAAGCGTGGGCATGGCACCCACAGCTTCAATTGTCATACGGCACTAGCGTCCTTCCCACGGCAGGCTCGCCCACATCCGCTCGCTCAGCGCCGGCTCCGACACCTCGACTTGACATAGGTGGCGGCAGGCCGCTTCGGCCAGCGGGGTAAGCTGCCGGGGTGAACACGTAAAATGGATCGCGCCCGCCTCGCGGACCAGCCATTGGTGATCGGCCAGGCTGCGCCGGGCAACCACAGCCGCGCGAACCCCGGGAAACTCCCGCTCCAGCCGGGCCAATCGCCGCAGCAGGTCGTCGGCGTTTGCGGACGTCAATTCCGCCACCAGAAAGCTGCAAGGCGACTCCGCCAACAATTTCCAACACTCGGCAAGGCTGCGGGTTTCCCAGACGCGCACGCCCGCGAAGGCCGATTCCCCGCGCAACGCAACGGCCCAACGGCCCGTCCGCTCGCACACGATCAATCGTGCCGGCACGCCCACGCTATTCCTCCAATCCGAGTTGCCGGACTCTTCGAATCACCCTCGCCCTGCTGATCCCCAACAAACGTGCGGCCTGGGACTTGTTGCCCTTGGCTTGGGCCAAGGCGCGGCGGATCAGCTCACGCTCGACCTTTTCGAGGAACTGATCGAGAACGATGGTTTCCTGCTCGCGAGGCGGGTGGGCCGCCGCGTCAGCGGCCAGATGGATGCGTTCGGGCAGGTCGTCGACGTCGATCTTCGGCCCGCGGGTTTGCCGGTGGGCTTCCGCAACCGTCTCGGTGAGTTCGTCGAGGTTGCCCTGCCATCGATAGGCGTGCATCGCGTCGAGCGCCTCCTGGGTGAAGCCGGCGATCTGGTTTGGCCCGCGGGCGTTGCACTCTTCCAGGAATTGTTGCGACAACAGGGGCAAGTCCTCGATTCGCTCGGCCAGTGGGGGCAACTCGATGGTAATTGTGCTCAGGACGGCCGCCAGGTCCTCCAGAAACTCGCCCCGGCTCGCCAACTCGGCCGGCGACCGCTCCGCCGTGGCAATCAACCGCAGCGGGAACGAACGGCCGACCAGCTCCCCCGCAAGGTTGGCCTGCGCGTCCGGCTGTAGCCGGTCCACCTCGTTCAGCAGCAGCGTGCTGCGCTCTGCTTCCTTGCCGAGCACGTCGCCGGTCCGCAGGGCCCTGACCGTCGAATGAATCAGGTCCGCGCCCAGAACCGCACATGCCAAGGGGATCAGCGATCCGACCTTCGACGGATCGCGGCTGTAATGGATGGCGGCGGCCGTGTGGCGTCGACCGCTGCCGGTCGGGCCAACCAGCAGAACGCTCTCCCGGCTCCCGGCTGCCACCTCGATCTGGCGCCGCGCCTTGCGGATCGCAGGCGAATCACCCAGCAGCCGGTCCGCCCGATAGCGTCCCGCCGTTTCGCGGCGAAATCGTGCAATCCGCTCGTGCAACTGCACCGAGTCGGACTCGAGCGTCGTCGTCGTCTCCTCAACCGGCTCCGGCAAGTCCTCGACATCCAAAACGGCAATCAGTCCGATTGTCTCATCCGGCGCCGGGCCGATAGGCACAAACCTTGCCCGGCGATAATGCAATTGCCCGCGCCGGCCGACACAAGAGACGTTGGCCGTCGATCGAGCTGCGGTCATCGACTCCGGCGGCGGGCAGAGCCTTGCCGCGACGGCCTCCGGCCCGCTGATTTCCGGATCGCTGTGATAAGCGGCCCGGAGTCCCACTAATTCATCGGCCGCCGGGCCGATCCAGTCGCAACACGCCCGATTCACGAATACTATCGTCAACTCGTCGTCCAGGACGTAAATCGGCCGGTCGGCCGAGTTCAACAGCCGGGCAAGCTCGACGGCGGTGATCCGCTTTCGGGGCATGGTGATTTTCTTATTGTAAAGCCGCGACCACCGGTCGCGGAGGGTTTACTACAAAAGTCGCGACCGCTGGGACTTTTTGTAGGGAACGCCCTCTGTGGCGTTCCGGGAAGCGGCATAGAGCACGTTCCCCACGTCTCGGAACGCCACGGAGGGCGTTCCCTACAGGGCCGTCGATATTGGACCCCAACAATCCCAACCTCACTGGTCGCGGCTTTGCAGATCTCCCAAAGAATACCCTGCCGCTTCAGAATGCTCAATAGCCCCGCCCGGGATGGCTTTGTTCGACTCGTTCATCAGCGGCCCCGGCAGAATCCCGATCAGGATTACCAGTGCGGCCGATACGACGGCCGCCAGCCGGGGTCCGCGGCCGCCTTCTGCCTTCGGTGTTCCCAGCGGCACGCGGAAATACATCACCCGGACAAGCCGCAGATAATAGACCGCAGCCACGACCGCGTTTATTGCCGCAATGACCGCCAAGGCAACGAACCACGGCCGCAATCCGGGCGTGCCGACGTCCATCGTGCTGCGGAAAACAAACAGTTTCGCCCAGAATCCGGCCAGCGGCGGAATACCCGTCAGCGAGAACATCAGCACGGCAATCACGGCGGCGATTGCCGGCCGCGTGCGAGCCAGCCCAGCCAACTCGTCGATGTTATCGAGCGATCGCTCCACCCGTCCCAGGTACTCCAGGGCCGCGAACGTGCCGATGGTGGCGATCGCGTAGACGTCCAGGTAGAACCACATCGCGCCGATTCCGCCGCAGGGCGCGGCCGCCAGCCCCATCAGCACGTAGCCGGTCTGCGCGATCGAGGCGTAAGCCAGCAATCGCCGCAGGTTGTTCTGCCACAGCGCAAGGACGTTGCCGAGCGTCATGGTCAGCACGGCCGTCAGCAGGATAATTCGCCACGCGCCGGGCTCTGCATTCACCATGGCCGGCCCCAGCAGCCTCACGATCACGACGAACCCGGCCGCCTTGGGAACGGTCGAGAGCAGTGCGGCGTTGCCGTGCGTCGTTCCCTGGAAGACGTCCGGGGCGTAGAAATGAAACGGCACGGCCGCGATCTTGAAACCCAACCCGGCGAAAACCAGCACCCGTGCCAACCCGGCAAACGCCCCAAAGTTGCCCGAAACGCCCACAGGATCGGCGAGTGCCCCGGCCGCGGCGCCCAGGTTCGTCGATCCGGTCATCCCGTAGAGAAAAGCGAACCCGTACAGCAGCATGGCCGACGCCAGGATGCCCGGGAAGAAGTACTTCGCCGCAACTTCCTCTGAATCGGAACCTTCACGGCCGAGCCAGAGCAACACGTAAATTGGAATTGAAATCAGCTCCAACGAGGCGAACAGCAGAATGAGGTTGCCGGCCCCGGCCGTTAGCATCAAGGCGGCAACCGCCAGCAGCAGCGAGCCGACGTGCCAAGACATGCCCTTTGCGGCCGGGCGGCAGATCGACATCACCAGGAGGCCCCCCATACCCAGGGCCAGCCACCGGATGTAGCAAGCGAGCGCGTCGGCCGCAATTGCTCCTCCCTCCGGCGGCGCGGTCTGCTGCGACCAAACTAGCGCGACCGCCGCGGCCCCCAATCCGCCTGCGCCGATCCACTTCCAGCGCCGGCGCAGATCGCAGAACAGCCCGGCCGTGTAGATCAGCATCGCCACGGCGATCAGCACAAACTCGGGCGTCAGGTGTTCAAGGGTTTCCGAAGTCACGGGGCCTTACTCTTCGGGGGTTCCTTACAGGGTCGAGACTATCATCAACACCAACAGCCCGATCACCATGGCCAGGGCGTAGAACTGGATCGGCCCGCTCCGGGGCGGTTGCAGCGATTGCCGGGCGGCCACGTCGAGTTGGTCGTTTCGCCCATGGAGCATCCATATCAGGGCGAGTCCGATTGTCGCTTCACATACAGCCAAGGCAACCGCAAGAAGCACGAATACCCGCCCGCCGAAATCGCCGTGCAACTGCCAAAACGCAACCAGGCTCAGCAAGACGCCGAACAACATCAACTCGGCCGACAGGAGCATCACAACCATGTTCCGCCGGCTCAACAAGCCGATCAGCCCGGCGCCGAAGAGCACGGCGCCGACCGTCAGGTAGTTGTTCAGCAGGACGAACTCCGCTCGCTGCCCAACGATCGTGGAGCCCCCGGCGCCGAGAAGCCGGGCCGTGACCCCGCAAACGGTTATCGCAAGGATCATGATGATCACCACGCCGGTAGCGGCCGAGATGAGGGGCTCCCAACTGGTTTGATCGTAAATCGTGTCTCCCGAAAGCTGCACCCGCCGCAGGACGATGAGGCATGCCGGCAGGATCGCCCCCCCGAAGACGGCAACCGCAATCGCCGCCGGAATCTGCACCCCACCGAAGATGAAGAGTCCGCCGGCGCCGATCAGCGCCAGGCCGAATCCAACTGCGCAGCGCGCCGGGCTGCGAGGCGCTACCGTGGCTATTGCCGCAAGGATTGTCACGCCGGCCAGAAAGAACCAGAAACCGTCGGCAACCCAACTACCCAACCAAGGTGCCTGCGAGGCGCCGAGCCCCAATGCGCCGGCGATCAGCAACCCGCCGGTCCATCGGCCACCGTTGGAGCCCCGGGGAAGCATCATCCACATGCCCAAGGCGCCCAGCATTGCGGCCAAGGCGAAAACTCGTATCGGGTCGATCAAAGGTCCGACTCCCCATCGCCTCTTGCTGCTACGCGGAATCCTTCTCGCCCAGGGCGTCGAGGGCAATCGATGGGCGTATTCTAGGGAGACGTTCTCAGGCGGTCAACGACTTCTGCTTTGGCGCAAGAAAGATGCCCTTCGTAGGCGGGGCAGGGACCTACGAAGGGCGAGAGTGAGGGAATCCCTCACCGCGTTTGATTATCCTGCATAAAATAGACCACTTCAACCCCTCTATTGGGGTAAATTGGTTCGACGAGAATCTCCGGCCCCCGGCGGCGAAAAAACGGCGAGTTTAGCCCGGATTATTTGTGGAGGGAGGCCGTTTAGCGGGCGGGCCTGCCCGCCGTTGACATCTTAACCGTATTGCCCCGTCAAAGCGTTGCCAATTCTTTGGGATTGCCTATTCCATGGCCGCGAGCAACTCCGCCGCGTAATCGCCGATCTCGGCCAGCACTTGTTGGCGCGGCTTATCGGCGGCCTCGGCCACGCGGCGGACGATGGCCGAGCCGACGATTAGGCCGTCGGCCACCGGCAAGAGCATCTTGACGTGTTTTGGCCGGCTGATGCCGAACCCGATGCAGATCGGCAGCGACGTCTGCCCGCGAAGCCAACCGACGTTTTCCACAATTTCCTGCGGCAATTCGTCCCGCTCGCCGGTGATGCCGGTAATCGAGACGTAGTAGATGAAGCCGGTTGTCCGTTCCGCGATTTGTAGGGCCCGATCCCGCGGCGTGGTCGGCGTAATGAGCTGGATCAAACTGAAATCCTCGCGACGGCATATCTCGGCCAGCGGGCCCGACTCTTCGACCGGCAGGTCGGGCACGATCGCCCCGGCAATGCCCGCGGTCTTGGCATCAGCAACATATTGCTCCACCCCGTGCCGGTAAACAATGGCGTAGCTGACCATCGAGACGAGGGGCGCAGAGAGTTCGCCCGCAAGGCCGGCGACCTTCTGCAGAATATCGGCCAACGTGATTTTTCGCCCAAGCGCCCGGGTGTACGACGCCTGGATGATCGGCCCGTCGGCGATCGGATCACTATAAGGGATCCCCAACTCACAGAGGCTGCTTCCTCTCGCGACAAGCTCCCGGAGCACGTCTGCCGTGAACTCCAGATCGGGGTCGCCCGCCGTGACAAACGGCATGAACGCCTTGCGGCCGTTTTGGCGAAGCTTCTCGAATAATTGATCAATGGCCGACATGTGTTTCTGCTCGCTATTTATGTGCCATACGGCACTTGTTCGCCGCACAATGCGAAGCCGCAAGCGGCGGTGGTGCTATCCACTATCCGCTTCCCCTCTCAATCTTGCGATTTCCGCTGCGTCCTTGTCGCCGCGGCCGGAAAGACAAACGACAACGGCTTGATCGGGTTTCATTTCGGCTGCGCGTTGCGCGGCCTTGACGACCGCATGGGCGCTTTCCAAGGCCGGCAGGATGCCCTCGGCGGCTGCAAGTGCCGCAAACGCATCGAGGACTTCGTTGTCGTCGGCCGAGGTGTATTCGACCCGGCCGGTGTCTTTCCAAAAGCTGTGTTCGGGCCCGGTGCCCGGGTAATCGAGGCCGGCCGAAATGCTGTGTACGTCGCAGGTCTGGCCGTCTTCGTCTTGCATCACGTAACTGTAGCTTCCGTGCAGGACGCCCGGTGTTCCAAAACAAAGCGGTGCGGCGTGGTCGCCTATTGCGTCGGAGCGACCGCCCGCTTCGACGCCGAGCAGTGCGACGCCTTCGTCGTCAATGAAGGGATAGAATATCCCTCCCGCGTTGCTGCCGCCGCCGACGCACGCAACGATCAGCTCGGGCAGCCGTCCGATCTGATCGAGGCACTGCTCGCGGGTCTCGCGCCCGATGACCGTTTGGAAATCGCGGACGATTCTCGGAAACGGATGCGGGCCGACGACCGAGCCGAGACAGTAGTGCGTCGTCTCGACCGAGGCCATCCAGTCGCGCATGGCCTCATTGATGGCGTCGCGCAGCGTCCGCGACCCGCTTTCGACCGGGCGGACTTCCGCGCCGAGCAACTTCATGCTGAAGACGTTGGGCCGTTGCCGGCGAATGTCTTCGGTTCCCATGTAGACGACGCACTCGAGTCCGAACCGGGCGCATGCGGTGGCGGTTGCCACGCCGTGTTGGCCGGCGCCGGTTTCGGCGATGACACGCCGCTTTCCCATGCGAAGCGTCAATAGACCTTGCCCGAGGGTGTTGTTGATTTTGTGCGCCCCGGTGTGGTTGAGGTCCTCCCGCTTGAGATAGATTTGCGCTCCCCCGCAACGCTTGCTCAGCCGCTCGGCATGGTAGAGCGGCGACGGCCGGCCGACGTAGTGTTTCAACAACTCGCCCAACTCGGTCTGGAACGATTCATCGGCGACGGCTTTCTTGTACTCGGCGGTCAACTCGTCCAGGGCGCGGGTCAATGTTTCAGGTACGTAGCGGCCGCCAAATGGTCCAAAACGGCCCGCTGTATTGAGTAGCTGAGAATTTCCGGACATGGTCTTTCTACTCGGTTTGGCGTCGAATCCTGCAAACCCGCTATTTTCGCTTGGAATAGGCCGGTGGTCAAGCAAAAACGCCCTCGGATTGTGTCCGGGTGCGGAAATTCGGTAATCTGCGATGTATCGGTCGGATCGAAGCCCCCTTTTTTACCTTTCAACTAATGGTACAATGAGGTCAGTGAACCGTTGGGGGCAAGACTCGGGACGGGGTTGCTGGCACTGGGTACCCCTATGAACCGCTTTTCCGCCATATCGGCTTTTTTTCTGGCAGGATGGACATTTTTGGCCGTCGAGGCGGCGGGGCCGCCACCCGCGAAACTCAAGCCCGCCGATCAAGTTGAAATGGTCGACGGCCGGAAATACGCCGGGCTGATCGAGTCGGAGGACAATGTCTGGATCCATCTGGCACAACTGAAGTGCCGCGACGGAAGACCCATGCACATGGTGATCCGGTCGCTCGATCGCGCCAAGGTTCACTCGGTCGTGCGACTCGATCCGGCCCGGCGCAGTGCCCTGCGCCGGGATTACGGCGAGTTCCGCAACCGTGCCCGAATCGAAGCCGGCCGCAAGGAAGCCATCGAGTTGCGCGTCGTTCAGAAGGGCGGCACGCGTTACCGCCAATATCACGGCGCCTGGTTCACCCTGGAAAGCTCCGTTAACGAAGAAACGACGCGTTGGCTGGTTGTCCGGATAGAACAGATATTCACGGCCTATCGCCAGATTCTGCCGCCGCGGACCAAACCGCAGAGCCGGCTGCGGATCGTTGTGCTCGGTTCCATGGCCGAATACCAGGCCTATCTCGAGCCGATGGGGCTCGCGATCAAGAACCCCGCCTGCTTCATCGGCGACGACAATCTGATCGTTGCGGGGAGCGAACTGACCCCGTTTGCCGCGGAACTGGCCAAGATCAAAACGCATCACGACCGCCTGCGCAAGCATTTGGAAACAAAGAGAAAGCAACTGATCGCCGAACTCGCGGAAGAAGCGCGAGAAGCGCGAGAAGCCGGTCTGGCTCCGGCGGAAATCGCGAAGAGACAACAACTGAAGCGAAACAAGGCCGAACGCGAGATCAAGAAGCTGGAAGCCGAGATGGATTCCGCCGAACGCACCAACGAGCGCAAGTTCGAGCAGGTCACCAGGCGGATGTTTCCCCGCCTCTACCACGAGGCGTTCCACGCGTACTTGGAGAACTACGTTTATCCCGGCGAAAAATTCGACGTGCCCCGTTGGCTCAACGAAGGGCTTGCGGTGATGTTCGAGGCCGGATTCTTGGAGGGTGCCACGCTGCGGGTCGACGCCCCCAATCGCCCGGCCTTGCAGCGTTTGAAGGCCGATCTCAAAGGCGGTCAACCCTTGCCGCTCGAAGAGTTGCTCTGCGCCGACCAGGGTGTCTTTATCTCGCGCCACCACAGCGACGTGGCGACTTCCGGCCGCCATTACGTCTATTCATGGGGGCTGGCCTACTACTTAACGTTCCCGATGCGACGGCTGGGAAGCGCTTCTCTGGACCAATACGCTTCGAAACCCGCCAAGGACACCACACCCGTAGTACGGTTCGAGAAGCTCGTTGGGATGCCTCTTGCCGATTTCCAGCGGCGTTGGCGGGCCTACATCCTGAATCTTCGCTAGCCCGGATTATTCATGAACGCGTAGGGTGGGACAAGGAAACGGCTCGTTGGTGGGCCGGCGCGTGTGGTCGATCGTTCCGCGACGTTGGCACGTTGATTTAGGGAAGATCGCCGTTTCCACCGGCCCACCAAGGGCTCGCGCACGCTTGTCCCACCCTACGTGAATAATCCGGGCTAGTTGGCGGGCTGCTTCGGCAATGGGTAGCCGATGACGTGCAAAAGTATCTTCGGGCAGCGAGGGGCCCCCGGCCTGGGGATTGATTTTGGCACTGCGCCCCTCCTTCAGAGGTAGCAATAGGAAAAACCGGAAATTTTCGACCCGGACTACTTGACCTCTTCTTGACGGGGGGGGTAGACTGTCGACAATTCTATCGACGCTGCCTTACCGCCCAGTGTGGCACGGCACTCCGTGCCGTGACTGACGACACGGAGTGTCGTGCCACACTACCAGCCGCCGATGGTAGCTACGGTCGCCAGACCGTGGATGTCCGCGTTGCCCACGGTCTGGCGACCGCAGCTACTGAAGTTATTTGTGCGTTGTTCCTGACGGCGGCTGCCGGCTTGGCTTTGGTGGAACAGTAGCCAGGCTGCGGACGGGGAAGAGCATTTCGGTCGCGGAAATGTAAACTCCTATAGGAGGGCTCTGTCATGCGCCGGCGTATTCTCAACAAGGCCAATCGACCCATCTCCATTTGCAACCGTCCTTTGCGGCTTGAACCGTTGGAGGACCGCACCCTGTTGTCGGTCACCACTCTGAGCGAGACGTTCAAGACGTTCGACGTTACGGGTGCGGGTTCTTACACCGGGCAGGCTACGGTCGTGGATCCGATCTACGGCACCATTCCAATCGATTACTGGGGCACGTGTGATATCGTTGGCACGGCGAGCTATACCAGTCCGACCGACGGCACTTGGACCGGGTCGGGGAGTGCTAGCGGTTTCTATGACGCCGGTCTTGGCGGGTCGGGGCCGTACACGGGCACTGGGCACGGCACCCTGGTTGATAACAACGGCGCGATGAGCGGAAGCGGTTATGTGGACTCAACCAGTGGCCTTCCTCCTGATTTCGACTTCCCTTACGGCCCCTATCCGGCAACGGGTACGTTCGACCCCTCGGATTTCTCGGTGACAGTTAATTGGTCTCTCTCAGATGTGGATTTCTCGACTTCCGGGAGTTGGACTGGCACGATAACTCCCGCTCCCGCGCCCTTCGACACGTATCCTACGAGTGCAACCTGGAACGGCAACATGAACGATGTTGATGTTGCGTTCGCAGTGACCGGACCGCCTACGACGGCGGCCACTCATATGACTCCTGTTTCCGGTGTGAATTTCTACTGGGCCGAGGGACTAACTTTTGCGGACGCGGTTTCCGGGCCCTTTGCCGATACTGTGCCCATCTATTGGAACCAGGCGACCGGCTCCGCACGCATTAGCAACCTTCCCGCCGCGCCTGCAACAACAACACACCTGCTCGTCTATACCGACGGCGGCGGTTTGCTGGGTGAGTCGGACGAAACGAATAACATTCTTGCCCTGCCTGTGCCGCTGACGCAGATCATCGACAACGGGGACACCGGCTTTGGCACGACCGGGGACTGGCATCCGTATTCCGGCCTGGGCTTCGAGAGCGACCTTCATTACAGCTTTGTGGGCGACGGATCGGACGTGGCCTCCTGGAGTTTCGCGGTTACGCCGGGGCAATATCAAGTGGCGGCAACCTGGGCCGAGCACTCGAACCGAGCGACCAACGCGTCTTATGAGGTCTATGACGGCGCAACGAGTCTGGGGACGGTGCCGGTGAACCAGCAGGTTGCGCCGGATGACTTCACCGACCAAGGGGTTGCTTGGGAGACCCTCGGCACCTACACGATCGCGGGTAATACGCTGTTGGTGGAGCTTTCGGACAGTGCGGACGGCCTGTTGATTGCCGACGCCATACGCATCGAGAAAGTGGTTGACCTCCCGACGACGCAGATCATCGACAACGGGGA
>CAZJRB010000108.1:0-26624 GCA_964547995.1 uncultured Planctomycetaceae bacterium | reverse complement strand
GCCTTCCAAGGCCGTCGACCGCCGCCCCTCGACGGGCTTGGAAGCCCGTCGTACGTGCGAATCTCGACGGGCTTGGAAGCCCGTTGTACGCCCACAAGCCCGTCGTACGGCTCCGCCACGCGGCACCTTCACCACTTCGGCCTGCCGCGCACCCACCGTCGCGGGACGGTGGAAGACGCCCACGCTTTGGGCGAGCGACTCTCGCCCATAAGTTCCACCCCTGAAAGGACTTAGGGAGATTTGCGAATCGTGCAGGGTCGTTGCCGGGGGAGATATGCGCGCCGCCGGACCGTTTTCCGGCGCCCCGAAAAACCATGGCAACACATCCGCAACCCGTTGGCACCAAACAAGTTACGTCGCAGAGTCTCCGGGCGTGCGACGTTGGGGGGCGGTGCGGGATCGCCGTAAGTCATTGCAACAAAAAGACTTACCGCCGGCGGGCAATCGAGCACTTGTTTCTGCAACCCCGGGGACCGCCGAACGGCGAACCTCCGCAACCCGGTCGCTTCGCCAAACGGTGAAGAGTCCTATCGCACTGGCGGGCGGGATCCTCCGAAGCTGGCGAACCCGCTTTCCACCGCGATCCGGGATGTGTCGAGCCTCTCACTCGATCCAGAGGGCCATGTCGCGGACGACCATTTCGGCCACGTGGCCCGGTATCGCGTACTCGGCCGGCGTGATCGTCCCCTCGCCGCGGATGAATAGATGATTGAGCGAAGGGTAAAAATTGAACTGGACGTTTGGCTGCGACATGAGCGACTTCTTCCAGCCGTTGAAATCCTCCTTGGTGACCTGGTAGTCGCGGCCGCCCTGAAGGATCAGCATCGGCCGGCGCAGGCCCTTGGCGACCTCCCCCGGCCGGTAGCCCCGCAAGGCCAGCCAGTACGCCGCCGAAACGCCCGTCGGCAACTCCGACGCCGGGGTCTTCTCCGACAACTTCGGGTCCTTCACGCGGGCGACCTGCGCGGCACACTCGTCGAGCATCTTCTGCTCGTCGGGCGAGATCTTGCCGTCAAGCGAAGCGATGTACTTGCGTTGGTCCATGATGACGTCCTCGAACGGCCGCGTGGTGCCGGCCAGTACGATGAACCCGGCGATGTCCTTATCCCGCATCCCGATCCGCGGCACGAGCATTCCCCCCAGGCTGTGCCCGGCGACGAAGATCAGCTTGGGGTCGATCCCTGGGGTCGTTCGGAGCAGTTCCACGGCGGCCAGGGCGTCGTCGATCGTCTCCTCCTTGACGGTAACTGGCTTTTCGGCGACGACCATTTCCAGGCCGTGGACCTTCGTCCGCTTGTCGTAGCGGAGCACGGCGATGCCGCGGGAGGCCAGTCCCCACGCCATGTCGCGGAACGGCTTGTTGGGGCCGAGCGTTTCGTCGCGGTCGTTCGGGCCCGAGCCGTGGACCAGGACGACGGCCGGAAAGGGCCCGGCCCCGGCCGGCATCGTCAACGTACCCGGCAGCGACCACTTGCCGCTCCCGACAACGACCTCCTTCTCCTGAAAGCTCTCGGGCTTGGCATAGTCCGGGGGCTCCCACCCGGTCGGGACGAAGAACAGCCCGGAGATATCCCCGGCCTCGTTGAAGACGACCTTGACGTCCATCTTCGTCTTCTCGAATTGGCAGGTCACGAACACCACGTCGTACTGCCGGACCTTTTCGTTCCGGTCGCCAGTCTGTTTTTGGAACGGGCCGGTTTGTGCAAGGAGGGCCTCCCACGTCTTTTTCAATTTGTCCTGCGGCATTGCCCGACGCATTGCGGTGTCAAACGCCCCGGTGGCCTGCGCGAACTCGCCCGCAGCGAGTTGCTCGACGAACTTCTCGGCCGAGGCGGTGAGTTCCGCGATTCGAGCCGGGGTTGCGGGCGTCCGGCTCGGGGTGAAGAAGAGTCCCGCGATTTGCCCTTCGCGATTGAAAACGATCTTGACGTCGAGTCGGCCCTTTCCGAACTCGCAGGTGACGAACACGGCCTCGTGCGGTCCGCTCTTCTCGGTCCGGGCGCCGACCTGCCGCTTGAAGGGCCCTGCCTTTGCGACCACGCCCGCCCAGATTTTCTTGAGTTTTTCCTCGGGCACGACGCGCCGCATGGTGGCGTCGAACGGCTCGAGCGCCTGGGCGAATTCCCCCTTGGAAAGCTGATCGACGAACGCCTTTGCCCGGGTGGCGAACTTGCCGGTTTGGGGAGCGGCCGGCTCTTGGGCGACGGGGGTGCCGCTCAGAACGCCGAGCACGAAAATGCCAAGGGTAATCGTCTTTCCATGACGAACGGGGAAGCGGGGGAGCAGGAGAACAGGAGAACGGGAGAAAGAAGAATCGACGCCGGGAATACGCCGTCGCGTACGATTGAAGTTTTGCATGCTTCCGGTCCTCTTGTTTCGGCTTGTTTCGGCTTCCGTTGAGTCGGACGACATACGCAGTGGCGGCGTTGTTCGTCGGAAAGCGGAAAAATGGTGGATGTCCGACGGGTGCCCCCCAACGATACGGTTGCCCCCAATTATAGCGGGACGCCGGGATGGTGGAAAAGGTCAATTGGGATGTTCAGTCGGAAACATCACCGGCCGGGAAGTGCGAGTTGCAGTACAGGCAAACGAGCGCGTCGGCGGGGATCTGCCTGTGGCACTCGGGGCAGACCTTCATCATCTGTGTGGGAACCTGGCCGGGTACCCGATCGGCGTCGTTTCCGATTTCCGGCGTCCGTAGCGCCACGATCGACACTCCCGACTCGTAAGGTTGCAGAACGTCCATGATCGAGTCGTCGGCGAATACGTCCGAGTCGCCGGCCGGCGGTACGATGATACGTGCCTTGCAGATCGGGCACCTCCCGGTCTTGCCCGCATACTTGGTCTTGATTTTGAGCGAATGCCCGTTCGGACATGTAACCTTGATCGACATCGGATAATCCCCGGAATTGACGGCTTGACGCCCGTATCAAACCGAAAATTCAGTCTACCAGACAGTAAAGCAATGAGAAGGCCCAAGATACAAAAAAGGCCGCGCCCAGGGCAGCGGGTGCGGCCCGCGACGTGTCCCGAGGGTTTGCAGAGAATGGGACCGCCGCTTGAAACAAGATCCTGTAGGGACTCAACTCAAGTTGCCACTTGACAATAGTATAACAAATAGTGCTGCAACGAACAGTGGCAACGGCCGGAAAAGAGCTGCACGGGAACCAACAAGACATAGCTCGATTGGGGGGGGCAAGTGGCGGTTTACCTGAGAAATGCGGCATCCTGGCCGGATCGCCGGGCAAGCGTCGGGCCGCGTCTCAATCCGCCGGGCAGCAGTCGGGGGGACAGACATCGTGGCTGGGGCCCAGATCGCCCAGCGCGAGCCGTGGGGCGCTTGGGTCCAGCCGCTCGAGGACCAACTCGCGGATCATCCGCACAAAATGCGGATGACAGCCGGGTGCCGCCGCCCGAACCATGTGTACGCCCAACTCCTCGCACAACGCCGCAACCTCGACGTCCAAGTCGTAAACGGTTTCCATGTGCTCGCAGACGAAACCGATTGGTGCGACAACCACGTCGGCGGTCTTCTCTTCTCTCTTGTTCCGTGCCCGAAGGTAGTCGCCGATGTCGGGTTCGAGCCACGATTGTGACGTCGGGCCGCTACGGCTTTGATACGTCAGCTCCCAATCGTCGCGGCCCAATTGCCCGGCTACGAGACGGCACGACTCGCGAACTTGCTTCTCGTAGTCGCACTGGTTCGCCATGACGACCGGAAGGCTGTGTGTGGTAAAAATGATTCTTGCTGCCGAGCGACGGTCCTGGGGAATCTCGCCCAGCGCCGTCCCAACGCGATCACTCATCGCATCGATGAAACCGGGATGGTTGTAGAACAGGCGGAGCTTGTCGACCTGCGGGGCTTCCGGTCCCGCCTCATCGCGGGCACGAGCAAGGTCTTCCAGGTATTGCCGGCAACCCGCATAGGAGCCGAACGCGGAAGTCACAAACGCCAGGGCGCGGCGAATCCCGTCGTCGGCCATTTGCCGCAGTGTATCGGCGAGCAGCGGGTGCCAGTTCCGATTTCCCCAGTAAACCGGCAAGGAGAGGCCGCCGGCGAGAAACTCGTTTACTACCGCGGCCAGGAGGGCCCGAATCTCCGCATTCAGCGGGCTGACGCCGCCGAACAACTCATAGTGTTCGGCTGCCTCCAAGAGCCGCTCGCGGGGAACGCCTTTCCCGCGGACGACGTTTTCCAGAAACGGCGCCACGTCGTCCATTCCTTCCGGACCGCCGAACGAGACCAGAAGAAGGGCGTCATAGGCGCGGGGAGTCGGCGTCGCGGATGGGGAGTCGGAAAAGGGGGATTCGGGATCGGATCCATCACTCATCATTCACCACCCATCGCTCACCGCCCGCTCTTCCCAAGTGACCCCGACGGGATTTGAACCCGTGTTGCAGGCTTGAAAGGCCTGTGTCCTAACCTGGCTAGACGACGGGGCCGTGGGTTGTGGTCAAGACAAGACCATTATGTATATCGCGGCCATAGCGACTGCGTCAAGAGGTGCCTTGCCGGCGACTCGCGCCACGCTGGAATAGAGGCATGGCGGGAGAGGAACTTGGGGAGTCACGGATGGGGGGAGGCAATGCCGGTTACCCGGCGGAGGGAGAAAACCGGCCTAGGTATCGCCGGTTTTCGCAGGATCGGCTTCACGCACTTTCTCTTCGGTAGCCTTGTTGCGGTGGATCGCATCAAACACTTCGCGCCGGTGAACCGGCACTTCCTTTGGGGCCTCAACCCCCAGACGGACCTTGTCCCCTCGAATCTCCACAACAACGATGGTAATGTCATCGTTGATGACAATACTTTCGTTCTTCTTGCGGGACAACACCAACATAGCAGATTCCTTCGCTCGCTTTCCAGGGCGCCCTATCTTGAACCCTTTTGCGAAATCCAACAATGGCAGTGCGCAGAGACACCACCATTATCTTAGGATACGCCTCTTTTCCATGAAGTCAAGCAAATTCCGAACCGGAAACCCGATTTCGGGCCAGTTTTCCACCGAATTCCACCTAATAACCACCAACTTTATCTCGTTTCCCTGGTCAGAAAAGGTTGCCAAATTGCAGTGAACAACAGCATGTTGACACATAAGTTCTTAGTGACAAATAGTTTAAGATTGTTTACATGAATAATAAACTTAATTGCATTCGCAGGAATCCGGAAAGAGATTCCCCCCGCAAGGGGTAATGGAATCAACATCCCGGCCGTTGGCAGCCACAGATCATCTTTCTATAATCGCGGAACAGATGTGTTTATCCTCTCTTCCAGCGGATTTTCACTGAAACAATGTTGCGCTGGTTTGCGAACATCTTCGATGCAGTCTCTACGCTGCTGGGTGCCCTTTGGGTTGGCATGCGCTACTGGATTTTGACCTACGATCCCGAGCGGCGGACCTACACAGAACAGTATGAGTACCCGGAACTGCCCGCCCCTGTTTCCCCTCGATATAGGGGGTTTCATCGTTTCGATATGAGTGCATGCCTTGCTTGCGACCGGTGTGCCCGGGACTGCCCCGTCGGATGCATTCACATCGAGAAGGAGAAGAATCCGACGGGCAAGGGATTCCGTATCACAAGTTTTATTGTTGACTACACCCAGTGCATGTTTTGCGGACTGTGTACGGAAGGGTGCCCGAAGAATCTCTCCATGGGCTCGACACACGACCTGAGCTGCTACAGCCGAGAGGGTTGTATCGTTGATTTTGCGCGAATACCACGCGAGATTGCCTCTGGCGTGGCAACGCTGGACCCCATGGCGGTTACGCAATCGAAGGCCATTGTGCAGCCCGTCAACTCCAGATCGAGTGCGGGCCGATCTGTTCCTGGAGAAGGATGAAGACTTGCAACAACATGGCCATCACTTAGAATATCAAGCTTTCCGCCCCTCGTGTTTTCACAATAAGAGACTTTGCACGCTTTGATGACGCCGACTTCCATTGTCGCCTACCTGGTGCTTTTTGCCGTGGTAGGTTTTCTATTCGTGTTTGTGGCGTTGCTTGCGGGGAGATTCCTGCGGGCGAGGGCCCCTTCGCCGGAGAAGCTCAGGGCTTACGAGTGCGGTGAGCCGCCGGTCGGGCCCGGCGACGTGCAATTCGACCTGCGATTCTACGTGGTGGCGTTGGTGTTCATCGTTTTCGAGGTCGAGGTTGCGTTTTTCTTTCCCTGGGCAACGGTTTTCGGCTGCGCGACGCAGTTGTCGGCCGGCGAACCGGTTACGTGCGATGAGATGGGCATCGGGCAATTGCAGCCGACCGGCGAGGGAGACGAAATGCGCGATCACATCACCCTGGTTCGGCACGATGCCCGGTGTCTGGCGGCCGTCTCCATGATCGACATGGCCATCTTTTTTGCGGTATTGATGGTCGCGTTTTTCTATGTCTGGTATCGCGGCGATCTGGACTGGGTCAGGGCAATCGGCAGGCGGGAATGAGGTTCGATGAAGATCGAAAACATGCTGAAACAACTCGAAGACCGCTACGGCCGCTGGATCACCGGCAGCAACGCGGAGGTGATCGATCCGTGGATTGAGGTTGCCCCGCAGCGCCTGCCCGAGGCCGCACGCCTGCTTCGCGACGAGCCCGAGTGGCAACTGAACATGCTGCACTGCATCACGGGCGTCGACTACTTCGAACCGGATGAGAAAAAGGCGGCGAAGGTCGACTGGCAGCCGCACGTGGAAGTCGTTTATCACCTCTCCAGCATGGTGCACAATCATCGCCTTGTGGTGAAGGTCATGTTGCCGCGCTGGAAAGACGGCGTCGAGGGGCAATTGCCCGAGTTGCCCACCGTTAGCGACGTTTGGAGTACGGCGGCCTGGCACGAGCGGGAGGTCTACGACCTGATAGGCGTCCGCTTCACCGGCTGCGAAGACCTGCGGCGGATACTCTGTCCGGAGGATTGGGAGGGACATCCCTTGCGGAAAGACTACCGGCAGCCGCCCGAGTACCATGGGATCAAGACGGGGTGACTCATGCCGGCCGAACGCCTGGATTCCGGAACGGTCGAAGTGGACGTCGCGACCGACGAGATGCTGCTGAACATGGGGCCGCAGCATCCCAGCACACACGGCGTGTTGCGTCTGGCGTTGCGGACCGACGGCGAGATCGTTGTCGACGTCACTCCCCACATCGGCTACTTGCACCGCTGCGCCGAGAAGATCGGCGAGAACGTCACGCCCCGGCAGTGGATTCCGGTTACCGACCGGCTCGACTATCTGGCGGCGATGAACATGAACCTCGGTTGGGCGTTGACCGTCGAGAAGCTGCTCGGCCACGAGGTATCGGAGAAGACGCAGCACCTCCGCGTACTCGTGGCGGAGCTGAACCGCATCGCCAGCCACGTGGTGGCGGCGGTTTGCTACGGGCTCGACTTGGGGAGCTTTACGCCGTTTGTTTGGGGATTTCGCGAACGGGAGAAAATACTCAACCTGTTCGAGGAACTCTGCGGCGCCCGGCTGACGTACAGCTACATCACTCCCGGCGGCGTGACGCACGATGCGCCGGGGGGCTGGCTCGACAAGTGCGACGACTTCCTGACGCAGTTTGCGCCGTGCGTCGACGAGCTTCACGCACTTCTGACCAGCAACGCGATCTTCGTCCGTCGGACGGCGGGGGTCGGCGTCCTTTCGCCGGCGATGGCAATCGACTACGGCTGTACGGGTCCGGTGCTCCGCGGGAGCGGGGTCGATTGGGACCTTCGCCGCGACGGTGAATCGTGCTACACGCGGATGTACGAAGGATACGAGTTCGAGGTGATCGCCGAGACGGGCGGCTCCTACCCGAACGATGAGGAGTATCCGCCCGTTCCGCCAGCGGCCGTTCTCGGCGACAGTTGGCATCGTTTCTACGTGCGGATGCTCGAGGTGGTGCAGTCGATGAAGCTTGTGCGCCAGGCGATCGAGAAATATCGCAACACGGAGGGCGAAGTGGACAAACCGATCAAGCTGAAACAAAAGTTGCCTGAGGGGGAAGCCTACCTGGAGACCGAGGCGCCCAAGGGCCAGATGGGGTTCATGATCATCGGCGACGGCTCGTCCGTGCCGTGGCGGGTGCGGGCGCGCAGCAGCAGCTTTTGCAACCTTTCCGTCGTGCGGGAGTTGTGCCGCGGGGTGCTGATCGCCGACGTCGTGGCAATCGTCGGCTCGATGGATCTGGTTATGGGAGAGATCGACCGTTAGCCGCTTGCGGCTTCGCAGCTTGGTCCAAGAGTGGTGGTGAGTAGTAAGTAGCGAGTAGTGAATCGTGGCTGAGTATTTAGCATCGTTTCTGGGTCCCGAGTGGCAGTGGATTGCCTACGCATTCACGGCGGTGTTTTCGTGCGTACTCTTGCTGGCATTGGTGGTCACGGCGGCGGCAGCGTTTACGTGGGCAGAGCGGAAGGTCTCGGCGCGGATTCAAGACCGTTTGGGTCCGACGCGGGTGGGCCGGCGGTTCGGCTGGCTCCAGTCGCCGGCCGATGGGCTGAAGCTGCTCTGCAAGGAGGACTTGATCCCGGCTGCGGCCGACCGGTTTCTGTTCCGGCTTGCCCCGTACATCAGTTTTTGCACGGCGTTTTGCGTTTTCCTTGCCCTGCCGTTTGCCGGCGGCTTCGTGGCGCTGCGGCTGAACACGGCGGCCTTCTTCATCCTGGCGGTGGCCGGGCTGGAGGTTTTCGGGGTGATCCTCGGCGGTTGGGCCTCGCGGTCGAAGTGGTCGCTCTACGGGGCGATGCGCGAGGCCGCCCAGGTCGTCAGCTACGAAATCCCGCTCGGGCTCTGCGTGGTCATCCCCGTTATGATCGCCGGAACCATGGACCTGGTCGCGATCGGCAATGACCAGGCGGGGTGGTTCTGGAACTGGTACCTGTTCCACGATCCGTTCACGTTTGTCACCTTCTGGATTTATGTCACCTGCGCGGTGGCGGGCGCCAACCGGCTGCCGTTCGACATGCCCGAGTCGGAAAGCGAGCTGGTCGCCGGGTTCATGACCGAGTATTCCGGGTTCCGCTGGAGCGTGTTTTTCATGGGCGAGTACGCGTCGATGTTCGCGCTGAGCGGTCTGGGGGCCATCCTGTTCCTTGGAGGGTGGAACGGGCCGATCCCCGTTGTCGCGCTGATCGGAGACGGCGTATCGCTGACGGGGGGACTTGTGCCGGTGCCGGATGGCCGCACTGCGGAACTGGCGGCGGTCTTCCTCGGCAACCTGGTCGGAATGACCAATTTCATCCTCAAGGCCACTGCGGGTGTGATCTGCATGATGTGGATTCGGTGGACGCTGCCACGGTTGCGCATCGACCAGGTGATGACCACCTGCTTGAAGTACTGCATCCCGCTGGCGGCCGCGATGCTGCTCGGGGCGATGCTTTGGACATACACATTTCCGGGGGGGGTACTTGGAGCGCTGCGCCCGGCACCAAGCGCTGCGGTGGATGTTCCCTCTCGTTCCCATGCTCCGCATGGGAACGCTCTGCATGGGAACGCACTGTCGCGACGCTTTGCGTCGTTTAGAGGATCTACGTTCCAGGCGTCGGGTTCCCATGCAGAGCATGGGAACCAGGTCGATCACCCGGTTGCGGTCGCATTTCGTAGCCGGCAGGAGAACTGACAATGGACCCGATCAACTGGCACTCGTTCTTCTTTCTGCTGTTTGCGCTGGCGGCATCGCTGTTTGCGGTGGCGGTCGTGATATCGAGCAACGTTGTGCGGATGGCCTTTTTTCTGGTAATGTCGCTCGGGGCGGTGGCCGGGTTGTTCTTCCTCGCCGGGGCCGATTTCCTCGGGTCGGTGCAACTGATGGTCTACGTCGGCGGTACGATGGTCCTGTTGATCTTCGGGGTGATGCTGACTGCCCGGGGCCCGTTCGTCTCGATGCAGACCGGCGCGGGACAATGGATCATGGCCGCGATCATTGCCGGATCGCTCTTGGCCGTGCTGCTGCAAACCGCCTTGAACGTCGAAACCTGGCGGACGCCGGCGGTCGCCGGACACAAAACCGGCGAGGGGGAAACCGTTTCTCCGGGAGTCGACGCCGAAAATACCGCCACGCCCCTTGGAATGGGGCTGCTCGGCATCCGCACGCATCGGCTGGAGCCGGAAAACACGTCGCGCCGCGACATGGCCGGCTACCTGCTCCCCTTTGAAATCGTTTCCGTACACCTGCTGGTGGTGCTCGTCGGAGCCGCCTATCTTGCAAGGGCAAAGCGGCGGAGGAATGAGGAAGAGTGAATGGGAAAGTCGTAGATTACGTGGAAGAGAACTCCCGCACGCAGTGCGGGAGCTTTGGAATCTTCAATCCGCAATCTTCAATTTTCAATTTTCAATATCCCTGTGAGAAAACATTCGCGCACGGCGCACAGAAGTTACAACATAAGACCCTAATCCCAGCCCCTAACCCCCAGCCCCTAGCCCCCCAGCCATGAACCTCCTAACCGAACCCGTTGGAATTCCCCACTACGTTTTCGTCAGCGCCGTTCTGCTGGTGGCCGGGATTGTCTGCATGGCCACAAAGCGGAACGCCATCGGCGTGTTGATGGGGATCGAGTTGGTCCTGAACGCGGCGAACCTGAACTTCGTGGCGTTCGGCAGCCGTTTCATCGCGGGCGGCGAAAGCACCCTGGGGCTCGACGGCCAGTTGATGGCCATGTTTGTGATCGTGCTGGCCGCGGCCGAAGCCGCCGTCGCGCTGGCCATCGTGCTGAATTACTACAATAACTTTGCAACCGTTGACGTCGACCGGGCGGACGACCTGAAGGGCTAATGGACTTTCACCAAGTATTGCCGATTCTGCTGGGCACGGCATGGCTCTTGCCGCTTGCGTCCTTTGCGCTGATCGTGTTGTTCGGGCCACGGATGGGTAAAGCCGGGCGATACGCCGGTTACGTCGCGGCCGGTGCGATCATCATCGCCTTCGTCCTTTCGTTTGTCGCCCTGTGCGGGTGGATCTTGCACCATCCGCTTTCCTCGCCCCATCACGCCGCCGGACACCCGCCGGCGGTAGATCCGGTTTCCGGCGATTGGTACCCGCTCGGTTCGTTCGGCTCGTTGAATCTCTCGATCGGCTACTACATCGACTCGCTTACCATCGCCATGTTTTGCATGGTGACACTGGTCTCCTCGTGCATCCACGTCTACTCGTTCGGCTACATGCACGAGGAATTGCACGAGGTGACCGATCCGCTGGTCACCGGTCCCGGCGGCGAGCCCCTGAAACGCCGCGGCCGGTACCACCGTTTCTTCCAGTACATGTCGCTATTTTGCTTCAGCATGTTGGGCCTGTGCATCGCGGGCAACATCGCGATGGTTTTCGTCTTCTGGGAGCTGGTTGGCATCTGCTCGTACCTTCTGATCGGGTTCTACCACGAGCGCAAGACGGCCAGCGACGCCGGGAACAAGGCGTTCATTGTCAACCGGGTGGGTGATTTCGGGATGATCGTCGGGTTGATGGTCGTGTGTACCGGGCTGGGGACCTTCTCGTTCGCCGATGTGAAGGACGACCGGGGGAACGTCACGCAGACGGGCATCTTCCACCAGGTACGCCCGCCGGAGAAAGATTTCAAATTGACGGTACCCGACGGCATGGTCAAGCTCGCGGCCCGCGGCGAAGTCGCCCGGATCGTCCGCGGGACGCGAAGCGCCGTCGAGGCGGAAAGGGAGATCCGGCAGAGGATTCCCGGCTGGCGGGAGCAGGGCTGCGGCTACTGGCTACTGGTGATCGGCGGTCTGGGAATTTTCTGCGGCTGCATCGGCAAGAGCGCCCAATTCCCGCTCCACGTCTGGTTGCCCGACGCCATGGAAGGCCCGACGCCCGTCAGCGCGCTGATCCACGCGGCCACGATGGTCGCGGCGGGCGTCTATCTGGTGGGCCGGTTCTTCCCGGTCTTCACGCCCGAGGTGCTGCTGGTGATCGCCTACGTCGGCTGCATCACGTTGTTCCTGGCCGCGACAATCGCCATTACGGCGACCGACATCAAACGGGTGTTGGCCTATTCGACCGTGAGCCAGCTCGGCTACATGATCCTGGCGTTGGGGCTGGGCGGCTGGCTGGCCGGGATTTTCCACCTGTTCACCCATTCCTTTTTCAAGTCGCTTCTGTTCCTTTGCAGCGGTTCGGTGATCCATGCCTGTCACACGAACGAGATGCCGGAGATGGGCGGGCTGCGCAAGAAGATGCCCTGGACGGCCTACACGATGCTGGTCGGCTGCCTGGCGATTGCCGGGGCGGGAATTCCGCTGCTGATCGGCTTCAGCGGCTATCACTCAAAGGACTACATCATTGCCCAGGCGCTGTCATTCCGGCACGAGAACCCGTTGCACGGCTGGATGTTCTACGCGGCGGTGCTCGGGGCGGCGATGACGGCGTTCTACATGTTCCGGCTCTGGTACATGACGTTTGCCGGACGCCCGCGCGACGGGCACGCGGCCGAACACGCCCACGAATCGCCATGGGTGATGATCGTACCGCTGGTAATCCTGGCCGTCTTCGCGGTGATCGCGGCATGGACCGTGCCGCTGACGAACCTGGGTCTGGAGCCGATGTTGGAGCAATCGCGACCGCTGGGGGCGACCGAGGGCATCGACGACGCCGTCCTGCTTAGCCGGTTGGACCACCCGGCGGAGCACGAAAGCCACGGGCACGCGTTCCATGTTCCGGCGACGTTCTGGGCGTTCACGGCGGCGCTGGTCGGATTCGCTTTTGCGACGCTGTTCTACGGCGTGCGGAAGCTCGATCCGGAAAACGCGCGGCGGACCTTTGCACCGATCCACTGGTTCCTGTTGAACAAGTGGTGGTTCGACGAGTTGTATCATTTTCTGTTTATCCGGCCGGTGCTGATCGTCTCCTCCTGGGTCGCGGCGATCGACCGCAAGGGGATCGACTGGCTGGCCGACAACTCGGCCCGGCTTGCCGTGGCCGTCTCGCGGCTCGACGACTGGATCGACCGGCTTTTCGTCGACCGGCTGGTCGATCTGACGGCCCATTGGACGTTTGCGGCCGGCCTGTATCTTCGCCGTTTTCAGACGGGCAACCTGCGGCAATACGTCATGTGGATCGCCGTGGGAACCGTTGCCTTGTTTGTGTTGATGAGTCTCTACTGGAGTTACGCCATAGCCGCCATAGCCGGAGTGTGAAATATGTTGCCGAATTTGTCCGATCCGGTCGTGCTCTTGAGCCTGATCATTTTCCTTCCGGCGGTGGGAGCGTTGCTGGTCTGTCTGATGCCGTCCGGCCGCGACGACCTGATCAAGCTGACGTCGCTGTTGATCACGGTGGCCGTCTTTCTGCTGACGGCGTGGATGGCGATTCCCGCAAGCCCGGTCGTAACGGTCACGGCGCCGTTCAGACAGGGTGTTTCCGAGTCGACAAAGCGCGAAACGACACGGGCGGTTGAGGATGTGCTGGCAAAGATGGGGACGATCCGGGAAAATGCGCTCGCGGAACGCGTTCGCGGAAACAACCGGCAGGATAACGACAGGAACTCGTGGGGAATTATGGTGGTCGCCGTCGAGTTCAAGCGGGGAGACCATTTTGACACCGCACGCGAAGACGTAGATCGCCTTGTCAGAGACCTTTGCCGACACGGTGAGTTAGCACAGAAGATCGACTGCAACCAAATCGAGACCGCAGCAAGCTCGTCTGGCTTCGCCCTGGGCGCTGCCGAAATGCAGCAGGTCTTCAGCATCCGATGGATCCCCGCGTTCGACATCTACTACATGCTGGGCGTCGACGGCATCAGCTTCCCGCTGATTGTGCTGACGTCGTTCCTCAGCGCGTTGGCGATGTGGGCGAGCTGGCCGATCGCAAAACACGTCAAGGCATATTGCGCGCTGTTTCTGCTCCTGGAAACCGGGATGCTGGGCGTTTTCATGGCCCTGGATTTCTTCCTGTTCTACGTCTTCTGGGAAGTGATGCTGCTGCCGATGTATTTTCTGATCGGCGTCTGGGGCGGGCCGCGGCGGGAGTATGCCGCTATCAAGTTCTTCCTGTTCACCCTGGCCGGGAGCATCTTGATGCTGATCGCCTTGCTGATGCTCTACTTCACGAGCGACCTGAACAACCTCTCGTCGGCCGATCTCGATTCCTGCAACGTACACCAGTCTCAACTCAAAATGCTGGATCGTGTCGTGCTGGCAAGCGACGGGAGCGTGGGCTTCCGGCCCGTCCACACGTTCAACATGCTGGCCCTGGCCAAACTGGGCCAAATGGACGACTCGCCGCTGGGCCGCATTATGTTTTGGAACCGGTCGATCGGCTGGTGGGCGTTTCTGCTGTTGTTTATCGGATTCGTGGTGAAGCTTCCGGCGGTTCCGGTCCATACGTGGCTGCCCGACGCCCACGTCGAGGCCCCGACGCCGATCTCGATGATCCTGGCGGGCGTCCTGCTGAAGATGGGTGGCTACGGCGTGCTGCGCGTCTGTTACCCGATGTGCCCGGCCGCTGCGCACAGCCTGGCGTGGTTCGTTTGCGGGGTTGGGCTTCTGAGCATGATCTACGGGGCGTTTGCCGCCATGGCCCAGAAGGACTTCAAGCGGCTGGTCGCCTACAGTTCGGTCAGCCACATGGGCTACGTCCTGCTGGGGATCGGGGTGTGGAGCGCCGTCGCCGGGACGCAATACAATGCCGATTATTGGAGTATGGGCGTCAACGGCGCGATGTTCCAAATGATCGCCCACGGGATCAGCTCGGCCGGCATGTTCTTTCTCGTCGGCGTGGTCTACGATCGCGTACACCACCGCGACCTGGACAAGTTCGGCGGGCTGTTCGCGCGGATGCCGGTTTATGCCGGGGTGTCGATGATCATCTTTTTCGCGGCGATGGGCCTGCCCGGGTTGTGCGGTTTCCCCGGCGAGATCCTCGTCGTGCTGGCCACCTGGATCTACAGCAAGCTCCTGGCGATCCTTGCCGCCGCCGTGGTGATCTTGACGGCCGGATATATCCTGTGGACGATCCAGCGGGTCTTCCTCGGTCCCGAGTACAAGGGCCCGCACGGCGACAACTTGAAGCCGATCACACGACGCGAGTTGGCTATCGCCGTGCCGCTGGTCGTCATGGCGATCCTGCTCGGCGTGTATCCCCGGGCACTGCTGAACTACACGAACCCGACGGTCGAAAAGATGGTAAATGACCTGGGCCGGTGGACCCGGCAGGAAGACCTGGCCGCAAGAGGGCCGATTGCCGGCGATTCCGTTGCCGTGGAACAACCGGCACTCGCCGATCCGGGACTACCCAACGAAGCACCCGAGCAGGGCGACTTGACCCTGGCCCTCAGGGATATCCTCGGCCAGCTCAACGAAACCAGCCAGCGAATCAACGCGATCCGCACCAAATTGGAGGCACCTGACCTTGGTATCCAGGAAGAGAACCGGCTCCGCGGCGAGTTAGCCGGGTTGATTGAGAAGAAACGGAGTCTCGAAACAACCTGGATTGAGTATCAGAGGAAACTACAAGACCCGGACGTCCGCCGCGAGACGGCGCCTGCAACTGCCGATGAAGATTCCTCTGTGTCAATGCCGGAACCCGTACTGCCTGATCCGACGGCGGAAGGGCCTGAAGAACCGTGACGTTCGATAGCCTGCTACATGACGTGTTGCGAGACACGGGCGGCTCGCTTGTGCTGTTCCGGCCGGAGATGGTGTTGTGCGCAGCGATCGTCGTCTTGCTGCTGGTGCGGATGATCGTGCCGCGGTGGAAGGACGGCGCACACTGCGTGGCGCTGATCGCCGCCGCCGTGGCCCTGTACCTGGCCGCGCCCTGGCAGTTGTACCGAGGCGGGGTCACGGCCCCGGTGGAAACCTTCACCGGGCTGCTCGTCTGCGATGCGTTCGCCGTCTACATCCGGTCGCTGTTGCTGTTTTTCCTGGTCCTCTTCGTCGGCATTACCAAGGTAAGCGGCATGCCGCGGCGCGACGACGCCACCGAGTTTTACGTCTTGATTTTCGGGGCCGTCGTGGGGATGTGCCTGATGGTCTCCGCCAACCACATGCTGACGGTCTTCCTCGGCATCGAGATGGCCAGCGTCCCTTGCTACGTCCTGGCCGGGTTCCAGAAGTACCGCCGCGAGGGGAGCGAAGCTGCAATCAAGTATGCCGTCTTCGGGGCCGCATGCGCCGGCGTGATGCTCTACGGCATCAGTCTGCTCGTTGGGCTGCTCGGGTCCGCCCACCTGCCGACCATGGCGGTCCATCTGGCCGGGCTGCTGCACGAAACCGGCGGCCAGCACGCGGCCGTCCTGGCTCTGGCCGGGTTGATGGTAATGGTCGGGTTGGCGTTCAAGCTCTCGGCCGTGCCGTTCCACTTCTGGGCGCCCGACGTGTTCGAAGGTGCGCCGGCCGAGATCGGCGCGTTCCTGTCGGTCGCGTCGAAGGCGGCGGCGCTGACGCTGCTCGCCCGCCTGGCGATGGAGTTCAGCTACGTCGATGACCATGCGGCGCTGGCGGCTCTGGCGCCGGTCCGCCGCTACCTGGTCGGCTTGATCTCCCTGTTCGCCGTGGTTACTTGCACGTTCGGCAACCTCGCCGCGTACGGCCAGACGAACATCAAGCGTCTGCTGGCCTATTCGACGATTGCCCACGCAGGCTACATGATGATGCCGATCGCGGCGGCCGTGCAACTGGTCGGCGTGAATCTCGGGCAGGCCCCGTTCGCCGTCGCTTCGCTGGCGTTTTACATCGCCATCTACTTATTCATGAACCTCGGCGCGTTTACCGTGGTCGCCTTCGTCCGCAACGCCTGCGGCAGCGAGGAGATTGCCGGTTACTCGGGCATGATCCGCACGTCGCCCGCGGTGGCGGTTTGCATGTCGATCATGTTGTTCAGCCTTGTGGGCTTGCCGCCGCTGGCCGGGTTCGCCGCCAAGTTCGCGATCTTCCTGTCGATGGTCGACGCGTGGCTGATTGCCTTGATCGCCGTCGCCGGGCTGAACACGGTTCTGAGTTTGTTCTATTACTTGCGGGTGGTAAAAGTAATGACGATGGTTCCCGGGCAGGAGGATCGCCCGGCGGTTCGGATACCCGGCCAATCGCTTCCCGGCACTTACATCATTGCACTGACCATACCGCTGTTGGTGTTCGGCGTTTTCTTCGCCCGGTTGCTCGAGTGGGCCCGGGCGGCCCTTGCGACTTCGTTGTTTTGAACTGGAAAAACCGCCATGGACACCGCCTCGATCATCGACGTGCTGAACCGCCTGTTGCAGATACTCTGCCGGTCGCTGCCCAGGTATCTCGAAGATGCGTATCCGTGGGCGGGGCACAACGACGAGCCCATCGAAGCCATGTTGGCCGGCGTGGCGGCCGATCAGAGTGCCATGGCCGATACCATTGCAAGAACGGTCATCGAGCAGGGCGGCCGGCCCGAACCCGGCCGGTTCCCCAGCGAGTTCACCGCCATCAACGACCTCGCGATCCGCTTCTTGCTCGAAAGGCTGATCGAGCACCAGCAACGCGACGTCGCCGCTATGGAAGAGTGTGTCGCTGCGCTGGCCCCGATGCCCGTCATGCGGGCACTGGCCGAAGAAGCACTGCGAGGCGCCAAGGAGCACCTCGACATCATGAACGAAGTAAGGGCAAACCGGTACGCGTAGGGCGGGCAGTGCGGGGGCTTTATCGCAACTAACCCCCCAATCCCCAGCCCCCACCCTCCTAATTCCTCATGCTCATCGACACCCACGTACATCTCGACCAGGAAGAATTCGACGCCGACCGCGACGCGGTTGTCCGGCGGGCAATCGCCGCGGGCGTCGAGGCCCTCCTGGCCGTCGCCATTACGGCCGATTCGAGCAGGGCAACGATCCGGTTGGCCGAGCAACGCCCCGAAATCTACGCCGCCGTCGGAATCCAACCCAACTACGCCGGCGAGGCGGACGAGGGCGACTGGGAGCGAATCGTCGCCATGGCCGATCATCCGCGCGTCGTCGCCCTGGGCGAAACCGGCCTCGACCGATACCGGGACTTCACGCCTTTCGACGTGCAGCAAGACTATTTCGACCGGCACCTTAGGTTCTCGCAGGAGTGCGGCCTGCCGCTGCTGATCCACTGCCGCGACGCCGAGGCCGATCTGCTGCCGATGCTGCGCGAAGCCGCTGCCCGGGGATCGCTTCGAGGCGCGATTCACTCGTTCAGCGGCGACACGGCCACGGCGGCCGAGTGCATCGAGCTGGGCCTCTACATCAGTTTTGCCGGCGCGGTCACGTACAAGAACAAGAAATTCGAGCCGTTGCGCGAAGCGGCCGTTACGATCCCGGCCGACCGGCTTCTGATCGAGACCGACAGCCCGTATCTCGTGCCGGCGCCGCTCCGCGGCAAGCAGAAGCGCAACGAACCGGCAAACATCGTTCACACGGCCCGGCGACTCGCGGAGCTTCGCGGAGCGGCCCTGGACGAACTGTCCGCCCAAACCACGGCAAACGCCCGGCGGCTGCTCGCATTACCGTAGTCCCGCGCCGTATTGCCCCCGTCGGATGTTCGCGGTATACTATCCATAGAATGAATGGTTCCACCTATCAATCAATCCGTTCCAGCTAGTGTGCATCCGGTTTTGGAGCAACGGTTATGTCTATCGAACTGACCTATCCTCATATTGTCAAAGAACCTGACAAACCGGCACGACTCGAAAGAACGCCACGGGTGCGAGTTGCGCAGATTGTTATGGACTATTTGGCCTACAGCTGGTCGCCCGACGAGATGGTCCGCAATCATGACTGCTTGAGCCTTGCAGAAGCCCATGCGGCAATGGCCTACTACTACGACCACCAGGCGGAAATCGACGCCGAAATCGAAGCAGAGGCCAAGCAAGTTGAGAAAACGCGGGCGGATACGGCGCCAACACGCATTGAACTTCGGTTGAAGGCCAAAGGATTGCTGTAGATGAGCATTGCTCTGTATATGGACGTCCACGTTCCACGACCGATTACCGAGCAACTCCGCCGCCGTGAAGTAGACGTGTTGACGGTGATTGAAGATGGAAGGAGGGAATTGCCCGACGATGAGCTGCTCGACCGCGCCCACGAACTCGGACGCGTTCTCTTCACACAGGATGCCCGATTCAAAGGACTGGCTGAAGATTGGCAGCGTCAAGGGCGTCCTTTCGCGGGCATGATCTTCGGTCGGCAGTTAGGGGGCAGTATCGGCCAGTTCGTGAACGACCTGGAACTGATCGCTAAAGCCACGGATCCTGAAGACGTGCATAACATGGTTCAGTATATTCCGTTCTAACACAAACGGACTATAACCCCAAGAGGTTGCGCCATGGCCAGAACCCCGAGTACGATGTTGTTGCCGCTGGGCACGGTTGCCCCGGATTTCGCGCTGCCGAACGTCGACGGCCGAACCGTCTCGCTCTCCGATTTCTCGGGCGCCCCGGCCTTGCTGGTGATCTTCATGTGCAACCACTGTCCGTTCGTGATCCACGTGGCCGACGAGCTTGCCCGCCTGGCCGGGGAGTATCAGGAGAAGGGCGTTGCGGTCGTCGGGATCAACTCGAACGACGTCGAGAACTTCGCCGACGACGCCCCGGAGAAGATGGCCGAAGAGGTCGGGAAACGGGGATACGCCTTCCCGTACCTTTTCGACGAAACCCAGGAGACGGCGAAGGCCTACCGTGCTGCCTGCACGCCCGACTTCTTCCTCTTCGACCGCGACCGCAAGCTTGTCTACCGCGGCCAGTTGGACGACAGCCGCCCGGAAAACGGCGTCGAGGTGACCGGCGCCGACCTCCGCGCAGCACTCGACGCGGTCCTCGCCGGCGAGCCGGTCGCCGGGAAGCAGAAGCCAAGCCTTGGCTGCAATATCAAGTGGAAGGCGGGAAACGCGCCGGAGTATCTCAAGTAGCGGCCGGGAACGCTCGTGCGTCTCGCCGGTTAGAACTCGAACTGCACCCTCATCTCGAAGATATCCATTGCCCCGGGGATCGAAGGCCCGCCGCCGGCCGGGGGCCGGTGTGCGTCGGAGTGAACGTAGTTCCACATCATTCGCGTGTAGGGATTCAGGTACCAGTTCAAGCCCAACGTGTGGTCGGCGACGCGACCACCGACCACACCGGCGCTGTCGAGGTCGAGGTACGAATACCGGTAGGCAATTTCCCACGCGCCCCTGCCGGCCCGGATGTAGCCGTCGCCGTCGCGGACGAGAAAGAAATTCTCGAACGGCTGAATGCGTTCGAAGTATGCTCGCGAACGGTTGTAACGGCGGCTCTCGCCCGTCAGGAAGTAGCTGACGTAGACGTAGTAACCGTCGAACCGGGCGTCGGCAAAGCCGTTTCGATTCAGGAAGGCCGCCATATACTCCGATTGCGCGGAGAAGGGGCCGTAGACCAACGCCGCTTCAAGCCCCAGCAATTGATAGTCGGGTACGTCGGTGATGTTGCCCGTGTCGACCACCCGGTCGCTCAGGTGGGATTCCGGACGCGCCCGGAACCACACCAAGTCGCCGGGGATGTCGCGGAAGCTGTAGGCGGCCCCCAGGTGGAACAGGCCGCGCCCGCCCGTCGCCTCGTCGTACCAGGGCAAGAACGTGCCTCGCATCGTTAGCGCGGTGTTGCCGGCGTCGTTGCTAAACTCGGGCGGATCGTCCTCGATCCGGCTCGTGAAAGCGCCGATTGCCCAGGTCATGTTCTTGCCCCAGCTATGGTTGAAGGCCATCACACCCACGTTCCGCTCGGGGATGAGCGGGATCGGCAAGGCGCGTTCCATGAACGTGATGTACTTGCTGCTGGTGTTCTCTTCCAGTCCGTACGGTTCCTTGAAATGGCCGACGCGGACGTGGCCTAAGTAGGGCAGTTCCTTGACGGTGATAAAGACGTCGCGAAAGGACGTCGCTTGCAGCTTGTCGTTGGCCGCGGTCGACTGCGTATTGGCGAAATCATACTGTACTTTGTAGTCGATGACATGGAAGGCCGTGCCCTTGGCGAAAAGACGCGCCCGGCGGAATTCGACCCCGTTTTGCTGGTTCCCCATTTGTAGGATGCTATTGGGGTTCTGGCTGAAGTTGGCCCAGTCGAGGTAGAGCCGCCCGCCGACGGTGACCGACGGTTTTCCGGCCGCCTTGGCCCTGGCGGCGGCTTCCTTTTGATGGATTTTCTGCAACGCCGCTTCCAGATCCGCAACCCGCTGGGCGAGACCGGCGTCGGTTTGCTGCGGCGAGTTCATCGCCACCGGGGCAATCGCTGGCATGACTGTTCCGTCTATGTGAGGGGAAACGGCGGGCAGTCTTTCCATCTCGCCCCACTGTCCACTTGCCTGAAAGGCCGGCCCCAACGCTATGGCCAGGACCGCCAGTAGAAACGGCTGTGTAGTGGTGCTTTCGTACACGTGATTTCCTCGATAGGCAATCGATTCTGTGCGGGACAGCGAAACCCGTGCAAATGGGGGGCCTTATGCCATTTGGGCCCGTTGTAATCTTCGGAGCCGAATAAAACGGAATGTATTAGAAATGCGCTAGGCAAGGGTTATGCGGCATGAAACGGGTTTGCAGCCCGTAGAATAAGCACAACCGCTACAGCCGATACCGCAACGGATAGGGGCCGATCGGCGACTTGTGATACCTGTTGCGGGGGTTACGAAACGTACTCCGGCACGACCGGGTTCGGAATTACGCCCGCCTTGTGGCCCCGCGCGAGGAGTTCGGCCACCGCTTCCCGCCCGCGCGGCCCGAAGTCGAGCGTCCAGTCGTTGACGTACATCTCGACGAACCGGTCGGCCTTGGCGCGGTCCAGCCCGCGGCCGAAACCGAGCGCGTAGGCCAGGGATTCCTCGCGATGCGCCAGCGCGTAGCGAATGCTTTCCAGCAGGAGGCTGTGGACTTCCGCGATCGTCTCCGGCCCGAGGTCTTTGCGTATGGCGTTGGCCCCCAGCGGCAGCGGCAAGCCCGTCTCGTCGAACCACCACCGGCCCATGTCGGCGATCAACTCGAGGCCCTGCGCCTCGTAAGTGAGCTGCCCCTCGTGGATAATCAACCCGGCGTCGACCGGCCGTCCTTCGAACGCACCGGCGGCGGCCGCGTCGGGAATCTCGTCGAACGGCGCCACGACGTAGTCGAATTCGACGCCCAGACACATCCGCAACGCCAGGTACGCGGTGGTCAGCGTGCCGGGGACGGCAATCGTCTGCTTTGCCAGTTCCCCAAGCGGGCACTTCTGCTTCGCAACGACGATCGGGCCGTAGCGGTCGCCCATGCTTGCCCCGCAGTTGCACAGCATGTACTTGTCGCTGAGATGTGCGTAGGCGTGGAGACTGACGGCGGTCAGTTCCAGCTCGCCGGAGAACGCCCGGCGATTGAGTGTCTCGATGTCGACCAGTTCGTGCTCGAAGCGGTACTTGCCCGTGGGGATTTTGTTCCTGGCCAGGGCGTAGAACATGAAGGCGTCGTCCGGGTCGGGACTGTGGCCGACGCGGATGCGTTGCGGGGAATTGTTCACAGGGCTCACCCTTCCGAAGGACATTCCTGCCGTGTATCCCGCCAAGCTTTCAGGGCTTCGAGAACGTTGCCGAATTTCTTCCCGTCACGGTTGCGGGAGGCTTCGGTCAGCGGGATCCCGGGGCTCGAGCCGTTGGGTGTCGGCCGGCTCCAACTGGCTCGCCCGGCGGTTCTCCCGCTGGATGGCCTCGTAAACCTCGCGGCGATGGACGGGAATCTCGTGTGGCGCCTCGATTCCCAACCGGACCTTGTCTCGACGAATATCCACAATCGTTACGACGACATTGTCGCCGATCACGATGCTCTCATCTCGTTGTCTGGACAGGACAAGCATCCGAGCCTCCTTCCTCGGTTACGCCGGCCGGTTGGCCGACCCGTCTATGCAATCCTTCTGAAAGCATGTTGTTCGGTCTCTAATTCGTACCGCAGCGGCGGGTCGCCGTTGGCAATCACCTGGTGCCCCAACCTCCGCTCGACGTTGATCACCAGGGGGGCTTTCAGATTCAACGTCAGCGAACGTTCCGTCTTTCCAACGACGGCCAACACCTCGGCCGTACCCAAGTCGCCCAATTCAAGGGGCGACAACTCCTGCTTCGCAACACGAATCCGGTAGTCGGGCAGGAATCGTTGCGGGCTTACCACCGCGAAAGCCGTCTCCGGATAATCAATACTCTGGAGCCATGCGACGGCATCGTTCTGCCGGTCGGCAAGCAAGACCCATTCGCGGCAATCCTCCAGTCCCAACAGGCCAAAGGGAAAACGGATCACGCTGTCCGTGTCGATCTTCAACGTGCCGAATCGGCTTGTGGCGATTTCCATCTCTTAGCTCCACAAAGGGGAAGGAATATGCACCCAAGCGGCATGTTTGCTGCCACCCCTCAGACTACTCTGTCCATTTGAGGGCATAAACCTCTACATAACACTATCGGTTGCGGCAATTAGGGTTATGTAGAAAAAATAACTAGAAACGGAAAAATGGGGGAATTGTATGGGGTCGCGAGTCCCGATTCCCTGCCCCACGCAACAAACGGCCACGTTACGGACTGCCCGGCGACGACGTAACCAACACGTGATTGGTGAGATGCTGTTTTGCGACACGGACCACGTCCTGCGGCGTTACGGCCTTGATGCGGGCGTCGAAGGTCTTGTCGTAGGCGTAGCCGAGCCCGTAGAGGTCGTCCAGCGCGGCCTGGCCGGCCTGCTCGCCGATGGTGGTGTTGTCCTGGGCGTGCAGGGAGATGACCATTTGCACGGCGGTGTCGAATTCCTCTTTGGAGATTTTCCCCGCTTTGGCCTGCGCGACGTTCTTCTTGATCCGCTCGACCACTTCGTCGATTTTGTCGGGCCCGGTCTGCGAGAGAATTGTGAAGTAGCCGGGCGCCGGTCCGGTAATCTGAAACGCATGGACGTAGTAGACCAATCCCTCGCCGCGCAGCTCGTTGTGCAACCATCCGCCGGGGTAGCTGTAGCCCGACATGATCGCATCGAGCACGACCAGTGCTGCATGGTCCTTCTTGTCGAGAATGCCCGGAATGGCATAACCCATCAGTACCATGCCGGTCTGCTTGCCGGTCTTCTTGTGGCGGGAGATCGTTTTCGGGATTGCGTTTGCCCGATCGAAATCAACCGGCTTGCGCCGGGAATCGGCTTTCAGCCGTCCGAACTGCTTGCGGACCAGCGCCGACGCGCGATCGGGATCGATGTCGCCGAAGACGGTGACGATCATATTTTCGGGCACGAAGTGCTTTGCGTGATATGCGCGAAGGTCCGCGGCGCGGAGCCGTTCGACGGTCTGTTCCTTGCCTCCCTGCAAAACGTGGTAGGGCGTTGTAGGGGGGAGATTATCGTAAAACATCTCGAAGATTTCCGCCTGGGGGCTATCTGCCCGGCGGGCGATGGCCCCGAGGGTCAGGGCCTGGACCTTCTTGAATTCTCCCTCGGGAAACGTCGGTTCGAGAAAACACTCGGCGAACATCTCCATCGCTTTGGGGAAATCGTCTTTCAGCACCGTGGCATTGCCGTAGACGGTGAACCGGCCGGCGCTCATGCCGAGCTTTCCGCCGATCGAGTCGAAGTAATCGGCAATTTCCTTGGCGGAGTGCCGGGCGGTCCCCTTGTCGAGCATGGCCCCGACCAGGGCCGAACGGCCGGCCGTCTCGGGTGTGTCGACCAGGCAACCCCCGATCACGTACGCCTGGATGCTGACCATCGGCAGGTGCGAATGGCGCTTGACCAGAACACGGAGGCCGTTGGGCAGCTTGACCGCTCGAACGGCCTCTTCGCCGCCGCCGGTCTCCTGCCCGGTTCGCTTGGGGGCTCCGCCGGGCGGGGCGATGATCACGCGGTTGAGCCGGCTGGGGACGAAGTACCGTCTGGCAACGTCGCGGACCTGCTCCGCCGTGACCTTTTGGATGCCCTCGACGTATTTCCGGTCGAACAGCGGATCGTCGGTCGAGAGGAAGTTGCGTCCCAGGCTTTCCGCGGCCTCCTGCACGGTCTGCTGTCTGAAAACCAACTCCGACGCCTTTTGCTTTTTGGCCTTGGCCAGTTCGGCCGGGCTGACCAGCTCATCGCGGAGCCGGTAGACTTCTTTTGGGATTTCCTCCGACGCCCGCTGCCAGGTCTCCGGAGTGCAGCTTGCCATGACCGCGAAGGATCCCTCGGCGAAGTGCGGCGTGTAGCTGGCCGAATCGACCGACAGCACCAATTGCTCGTCGTATTTCAAGCGGCGGACCATCCGCGAGCTGTCGCCCTCGGTGAGGATGTACGCCGCGACGTCGAGCGGATACAGGTCGGGATTCGAGAGCTTTACCGTCGGCCACGCGAGGACGAGATCGTAGGTCTTGCCGTCCATTTCGCGGACCGCCTCGCGCGGCGTGAGTTGTTCGGGTTCCTCGGGCAAGGGGACGAAGGTTTCGTACCCCCGGGGCGTGCCGGCGAATTGTTCTGCAACCGCGTCGAGCACCTCCCGGGTCTTCACGTCGCCGACCACCACGAAAATCTGGTTGTTCGGCACGTATCGCTTCCGGTAGAACTCCATGATCGTTTCGTTGCTCGTATGATTGAGAACGTCGAGGTAGCCGATCGTCGGATAGCGGATCGGGTGCAGCGTGTAGAGCGTTTCCTTGAGCATCTTCCACTGGACCCGCCGCCGGCTGACCTCGCCGTCGGCCAGCTCCCGACGGACGACTTTCAGCTCGCGGGCGAATTCCGACGGCTCGAAAATAATGTGCTGCATCGAGTCGGCCACCAGGTCGATGCAGGTCATGACGTCCTTGGCCGGGCAGTCGATGAAGTACGCGGTCAGGTGGGTCGAGGTGAAGGCGTTGGTTGCGCCGCCGAAGCGGTCGATGATCTTCTCGATCTCCTTCTCGGTCCGCTTGCTTGTCGATCCGCCCGAAACGACGTGTTCCAGGACGTGGCTCAGTCCGGCGCCGAGGTACTTCCCCTCGTATGCGCTGCCGGTGTTTTTCACGTAGCACCGGACGGTGGCGACCGGGGCCACGTGGTTTTCCTGCACGATGACCGTCAGGCCGTTCGAGAGGGTCGCCAGGGTGACCTGGTCGGGGAGCTTGCAGAGATTGGTGTACGTGGGGATTTGGGGCTTATCCGACTTCGCAGGTTTTGCCGAAGGCTTTTCCTGGCCGGCAGCCGGAATTGCGGTCAATATCAAAACGAGGACGGGGAGCCACAGTCGGACAGGGTGTTTCACGGTTTTCCTCCTTGGGAGTCACAGAACGCAACGTCGAGGCCATCTCATTCCACGCATCCGGCCCATTCTGACAAATCCCGTCGGCGGCAACAAGAGCCGCGCACGACGGCCGAAACGCTTGTCTTGGAAGCTGTAGGACGGGTCTGCAACCCGTCATGTACGGCGGGCTTTCAACCGGTCGCTGTCAGCTTATCACTTTTTGTGCGGTAGCCGCCCGGCCTCATGGCGTGGGACATCTGTAGCCGTCCGTCGGGGGCCGGCGCCGGGCGCGCTGTTCCTCGGGGGAGAAGAGGGCAGGCGTATAAACGGACAAGCGGTTTCGGGACGTAAGTCCTTCTTCCACAACGACTTACGGCAGCCGGAGGCCTGGGGCGCCGCCGGGATTTTCCGCTTTGTGCGGCGTCGTAAACTCTTGGCCCACAATGGGTTACGTCATGCGCGGCCATGGTTTTTCGGCCGCGCCCGAACTGCGAAAAATGCGCGCACGGACTCCCTACAACGCCGATGCCCGAGTTTGAAAAATCGCCGTAA
>CAZJRB010000107.1:0-26640 GCA_964547995.1 uncultured Planctomycetaceae bacterium | reverse complement strand
TCGGCAACTTCAGCGCAAGAAACGCGATTTGGCTTCGCTTGTTTGAGGACTAGAGTCTTTCGTGGCCTTGGCCGGATCCTGCAATCGGCTCATCCCCATGTCAACGATCTTGATGACACCCTTCTCGCTGAGGAGCAGATTCGACGGCTTGATGTCACAATGAATGACCTTGCGCTCGTGGCCGTGTTGGAGTCCTTCGGCAGCCTGACGGATGTAATCGGCGGCCAGATTGTTTTCCAGTGGTCCTTGCTCCTCGACAACTTTGTTGAGATCCTTGCCTTCGATGAACTCCATCACGAGAAAGAACCGTCCACCCTCTTGGTCAAAACTGTACGCCTGACAGATGTTGGGATGATCGAGCGCAGCGATAGTCCGCGCTTCGAGCAGGAATTGTTCGAGGGCCCCGGGCGTGTTACCGAACTCACGCGAGATGGTTTTCAGAGCCACCCGGCGATTCATCGTGGTATGTTCTGCCAGGAAGACGCCGCCCATGCCGCCCCGACCGAGTAATCGGATCAAGCGGTACTTGCCCAGATAGAAGGAGCTGCGCCCTGCGACCAACTGGGCCCCTTGCCACTCGGAAATGAACCCCGCATCGACCCATCGCTTGGCGGCCGCGGCCGGATCGTCCCCCGACTGGACCGTAGCCCGGGCTTGTTCCAGTTGCTCGCCCTCGAGCAGTTCGCTCTTCTGGAGCAGGTTGACAAGCTCTTCCGGTGAGGTAACGGCCATCGTCTCCCTCATGCCACGGACAAGGATGGTTGGAGGCAACCATTGGGCGAATCTTCAGTTTACCAATACCGACGGTTTTCCGCCAGCAAGTTGTTCCGAACGCCGCGGCGATCTTGCACACTTGCCCCCGGCCTTTCTGCCCCGCAAGCTCATGACCACTCACCCACCGACCATCGCCGGAAACAGCAACACCGCTGCTATTTTGGTGGCCAACGGCGTAGGTTTGGGGGGCGACGTGGGGCAGGGCGTTCGACGCCTTGGCGAGCAGATGAGCCGAGCCTGTACTGGGGACTTGATTGTTAGGACCCTACCAGATGATCGGCGTAACCCAGCACGTCAGCCCGATTTTCAGCTCCAAATTCGCGATCCTAAACACAACAGGTCTCGGAACACCGCCGCACTCCTTCGAGGCCGTATTTGGGTCGATTTCTGGCGTTGGGCTGCTACCCTGCGCCCAAGATTCAAACGGCGGGGCCATCGGCACCGCGACCCTGCCGCAAGCTGGTCAGACAGGAGACCAGTATCCCCATTATCGGCAACCGACGGCGACCATCATCAGCTTGCCCACCTGACGGGGGGCACACGCCATTATCGCTGATTTCAAGCCGCAACCCATCGTCCCGATGTAATCCAATCTCAACCTTCTCTGCCTGGCTGCGTCGAACTGCATTAGTCAAGCTCTCCTGCACAACACGAAACACAGCACCTTCCAAGACCGAGGGGAAACGAGCATCACCAACTCCATGCTCGAAATCAACCTTGAAGAGTATCGCGTTTCCGCCGCTTCGCCTGTAGCTGCGTCACTTGGCGATGTCGCAATCTTATCACGCCTTCGGGGTTGTCGGCAAGCAGGGTGGTCGAGGTTCCCCCAGCCCACGCGGTCGGGCACCAAGATGGCAGCGGTTGCTGTTTCCGGCGATGGTGGGGCGAGCAGAGTCGGCACCATCGTTGGCACCTCGGCACCACTGTGGGCACCTTTTTCGATGTTGTTTGTGGGCCAGGACCGGGGACCCGGCCGCCCAAATAGGCCTCAGATCGGCGGATTGGCCGCGGACGGCCAGCTAATTGTGCCGGTTGGCAATGCTGTGTCAGAATGGGGCGACGGACCCGGCACAGATGTACGTCAGCGGCAATACCCAAAACGTCCCATTCATTCTCTTGTTGTTCGTAGGACACGACCGGTTATGAAGACACGTCCGTCCAGCTCGTGTTTCTCGTAAACACAGAATAGTCGGCCGTTGCCGCTGGTGGCAAGGGCCGGCATTTGTTCTTCGGTCGGATCCGTGGCGACGGGTACCGGCTCCTTGTCGACGGGCTCCCACCCGCCGACTCGCGCCGCATAGAGATCCGCGTTGGCGAGCATGACTTTCTTCACAACGTGGTGTCGCGGCCAGATGGCGACAACGTGTCGACCGTCCCAACAACAAGCGGACTGGCCCCAGGGCCAAGTCGTCGCACCGCGCCCGCCGAGGTCAAGCCAATGCGGCAGGCGGCCCCAGTTGCCGGCGCGGTCCCGCTTCAGATGTGGCTCGAGCGACGGGTCGAGTTCGCCTTCCGGGGTGACCCGATAGCACCGCATCCCACCCGGACCACCCCATCCCCAGTAGTCGGGCACCGACCGATGCACGACGACCAACCAACCTTTCTTCGGGACGCCTGCGATCGAGGGCCGGGGCTGTCGTACGTTTCGAATGACTTCGTGGCCCCACTTCGATGGATTGATCGGACGGCCGTTGCGGTCGAGCTTCACACTCGTCACGTGCCGGTCGCCGTAGATGGCCAAGTAGGCGTCGCCGGACCAGTTGATCCGCGGTTGCGGGAAAGCCCCGGTTTCAACAACCTCGGCGACCTTGCCCGCTGGCGACACTCGAACGCCGTAACCCCGGAACGCAGCCGCACCGGCGTCGAAGGACTGCCAAACAACCAGGAAGTCCCGACTGTCGCTGGCGACATCAGGCAGTGCTTGAGTCCCGGGGCCGACGGCGATCGATATCGGTTTGACGTCGAGCAGCTTACCTTTGGGAGTCACCCGTGCCGCCAGCACGTCGGCGTCGCCCTCGTTGTGCAGTTCCTGCCAGGCGACCAGAAACACGTCCCCGCCAAAGGCGACACGGGGATACTCCTGGATGCCCGCACCAGCGGCCAAGATCGCAATGCCGTCGGGGTCGAGCACCTTGCCCTCTGGCGAGATGCGAGCCGCGTAGATACGTGAGCGGCCTCCCTCGCCGTGCCAACCTTCCTGCCAGACGACCAGATAAACGCCATCGCCAAAGGCTACGTGCGGAGCGTGCTGAATACCCTCACCTGGTCCGTTCTCCGAGAGCCGGATTTCCGGGCCGACCTCAATGGTATCGTCCGCTTCGGCCGAAATCCCGGCCAGAGCCACAGATGACACAACCGGAAACACCAGAACGAGTAACCGGATCATCGTTTTTCCTCCTTCGAAAGGGACGCACGCCAGACACCGCCTTCCGAGGCCGCCACGAGATAGATTCCCCCTTCGGCATCGACGGCGGCAACATTGCTCCACACGAGTTGCACGGCATCGGCCGCCACGCCGAGCGAGTCGCGCGGCCACCGCCTGTTACCTCGCCGGCCGATCACGGTCCGTACCGATCCGTCTTTGAGCCACCGGAACCGGTGCTCGTCTGGTCCACCGCACCACAAGGCCCGGTGGACCGGATCCCACTGAACATACGCGCAACCGCTGTTGAAGCTGGCCTGGGTCAGAGCCGACCCGTCTGCACTCTTGTTGAAGCGGGCATGTCCTTTCGGCACGCCTGCGACAGTCGTGACGGTGCCGCTTCTCAGATCGATCTTTCGGACGGCGAAATGCCAGTGATCGGCCACGTACAGCGTATCGTCGTTTTTGCCGAGAGTGATATGGCCCGACATGTCGGTGATGGCCATGGCGGCCTCGTTCAACGGCCCATCCAGCGGTTTCGGTCCGCCGGGGAAGCTCGCCACGGTTGTTACCCGGCCATCTTCGATCTTTCGCAAATGCCTTCGATCGTCCAGCAGGTAGATCGTGCCAGTGGATGTCACGGCGATGCTCATCGGCTCAGTCAAGAGGGCCTTCTTCGCCGCACCGTCCGCGTGTCCCGCCTGAAGGGGATTTCCGGCAACGGCTTCCACCAGCCATTGGCCCTTCTGCTTTCGCAGTCGACGCACGGCGGGGACAACGGTGTGAACGAAGTAGAGGCTCTGATCCGAAGGGGAATAGATAAGGCTATTGCCTCGGGTGCCGACCAGTATTCTTGCCCGGCTGGCAGGGCCATCGGACAGGTTGGAGCCCCCGCCCGCGATCAGGTGGAGTTGGCCATCGGGCGTGACGCGCACAATGCGGTCGTGCGCCCACTTGCGACCGGTAGCGAGAAACACGGAACCGTCCGACGCCGGGGCCACCGCACAACGAGTGATTCCGCCAACCTCGCGAGCCGGACCCTGCATCGCCACCGACCCCGCCGTGCTATTGCCGGCAAAACGGTCGACGCGCCACTGCCGTGTCGTCGGGTCGAGCATCATCTCCGGGGAATCCTGCGCATTCCCCTTTTCCTGGGCCCATGTCCAAGCCGCACCGCCCGTTATCAGCAGGACCAAGAATAGACTCGTGTGAAGGACATGTTGCATTGCTTCCTCCTCTCATCAGGAGCGATGATCGTTACATCCTTATACCAGATGACGGGGCAGAATCGTCGAGCAGACATGGTGGTGTTGATCTGATCGCAGCGCTACTTTCCCACGCGCATCGAGCGTTGTCAAGCTGCCACGAATTCCTGCTCCTGTTGCCAGCAGCTCGTAGAGTCCAGTTTCATCCAGTGTAGGCTCGGCGCATCTGTTTGCCAAGGCTTTCGCCGGTTAACCATGACAACCTGTCCTTCCAAAAACTCGTCCGAGGTACATGAGGTATCCCAAGTAGAGTGGACCAAACAACACAAAAAACGCTGCGAACAGCAGGCCGATCACAATTCACAGTGGCGAAATACGACAAGAATCGACCATTTTCGCGGCGCCGCGCATACGGCTACCGTCGCACGCAAGGCACAGCAGTTTCAACCGTTACGCAGCACGGCGCGTATATCGATGGTGCAAGCCACCGGGGGTACGGAACGGTAACGATTTCAGGTGCGGGCCACACGACCAGCGTCTTGTCGATCAACGGTTTTTCGTCGGCCGCAGTCAGTAGTCGGCATGGTCAAGGCATGCATCATAGGTGGCCGGGTCAATGCGAATCCAATCAAGCTGTTATGACCGCGGGGCGAGGGAAGCTTCTGATAGGTAAAAGAAAAGGCAGCCCGCGCCGGGGCTTCCGCCTCGGCACGGGCTCTACAGACTGGCGAAGATTCCAGCAATAGGTTTCCCGGCACGTCATCCGTACAGTCCGCGGGCAATGTAATAGCCACTCCAGCAGACGGCCGCTGTGACCAGAAACGGCAGGATACTGGGCAGGTTACAGGACCGGAACCACAAGTCCCGGTCCCTGCTATCTCCCGGTACGATGCCGACCGGCGCGTTTTCGCTCGTGTTGGCGGCCGACGTGGTAGCCCTTGCGGGAACCTTCGCTTTTGCCGGCCCGAAATGCCCAGTAGGCCAGACCTGCCAGGATTGCGATTACGACTAAACCTTCCATCTTGTCTCCTTTGTTGTAGTTGGACTGCCGTGAGAAACGTTAAGTCTCGATGTGCTCCCAAGACTCAACCGTACCACCTGCGGCAGTGCGTCTGGCGGTAGTCGCACATCGAACAGGCCGGCCCCGGCCGGAAGTTGAACCGGCCGGCGTCCAGGGCGTCGAGGTACTCGCGGACCACGGCGAACCATCGGCAGAAATGGAACTCCGTACGGGCGCCGTAGCGGTGGACCTTGATCTGCGGCACCTTGGTCTTGATCAGGCTGCGGATCTCCAGGCCCGATTCGGGACCACCGGAGACGTGTCGAAACAGCCACGCATAGGCCGTCAACTGGATCTCGTGCGAGATCTCCAGCGGGGCCGTGCTCCGGGCGGCCGTCTTGAAGTCAACGATGGTCGGCCCGTCGTGGTCCCCGACAACCAGATCGATGATGCCAAAAAGCGGAATGCCCAGGTCCTCGCGCCCGATCGGATCAACCAGCGGGACCTCGAGCGACCCCTCGACAGCCAGTGGCCGTGGTTCGTCCGCGGGGACCCAGGCGAGATACGCGGCGACCAGGTCGACGGCCTGCCCCCTTAAGGCCCGTTCTTTAGCGGACGACTCGAACTGCATCGACTCGTCCGTGGCCGCCTGCCCCCAGACCGCTTCAAGGTGCCCGATCACCTCGCCGAACTCCGGGGTGGTCCCCTGCTGCCGGCGCCGATAGAAGGCCTCCAACGCGGCGTGACACATCTTCCCGAGGAACATGGCGGGGCTGGTCGGAGGCCGGATCCCGTCGACGTATTTCAGCCGAAAGGCCAGGGGACACCGCAACCACAGGTTCAAACGGGACGGACTGACGTAGGCCCAGAGGCCGCCCCTGCGCTGCTGGAGGCTCTCTTGGCTTGTTAGCGTCGTGCTCATGGGGCGGCCCCCGTCAAAACGGTGGCCAGCTCCGTCTTGCCCGTCCGGACGTCCTTGAGCGTGTCGATCAGGGTACTGACGTCCTGGCGGGACAACTCCGGCAGGGGCCTGCCGAACATCGAGCGGCAGATGGCCTCCAGGCGGCGGACCCCCAGGCCCCGGATCTGGCCGACCAGCAGCCGCACGTAGTCGATCTGCCGGGCCGAGACCTGGCCGTCCGGGCCGGTGCCCGCCTGCCCGTTGCCCGCCTGCCCGTTGCCGTCGCGCGCGTGACCGGCCCCGTTGCTGCCTGGGGCGTTGTCGTCGGGGCCATTGCGGCCGTTGCCAGCCGGGCCGTCGGCCGGGGCGGCCCGGTGCCGGGCCAACTCCTTGTTGACCGCATCGGCACAGGCGGCATACGTGCGGCGCACGTGCCGGTGGAACGTATCGAGGTCGTCCGGAGACAGCGACCCGTCCAGCTCGACCTCGACGTGGCACGACGCCCCGAGGCTGCCGTAGTTCGGCAGCCCCGTTTTCTTAGAAATGCCGGCAAAGAGTTTCAGTGGCATGAGATGGTTCCTCCTGTTCAATGGGGATGGTTCCTCCCGTCGGGTTGACGGCGCCGCGCCGGGAGGGTTCAGGCGTCGGCGGCCTGCAACCGCTTCAGCGATGCCAAGGTGGACTGGACGAGCTTCGACTGCCGGCGGTGCCGCTTCAGCGCCGCGACCAGTTCGCTGGTCTTCGACAGGGCCTCCCGTAGCGATCCCCGCAGCACCTCGGCATGCTCGATCAGGGCCTCTAGATCGAGGGTGCCTGTTTTGTCGCCGGCGGCCGGCCTCGTACGACTGGCCGCTTCGGTACGGCCGTCTTGATCGGGTTTTCTCTGGGACATGGCTTTTGGCCTCCTCCTTCTCGGTTTGTGGTTGCTGATGGAAACGTTTGCTGGTTTTTCGTCTTGGAGTTCCGCTGACGTAATGCGGATCGCACCTTCGCTCGGCGGAATCGCCGAATCGGGCCCCAGCAAGGCCCAGACATACCGGCGATGCTCGTCCCGGCACATGACCGGGACCTTCGGGGTGTACAGGTGGATTTCCTCGAAGCCCAGCTTGACGGCGCGGGCCAGGTATTTTCGACTGGTGTTGATCCGGATCGGCTCGCCGGAACACGTTGAGTCGCACAGCGTCAACTCAGTGGGCTCCTTCTGCATCTCCGCTCTGGCCCGGATGGCGACGGTTCCATTGAGGTCTACGGTCACCGGGCCGTTGAACTCGTCGTAACCGGGCAACCGCGGAAGCGACTTCGCGAGGGACTCGGCGTTCGTCGGTGCAATCCACAGCCGGGCGGCGGCGTCGCCGGCCCTGGGAACGTGGTGATCCACCTCCGGAAAGCGGCCGTCGGTGTCGATCGTCCGGTGGACCGTCCAGGGGCCGTTTCGGATGACCACCCAGACGCCCGTCCTTGCGAGGGCCACCGGCCCGTCGCAGAAGAGTTCCCGGCTGCCGAAGACCCGGGTCCTGGGCATCAACACGTCATCATCCCAAGGGAACGTGAACCCGTGCTGAATGAGCACCTGCCGGCCATCCGTTGCGGCGATCGTCCCCGAGGTGCCTCGCAACTGAATCGTGTTCGTGGCAAATCGGACCGCGTCCGGGTCGGTGGTCTCCATGGCATCGCGCAGGGCCACCAGGAGCCGGGGAGGGTTTTGGGTGAATTTCTTCGGCATTTCGGGGAAGCGATCGGTGTCCGACGGTTTGACCGGGTCGTACCGGACGCACTGCGGGACATTGCCGTCCCGCCAACCGGCCATGATATGGCCGTCAGGCCGGGCTTCCAGTTCCACGGGATCGTCCCTGCGAGCCTCGACGTCGTCCAGGAAATCAAACGGCAGCCACATGTCCTCGGTGGGCAGCTTCTCACTTGGATCGTGGTACTCGACGGCGGCACCGCCGGACCTTGCTCTCACGTGAATGCCGTCCCGACCGGTCGCGAACCACAGCGCGGGGCCGAAAACCCGCGTCAGGCCGAGCGCACGCCGGAAGACGACGCGTAACTGTAACGCCAGGCGGCGTGTGATGGTGATCAATTTCAGGTCTCCTTTGTGACAAAGGGTTTGTCGTGGTTTCACGGGCAGCTACGCCGGGACCCGTTCCTGTTGTGGAAACATGGGAACGCGCCGCCGCCGGTCGAGTTCATCCCAATCGATGACCAGCGGCTCGTGGTCATCGGGAACCGGCTCCAGCGGGATGAACCCACGGTCGGCGATGGTCTTGACGGTCTCGCCGGTGGCACGGGCCACGGCACGGTTCAGTTCGGCTTGGGTCATGGGTTACTCCTTATCGATAAGGGGACATGACCGCCATGCGGCGATGCACGGCGGCCGGGAAACACCAAGACAACACCCGGCGGCATGAACGATGGCTCAGACGGAAACGGGTATCACGAGACGGCCCATTCCCCGGCCAGCAGGTTCAACGACGTGTCGCGGTCCACCGGCAGATCGCGCAGCCAGCGGGTAAACTGGTGGACCATCAGCCCGGCGGCGACGCTGGCGGCGTAGATCGTGCTGCGGGCCGTGCAACGCCCCGGTTGGGCCTCGGACTGGGCGAACAACGTAGTAGGGTAATGATCGCGGCCGACCTGCCCCGCCACTGCCAGCACGCGAATCACCTCCCCGAGCATTCGGCCATCGGTCCAGAAGCGGCACCTTGCGCCCGCCGAGCGCCAGATGGCCGAGCGGGCACCGACGGAATCGACGCAACAGAAGACCGCATCGCCGACTTTAATTCGCGGCCGGTAGCGGTCCTCAATGATTTCGGCGATGACGGCCAAATCGAGTTGCCGGATCGCCGCAGCGACGGCCTCGACCTTCGGGCGCCCGACTTCTGCCGCCGCGAACCCTTGGGTGGTGACATTGGTCAGATCGACTTGATCGAAATCGACAAGCTGGAGCCGTGGCACGCCGATCGCGGCCAGTTGCACCGCCGCCTGCCGGCCGACCGCGCCCACGCCGATAATCGTGGCGGTGGTCTCCTCCAGGCGGTCGCAGGGTACGAGGTCCGCCTGACGCTCGAAACGGTTCGGTTCAGACGGCATGGCAGGACTCCTTTACTTGGGCCTCGGCAAAATTCGCGTCTTCCTCCTCGAACAGGCGCTGCCAGTCCGAGAGCCAGTCATCTTCCCAGGGATCAGGCGAGGCGGCCAAGGAGGCCAATATGCCGTGGCTTTCCAGGGACGACGCATCGGCGATTTGCACCGAGGCCTCGTACTCCTCCTGCCAGGCCGCATGGTTGCTGGCGGCGAACGGGTGGCTGTAGTCTACGCAGACCGGCAAATCGACGTCGCCGCCGGGGCCGACATGGAACCGCAAACGGGCGTAGCTCTGACCGTCGCGGGCGACGATGAGCATTACCGCCCAGTCCGTCCGTCCGAAGACTCTCGAAAAGGTCCCCTCGTCGACGCTGCTCGGCAGGGCGCAGTTGCCCGGATGTGTGTGCAGCCAGATGCGGCCAAACCGCTTTGGCGGCTGGCCGAGGTCGATTTGTCGGTCGAAGAAATCGGCGACTGCCTGGTCGTCCAACGCGATCGACACCGCCGTACATGCCTGCCGCACGAGTTGCACGTCCTCGACGTAGAGCAGGTCGTCGGCCGCGCTGATGCCGAAGCCACCTACTTCGGTGTCGCCCATATCGCGCAGGAAAAGCAGTTTCGCCCAGGCAGTGGGACTCAGCCGCAGGGTGGGCGGTTCCCCAATACGGACAGGTCGGGACGGCGACCGGTTCGCTACGGGTGCTTTCTGACGGATCATCGTCTTGGTCCTCCTGTTGTTTCTGTTCGTAACACGAGCTGCACTGACCCTCTTCTTCGCGGCAATTCTCGCAGAATTGTTTGCGGCACATCGGGCACTCCTCCAGGCAATTGGAGCAGTGCTTGCAGCCGCAGTAAGCACATTTGCGGATGCAGCCGGAGCAGTAAGACTCTCCGCAGCCGGCACACTCGCTGAGGCAGCCCGAGCAGTAATGCTCATCGCAGCCGTAGCAGATTAGGGCGCAGGTGCTGCAAAGCGTGGAGCTACAGCCTTGACAGCAGTAGCGATCGTCTTCGTCGACCGAGCCGCCGCAATCCTCGCAGGGGACGCCGTACCAGTCGTCCGGCTCCACGTAGGCACTGCCGCGACCGTAGGTGCAAAGCAACCGGGAAACCATGAGGAAAAAGTCGTACAGGCGGCACTCGGACAGCGCGGCCGCAATCGCCACCCGGCCCTCGCCCTCACAGGGCTTCTCACCTTGGACGTGGGGATGGGTGACGCCATCGTCTTTAGCAGCGGGGTGGGGGTCCAGCGCCACGACACGATACGGTTGCGGGCAGGAGCCCAACTGCTGCCAGTCCAGCCGGATCTCGAAAGGCCCCAGGTAGATGCCGTCCAGTTCGATCGCATCGGTCGTTATGAACACCTCGTGGTGCGGGAGGTCGATCCCTGCGCCGTCAAACTCCCGGTCCAATGCCAGAAGATCGCGGTAGATGTCCGAGGGGCGCGGTAGGTTTTGCGGCCGGGCATGTGGCTCGACGGCGCGGACGGTACTTTCCAGCTCGCACTGAAGGCGTCGCAGCGCGCCGGCCAGATCGTCGGCAAGTGGTCTTGCCGCCCCGGACCAGCCCCGGTCGTGCGCGCGCTGGAGTTGGCGGCGTAGCCGCTGGATGTCATTCCACGAGCATTCGGGCAGGCGGGGCACGTCGGCTTGGAAGCCGTGCCTGACCATGTGCTCGTGGATGAGCACCGCTGCGCGCAACGCGGTTTTCTTCTCGTTAGACACGGGAACCTCCATGGAAAGTGTAAGATGGGAGGGGCTGCCCGTACGATGGTGAAACCATGCACCGGCAGGCCCCGTGCGGTGGAAGTGATGCTCAAAGCTACCGGGACGCCCCTTCGATCTTGACCGGCGTAAAGCTCACCCGGTCGCCGTCCTGGAGCACCTGATCGGCCGCCGCCGGCTGCCGGTTGACGCGTATCAGGTAATCGTGCGGGTTGCCGTGGGTGATGCGCTCAGCGAAGAACGTTTGGACCGTGGCGCCTTCGGCCACTTCGACGTAGTCGGCGAAGCCGCCTCCGTCGTTGTTGATGTAGAGGATTCTCATGCCTTTCGTTCTCCTTGGAAAAAGGGTGTTCGTTGCAGAATGACGTGTGATCCACTGGTTGTTGGATCATTGGCCGGTCGGAACCAGCCAGTTGGCCTCTAGCCACTCGCGTTCGGCAGCAAGGGCTTCGCTTCGGTGATCGAACGGCCCCAGCTTCGGGCCGCCGGCAGGCGAGAGGTCGGCCGTCCAGCGTCCGTGCCGGTCCGGCTCGACGTGAGATCCACGGGTTATCACGGGGTGGCCCAAGCAGTTGAGATCAATCTCCTCGCCGTAGAGACACCGGACCACCCCGTCTGTTTGGACAACCAGTTCCATGGCAGCCTCCATCACTTGGGGCGGCGGAGGATGTTCCGGCGGGGCCGATCGACCAACAGCCCGTCCAGGACACTCTGCACCCTGGAAAGCTCGCTGGCCACGTGCCGGCGGAGCCCCTGGTTGTCCCGCAGGGACTGTGGTTCCACACCACGGACGACCTGCTGGGCATCGGCGACCAACTGGTCGAGCTGCTCGTTGCTGCAGACGTTGAGCTGCCGGAACCGATCGAAGAACCCGGTGAGGTTGTCCACGGCCGAATCCCGGAATACCTTGGGCTTGCCGTCCACGTCGCCGCTGAGCCGCTCGGTCAGGTGGGAGATCAGCTTGGCCAGCTCGGCGAGGAAGGCCTCCTCGGCCATCTGAACGGCCTCGTCGAACCGCTGCTGCACCCGCCGGCATTCCTGCTCGTACAACTCCGGGTTGAGCTGTTGCAGGTAGTCCGGCGCCTCGACCGAGGGAAAATCGGCCTCGATCGAGAACATGCCCACCAGCGACTCGGGGTAATCGCCGGGATTGTAGAGCGTGCCGAGCCGCCGCTGGGCCACTGTCTTCAGTTCGGCAAAGTGGCGGTCGAGCGTCGTCACCGCCTCCTCCAGCTCGGCCTGGAAATCCTGGATCTGGGTGTTGAACTCCTCGATTCGGTCCTGGCGGATCAGCCGGATGCCATTCTCGGGATACGGCAGGCTCATGCCCTTCCAGTAGCCCAGCGTCCGGTTTTTCACCGCCGTAACGGCCTTGAACGACGGGTGCTTCGTGTCGAGCAACTTCTTGCCGGCGGAGAGAAAATCTCCCGTGGCGCCGAACGTGTCGGCCGCCTGATCTTTCTGTTCGGGGGTGAGGGTTTTCCTGACACCCATCCACCGCAGAGAAACGCGGACTGCCGCCATCGTGCTGCGCAGCCGTTGTGCAGGCGCGGTTGATGTGCCGGCAGTGGTTTCGTCGAGTACGGTACTCATAGAGAAACCTCCAGTTTGTGAAAATGGTTTCAGTTGTTCATCCGAGCAGGTTTCCGCCTTCGGACATGGCGTGGCTTATCGCGGACTTTGCCGATGATCTTGTACGGCCGGCGGCGCAGACCGGGAACGATCTTGCTGCGGGACGATCTGCCGACCCAGAGAATGGCCACACCGCCGCCGTCGGCGCGATACGCCTCGATCCATGTTGAGGATCCGAGAACACAATACTGCCGGAAGCGAAAGGTCCCGCGTTCGCACATGGGGACCACCTTCCCGTCGTCCATGATGTAGACGGGGCCACCCGTGACGCGGAAACGGTCGCCGGGCACAAGCACGCTACGGGGACCGTATTGATAGTGGTCGAAGACCTGGAGCTTACGACGGGGCATGGCCCAGCTCCCGGAGCCTCGCCAGCGCCGCCTTGTCCGTGGGATAGCGCCGGCAGAGGTCACACCGTTCGACTTTCGCTCCCGGCGCCAGACGTCCGTCCTCAATATGGGCCAGGATGCCGGGGACACCTGAGCAGAAGTATCCGGGCTTTTCGCATTCACACGGCGCAGGTTTCAGCAGGCAATCGATGCCGTAATTGTCGTGCGCCTGATCGGCCAGTTCGTCGGTGAGGTTGATCAACCCACTGAACAAGTCCGCGTCACCGAAACCGGGCGTATAGGAACATGCATTCTCGGTGAACGACTGCAGCTTCAACAGCAGTTCCCGTTGGCAACGAAATGCCGGCCCGTCGATCGCAAGGCGATAGCACTGGACAGACCGGTTTGACATGGTTGTGTCCTGGTTGCACTCAACGAAGAATTCATCGACGCGTACATCGCCGTACTCGTCGAGAATCTTAGGCGTTGACATGGCCGTTTCCAGCAGCCTATCGAGAGCAGTGGCCACCGATTCGGCATCGGTAGCTGCCGGATCAAACCGGACATCCAGTTTCAGGGTAGCCTCTTCCATTCCCGTCCCAGGGTCATCATCAATCTCAACAGCGGCCCCCACAGCGTCATCGGCCTTGCTCGTTTCGGGCGTCTTGGGAACTGCGTCTGGTGTCCGCCGGAGCGTGTCGAAGTTCTGCTTGTGATCTGGAGATATTGCCATGAGTCACTCCTCTCTGCGCCCGGTAGGGCACGTCACGGTTTCGAGGACCAGAGGCAGAACAATCACGTTGTCTAGTTGTGAGGCGTCCTCAGCGGACTCTGCTTGGTCTTTGTAGACGTGCGTGGTTGCAAGATTGCCCATGTCGAAGTCGAACAGCACATATCCCGCGACTTCGGTGCGGCAACCGGATACTACCCGTTCGGCGATACCCGCCTGCTGCAGGGCCACAAGCGTGTTGGAGCCGGCAAGTTCCTGGAACGAGGCGACGTGATGTTGCAGAACGGCTGCGTAGTAGGTGCGATTGTTCTCACCGGTGACCGCCACGATGTTGTCGTCCCGGTCCTCCGTGTCACCGCCTTCCGTGTCCCAGTCGACAACAACGGCCTCGGCAGTTACGTCCGAGCAGAATATCCCCTGGACGAGGCCGCCGGAGACGATGATGACGATCCGCGGAGGCGACGACGGCACGGAGGCTTCGGGCTTGTCTCCGCGTGACTCCGGTGCCAATCCGTGCTCGGAGAACAACTCGCCGGTATCCATGGCGAAGTCGCCTGCGTTCCAGGCCTTCTCGGGGTTGTAGGTATCCGCGTCGTTTACGAGGTCCAGATACATCCAGTCCCGGATTTTCGACACGATGGAGGCCAGCTCCGCGTGCGTAAGATTCGTTGGATTTCGCATTGTGGATTCTCCAAGCTTTCGTTGTCGGGGTCGTTTCCGCGTGCGGAAGGTTAGTTGGATTTCGCAAGGAAGGCGAGCCGCTGTCGCTCGACCCAGGCGTAGCAGTTATCGAACTTGATGTCCTCGGCGGTCACAAAGATCGCGCCGCCGCCGAATTCCCCGATGCAAAGCTTGCTGCAGGTGCCGGCCCACGTCAGGCTCCAGCATTCGTTTTTGCGGAACATCCGCAGGAACTTGTGGACGAAGTAGGCGACGTGATCGACGAGTCCGCTCTCCTCGGAATGAATCCACAGGCAATTGTCCCCGTCCCATTGATAGGCAAAGCCGACCTCGCCCCAGTCCCTGTCCGGCCCAAGCGGTGCCGGATCGGTTTCCGGGTCATACTCCGCGATAAATCGCGCGACCTCGCCGTACGCATCCTCTTCGCGATCGTCGGGGAGGACTTTGCCATCCTCGTCTGTCCAGGCGCTGCCCAGTTGCCTTTCGATCCACGCCCGCTCTTCCGGCGTAATATCCTCAAGCAGCGCAGAAAACTCCAAGTAATTGTTGGCCACGGTCGGCTCCTTTCTGGTAAGGCCTTGTTGCGAGTTTGGGTCTCCTCGCACGCCCTTCATCGAATATGCAAATCCCTCGAGACACGCCTTTCCGCCGTCAGTTGTTCGACGGCGTGTCACGGCGAACCTTTCGGCCGGGTTTGCCGGTCCCGGTGTTGGGATTGCGGGTGTAGATACCCGGCTGGTCGGCGGAGAGACATCGCCCGGAGGCCCAGGTTCTCAGTTGCTCCACCGACTCGTGTGCAGTGCGGACAACGGGAACGACGTTCTGGGCCGCCTCGACGAGAAGGACGTCCAGCAGCGCCGAGAGCCGACAGCAGGAACGCACCTCGGCTCCGGTCCAGTCCGTATCCACCGGCTTGGGCTGCTTCGAGTCGAGCCCGAACAGGTCGATGTAGATGTTCCAGATTTGCCGTCGCTGGGGTGTGCCGGGCAGATCGACAAAGAATATCCCGTCAAAGCGTTCCGCCCTGCTGAACTCCGGCGGCAACTTGCGGATGTCGTTGCAGGTGCAGACCAGGAAGACGTCGCTGGTGCGATCGTTCATCCAAGACAACAACGTGCCAAAGAGCCGGGCCGATACGCCACTGTCGGTGGTGCCGCTCGACGCCACACCAGAAAGCGCTTTCTCCACTTCGTCGATCATGCACACACAAGGCGCCATCGCGTCGACGACTCGCAGTGCCTTGCGAATGTTGCCTTCGGTTTGACCGACGAGCGATCCCATCAACGCCCCGACGTCGAGGATGAGTGTCGGACGGTTCGTCTCATTGCCCAGGCTCTTGGCGAATTGGCTCTTTCCGCAGCCGGGTGGCGAGAGCAACATCACGCCGCGCGGCCGCCTGAGCGGATCGTGGTGACCCTGTTGCCGCATGGCACGCAGACAGAAACTCTTCAGCGCTTCTAGCCCACCGAGATCGGCGAACTTCTCCTCGCCACAGTGCAACCGAAGCAGGCCGCTTTTCTTTAGCATTCCGGACTTCAGTTCCCAAATGGCTTGAGGATTGATCTCGCCGTGGCGGACCAGGGATAGGCTAAACGCCCCTTCGGCCTCGTAGCGGGTCAACCCTGCTGCTGCGTCGAGCACTGTATCCAAAGCGGCGCCTTCCGGCAACTCACCTTCCTCGGTGGCGATGCCGCGGGCCAACTCTTCGAGTTGGTCACGGCCGGGAAGGTCGTGTTCCAAGACCACGAACTGTTTTTCGAGTTCTGTGGGGATTTCTACGACCGGTGACAACACGACGAGGAACGTGCGGTTCTGCTTGCCGGTGGCGATTTGGCTTGCCAATGCCTGCACGACTTCGGCGCTCTGAAGAAAACGATGAAAGTTGTCCAGCACGAGCAAGGCCGAACTGTTAGGCGCTGCCAAGGCGTTGATTGCCCGAATTGCTGCCAGCGGGTCGTTGCCACCGGCATCGGCGGGTTGCTCATCGCCGGGGATTTGCAGGCCGCGGTCGACGTCCCACATGGCAATTCGCCAATCCTGGTCACGACACATCTGGGCAATCTCGCGCAGGGCATCTTCATGTTCACACGTCTGCACCCAAATCGCCGTGAAGCACGCCGAGATGTACTCCACCAAGCGCTCGGAGAGCGTCATGGGGTACTCCTTTCTACTGTTGGGGGAAGTGGACGAGAGAAGCCGGTCGATCAGCCGAGCCGTTGCTGTTGGCTCTGCTGGACCGGTTGCGACAGGTAGAACTCGGCGGTGCGCCGCTCGCCGACGCGCTGGCCCAACGCCTGTTCCAGGAACTTGCTGGCATCCTGGCAGGAGGGACCGGTGAAACCGAGCGTCTGGACGCTGCTCTTGCCCTCCGGTGTGATGATGATTTCGATGGTCTTCATGCGGCACCTCCGTTGAGTTGGACGGTGAGCTTGATCGACCCGTCCGAGAGCTGCTGCTCGGCGACCGTGTGACCCTTCGTACGGGCCTCGATCTTGGCCTTCTCCACGGCGTATGCCTGCATGAAGGCGTCGAGATGCTTCTGGTCGCCCCAGCGGCCCTGGAAGTTATCGAACTTGACTTCACCGGTCTCAGTGTCACAGACCACGGGGTACTGCCAGCCGGGCAGTTGCACGGCGAGTCCGGTCGCCTCGCCGTTGAACAGCTTCACGGTGTCGTGGACGGATTCAGCCAGACCGAGACGCTGGCAAGCCGCCCGGACGGCGGCGGCATCGCGAACCTCGGTCTTGATGGTAACGATATGGCTCACAGAAGGACCTCCTTTCTCTCGGTGAGAGTTCGCGGAACGTGTGGCGTTGCTGAGAACCTAGATCATACGGTTTCCTTCTGAGGTTGAAGTTCGGATGGCTAGCCTTTGATCGCCGAAACAGCCATGAGACCTACTACGATCGCGGCGATGATAACTAACCAATGGATGAGGCTGCCCGAAATCACTGTGTCGAGCAGAGACACGATGATCAGGCCGCCGATGATGAACGCGATTCCTGCGCCTGAATCAGAAGAACTCATGTGGCTGACTACTCCTGTCTTGGAAAAAAGTCGAAGAGGTGGGGCAGCTCGTGCCTCTTGGGGAACTGGTTCTTCACGCGGATCTCTCTGGTCATGAGCGATCTCCTGTATTGCGGGACTTCATGTGACTGGACTTAGGGCCTCACGTACGGTGCGTGAGCGCACGAAAATGGCCCCGATCCGGTCTGCGTGAAACAGCCGAGAACGGGGCCTGAACAGGCGAAATATCCGCTTTCAACGGCTATGCGTCTTGGTCTTCATGTATTATGACGCAATTCCTTCCTTTCTTTAGATTTTGCAGTGATGCCCGCACCATCAACACGCTCTCAACGTGCCGCGTGCCTACTTCGCCGACTCATGCTTCGGCAAAGCGCCGTAGCTGATCGATCGATGCACCGGTGCAGCAACTGTTGCAGTCCTTTGGGGTGGAAGCGGGTGCTCAGTCTCCACCCGGTAGGGTTATAAAAACTCGCTGGATCAGCGCAGGAACCTGGGCACACCGGGAACGCACCGACGGACCCCGCTGAGACAAATTCAGTCGGCCTGAGATTCCCTCGCTCAGACGTGTTGACAGGTCCTGCGAATCGGGTATAGTAAAGAGACTGGAGCGTCTCGGGGACGTTCTGGCAAACGATCGGGAGCCCTCTTCACCGGGCTGCGATCTGCGCCCCATGGCGCACTCAAGCGTGTGGTAGCGGCCTTATTGGACCGGGAAGCGTCCGCCGTTCCCCTCTACGACCCTTTCTTCGTGTGGTCTCTAGGTTGTTTCCTCGTGCGCGGACTGCGCCCGATCGACAATCGTTTGCCCACAACTTCTCGAGAATTACAGGAGTTACCCAATGACCCAGAATAGACAAGACGGTATTGTTCTTGACGGCGATGCTGTTCTGGACCATCGGCTTTGTCCGATGGCAACAGGAGTGCAGCGGCGGCGCCAAACGGACTTTGCACCATCTACGAACTCGTAAAGGGAGAGAACGAGATGACCAACAACGCGGTGAACCCGTCTGACGCGCCGGACGGCCCCAGACCCTATTTCATCCCGGCCGGGATGGAATTCGACAAGCTGCCCGGGGAACTTCAAGCGGCCATCCGGGCCGTCGTGAACCCGAACTACGAGGAGATGGTACTCAAGGCAAGGCCGGGGGTCGAGCGATCCGCCGGAATGTCCACCTCGTTTCTGGACTACCTGGAACTGCTGTGCCAGATGGACGTCAGCCAGAGCCTCGCTGAATTACCCTCGGGTTTCCACCTATCTGGGGAGCATTTTGAAAAGATCGCAAAATGCCTTCGCATCAAGGGCGCAAAAGACAACTCGCTAAAGCTGCTTCAGCGTGCTCACGAGTTCCGTACGCGCCGCCCGCCGCCCGCTGTGGTGGAAGCGCCGTGGCAAGGGCCCCCCTCAACCAAGAGGCCGGTTGAGCCCAATTTAGGGGGCGCAGACACCAGCCTGGGGGACGAGGATGGAAAAACAGAAGATTGTTGACCAACGCTGCCGGCGCGTGCTGCAGTTCGTCAGCGACCATGCCGAATCGCTGGCCCGCCAGGGGACCGTCGTCGAGGCCTTTCGCTCGAAAGGCGGCAAGCGAACGGGGCCGTACTGCTACTTGGCTTTCAGGGAATCGGGTCGGCAGCGGCGGATCTACCTCGGCGCGGAGGAGCGTCTGGTCGGTGAAGTCCGGTCGTTGCTGGAGAGAATCCAAGGACCGCTCCGCCGGCGGCGGTTCCTGCAAAGGGAGAAGCAGCGCGTGCGCCGGAGTCACCGCCGCCACAAAGCCAAATGGCGGGACGAACTGGCCCAAATCGGCTTGCGTCTGAAGGGGAACGAGATTCGCGGTTCGACGCGGCTGGCCCTGCTCCGCGCGGACTGGGCGCTTGGTCGCGCAGGATGTCCTGAGGGAGACGGTCATGGATAAGAAGATTGGGGAGCGTGACTCGGCCGTACCGTGCCGACCGAACGAGCCGGCGTGGCGCAGCGCCCTCGCAGAGAAGTTGGCAACCGGCGCAGGCAATCCGGGCGGTGAGTTGTTGGATGCGGCGGTGCAAGATGCCTCGGCTTACCTACGGCTTGTAGCCGAGGCGGATGACGGACCGAAACGCGCTGCCAAACGGTTTCCCGCCACGGCCGCCGTCTATTGCCTGCATGGCGACGCTGAAGCCGCGGGCAAACTGAAGATCCTCAGCGTCGCCCCCTGTGGCCTGAGGCAAATCGCCACGCAGATGAGACTCGATCCGTCGGTGGTGGATGCCTGGCGACGGCTGTTCTTCGATCTTCCTCGCCGGCCACACCCCGGCTGGGTCGATGACCATGTCGTCGTCCCCGAAGAAAACGCGGGCAACCATCAACTGGCGGCACAACTGCGACTGGCCGCGGCCGTCGGTCCCGTAGCGGCCGTGGCCATCCTGGTTGCCCCGCATCGTGTTCCGCTTAAAGAGGGGGCAACGCTGTTCAAGCTCAAGTGCAGCACGCACGCCAGAGAGACCGAGGCGGTCCTCGGGGTAATGTCCACGTTTGCTGGCAACTTCAAATCTGTCTCTGCAAACCTCAAGCGGCAACAACGCGTCCGTCGTGAGGAGAGGTGCCTGGCCGAGCGATGCAACAAGATACTCCAAAGGGCCGAACTGGCCCGATTCCGACGTGAAGTATCGGCCGACCGTGCGAACCGAAGGGCCGAGAAGACGAAAGCCAAGCAGGAAGAACGCGAGTTGTGGAGTGAAGGAAACCAACGCATGCGCGAGTTCAAACGTCTCCCCGCGTGGAGGCGGTACGTCTTGGAGCAAGAGGCGGCGGAAGCCCGCGCGGCAGCTTCGCCCCTTGCGCAGCTCCGTTGGGCTGAGCCAAATTTTGGCCAGCACGACAAGTCCCACGGGACGGAGAGATGACATGAAAACGAAACCGATCCGGCAGACCCGGCACTCCGGGCACCGGAGTCAGGAGCCGGGCGCGTACGCCCTGTGATGTTTTCGGCACCTGTAACATGAGAGGGCAAGAGAATGGACTCGTCAAAATTCGGAGAGATCGCCGAGGAGTTGCTCAAACACTGCGGCCCTTATCAACATCACGGATGGTGGAAATGCCTGGGGGAATCGGCCGAGATCCGGGGTCGGCCCACGGGGAAGTGGGAGGATGTCGAGGACGCCCTGTGCGAACAGTTTTCGCAGGAGGACTTGCTCGAGGCGCGCGTGTTCGTCAATCGCGGGGGGCTTGGCGTGGGGCTGAATCCGGTCTTGAAGGGTTTCGGTACGGTGATCGCCCCGTTGCGTTCCGCGCCGGAGGCGAAGCCATTCGACCTGATTGTTGAGAACGGGTTGCTGAACCGAAAGACCGCACCTGCGATTGCGGCCCTGGATGACGGACGGCTGCGCGAGCGACTGGACGCCGCAGACAACACTTTGTGCCTGACGTTCTCTCTGCCGGACATGGCCGCCTTGTGGTCGGTGGGCATCCCTGCGGTCCCCGCGACCGGCCTGACGGGGATGTCCGGAAAGCGACTCCGTAAGTTTTGCAAGCGATTCGCGGCGTGGGAATGCGATGTGGGCGCATCACCACCCCAGCCGTCGCCGGCGGGAGAGCCCTTGGGCGAGATCGGGGAAGGGCCTGCCCCCGGGCAACAGACCGGCGGCCAGCAATCTTCGCAGGGTGCGGGTCTCGACGAATCGCCCGACCTGGTGTTGGTGGCCTGGGATCTCACGAAATTGAAGTCTCTCCCGCCGGCCGAGTTCGACCGGCTACTGGCACACCTGAAACGGATTGGCAAAAACCTGGACATCGACTTCGCCAATGTCTACGTCTGGAGGCCTACCCCGGAGGACGTGGAACGGATCGGTTTCTGTTTGGAGTACCGTCAGAAGGAGGGAGTCTACGCGGCAGTTCTTAGCTGTTTGAACAAGTCGGTCACGCCGGCCATCTTGCCGGATTCGCGGCCAAAGCCCACGGATCTGGCAGCAGGGCTAACAGAACTCGTTGAGGCCTTGCAGTCCTCGGCGACCGACAGCAATGCGGTTCGCACACCCTGGTTCAACATGCAGTCGCTGATGATCGAAAAGTGTGTGACCCCCCTTGTCGAGAAGGCCGATGCGTCGTCTGACGTAAAGGCTCGTAATCTCTATTTGGGTGCCGCCGTGGCGTCGCTGGCGATGCACAGCCAGGGGTGTGGTCTGGTGGCGAAGACGATGTGCGAGATGCGGAGACTTGGCCCCGGCAAGTTCGCAATGTTGCCGCAGCAGGAAGTCCGGCAACAAGGCAGCCTTGCCAATACGCTGTTGAAGTACTTCGAGGCCATTGAGAAGAATTTCAAAAGCCGCGAATCGGCGTGGGATTGGTAGTAGAATGGCTGGTAGCCACGGTGGGAGATGACATTATGCCTGTGTCGCTTTGGGGCCGGACAACCACGAAGACAACGGACAGGTAAAACTGGCCGGTACCCGAGGCGATTCGGGAACGGATCTTTGGCAATTTGGACATATTGTGGGGCCACCGGTGTGGCGCCCGGTGGCCCCGGATCCGTGTGCGCCTCGCGAGACCGGGGCCATGTCGGGGCAGAATCCCAACACGAGCACTGCTCCCTTCAAGATCTACAACATCGGCAACCATCGCCCCATGGAGTTGATGTATCTGATCAAAAGGTTGTAGGAATGTTTGGGGAAGAAGGCAGAGAAGAACCCGGCCGGCCACGTATCCCCATGTCGGCGGTACGCCGCTTCAAGAGCCACATCGGGTTGCGCACGGCGTACGACAAGCTGAACGCCCTCTTGCAGGAATTCCCTTTCGGTCGGGCGGCCGACAAAGGCTACGACAGCGATGAGTTGCAAGCGCAGATCCGCAGGACGGGAGCCAACCCCGCGATCCCCTCGCGCAGTCGTCACCGACGCCGGCGGTGCCCACAAGCCGCCTACAAATAGCGAAACGTGATCGAACGCTTTTTCAACAGAATCAAACACTTTCGACGAGTCGCAACTCGATACGGCAAAACCGCTACAAGTTACCTCGCGTGGCTCTGTCTCGCATCCGCGATCATCGCCATGCGATGAATGTTTACACAACCTAAGTTCTAGCGAGGCTTTGCCTCAGACCGACGAGTTGTATATGATGGATATGTAAATCTGACAGTCCCAGCCCGTCCGCGACTCACCACATAGAACGGTTCATTGACCGTGCTCGCCGAGCACGTTTTGCGACTCTCTTTACTGAGGGAGCGCGGCCTCAAAGCCAACCACCGTCAAAGGGAGCGCCGATGTGCGAGACTTGTCAGAATCTGGCATTCCCTTTGCCTCCTTGCGAATACGTTCCTTGGGGGAAAGGGGGTTATTTGCGCGATGCATGACGAAACTTGACTCATTTGCAACAACTTTCACGAACTAAGATAGGGGCGACGGACGTTCGCCCTCAACTCTTCACAGTGCGGTGCGATTATGGGGGAAGCTGAAAAAGCACCGAAGGCAGAAACGAAGGTGATAGGCGACGGACGTTCGTGGCAGGATGTTGAGGATGTTGTGCTGTTTGTGGCCAACGGTGTAGGCTGGGGGGCGAAGCGAGTTTGGTTGCGACGTGGGCCAGTCAGTTGGCGTGCCAAGAAGCGAGTAACCTGCTACAATGAGCCGCAGCGAGGTGGCCCGTAGGGGGCCGCGGAACACAACCGTTTGGCGAATGCTAAAGGATAGCATCATGAATATATCACGAAGAGCTTTTTGTGAGTCACTGACGACCGGCGCGGTGGGGGCGGCGATGTGTCCTACCCGTTTGTTCGGTCAAGCATTGCCCGACAAGGATGATGGGAGCCATCTCGCAAGGCCCACACCTCAACAGCTTGCCTGGCAGGACTTCGAAGTGGGGATGTTCATCCATTTCGATATGGTGACCTATACCGGGAAGATGAAGCCGCGCACGCCCGCGGACGTCAATATCTACAATCCGGTCAAGCTGGACACCGATCAGTGGCTCGAAACGGCCAAGGCCATGGGTGCCAAATATGCCGTGTTCGTCGCGAAGCATTGCACCGGCTTTATTTCCTGGCAAAGCAATGCGTATCCGTACGGCGTCAAGCAGACCAAGTGGCGCGACGGCAAGGGAGATGTGGTCAGGGATTTCATCGCCTCATGCAACAAGTACGGTATCAAGCCGGGGCTCTATGCAAGCACGACAAGCAATGCCTGGTGGGGCGTCGACAATCCGGGTGTCATCAAGTGGGGCGACAAGAAACAGGAAGACTATGCCAGGGCCTGTGAGGTCATGCTGACGGAACTGTGGGGCCACTATGGGCCGCTGACGGAAATCTGGTTTGACGGCGGTACCCTGCCGCCCAGTAAGGGCGGCCCGGACCTGATCCCCATAATGCAAAAGCACCAGCCCGATGCCGTTGTATTCGGAGGGCCGGGTAACCATCGAATTCGGTGGAGCGGAAATGAAAGCGGAGTTGTCGGCTACCCGTGCTGGAGTACCGCCAAGCATAAGAAAGACCATCGGGGCCGCCCAAGTGGAAAGAACTGGTGGCCCGCCGAATGCGATGGCAAATTACCCGGCGTCAAGTGGTTCCTGGGGCCTAATCAAACATTCGAGAAGCCGAGCGAAGAGCAGCAGCAGTCCGTCCTCAGCAAACTCATGGACAAGTACTATCAGTCGGTGGGACACAACGCCAACCTGTTGCTGAACGCAACGCCAGACAAAACGGGCCTGATTCCGGAGGGCATCGTTCCGCACTACGTGAATTTCGGGAAGGAAATTCAACGTTGCTTCGGCAAATCCGTGGCTGAAACGAAAGGCGATGGCGATACGGTCGAGCTTGCGCTGAAGAAACCCGGAAAGATCGACCACGTGATCATCATGGAAGAACTCCAGCACGGCGAACGCGTGCGGGCGTATGAGGTCGAGGGGCTCGTCCCCGGAAACACCTGGCAGAAACTGTGTGACGGGATTTCGGTCGGACACAAGAGAATTCAGAAGTTCGAGCGCACCGAAGTTGCCAAAGTGCGTTTCAAGGCCACCGAATCGGCGGCGCCTGTGAAGATTCGCCGCCTGGCGGTATTTGACGTCGGGTAAATGATAAGGAGCTATAAACGATGAGAAGAAGTTGTTTGATGTTGCTGCTGCCTGCGATGGCATTGCTATACTGTTTGCCTCTTTGCGCGGCAGAAGGCGATAAACCCGCCAAACGCCCGAACTTTGTCTGGCTGACGTCCGAGGACAACTCGGTTCACTACATGGATCTGTACTTCAAGACGGGTGCGTCGACGCCCAAACTTCAGGAACTGGCCAGGGACGGCGTGGTGTTCAACCATGCCTTCTCGGTAGCGCCCGTCTGCTCGGCGGCTCGATCCGTTCTGTCAACCGGTTGCTACGGCTCCCGCATCGGGACGCATTTTCATCGTGGCGCCCAGCCGCGCCCCCCTCTGCCGAAGGGCGTGAAGACGGTCTACGAGGTCATGCGCGAGGCTGGATACTTCACCGCCAACCTGGGAAAGACCGACTACAACTTCTCGATGTCGTCTGAACGCAGGAAAAACGGCTGGTGGCTCGGCAGTGACTGGCGGAAACGTCAGCCCGGCCAACCCTTCTTTTTCAAGAGAAATGTTGGCAGATCGCACGAGTCCTCGCTTCATCGCTTCAGGATCAATAAGCACGATGAGGCAAAGGGCGAGTTTGTCATGCCCCGTCATCCCAACACGCAGGTCTTCCGTCAGACACATCGCCGCTACAACGAGATCATGTCCACCATTGACACCGGGGTCGGTGAGATTGTGGAGGAGTTGAAAGAGGCAGGTGTCCTGGAAGACACGTTCATCTTCTATTTCGGTGATCACGGCGGCGTGTTGCCGGGCAGCAAAGGCTACGTCTACGAGACCGGGCTGCACGTTCCGCTGGTCGTGCGCATTCCGGAGAACTTCAAACACCTGGTCGACCTGAAGCGCGGCACGCGTACCGACGGGTTCGTCGAGTTCGTCGATTTCGGCGCCACGATCATGCATCTGGCCGGGGTCAAACCGCCTGCCGGGATCGACGGCAAACCCTTCATGGGGCTGGGCATCAGCAAGGCGGATCTCGAGGCCCGGGATGAAACCTTCGGGCACGCGGATCGCTTTGATGAGAAGTACGACCTTGTGCGAAGCTTGCGCAAAGGCAACCTCAAATACATACGCAGCTACCAGCCCTTCAATTTCGACGGCCTGCAGAACAACTACCGCTACCACATGAGCGCTTACAAGGAGTGGCGTAACTTCTACAAGGAAGGCAAGCTGAATCCGGTTCAGGCACAGTTCTTTGAACCGCGGGAACCGGAAGCCCTGTATGACGTGGTCAAGGATCCGTATGAAACGAAAAACTTGGCAAAGGACCCGGCCTACGCCGAGCAGCTGAAGAAACTCAGGGCCCGTTTTACAGAACGGATGAAGGGGATGCCGGATCTCAGCATGTATCCGGAGCCCTATCTCCTGCAGAACGCAATGAAGGACCCTGTCGGGTTCGGGCGAAAGCACAAGGCCGAGATCGCCGAACTGATCGACATTGCGGACCTCAGCTTGTTGCCGTTTTCGAAGGCGAAAGCCGGCATCACGGCCGCGCTGAAGTCCGACAACCCCTGGAAGCGCTATTGGGGGCTGATCGTCTGCAGTTGCTTCATGAAAGAGGCCAAGGGCTTTGTCGACACCGCCAGGACGCTGGCCTCGGATGACAAGAATCAACTGGTCCGCACGCGTGCCGCAGAGTTCCTGGGGCTCATCGGCGTTCAGGATCCTCGTCCGGTGATCAAGGATGTCATTACGAAATCTCAATCACACCAGGAGATCGTTCTGATTCTCAACACGGCCGTCCTTCTGGAAGACGGTAAGCCCGGTTATGACTTCACGATTGATGTCGAATCGGCAGGCGTGAAGATCAGGCAAAGTCCCAAGTGGTCGGCCGCGTATCGCCGGATCCTGTACCTGAACCGCGAGAAGAAATGACAAGGAGCCATAGAGTGAAGAATGGAATAAATGCTTTGTTGCTGACAACCCTGGTCCTGACGTTTGGCGTGGCGCTGCACACCGATGCAGGTGAAAAAACAGTGCAGGCCTCGGTCTCTCCTGGTCCGGACGGCAAGCTCATCTACACGCCCGACGCATGTGGAAACATGATCCCCGACTTCTCCCGTGCCGGATACAAGGGCGGCGGCGTCAAGATTCCGGACGTGCCGGTCAAGCTCACCCTTAAACCCCGA
>CAZJRB010000106.1:0-27210 GCA_964547995.1 uncultured Planctomycetaceae bacterium | reverse complement strand
CGGCCGAAAAACCATGGCCGCGCATGACGTAACCCATTGTGGGCCAAGAGTTTACAACGCCGCACGAAGCAGAGAACGTCGTCGGCGCCCAGGTCTCGGGTTGCCGTAAGTCGTTGTCGAGAAAAGACTTACGCTCCGAAGAGACAGTCTCCAAGTCGCAAAGACGCGACAAGTCCCGCCGCGAAACCGGGGGCTGCGAACAAGGGAAAAATGCGAAATGTACCTGGCACCCGTGTCCATGTCGAGCAACAATTGGCTGCGGCAGTCCATGCGCGGGGCGCGCAGGATCGGCCCCGTGGCTTCGTATAGGTGGGTGAAGGCCGTGCCGAACGCCCGCTCAGAAACAACTTCGCCATTTGTCCATAAAGCCGCGACCGTTGGTCGCGCCAAGCGTTGCCCAAAACTACCGCCACTGATGTTCGGCGCGACCAACGGTCGCGGCTTTATGGTAGGGTAACGAAATAATCGGGGAAAAGCCCATGAAGAAACTCGATCGAAGAACCATGCTCAAAGCGGCCGCTGGGGCCGTCGTTGGGGCAACGTTTGGGAGACGCGGATTCGCCGCTGTGCCGAAGCGGTCGGCCGATCTGGTCCTCACCGGCGGAAATATCATTACGGTTTGTGATAAGCAGCCGCTGGCCCAGGCGATGGCTGTCTCGGGCGGGCAGGTCACGGCCGTCGGCTCCGACCAGGAAATCTCGCAATACGTCGGGGGAGATACGAAAGTGATCCCGCTGGCGGGCCGATGCGTCAGCCCGGGGCTCATCGACGCCCACAGCCACGTGATCGGCTTCGGCCAGATGCAATTGAAGTACGTGGTCGTCCGCCCGCCGAAGGTGAAGGATTTCGCCACGCTCAACCGGGAACTGGCAGCCGCCGCGAAGAAGACGCCGCCCGGCGAGTGGATCGTCGCCCGGGGGTTCAATACGTTTGCCGAAGGGCGGTTTCCACGCCGATGGGAAATCGACGAGGCCGTGCCCAACCATCCGGTGCTGGCCATCCACTGGGGCGGGCAGTTCGGCGTGGCCAACACCATGGCGATGAAGCGGGCCAACCTGTTGCGGGCCGATGCCAAAGACCCTTACGGCGGGAAGTATCTCCGCGATCGTTCCGGCGTGCCCGACGGTGTGCTGCTGCACTATCCGGCCATCTACTCGGTCCACCAGCCGGTGCTCGACGACCGCGAGCAGCTCGAGTGTGCCGAGTGGGGTCTGAAGCAAATGGCCGCCCAGGGCATCACCTGCGTCCACGACAACTTCTGCAACCCGAGATACGCCAGGGCGTACGTCTGGCTCGAACGGGCCGGCAGGCTGCCGTGCCGCGTGCGGGTATATCCGTATGTGCCAACGCTGGAACACTGCCGGCGGTTGGTTCAGAAAGTCCAACGCTATCGTGGCCCGCTGGTCCGATTGCAGGGGGTCAAACTGGCGGTCGACGGCTACGCGTTGATGTACAAGGTCCCCGCCGAACACCGCCACCTGGCCATTCCGATGCACCCGCAGCCGCGGTTCGAGGAAATCGTCAAGACGATCCACAACGCGGGGATGCAGGCCGACGTCCACGCGGTGGGCGACAAGGGCGTCGACTGGACGCTGGGGGCCTTCATGAAGGCCGCCGGCAGCGCGGCCGAGTGCCGGCGACGGCGGCACCGCATCGAGCACTTCGTCTTCCGCAAGGCCGACTCGATCCGCTACGCCGCCGCGTTGGGCGTGCCCGTCTGCATCCAGCCGAACTTCATCGAGGTCCGCGCGGAAGACATGGTGGCCAAGATGGGCATCCGGCCGATCCATTCGATGCTGCCCGGGCGGACGTTCGTCAAGGAAGGCGTCCGGATTGCGTACGGAGCCGACGTGCCGGCGTTCCCGTCGCACTCGCCGATGGACAGCATTCGCTCGGCCATGGACCGGCGAACGGCCACGGGCCGGCGGCTCGATCCGGGCGAGGCGGTTTCCTTCACGGAAGCGTTGCAGCACCACACACTCGGCGGGGCGTACGCCGCGCTGGACGAAACGGAAATCGGGTCGCTGGAGCCGGGCAAGCTGGCCGATTTCGTCGTCTGGACGGGCGATTTGAGGCGTGTCGGCAGCGGAGCCGCCGTCGCCGGGTTGCGGCCCGCCGCGACGTATCTTGCCGGGAAGGCCGTCTACGAGGCCGCGTCTTAGCTTAGGCAGTACTTTCTAGGACTTTTGAAACGCCGAACAGCAAATCTACCGGGTTTCGCGATGCTAGCACCGGTTTTCGCATTTCAGGGAGCGTCGACCAGACTTCGAAAAACCTGTGCTAGCACCCCCAAAACGCTGCATACACGTGCCAAATCAGCCTCACAAAATCCTAGAAACTACTGCTTAGGGATTGCTCAAGAATCGCTTCGGTAATTCCGGACATCGCCTGCCATAAAGCCGCGACCGTTGGTCGCGCCGAACCCGGGCCGCGGTCTTTTCTGGCAGCGCTTGGCGCGACCACCGGTCGCGGCTTTATGGCCGAAATGCCGAGCTTATTCTTGAGCAATTCCTTAGCCGGATTTCGCCCGCTCGTAGACCGCCTGCTCGGTGATTACCTTGTCCAAGTAGACGTCGTGCTCGCCCATGGGAACGTTCGGGAAGAGCTGGCACTCGAACGCCAGTCCCACAAGATGGGTATCGGAGCGGACGCGGCCCAGCAGGCGGTCGAAGTAGCCGCGGCCGTGCCCTATGCGTCCGCCCGAGCGGTCGAAAGCCACGCCCGGCACGGCGACCAGGTCGAGTTCGGCCGCGTCAACGGTTCGGCTGGCGCAATCCCGCAGCGCGTCGCGGGGCTCCAAGATCCCGAAAGCCCGGGGCGTCAGCTCCTCGATGTTGTCGAGCCAAAACAGCTTCAGCTCGTCGCCGCAGCAGTACGGGACCACCAGTCGCTTGTTCTGTGACCGGATGTTCGGGAAGAAGTGCCGGGTCTGGACCTCGGGCGGGATATCGACGTAGATCAAGAGCGTTTCCGCGGCGGCATATTTCGGCAGGCCGGCCAGACGTTCGCAGATCGTGCGACTGAGTTGTCCCTTGTTCTGCTGCTTGTGCCGGTTCGTCTCGGCCCGGGCGCGGATTTTGCGTTTCAACTCGCTCAGTGAAACCGCTTCGTCGTGCTGTTCTGCCGGCATCTCGACCACTCGATCGCGGGACCCTTGATTGCGTGCCTCGGATATTGTAACCTGCTCAAAGCGATGCCGCCACCGGACTTTGTGCGTTGGGGTTTGCTGAGAACCCCGGCACGCAGTGCCGGGGCTTTTGCGCCCACCCGCTATCCACCATCCACTATCCACCATCCACTACTTCCCATGTCCGACTTCGGCGGGATCATTCTCTGTGGCGGCGGGAGCCGGCGGATGGGGCGGCCCAAGGCCGCCTTGCCGTTCGGCCCGGAATCGATGCTCGCCCGCGTCGTGCGGCTTCTGGGCGAGGCAGTCGAGCCGGTTGTCGTGGTCGCCGCCGCGGGCCAGGAACTCCCGCCGTTGCCGCCGGAGGTCGTCCCGGCCCGCGACCGCCACGAAGATTGCGGACCGCTCGAAGGTTTAGTCGTGGGGCTACGGGCGATCGGCGACCGGGCCGAAGGGGCTTTTGTGACCGGCTGCGACGTACCGCTGCTTCGGCCCGAGTTCGTCCGCCGCATGATCGAGCTTTCCGGCGGATACGACATTGCCGTGCCGCACGTCGATGGGTACGACGAGCCGCTGGCGACGGTCTACCGGACCACCGTTGCCCCGAAAGCCGAGTCGCTGTTGGCCGCCGGTCGCCGCCGCCCGCGGTTGCTCTTCGACCAGGTTGCCACGCGGCGGGTCACGGCCGATGAACTGGCCGACGTCGATCCCGGTTTGCAGAGTCTCACCAACGTGAACAGCCCGGACGATTATCAAGCGGCACTGGCGAAAGCGGGGTTCTGAATAGCGTCATAAAGCCGCGACCGGTGGTCGCGCCTGACGGCACCCGAAACGTTCCCTACGTCTTGCGGGGAACGGTCAGGTCGTTGATGTTGACGAAATTGGGCGGTGGTTCGGGCCGGGCAGGGCTGCCGCCGTCGACCAGGCCGGCACAATCGGCGCCGCAACTCGGGCCCATGATGCGTTTGGCGGCCTTGCAGGAACACGTCGGGCAACGTCCTCCCAACAACATGCCGATCGACATGCTGAGGAAGGCGAGGGCGAAAATGACGACGGCCGCTATAAAGACTTCCATAATACTCTCCGCTCGGACACCCCTTATTGTATTGTAGCAGGTCGTCGAAGCCCGGGGTAGTCTTCTCGACGAAACCGGCGCTTTCCTTGATGATAAACAGGCAGGACAGTCCTTCCCGCAGGGCCAGGTCGTAGCCGGCCTCCGGCCCCAGGACCATCAGCGCGGTCGCCAGGGCATCGGCCTGCGCACACTCGGGGGCGAGCACCGTGACGGACGCCAGCCGGTGCGAAACCGGTTTTCCGGTCCTCGGGTCGATAATGTGGCAGTAGCGGACTCCGCCCTTCTCGAAGTAATTGCGGTAGTCGCCGGAGGTGGCCATCGCGATATTCTCCAGCGGTACGACCCGCCGGACCGTCCGTGTATCGGCGACGGGCGACTCGACGGCGATTTGCCAGGGCTTGCCGTGCCGGTTGTGCCCCCTTGCCCGGACCTCGCCGCCGACCTCGACCATGTAATTCTCGGCGCCGGCGGCGTCGAGGCGCTCGGCGAGTCGATCGACGGCAAACCCCTTGGCGATGCCGGAGAGGTCGACCTGGAGATCCGCCCGTTTTTTCCTCACGGCCGGGGGCGCAAGCCGCACTTCGATCTTGTCGAGCCCGGCGCGATCCTTTGCGCGGTCGATTTCCTCGTCCGTCGGAACGGCGTCTTCCGCGGCTTTCTCCGGTCCGAAGTTCCACAGATCGACCAGCGGCCCGATGGTGACGTCGAAGGCGCCGTCGGTGAGTTGCCCTATGCGGACCGCTTCGTCAATAACCTCGGCAGTCTGCGGTGAAATCGTGAACCACTGCTTGCTGTCAGAGCGGTTGAAGCGTGATAGTTCCGAGTCGGACTGATAAGTCGACATCAGGACGTTGATCTCGTTTAGCACCTGCTCGATCTCTCGCTCGACGGAAACCGGATCGAACGATTCGGGCGGTTCGACCACCTTGACCGTGTAGACGGTGCCCATGGTTTCGCCGGAGAATGTCAGCACGGGCCGCACGCGGGGAGAGCACCCGGCGGCGAGGATGACGACCGCCGTAAAGAGAACGGCGGCAGGCCAAGAGATCGGAGATGAAGCCACTGTCTTACGCATCATCCTTGGGGGCACCCGCCTCCGGACTCGGCTCGTTTTGTTATGTACCGTGTTATGTGCCGGGGGCAGGTGCCCCCTCCTTTGCTCTTTGCGGACGGCATATAGGAACGACACTCCGTGTCGTGAATCACGGCACGGAGTGCCGTACCACACTGATTCTTTCACAACCTCGGAGTGTGCCTGCTACTTTTCTTGGGCCGTTCTACGCTTCCGGCTCCTCCGGGCCGGCACCGTGCTCGATCTTGGCCAACTGCTCGTAGTAGTGCCACCGGGCGTCGATGTCCTGCTGGGCGAGTTCCAACAGCCGCTCGGAGTGCTCGGGCTTGGAGCGGGCGAGCTGGGCAAAGCGGTTCTCCTGCATCGCGAAGTCTTTGAACGCGCCCTTCGGGGCCTTGCTGGCGAGCTTGAAGGGGTGCAGCTCTTCCCGCGGATCGAAGCTGTACAGCGGCCAGAAACCGCAGTTGACGGCCTCCTTCTGGTGGTTCATCGCGGTGGTCATGTTGATCCCCTGGCCGATGCAATGGCTGTAGCAGATCAACAGCGACGTGCCGCGGTAGGACTCGGCGGCGCGGATGGTGCGGATGGTGTGCATCGGGTTGGCCCCCATCGAGATCTGGCCGACGAAGGTAATGCCGTAGGACATGGCGATCATGCCGAGGTCTTTCTTGCGGCCGGGTTTTCCGGCGGCGGCGAACTTGGCGACCGCCCCGCGCGGCGTGGCCTTCGAGGCCTGCCCGCCCGTGTTCGAGTAGACCTCGGTATCGAGCACGAGGATATTCAGATCGCGGCCGGAGGCGAAGATATGGTCGAGGCCGCCGAAGCCGATGTCGTAGGCCCAGCCGTCGCCGCCGAAGCTCCAGATGCTCCGCCGGATGAGATACTCGGCCGAAGCGAGCAGGCTCTCGGCGTCGGGGCCGTCGATCGCCGAGAGCCGCTTCTTCAACTCGGCGACACCGGCCCGTTGCTGCGCGATCTCTTCTTCGGTCTCCTGCTTGTTGTTCAGAAGCGCGGCGATCAGCTCATCGCCCAACTCGGACGCCAGCCGCGACAGGAGCACCTTGACGTAGTCGATCTGCTGATCCACCGCCAGGCGCATCCCGAAGCCGAACTCACCGGAATCCTCGAACAGCGAGTTGTTCCAGGTGGGGCCGCGGCCGTCGCGGTCGACGCAGTAAGGCGTACACGGCAGGTTGCCGCCGTAGATCGACGAGCAGCCGGTGGCGTTGGCGATCATCATCCGGTCGCCGAAGAACTGGGTGATCAGCTTGACGTAGGGCGTCTCGCCGCAGCCACCGCAGGCACCGGAAAACTCGAACAGCGGCCGCAGCAATTGCGAACCCTTCATCGTGTCGATTTTCACCAGGCTCCGGTCGATGTCGGGGATACCCAGGAAAAATTCGAGATTGGCCTGCTCGCGCCCGAGGTGGTCGAGTTTCCACTCCATGTTGATGGCGTTGCGGCCCTCGACTTCCTTATTCTTGCCGGGACAGCAATCGACGCAGACGCCGCAGCCGGTGCAATCGTCGGGGAAGACCTGGACGCGGAACTTGCGGTCGGGGAACTCTTTGCCCTTCGCATCCACCACGGCAAAGCCCTCCGGCGCCCCTTCGAGATCGGCCGGCTCGATCGTCTTGATGCGGATGGCCGCGTGCGGGCAGACCATCGAGCAGCGGCCGCACTGGAGGCAGACCTTCGGGTCCCAGATCGGGATGTCCTGGGCAACGCTCCGCTTTTCGAGGCGGGTGGTTGCCGTCGGAAAGGTCCCGTCGACCGGCATCGCGCTGACCGGAATATCGTCACCGCGGTTGGCGATGATCGCGCCGAGGACGTTGCGGATGAACTCGGGGGCGTCTTCGGGAACCGGCGACTGGCGATGGCGCGTCGAGGTGGCCTTGTCCGGGACCTGAACCTCGTTGAGCGCGCCGATGGCCCCGTCCACGGCGGCGTAGTTCCGCTTCAGCACCGTCTCACCCCGCTTGCCGTAGGTCCGCTTGATGGCGTCCTTGATCTGGGCGATGGCCTCTTCCTCGGGGAGGATGTCGGCCAGCTTCATGAAGCACGTCTGCATGACCGTGTTGATCCGCGCGCCCATCTTGGCCTCGCGGGCGACGCGGTAGGCATCGACGACGTAGAACTTCAGCTTCTTCTCGATAATCTGCTCCTGCATCTCGACCGGCAGGGTATCCCATACCTCGTCGGGTCCGAAGGGGCTGTTCAAAAGGAACGTGGCCCCCGGCTCGGCCATCGACAGCAGGTCGAGCTTGTCGGGGAAGTGTACCTGGTGGCAGGCGACGAAATTCGCCTGGTGGACCAGATAGGAGCCGCGGATGGGCCGCGGGCTGACGCGCAGGTGCGAGATGGTCAGCGAGCCGGCCTTGCGCGAGTCGTAGACGAAGTAGCCCTGGGCGTGTAGCGGGGTGTTCTCGCCGACGATTTTCACCGTGTTGCGGATCGCGCCGACCGTGCCGTCACTGCCGAGCCCGAAGAACACTGCGCGGGTGACGTCGTCGCCCTCGGTCGAGAACGCCGGGTCGTAGTCGAGGCTCGTGTTGGTCACGTCGTCGTTGATACCGAGGGTGAAGTGATTCTTGGGGGAATCCTTGGCGAGTTCGTCGAACACGGCGGCGAGCATGGCCGGCGTGAACTCCTTCGAGGAAAGCCCATAGCGGCCGCCGATGACTTGCGGGACGGGGGTATCGCCGTGGATCGCGCCCCAACGCTCGACCAGTGCCGCGACCACGTCCAGATAGAGCGGCTCGCCCAGCGCACCCGGCTCCTTCGTCCGGTCGAGCACCCCGATACCCCGGACCGTTTTCGGCAGGGCATGGAGGAAGGCATCGACGTCGAATGGCCGGTAGAGCCGCACCTTGATGCCACCGACCTTCTGCCCCTCGGCGTTGAGCTTTTCGACCGTTTCTTCCACGGCCCCGATGCTCGAGGTCATGCTGATAACCACCCGGTCGGCGTCCTCGGCACCGACGTAGTCGAACAGGTGGTACTGCCGGCCGGTCACCTCGGCGAACTTGTCCATCGTATTCTGGACGATCCCGGCGGCCGCGTCGTAGAACGGGTTGCACGCCTCGCGGGCCTGGAAGAAGTGGTCGGGGTTTTGGGCCGTGCCGCGAAGGACCGGGTGTTCGGGGTTCATCGCCCGGTCGCGATGGGCGCGTACGGCCTCCATGTTGATCATTGCCCGGGCGTCGTCTTCAGTGAGCGGCTCGATCTTGTTCACTTCGTGGGAGATGCGGAACCCGTCGTAGAAGTGGATGAACGGGATGCGGGCGTCCAGCGTGGCGGCCTGGGCAATCAGCGCCATGTCGTGGGCCTCCTGGATGCTCCCCGACGCCAGCAAGGCCCAACCCGTGCTGCGGCAGGCCATCACGTCGCTGTGATCGCCGAAGATCGACAGGGCGTGGGTAGCCACCGTCCGGGCGGTTACGTGGAAGACGGCCGGAAGCAACTCCCCGGCAATCTTGAACATATTGGGGATCATCAGCAACAGGCCCTGCGAGGCGGTGAAGGTGGTGGTAATGGCCCCACCCTGCAAGGAGCCGTGTACCGCGCCGGCGGCGCCGGCTTCGCTTTGCATCTCCATGACATGCGGCACGGCGCCGAAGATGTTCTTGCGCCCTCCGGCGGCCCAGGCATCCGGCATCTCGCCGAGACCCGACGACGGGGTGATCGGATAAATCGCCATTACCTCGTTGCACATGTGGGCAATATCCGCCGTCGCCTCATTGCCGTCGACGGTCACAAAGCGTCTTTCTTCCACGGGTGTTCTCCTCACTGAATGAAAACGAAGGTTGCGTGTGTTTCAGGAATCGGGGACAGGTTCCGCCCGGGCTTTGTCTGAAAAGTCGTTTGCGGCTCTCGTACGATGGCCCTCCGAGGCCGTCGAGCCCCGGTTTTCACGCGAAATCGAACCTTAATCGACGGCCTCGGAGGGCCATCGTACGGGTTTTCCGACAAAACCTAACGGGAAACTATTCAAGTTATCTGTTTGCCGGGCCGCTCACAAGGACGCCTACCGGGGGGGACAATGGGGCGAGAAAGCGGGTAATCGCTCGATTCATCCCGTCCATCCACGCCTCTCACCGGCCCCGGGAACTACTTCTTGCCGGAATCGCACAGCCAATCGAGAGTGAATCTCGCGAATGTGATCTTCTTGTAGCCGTCGCGCTCGAAGAGGCACCCGATGGCGCCGTCGGGCAGGATGACCAGGTCGGAATAGGCGGAGCCGCCCCGGTAGACCCGTTTGGCGACCGGCCATGTCTTGCCCTCGTCGTAGCTTGCCCGCACCGTCAAGTTGTTGCGCCCCGAGCCGCCGGGGCCGGAGTAGAGGATGATGTTCTTGGGCTTGATGCTGTAGCGTTGGATGCTGGATTGGCAGGTCGGGCAGTAGACCTGCTCATGGTGTTCGGGTTTGGACCAGCTCGCGCCGCGGTCCTCGCTTACGGCGAACGCCCGCTGGTTCTTGCCGAAGTAGTTCCTCATGCTCAACAACAGCGACCCGTCGGCCAGCTCGACACACTCGCACTCGTTCATACCGCGGTCGGTCGCGCCGCCGAGTTTCCATGTCTTTCCGTGATCGTCGCTGAAGAAGACGAACGAGTGGCCTTTGTTCTTCCAATCCCCCCATCCTTTGCTATAACCGCAATCGCAGGGGATCACGAGCCGGCCGCCGGAGAGCTGGATGCCGTGGCCCGGGCCGGTGGCGTACCATCCCCATTCGGGCCTCTTGACGTCCTTGGTGATCTCGACCGGCGCGGCCCAGGTCTTGCCGTCGTCGTCGCTACGGGTCACGAAGACGCGATCGTTGTTACGGCAGAAGGGCAGCCAGATGGTGCCGGTCTTCTGATCGACGACGGGGCAGGGGTTGCCGATGGTGATTTTGGCCGTTCCGCCTTCCTCGTAAACCAACTGCATCGGCCCCCAGGTCTTTCCGCCGTCGGTGCTCCGGCGGAGCATCAGATCGAGGTCGCCGTGGTCGCCGCGACCGGTCTTGCGCCCCTCGCAGAAGGCCAGGAGCGTGTTCTTCTTCGTCAACACGATGCCGGGGATGCGGTAGGTATGGTAGCCCTCGGCACCGCTGGCGTAGACGTCGGTCATTTCGACGTCCTTTTCGGCTTCCGCGGCGGCAGGGACGTTGATGAGAAACATTGCAGAGATCGCAGCAAGGCTGGCAGTTGCTCGCGTAATCATGGACCTTCTCCCGAGAAGACTTTTCGGATGCACCACCCAGGCGGGGTGCTGGTTGCCAACCCCATCGTACCCTCCACGTCCGGCGCGTCAAGAGTTTCCATGCTCCTGCAAAGCCGCGACCACTGTTGTGCGGGTCTGATTCGTGCTAAGCTAGCGGCCCGGAACGCCCAATCCAAGGAATCCCCAAGGAACCCCCATCATGCAATACACGAAACTCGGCCGCAGCGGCCTGACCGTCAGCCGGCTCTGCCTGGGAACCATGAATTTCGCCAGTGCGACCGGCGAGCAGACGAGCTTTGCTATTATGGACAAGGCGCTGGAACTGGGAATCAACTTCATTGACACGGCCAATTTCTACGGCAAGCCGGCCGGCGGGGGGCTGACCGAATCGCTCATCGGCCGTTGGCTGGCCCAGGGCGGCGGCCGCCGCGAGAGCATCATCCTCGCCACCAAGGTCTTCTGCCAGATGGGCAACCGCGTACACGACCAGGGGCTCTCGGCGGTGACGATTCGCCGGGCGTGCGACGAGAGCCTCCGGCGGATGCAGACCGACCATATCGACCTGTACCAGATGCACCATGTCGACCGCGGGATCCCGACCGACTTCGAGCAGACCAACACGCCCGCCAGGGATTATTGGCGCGACCTTCACAACGTCGACCACGGGGCCGGCTGGGACGAGCTCTGGCAAGTGATGGACCAGTTGATCGCCGCCGGGAAGATTACGTACGTCGGCAGCAGCAATTTTCCGGCGTGGGAAATCGCCCGGGGTAATACGCTGGCAGCGGCGCGAGACAGCATGGGGCTCGTGAGCGAGCAAAGCCGGTACAATCTGTCGGTCCGCATGAACGAGCTGGAGATCAATCCGGCGTGCGAGGCACTCGGCCTCGGAATTCTTCCATGGAGCCCGCTGGCCGGGGGATTGCTCGCCGGGGCGCTCGAAAAGGAGACCGAAGGGCGGCGGGCAAGTATCGAGCCCGGTGAGATCGAGAGGTACCACCGCCAGTTGGAGACCTATGAAACCTTCTGCCGGGAATTCGGCGAAAAACCCGCGGACGTCGCCCTGGCGTGGCTGCTGACCAATCCAGTGGTGACGGCCCCCATCCTCGGCCCGCGGACGATGGCACAACTCACCGGATCGTTCCGGGCACTCGATATCGAGCTTCCGGACGAGATATTGGCCCGGCTCGATCAGATATGGCCCGGTCCCGGGGGCCCGGCGCCGGAGGCCTATGCGTGGTGATAGGGATTCGGGGTTAGGAGTCGCTCAAAAATAAGTTCGGCAATTGGGTCTATAAAGCCGCGACCGTTGGTCGCGCCCCGCGTTACCAAGAGCCGTTCCGAGCGTCGCTCGGCGCGACCAACGGTCGCGGCTTTATGCCGTGTGGCATCCGTATTTGTCGAAGTTGTTTTTGAGCAATTCCTTAGCTTAGGGGTTAGGGTTTTACGTCGTAATTTCTGCGCGCTGTGCTCGCGGGGATATTGCAAATTGAAGATTGAATTTGCAGTTTGCAATTTGCAGTTTGCAATTTACAATTACCCGCTGTTTGGTCAGCTCCATCACCGATAGGAAGCAAGAAGCATGGAAAAACGCGTTTACAATTTTTCTCCCGGTCCCGCGGTGTTGCCGCTTCCCGCCCTGGAGGAGGCCCGGCGCGACCTGCTGGTTCTGCCGGGCGCGGGGGCGTCCATCATGGAAATCAGCCACCGCTCGAAGGAGTTCACCGCGATCATCGAAGCGGCCGAGGCCAATCTCCGGCGCCTGCTGGCCGTTCCCGACGACTATCACGTCCTGTTCCTTTCGGGCGGGGCCCAAATGCAATTCGGCATGGTGCCGATGAACTTCCTGCGCAACACGGGCAAGTCGGCCGACTACATCCTGACCGGCTCGTGGGGCAACAAGGCGATGGAAGCCGCCGCGACGCAGGGCAACGTCCGCGCCGCGTTCGACGCCGCCGGGACAAACTACAACCGCTTGCCCGAATCCGACGAACTCGACCTCGATCCCAAGGCCGCCTACGTCCACATTACGTCGAACGAGACGATCCAGGGCGTGCAGTTTCCCTCGGAGCCGGAGGTGGGCGACGTGCCACTGGTGTGCGACTCCTCGTCCGATCTGCTTTCGCGCCCGGTGCCGGTCGAGAAGTACGGGGTCCTCTACGCCTGCGCCCAGAAAAACCTGGGGCCGGCAGGCGTTACGCTGGTGATCATCCGCAAAGACCTGGCGGACCGATCACCCGACGATCTCCCCCCCATGCTCAACTACAAGGCCATGGCCGACGGCAAGTCGCTGGCAAACACGCCTCCAACGTTCCCGATCTACATGGTCAGGCTGGTGACCGAATGGTTGTTGAATGAAGTCGGGGGTTTAGAGAAGATGGCCGAAATCAACCGGAAAAAGGCGGCTCTCCTGTACGACGCGGTCGACAAGTCGGAAGGTTTCTACCTGCCCCACGCCGAGCCGGACTGCCGCTCGATCATGAACGTTCCTTTCCGGTTGGCCGACGCGGATCTGGACGGCCCCTTCCTGGAACAGGCGGCCGCCGCAGGGTTGGCGGGCCTGAAGGGACACCGGTCGGTGGGCGGTTGCCGGGCATCGATCTACAACGCCATGCCGGTCGAAGGCGTCGAGAAGCTCCGCGGCTTTATGCTGGAATTCTGCGAAAAGAACCGGTAAACTCTGCCGGATTCACTGGCGCTGGGCGTGGATCTTCTCGGTTTGATAGGAGACAATCTGCTGAAGGTCCTTGCGCTCCTTGGCCTCTCGCTTGTGCCGTTTCTTCGCGCGGCAATATCCCAAGTAGCCGCGAATGCTGGAACTCGTCGCCAAGACAAGGCAAATCACCAGATAGCCGGCCACGCTGATCGCGGAGGAAACGATCAGCGGCACGTCGCTGGTTGCAAGTCCCCAAACGAACAGTATCACGCAGACTGCGGCCATGGCACCCAGGATGATCGCTGCGAAGTGCTGGACCTTCGGCAACGCCCGGAGCAGGCACGCAATAAGCACCAACGACACCAGCAGCCGAGTAACGTGTACCGGAAGCAACGACCAGTCCGCGGTTGCCAGGTCCTGCACCGGAACCGCCAGCGCCACCACGATCAGGAAGATGTAAATCGAGATCAGCGCGTTTCTTCCGCGATTCATTTCGAGACGGGTCAACACGCGAACCTCTTCCAGAAAACGGCCGGAAGGGGGGGGGAGCGGCCGCCCGTTCGACTCCTCGTACGGAACCGGTAACTGGTTGGAATTGTCCGACATCATGCGATCAATGTCCGCCGGCGGGCGGCGCGGGAAATTATTTCAGCCACCAAGGAATGTTTCCTGAAACACTCATTTTACCGCCGAAATCCCCCCGAATCAAGCTATATTCCGGTTGTTGTACCCGTCCGGGGCAGTCTATTCCGGTTGTGCGAAAGGAACGGTTCAAAAAAGGGAGACCGCTAATCCGCGTGCCGGGCAACTTCGGCCAGAATTTCAACGGCCCGATCCACGTCGGCCGCCGCGATGCCCAGGTGGGCAACGGCTCGGATGACCGCCGGGCCGGTCGCCAACACCAGGAGCCCCCGCTCCTTGAGCTTTGCGACGAACTCTGCGGCCGTGCCCTGCGAAGGATCGACCTCGAAGTAGAGGATGTTTGTATCAACCGGGCGGTCCCTGTCGGGGTTTTCGCGCACGCGAAGCCCGGCGATACCGCTTATTCCTTCCGCCAGGCGGAGGGCATTCGCATGATCCTCGGCCAGGCGATCGACGTGGTGTTCCAGGGCATATAAGGCGCCGGCGGCGATGATGCCGGCCTGGCGCATCCCCCCGCCGAGGACCTTGCGGTGGCGATGGGCCTCGGCGATCAGCTCGCGCGATCCGGCCAGTGCCGAACCGACCGGGGCGCCGAGTCCTTTGCTGAAACAGATGCCAACCGTGTCGAAGTGCCATGCCCAGCGCGGGGCCTCGATACCGGTGGCCACGACGGCGTTCAACAGCCGGGCACCGTCGAGATGGGTCCTCAATCCGTTTTCGTGCGCCCAGCCGCAGATGGCCTCGACCGTTCCGTAGGGCTGTATCCGGCCGCCGCCGCGGTTGTGGGTGTTTTCCAGCGTGACGAGCCGGGTGCGGGGGAAATGGGCGTCCGGGGGCCGGATAAGCGGCTCGATCTGTTCGAGTTGCATCACGCCGCCGGCGCCCTGAACCGGCCGCGGCGCCACGCCGCAGAGCTGGGCATAACCGCTCTGCTCCAGGTAGAACATGTGGCAGTTCGCCTCGCAGATCATCTCGTCGCCCGGCCGGCAGTGCGCCCGCACGGCGAGCACGTTGCACATCGTGCCCGACGTGACATACAAGGCCGATTCCTTGCCGAGCATTTCGGCGACGCGCTCTTGCAAGCGGTTGACGGTCGGGTCCTCGCCGAACACGTCGTCGCCCACTTCGGCCTCGGCCATCGCCGCACGCATCTCCGGCGTCGGCAACGTGACGGTGTCGCTGCGAAAATCAAGGGGCTTGCCTGTCATCGATCACCCTACTTGGTTCGTGCCGGATTTTTCGAACAACGCTGCAATAACGGTCGGGAAAACCGAATGGCGCTATCACACTTCGCTTGCCAGAGAGGTGAACCGCCGAAATCACCCCTTTCCACGAAGCATCGATAGGGCCAGTGGTTTAGTTCCCAGCAAAGCCGATCTTACACTGAGGGGGGTACTTCTTCAGCACTTCCTGGTACCGCTGTGTCTCGGCGGCGAGCACGACACCCAACGGTATGTGCCGCACGCCGGAGGAAACGTCCTCCTTCGGGTCGGTATACAGGTTGACCATGAGTGCGCCGCCGGTCTGGGTAATGACGGCGCCGCTGAAGCCGGCCTGGTATCCCCGCGGGAAAACGGCCTTCTCCAACTCGAGGGTGAAGTGGGCCTTGAATTCGTCGATGCGGACAGCCGAAAGGAACTGGTTGAGCGTGTAGATGCGGCTGCGCCGACTCGACTGTCCGTCCTCGGCGAGCAGGAACGACGCCTGGTCGATGCCATCGACGTAATGGTCCTTCGGTACCATCGTCGCGAGGCTTGCCCCGGGCTTGCCGGCGATGGACGCCATCGTGTTGAACAGATCGGCCAGGTCGAACAGCCCGTCCGACTTGCGCGGCTCGATCATGCCCTTCCAGTAGACGAACGTCGGCACGCGCACGCCGCCCTCCCAACTCGAGCCCTTGTAACCGCGGAACGGGGAACGGCCGTGGGGTGGGACCTCACCCTCCGGGCCGTTGTCCGAGGTGAAGAAGATCAGGGTGTTTTCGAGCTGGCCGGTCTGCTGTAGGGCGCCAACCAGGCGGCCCAGAATATCGTCGGCCTCGACCATACCGTCGCTGTAGACGGTCCGCGCGGGCGAGCGCCCCGCGTATTTGTCGTTCGGATAGTTGTCGAAATGACACGCCCGGGTGGCATGGTAGAGGAACCAGGGCTTGCGGCTGCCGGCCATCTTGCGGATGAACTTCTCGCTGTAGGCGGCCCAGTCCTGGTCCAGGTCCCTGATCGTCGTCAGGTTGATTTCGTAGACGTTCTCGACCTCCTTTTTGCCTTTCACGCAGTGGACGTTGTTATGGTTGAAGCCGAGCTTCTGCATCATCTTGAACCGGGAAGGGCTCAATGCGACCTCGGGGTTGAAGTATTGGTCCCGCCATTCGGTATACATGTCGGACACGCCGAGGAAACCGTAGTAGTCGTCGTAGCCGACGTTTTGCGGGAGTGAGGCATCGTTCTCGCCCATGTGCCACTTGCCGACGCCCTGGGTCACGTAGCCGAGCTTCTGGAGTATCGCGGGCAGGGTGACCGCGCCGTCAAGGCCGCCGGGTTCGCCGTACATGGGCGGGCGGAGCAGGCCGTGGTGCAGCGGGTTTTGACCCGTGTGGATGGTGGCCCGCGTCGGTGTGCAACTGGGGGTCGAATAGGCCGAGGTGAGGATCAGCCCGGCATGGGCGAGGCGATCCATGTTGGGCGTGGGGTTGCCGACGGTCCCGCCGCCGCCGTTGAAGCCCGGGTCCATCCACCCCACGTCGTCCATGATGAAGACCAGAATGTTCGGCGCTTTGCCGGAACGCTTCTTAAACGCAGCCAGCTTCGCCCGGGCTTCCCTGTCCTGATCGGGATGTTGGATCACCGGCTCCATGTTGTCGGCGATCTTCACCGACAGCCTGTGAATGTACTGGTTGGGATGGTCGTATCCCTTGGCCGTTGTCTGCCCCGTTGTCGACCCGCGGGTGATTTGCTGGGCCTGTGTGGAGCCGGGGGCCAGCATCCCCGCTATGGTCAGAGCCGTTGCAAGTATTATAATGGCGCCTGGAATTCTTGTCTTTTTCACGGGTGTTTTTCCTTCCTGCAAGTTGTTGATTAGTCGCTGATTACGTTCCCGGTTCTCGGCACGGTTGGGTCCTTTGTTGTTTTGACCTCCTTTCTGACCTGAAGCGTCAAGTCACGAGACATCGACAAAGCACAAAAGTCTCCGGCATGATAGCATCGGCAGCCGAAAAGGAAAAGCATGTCGTCCAAGAACCGCTGCCACCTACTTTCGAGGGGCCGGCATGCCGCCAGCGGGTCACCCTGAGAATCGACACCACCGGCACAATCGTTCTGCCCTCAACTCCCGCGTTTATCCCGGAATCACGTCGGCATGATGTGTTTAGCGGCGATTGGCCGATAAGACGATCACCCATGCTTGTCGAGTGCCACTCACCGGTATTGGGATTTGGTAACACCTTCGCCGTTAGGAGTACGATGGCCCCCCCAAGGCCGTCGCTACAATATCGCAAGCCCTCGACGGCCTTGGAAGGCCATCGTACGGAGACGAGAGGCATGATGCCGTTTACTTTTCGAAGCCGGGCAGCCGCGGTTCAACTAGTCGTCGTGACGACGCTGTTGCTGTTCGGACGCACAGGCTCTGCTCAGGAAGCCGGCAGCGGCTTACCCGACTTCGGCGGATGTCTTTGGTGCCGCCCAAAGCTGACGGGCAACTGGTGTGGGATGCGGCCCTGCCTGGCCCAAAGCGGCATTACGTTGGACGCCGACGTGACACAGTTTTACCAGGGCGTGACCGGCGGCGGCCGCCGGCAGAGGTTCAAGTACGGAGGCCACGGGGATTACGTCGTCGACTTCGACTTCGGCAAACTCGGAGTGCAGGAGGGGTTGTTTCTCAAGCTGCGTGCCGAACACCGCTTCGGCGAGAACGTGAATCGAGACACCGGCGCCATCCTTCCGGTGGCCCTGGCGGCCAATCTGCCCGTCTCCGACCGCGAGGACCTGTACCTGACGGATGTCCTGTTCACCCAGGCGCTCTCCGAGTCGTTCATCGTCTTCTTGGGCAAGACCGACACGCTGGACGGCGAACCGAACGCGTTTGCCCAAGGCCGGGGCACCGACCAGTTTTGCAACGCCGCGTTCGTGTTCAATCCGGCCCTGATTCGGACGATGCCGTACTCGACCCTGGCAACCGGTTTTGCCCTGCTTGAAAAACAGGTTCCGTGGTTCACCTTCACGGTGCTCAACGCGACCGACACGGTGAAGACGAGCGGCTTCCGCGAACTTTTTGCCAACGGCGTTGCCCTCGTGCCCGAGTTGAGAATCCCGGTTACCTTGTTCGGCTTGCCGGGGCACCAGCTCTTCGGCGGTAGCTGGAGCAGCCGGGATTTCGTCGCCCTGGGGCAAGATCCGCGTATCATCATCCCCGGCGGCGGTGTTCCGATCGCACGCAAGGCAGGCTCCTGGGCCCTGTTCTACAACTTCGATCAGTACCTACACCTCGACCCACACAAGCCGACACGGGGCTGGGGCGCGTTCGGGCGGGCCGCGATCTCGGACGGAAACCCCAATCCGCTGAAATGGTTTCTCAGTTTCGGCGTCGGGGGCAACAGCCCCCTGCGCGCCCGCGAAAACGACTCCTTCGGCATCGGCTGGTACTACGCGGGCGTGAGCGACGAACTCGGCCCGCTTCTGAACCTTCATGATGGACAAGGGATCGAGTTTTACTACAACGTCGCCGTGACTCCCTGGTTCCACCTGACGCCGGACCTTCAGATCATCGAGCCGGCCAGGCCGCGGGCCGACACGGCTCTCGTATTCGGATTGCGTGCCAAGGCCGACTTCTGAACCGCCCGTTCCTGCCCGATGCGAACACCGCCCCTTCACCCCAGGGTGGCCGCAAGATCTTGACACGCAATGACTTGATGAGATAAAATCAACACAGAAGTCTTGCGTTGGATGGGCGGGGTTGTAGAGGTCAAGCGACAAATCGGGGACAGGATGATCGAAAACGTTGGAGGTTACCGCATGCCCGAGTACGAAGCACTACTTGCCGAGGCGAGCCGTTTGCCGCTTGGCGAGCGAATTCAGTTGATCGAAGCCTTGTGGGACACTGTGCCTGAAGAATCCCTTCCGCCGCTGAGCGATGCATGGATTGCCGAAATCGAGAGGCGATCGGCGGAATACGATGCCGGCTCCGTGCAGGCCGTGCCCTGGGAGCAGGTCAGGGCTGATGCGCTGCGCCGCGCAGGACTGACGGTGTCCGATGATTCCCGTTGACTACCTACCAGGGTGCCATGCCCACGCTCGCCATTCATATTCTTCCCATAAAATTCTGGAAACCCGAATAGTCTCGCGAAGCAGTCGTGAAAACTGTCCCAGTCTTGTATTTCGTCTGTATCCAGAACTAGCCTGTTCATATCAGAGACACATAACGTCACGCATCACCGGGTCGGCGGTGACGATTCTCCATTGGTATTCGGCCCGACCGCCGAGTCCGTTGCATGCGATGGTCCTGCCTTGGGTTGATTGTGTGAGCCGGGCAGCATTCCAAGCATGATTTTGCCGATGAGGAGTTCGACAGGCAAGAGAGCGAGCACGAACATGAAGGCGAAGGGTAGCATTAGGAACCCGGCTAATCCACGATGCGCAGCCATCAGGCCCATCGCGGCGAGAAGCAGAAGGATCGACGAATAGCCGAAGTGCGGCCCAACGTGGCAATACCCGATCCACATGGCCACAGGGAACCACGCCAGAACCAGGGCCGCCGGATACGCCAGCGGGTCGAGGAATTGTAGGTGTGGCGTCAGAAGTCCGGCAACCGCGCAGCCAAGGATGAGTAGCGAGAACGCAATCATTGCATCGACGAGCCAACGCATCGGCGATTCAGGACAGACTCGCACAGGCATTGGTTGACGGAGCCATTCCGTGAGGCAATCACGCATCGAGCCAGTTTCATCGCTCGCGTGCGGTGGATCGTATGGGTTGGGTATCATGATTGAATGGCAGCAACTCGTTATTCTACACAAAATCTCCATTTGCCTCGCAGGGCAGACGAAGACCCAGTGGACGATACCCCATTTTGGTGGATTTGTCAACGATTTGGGACGAAATCGGCCGGGAATCTTGCCAGGGTGCCATGCCCACGCTCGCCGTGGGCATGTGTTGGAGGGCATTTGCTGTCGGTCGCGCAGGGTCGCAACGGAGATTTGGCGTGGGAATACGTTTCCTCCAGTTCCGCATGGCCACGCAAGCGTGGACCATGGCACCCGTACTACTTGCTCTCCATCCGTGGGAGTCCCTTCCAGCCGGTGGATTGATGGGTTTCGGGTTTGGCTTTGGGGGCGCGGACGATGAAGGCTTCGGTGTTCGGGGTGGCTTCGATTAGCAGGGTACCATGCCCACGCTCGCCGTGGGCATGTGTTGGAGGGCATTTGCTGTCGGTCGCGCAGGGTCGCAACGGAGATTTGGCGTGGGAATACGTTTCCTCCAGTTCCGCATGGCCACGCAAGCGTGGACCATGGCACCCGTACTACTTGCTCTCCATCCGTGGGAGTCCCTTCCAGCCGGTGGATTGATGGGTTTCGGGTTTGGCTTTGGGGGCGCGGACGATGAAGGCTTCGGTGTTCGGGGTGGCTTCGATTAGCTTGAGGCCGTTATTCGGGCCCAGCACGCTTACGGCCGAGGCGAGGCTGTCGGCGGTGATGCCGTCGGGAGCGACGACCGTGACGCTGCTGTGATCTGTGAGTCCCACGCCGGTCTTGGGATCGACGATGTGGGAGTAGCGGCGACCGTCGATGACGACGAACTGCCAGGTGTCGCCGGAGGTGGCGACCGCGACGTTGGCCAACGAGAGGATCTGGCTCGGCGGGCCGTCCGGCTCCAGCGGTGCGATGCCGATCCGCCAGCCCTGCTTGCCCGGCGGAGGGGCGCCCAACACCATGTCGCCGCCCGCGTCGACCAGCGCCCGGCTGATCCCGTGCTTCCGCAATACCGCAAGGGCCTCGTCCACCGCGTAGCCCTTGGCGATCCCGCCGAGGTCGAGCCACATGTCGGGCTTGCCCAGTTTGACCGACCGGTTTTCTTGATCCAGTTGGAGGAGCTGATATCCCACGAGTTTCCGAGCGGCGGCAAGCCGATCGGGCGCGGGCAGTTGGCCGCGGCGCCGGGCACGACGCCAGAGCCGGACGACCGGGCCCACGGTGACGTCGAATGCCCCGTCCGACCGGGTCGACACGTCTTGAGAACGGACCAGGACCCGCCACAGGTCCTTACTGACCGGCACGCTTTTCCCCTCGGAGGTGGCATTACCGAGCCGCCGCAACTCGCTTTCGGGGTCGTAATCGCTTAGTATAGAGTTGAGTTCAGCAATGCGGGCAAAAGCGGCTTCGGCCGCGGTGGTTGCGGCGGCATTATCGGGAGCATACAATACAACCCTGACGGGAACGCCCATTTCCGGTCGGCTGAACTCGAAGCGATTCGAGACCGGCTCGCCTGCCGGCGCCGTTACAGCAAAAAGAACGCCAGCCAACGCAAACCCTACAACCCATTGCCTTCCTGCCGGGGCAGGCCCTACCGTATGACGCTTGAAACCGGGACCATCGCTCCGGTGCATCCTGCAATCCAATTTGGAAATCCCTCTGTTTTTTGAAGACATTTTGAACCAACCATTGACCGAGGTTTCAAGTTTCCTTTCCATGAATTGTTCGAGGCTTCTTCGTATGACTAGCGTACTCCGCCGCCGGTGTGTTTGGCAAATGTTTTTCTTGCTGCTGCTTGGACTGGTTCTGACGGTCCAGTGGGGGTGTCAGCCCCCAGGTTCGGCAACGAAGGGAAAGAAGACCCCGGAAAAGGCCCCCGCTGTGGATGCCAAAAAAGGTGACCCTGCGGGTGATCAGAAGGCCGAACCGGCCGAAGCGAAGCCTTCGGACGAGAAAACGGTAGAACAGAAGCCGGCGGAGAAGGAGCCGGCGGCACTCGCGGCGAAGGAGGGCGTAGATGATCCGGCAGAGGTAGAGAAGAAACCGGCGGAGAAGGCCCCTGCGAAAAAGAAGCCCGGCAAAGAGCCGGTCATTGATGAAAACGACCCGACGTATATCGTGACGGTCAAGTGGCTGCCCGAGCCGACCGAGAATCCCGATTCGGTGGCCGAGACCGAGGCGGAGATGAAGCCGTATACCGAAACGATCCCGGCCACCGACGCCACGTTCGACATGGTGCCGATCCCCGGCGGCAAGTTCACAATGGGCAGCCCCGAGACCGAAGAGGGCCGTTGGCTGCTCGACAAGAAGGGCAAGGAGGTCAAGGACGCGGACGGCAAGCGGGTCAGCGTCGAGGGCCCGCAGCACGAGGTCGAGATCGAACCGTTCTGGATGGGCAAGTGCGAAGTCACCTGGGACGAATACGATCTGTTCGGCCTGGATATCGACCGCGACCGCCGGGAGATGAAGCTCCGGCAGGAACATCCCGACGTCAAGGCCGACGAACTCGACCAATTCAAATCGGAGCGCGAGCTGCTCTGGGACGCGATCACCAAGCCGACGAAGCCCTACACGGACATGACGTTCGGGATGGGTAAGGAAGGGTTTCCGGCGATCTGCATGAGCCAGCTTGCCGCCCGGCTCTACTGCAAGTGGCTCTCGGCGAAGACGGGCCGGTTCTACCGGCTGCCGACCGAGGCCGAGTGGGAATACGCCTGCCGCGCCGGCACCACGACGGCTTACTCCTTCGGCGACGATCCGGAGAAACTGGACGATTACGGCTGGTACTTCGACAACACCGAGGACAAGGAAGGGTACATGAAGGTCGGCCTGAAGAAGCCGAATCCGTGGGGGCTTTTCGACATGCACGGGAACGTGGCCGAGTGGTGCCTGGACCAGTACATCCCCGATTATTACAAGCAGTATGACGGGAAGACCGTGAAATCCCCCCTGGCGGTTCCGAAGGAGCGGGACCCGCGCGTTGCGCGTGGGGGGTGCTTTGACGACGACCCCGACCGGCTCCGCAGCGCGGCCCGGATCGGCTCGCACGACAACTGGCGGATGCAGGACCCGCAGATTCCCAAGAGCATTTACTACAATACGGAGGTCTACGCGCCCGGTTTCCGCGTGGTGCGGCCGCTGAAGGTCCCCAGTGCGGAGGAGGCGAAGGTGTATGAGCCGGATTGGCAGGAGATCAAGGAGTACAAAGAGGCCCAAGCGGGCAAGGAGTGATCGTTTTCTTAACCTTCCGAACCGGCCGTGGCCGGTTTCAATTCCCCAGTTCAAGGAGATACGAGGATGAGCGACAAGAAGAATCCTTCGCGACGGGACTTTTTGAAAGGTTCCACGGCGGCAGCGGCCGGCCTTACGCTGGCCGGTGGATTGAATATCGCCCGATCCGCCCACGCAGCGGAAAGCGGCGAGCTGAAGGCGTGTCTGATCGGCTGCGGCGGGCGCGGCAACGGCGCCGCCAGCGATTTCATGAAGGGCGGCCAGATGACCGAAACGCCCACGAAGATCGTCGCCGTGGCCGACGCGTTCGAGGACAAGGCCAAGGGCGCCGCGGGCCGGTTCAAGGTGCCGCCGGAGAAGACATTCTGGGGCTTTGACGCGTACCGCAAGGCAATCGATTCCGGTTGCGACGTCTGTGTCATCGCCACATCGCCCGGCTTCCGGCCGATCCATCATCGCGCCGCGATCGAGGCCGGCAAGCACGTCTTCATGGAGAAACCCTGCTGCACCGACGCCCCCGGCTTCAACATGCTGATGGAAACCAACAAGATGGCCGACGAGAAGGGCCTGAAGGTCGTCGTCGGACTGCAACGCCGTCACCAGGGCAGCTATATCCAGGGCATCAAGGAAATCCAGGACGGCAAGTACGGCGATATCATCTTCACCCGCGTCTACTGGAACGGCGGCGGCGTCTGGGTCCGCGGCCGGAAGCCCGAACAAACCGAAATGGAATACCAGATGCGCAACTGGTACTACTTCGTCTGGCTCTGCGGCGACAACATCTGCGAGCAGCACGTCCACAACCTCGACATCGGCAATTGGGTGATGGGCGATCACCCGGTCGAGGCCAACGCGATGGGCGGGCGCGAGGTCCGCAAAGGCAAGGACCACGGCGAGATCTTCGACCACCACTTCGTCGAGTTCACGTACGCCGACGGCCGGAAGATGTACAGCCAGTGCCGGCACATCCGCGGCTGCTGGAACAGCGTCTCCGAGGCCGCCCACGGCACCAAGGGCGCCGGCGGCGTCAGCTCGCGCGGCGGAAAAGGGGCCGGCCCTTACCAGCAGGAGCACGCCGACCTGATCACCGCCATCAAGAAGAACGAGAAGTGCAACGACGGCTGGTACGGCGCCACCAGCAGCTTCACCGCGGTCCTCGGCCGGATGGCGAGCTACTCGGGTCAAGTGGTCCGCTGGGACGACTTGGCCAAGAAAGGCAAGCCGCTGATGATCTACGAGGATCACGACAAGCTGACGATGAACAGCAAGCCGCCGGTCGTGCCCGATGCCAACGGCAATTACCCGGTTGCGGTTCCCGGCCAGTACAAGCCGTACTGATCGGCCGTTCCGCTCTTTCGAAGCGAGAAACAGGGCCGGCGGCGAGCGCGACTCGCCGCCGGCCTTTTCTTCACGCCTGGTTCCCAAGCTTCAACTTGGGAACCGAACCCTACGAAGCTTCGCTTCGCGAGCAGCGAAGCAGAGCTTTCCGGACCACGTTTCCAAGCCGGAGCTTGGGAACGAGGGAAACGCGAGAAACCCCCAAGAAAAAGCGTCCATGCCCCCCACTTCGGCCACTGTTTTGCACAACGGACCCGCAGTCGTTACAATGAACTCACTTTACTAACCTTCCGAACCGGCGCTGGCCGGTTTGCCATTTCCCCCCAGTTCAAGGAGATACGAGGATGAGCGACAAGACGAATCCCTCGCGACGGGACTTTTTGAAGAGTTCCTCTGCGGCTGCCGCCGGTGTTACGCTGGCCGGCGGATTGAGCATTGCCCGGTCGGCACACGCGGCCGGGGACGACGTGATCAAGGTGGTGTTGATCGGGGCCGGCGGTCGGGGTACGGGCGCCGTTGCCCAGCAGATGAACGCCGACAAGGGCGTCAAGCTGGTCGCCGTGGCCGACGCGTTCGAGAACAGGGCAACCGGTTCTCTTGACGGCCTGAAGAAGAAATACAAGGACCAGGTCGACGTACCCAAGGACCGCGTGTTTGTCGGCCTGGACGCCTACAAGAAGGCCATCGCCACCGACTGCGATCTGGTCACGACGGCCACGCCGCCGGGATTTCGCCCGATGGTATACAAGGCGGCCATCGAAGCCGGCAAGCAGGTCTTCATGGAGAAACCGTGCTGTGTCGACGCCCCGGGCTTCAAGACCCTGATCGAAGCCAGCAAGATGGCCGACGAAAAGGGACTGACCGTCGGTGTCGGCCTCCAGCGCCGCCACCAGCCAAACTACATCGAAACGGTCAAGAAGCTCCAGGAGGGCGCGATCGGCGACATCCTCTTCACGCGGGTCTACTGGAACGGCGGCGGAATCTGGAACCGCGGACGCGCCGAAGGAATGACCGAAATGCAGTACCAGGTACACAACTGGTACCATTTCTGCTGGCTCAGCGGCGACAACATCGGCGAGCAGCACGTCCACAACCTCGACATCGGCAACTGGATGCGGGGCGACGAGCATCCCGTCGAGGCCAACGGCATGGGCGGATGCACGGCCCGGTACCTCGGCAACAATAAGGGCACCGGCCAGATCTTCGACCACCACTTCGTCGAGTTCACCTACGCCGACGGCACGAAGATGTATAGCCAGTGCCGGCACATGCGCGGCTGCTGGGGAAGCGTCTCCGAGCACGCCCACGGTTGCAAGGGTATCGCAAGACCCGGCCGTATCGAGGGCGAGAATGAATGGAAGTTCAGCGGCCGGGGAGTTGGCGGCCACCAGCAGGAGCAGACCGACCTGATCGCCACGCTCCGCGCCGGGAAACGATACAACGAGGGCTTCTACGGCGCCACCAGCAGCTTTACGGCAGTTCTGGGCCGGGTGGCCAACTACTCCGGGAAGGTCGTCAAGTGGGACGACCTGGTCGCCAAGGGCAAGAGCCAGATGCCCGACAACCTGGCCTGGAACGCCCCGGCGCCGGTCGAGAAGGGCCCCGACGGCCAGTACCCAATCCCGATGCCCGGACAGTTCGATCCTTTCTCCTAACCTGGAGACATCCGACCGTAGCGTGCCACTGCTTCGTCAAACGCAAAGTGCTTTGCAGCGAGCCGTGGCAATGGACCCCCTCAGAGTGATTCTGGCGGGCATTCGTGAAAGGGCTAACATAACCCACATAATGGGGGTACGTGCTAGGCCGAACGGAGGGTGTCTGTCGGGGATCAGGACGAGAAATCGACAAAATCCGGTCTTTGGCCGTAGTCTCACTTGACAGGAGGGGCCGGACGACAAATAGTACATTAGCGTCTGGGATGAGTCGCCAAGCGTCTCGTCTTGGGGCGAATCGCCCCAAAAGCCCAGTCGCTTTTTTTATGCGCACTCACCGATGAGGTGGTACGGTGTATCTCTGCTACATGGACGAATCTGGAACTTCCAACATTCCAGGAAACACGTCTCACTTTGTTCTGGCTGGAATTTCTGCCCCAATCTGGCATTGGAACGACTGTGATCGCGAAATCAGACACATCAAGGAGAGGTACGATTTGGGCAATGCAGAGATCCATACGGCGTGGTTGCTCAGAAGATACATCGAACAGAAAAGAGTGCCAGGTTTCGACACATTGATTCGCGGTGTGCGTCGGCGTGAGGTTGAGCGTTTGCGAAAAGCGGAGTTGCTTCGGCTGCAAGCCCAACACAAGAATAAGCATTATCGGCAGACGCGGAAGAATTACAAGCATACTGCGGACTACATCCATCTGAGCTACGATGAACGAAAGCGATTCGTTCTGGACGTTGCCGACTGTGTGGGCAACTGGGGATTCGCAAGAATGTTTGCGGAATGTATCGACAAAGTCTATTTTGACCCCGCTCGGGCGGAACGGTCAGTTGATGAGCAGGCGTTTGAACAAGTCGTTTCACGATATGAACAGTATTTGCAGGCGATATCCACCGATCCGGACAAGAAGGCATTTGGTGTTCTCATTCACGACAACAACCAGACTATCGCGCGAAAACACACGGAACTGATGAAAACATTTCACCGGACTGGGACTTTCTGGACTCAGATAAAGAACATAATTGAGACCCCTCTTTTTGTAGACAGCGAACTGACGGCGATGGTTCAAGTCGCGGATTTGTGCGCCTATGGTCTACGGCGCTACGTGGAAAACAACGAGACTGAGATATTCGACAAGGTTTGGGTGCAGGCTCGTTTCTACGTAGTGTTGGATGGAGAACGTTGCCGTTCGATCCGTTTGTATTGTGTCCACATGGCGTTCCATCGGTCGGATTTCACGTAG
>CAZJRB010000105.1:0-27304 GCA_964547995.1 uncultured Planctomycetaceae bacterium | reverse complement strand
AAATGGAATTACACCGCAATCCCCAGCAACAGACAGTAATTTCCCGCACGGTGCTTACCTCCGCGGGTCAGCGGCGTAATGAACGTTACTTTCTCGCCCTCCGGCCAGAAAACCTGGGGCACGCAAGCCGGCCGCCCGTGAAAATCGCGTAATTGGTAGGCGGCGCGATACTCGTCCTTCGGCCCGCGGAGTTTCGTGGGCGAGTAACAGTGGGAGATGACCATCGTGTTCGTGGCGGTCAGGTGTCCGCAGTTTCCCATGACCGACGGTCGTCCGCATATCATGTGCGTTACCAGGTTTGCCACGCCAAAGTCCGGGTCGCCTTCGCAAGTTCCCACCAATCCTTCGTCGTTCAGGCGGGATATCGCCACACAGGCCGGCCCCGGAACACCCTTGGCGCCAACGCAGGCCGATCCGCTCACGACCACCCCTTGGCAATTGTTTTTCCGGATCAGATCACGCAGGACAACGTAGTGCTTCGCCGCGTTGAGGATTGCCGCTTTCTCCGGCTCAACAACTTTCTTGGCGGTTTTTTCGCAGAAGTCGGCCAATTGCCGCATCTCATCGCTTGTTTCGTAATGGTCGTAGATCGCCCGGTAGTCAGGGAAATTGACAAATCCCGGCCCCAGCAAGTGATTGTTGCTGACGTCGTGGATGCGGTTCTCTTCATAGACCTCTTTCGGTTTTGGCGAGGCATACACCAATCTCGCCTGCTTCAGCCGGGCGGGCGTACTGACCAGGTGCAGGCTTGTCTTCAACCAGTCGACGTCCGGCGCCATGCACGTATAGGTGTAGGGCTTGCCGTATCGAACAGGCGGCCCGAATCGGATGTTAGGCAGGTTGAAGAAGACAAGGGTGGGGATGTCGCCGCGGCCGTCGAGAATCTTCCCAACAGGGTCCCAGCCCCGGCCACGCCATCCGACACCCCAGGTGTGGAGCATGTGGCCGGTCAGAATCAACCCGGCCGGTGGCGATTTCTTCAGATCCGCCAACAGACCGTTGATCTCCTGATCGCTGGTCACAGGGTCCCGCATTCGTATTTCAACGCCGATTTCCTTGCCCGCTTCCTTCAGGAGCTTCTCGTACAAGTTGCGCTGGTAATTGTACGTATCGGTGCCGTATCCCCAGTCCATCTGGCCCGTTGCGGGTCTCTTTTGCCACAAAGAAACCACGTCCACCACGATCGGCGCTCCCTTGGTGTCGACCGGCCCGGTCGCTTCGGCGGCAAAGCTAAGAACGTCGTCCAGCAGGGTCGGTCCCACCGCAAACACGGCAACACCACTTGCAGCCCTAAAGAACCCACGCCTGCTGATTCCGCTCGTACAACGGCCGCATTCTGAGATTTCTCGATCATGCATCTTGTATCCTCCTGTCAAAGCAGCGTACAGCCACGCTCGCCAGAGCGTGGGATCGCCCGCGTTCTGACGAACGCAGCTACGAGTTTTCGCCATATCTACGCTTCGCTGAAATTCTCCCAGGGCTGATCCAGCTTCTTAAGGACATACCCGACCTCGTGGAGCCAGTCGCCGTAGCTGACCAGCACGTGGAACCCGACCTGGTCCTTCAGCTTCTTCCAGTCCCCCTGCACCTCGATGTCCATCTGCGAGCGGCACGCCGGAAGCGATGGGACTTCGACGATCTTGCCTTTGAACCCTTGCCACCGCGAGCCGTCGTAGGCCTGGAAGACGACCGTGACGGTCTGGCCCTTGGTGTAGTGCACCTTGGTGGCAGCCCCGTAGTCCGACTCGTAGTGCGTCATGATGTCGGTCGGTTCGTAGTCCCGGCCGTTCATCCTCCGCGGCGCGGCGCAGTGGGCCACCGTGTAGATCCCGTCGTGCGGGAAATGCGAGTTGCAGACGAATGCGGGCCGGTGGGCGATCCAGCGCAACAGCACGCCCGGCACCGTGTGTACCGGCCACACATGGCAATAGGCCGTGAGACCTTCATCGCAGAGCAGGGCAAAGAGAAGGCACGGCGGCGTGTCGAGCGTCGTGATCACCCCTCGGCCCATGCAGCCACTGATACCAATATTGGTCGCGCCTACTTCTTTCATCAATTCTTTAGCCACACGACGGGCCAAGAGCGTGTTGAAAACGAACTTGCGCTCGGTCATCAATTTCACATTGGGCTGGGCAAGCAGGTTCTTCGTCTGCTGCTCGACCGCTTCCGCCACCTTCTGATCGGCACGGGCTGCCTTAAGTCGCTTACCGAATTCGGCCAGCGGTACCACCTCGTATTCGTAGCCCCAGACGTCAATGGATTTCCGGTAATCGCCGCCCTTGCGGTCGATCTTGCCGATGGCGAGGACCTTGGTCCCCCGGGCGTTCTTCAAGGCGTACAGGGCCCGTAGCCGCCATAGGATCTCGTCATAGTCGTCCACAACCATATCGCACGAGTCGTAGTTCGGCTCAACGTCTGTATCACCCGGTGAGTGTCGCAGCAGGTACGTGCCGATGGAAACGTGCATCCCATAGTTCGGCTTGGTCCTGTGGCGCACGAAGACGATACCGGGCACCTTGGAGGCCAGGTCACTCGACAGGCGGCCCCCGTCGTAGCCGCACGCCCCGAAAACCAGCACCGCGTCCTGATCGCCCGCGGCCACCTGTTTGGCTTGCGCCTTGTTTTGCACAACCGCCATGGGCAGGAACTCGACAGGGAAATCCGACTTCGCGGCTAGTTCCTTCATATCCTTCTCCAGACGCTGCACCTCTTTCTGGAGATCCGCCGGGGTCTGGATGTCGCCGTATTTTCGCCAACTCTGAGGGCGGGTATTCGGCTTTGGAAGCGTCTTGTGAACCTGGGAAATGATCGCCGGCTTGACACGAAGCATCTTGCCGCGCGGATAGAGCTGCCCCGGGGGCGGCTCCGATGCCGGTGACTTTCCCTGGGCCAGGGCAATGCCGCCCATCACCGCGCCGACCGCCACGCCGGAGGTCCCGAGGAAACCCCGTCGACTGATCCCACTCGCACCATGATGGCATCGCGATTTCTCTTGACTACACACGTTCTCATGGTTCGGGAACTTCTGTTTCATTTTACTACCTTATTCATTCTGGATTGAGATTGCGATGGTAATTGCCTGTTCTAACGACGCTTCGCTTCAAACGCCAGCAGCCGGAAGCCGCCGGCGGGGACGGTTACGGAAACGCGGTTCTTGACCATCGGAAGCCGCTGGCCGGTGATCTCGTCGTGGCACTGTAGGCCGTTGATCCCGGTCATTACCGTGGTTACGACGTTCACCGGGGCGAAGATCTCCCGGTCCATCAGGAAGACCTGGTAGCGCCCTTCGCCGTCGCGGCGGGCCGAGAAGAATACCCCACCGTCTGCCAGAAAAGGCAGCTTCGTGGCCTCGCCCCGAACCGTGCGGGCAATCTGCCCGATGACCTGCCGGGCCGGGTACTGCTTGTCCTCGTGGAAGGCGTACTCGCCGTCGGTCTGCATCAACAGTCTCAAACGTTCTTTGGCGACCGGCGCGACCTCGGGTCCGAAGATCGGGATGATCCCCCACGGGTTGGCCGGGAAAAGGCTGTCCATCAGCTTCTGCGAGCCGTAGAGATGCCGCGAGAGGGAATGCTCGCCCGTGCCCAGCATGACGTTCGTGCAGGTCCAGTTCATCAGCCCCTCGCCGCCAAACATCCGTTCGCCGTGCCACGCCCAGAAAAACTCGGCCTTGTCGACCTTCGGGCTCTTGGAGAAACGGAACCCGACCGGCGAGATGCTCAACAGGTCGTCGGCGGTAACCGGGCCGACGACGCCCTTTTCGAAAAGCGGGATGACCATCCTCTCGCGCCGCGATTCCCGGGCGATCCGGGCGTCGCTGGCCAGCAGGAAATTGGGCCTTCCCAACGCATCGATCAACTCGAAGTACGTATGGCCCGACTCGATCATGATGTACCGTGCCCCCAGCGAGGTCGCCATCACCTCCTGGCGCATGACGATGTCGTCGGGGCATCCGCGGTAGTAACCCAATTGCCCCGGCCAGTAGTCTTCCTCGCTGGTGATCCCCCAGGTTTCGATCTCGCCGGAGAGCATCGATCCAAGGTAGGCCGCGATGTCGATCTCGTCGCAGTACGGCCCGAGGGTCTTCAGCACCGGCACCAGCACCCGCTTGTACTCCGGTTTCAGCAGAATCGCCCTGGCCTTCGGGTCGTAGACGACAGCGAGCCAGAAGGGGGCCTCCTCGCCCATCAGGATCTTCTTGTCGTGCTTGACGCAAATCTGCGCAAGCTCGTCGACCCGCTCAAGGAAATCGTAGAACGGCCCGTTCGGGTAGTTGACGATCGTTTCCCAGGTGATGAAGCCCTGGCAGGCGTTCGGTGCAACCTCCATGATTTCCTTGGCCGTCGACATTTTCAGGACGGGGATGCCCGCGTGGCTGACCACCGGATAGAACGGGATCCCTTGCCTTTCCCACTGCCGGCATTTTTGGAGGATCGCTTCGGTGGACGGACTGAACGGCATGATTTTGGCTGCGCAGATGCCGCCTCGCTTGTCGACGGTGTCCGATGCACCCTTCTCGGTCCAGGTGACCATGAAGCCGTACTCGACGTTTTCGTTGGCCAGCCCACGCATCTTCTTGTGGAACAGCGATATTTTCTTGTCGCCGGCCAAGGCGCCGTGCGTGCCCCAGAGGACGTGCAGCTTCTCGTCGCGGTTCCGCGTCCGGACCTTCTTCCGCGGAATCGCGTCGATCTGGGTGAGTATCAGGTCCAGGTTGTCGGTGACGTAGTCTTTCGCCATGAGTTGCTTGATCTCGGCTTCGGTCTTCTCGACGTCGGCGAACTTCACAGCGTAGACGTTCTTGTAGTGGATTCTCGACAGCAACGCCTCGTCGAACCCGTCGCCGTCGAGGTCCGCGGCGGCAATGCGCAGAAAAGGAAACCGGGTCTTGGTCCGCATCAGCTCCTTGCCGGCGCTCGAGAGCAGGCTGAACTGGCCGGTCGATGCGAACGTGGCGACTTCGAGCCCTTCCTCGGCGGTGAAATTGCCCGCGGCCAAGAAGCGGCGGGCACCGTAGTTGCTCGGAAACTTGACGATGCCGTCCGCCCCGGCGATCAACTGGGCGGGGGTTTCGCCGACTTTCTTGGTCCACAGTCTCCCGCCGGTGTTCTCGGCGATGACGTTATGGGTACCGCCGAACAGCAATTCGGGTTTCCCGTCGCCGTCGATGTCGGCCGAGTCGCTCAGCACACAACCGTGGGCTGCCAGCAGGCCCTTCTTGCCGATTTGTTGCCCCTTTCCGTCAATCATGCCTTGCGCCAGCGGCGCCCCGTGGTATGCGATCTCGACGCGGCCGTCGCCGTTGAAGTCGGCCGCCTGAAGGCCGATCATCCTGCGGTAGAAATCTTTTTCGATGACGGTCGTGTCGAGCGTTTTCCTTCCGGCCATGTCGTACGCAAGAATCTTGCCCATGTAGCCGGCGACGACGATGTCGTTTTTGCGATCACCATCGACATCGGCCACCTGAAGAAACTCGACGACGACCTCGGGCCGGATCTTTTTCAGCAGCTTCCCCTGCCGGTCGAGAAGGATGATTTCCGTGGCCGATGTGCCGACAACCGCGGCGATTTCAGGCTTTCCGTCACCGTCCAAGTCACCCGTCTCGACGGCCAGCACCATGCCCGGCGTGTCGTATCGCCAAAGCGGGGCGCCTTCGGACGTCAACGCGCAGACGGCGCCCTTATCGAGTCCGCCAACGAGCAACTCCGGGCGGCCGTCGCCGGTAAGATCCGCTCCGCACATGGCATAGGGTACGACCGACGCCGGGATCGTTCGTATCTCCTCGGCGTGGCAGGGCCGCGCGAGAAGCCCGGCGAAGAACATCGCGACCAGAAAGACCGGCACACGATTCATGGAACTGTTCACGGTTTCTCCTTTGAGTTGGCTTGCGGACCGAGAGACGGCGTTTAGCGGGCCGACACTCAACTCAGCGCTGTAGTATTAGTTGGTTTACGACCTCCTCAAAACCCCCAGATCACGAAGTAGACCAGCCAGGCAAGCGGGACCGCGACGATGCCGGCGCCGAAAAACCACATCGCCCAGGCAAAGATCGGCGGCGAGCCCCGTTCCTCCTTGAACCGCCGGTAAGTGCTGATGATCCCGAAGCTCTCTCGCACACGTCGGACGGCATTGAGCGAGGGAGCGGGAAACTTCACCGGCACCGAGTTCCACCGAAGCTCCAGGATCATCGCCAGGAAGGACAGGCCGGTCAGGACAACCGTCGCCCACAACGCAATCGCAAATGCGGCGAATGCGGTCATCTCGATCCTCTCCGCATGGGAAACTCGACTAATAACGCGATTATAGCGTTTTCGTCGCAGAAGCAAAAGTCTTTGGTTGCCCCTTCCGGACAGACATCATGGACACCGGCCCGCGATTTGGTAGCATACACGGAGTCACGGACAATCGACGCCCTATTGCACGACGCCCTCGTTCCCATGCTCCGCATGGGAACGCACTGCTGCGATGCTCTGTGTCGCAAGGAGAACGCACTGCATTCCCAGCATCGGGTTCCCATGCAGAGCATGGGAACCAGGCCGCCTTTCAGAGTCACGAACAGCCCACACCGATGATGCTTGATAAATCCTCCGACGGAATCCGCGAGATGTTTGCGGCGATCTCGCCTCGGTACGATTTCCTGAATCATTTCTTGTCGCTGGGGATCGACCGCTCGTGGCGGCGGTGGACCGTGAAACTGGTGCCGCCGGCCGGCGACGGGCCGATCCTGGACGTCTGCACCGGCACGGGGGATTTGGCGCTGGAATACTGGCGGGCAAGCGGCGGCCGGGCGACGATCGTCGCGACCGACTTCTGCCGGGCAATGCTCGATATCGGCGCCGCCAAGTGCCGGCGGCGCAAGGCCGACGGCTGCATCACCTTGATGGAGGGCGACACCCGGCAGTTGCCCTTCGACGACAACACATTCCAGATCGTGTGCGTGGCCTTCGGGCTGCGGAACGTGCGGACTCCCGAGGAAGGATTGCGGGAGATGGTCCGGGTCTGCCGGCCGGGCGGCCGGGTGGCCGTGTTGGAGTTTTCGATGCCGGAGGGGCGGATGCTCGCGGGCCTCTACAGGTTCTATTTCCGGCGGGTTCTGCCGCTGGTGGGGCAGGCCCTGGCAAGGAACCGGCACAAAGCGTATAATTACCTGCCGGCAAGCGTCGGCCAATTCCCCCAGGATGTGGCCCTCGCCGCCGAGATGCGCGAGGCGGGCCTGAGAAACGTCGAGCAGCATCGCTTCACATTCGGAATTGCCACGTTGTACGTAGGTGAGAAATGAGCCGGAACATCGTTGTGGCGTTGACGGGCGCCAGCGGAATGCCCTACGCCCGCCGGTTGTTGGAGGTCCTTTCGGCGGCCGGGCACGACGTCTACCTGTCGGTCAGCTCGGCCGCCCAGGCCGTCATCAAACAGGAACTCAACCTGGCCGTCGATCTGGACGCCTTTGATCTCGCAGCGTTGAGACTCGACGTCGGACCGGTTCCCAAGGACCCCAAGCTGCAACACGTGCGTGCCATGACCGGCCGGTCCGACGACACGAGCAACGTGCTTTCGGTCGGTTCCGGGGCATCGGGAGAGTTCCACTACTGTCACTATCGCGATCAAATGTCGCCGATCGCCAGCGGCTCGTTTCTTACCGGCGGCATGATCGTGTGTCCCTGTTCCGGCGGCACGCTCAGCGCCATCGTCCACGGGACTTCGGCGAACCTGATCCACCGGGCGGCGGAGGTCCACTTGAAGGAAGGCCGCAAGCTGATCCTCGTTGTCCGCGAAACCCCGCTCTCGCTGGTACACATCGACAACATGCGGCGGGCCGCCGAGGCCGGCGCCGTCATCCTCCCCGCCTCGCCCGCCTTCTACCACGATATCGAGCTGGTCAGCGACCTGATCGATTACATCGTTGCCAGAATCTGCGACCAGTTGGGAATTCCCAACTCGTTGATCCGACGCTGGGGAAAGGCCAAGAGGACGAATCCGTAGCCATCGATGTTGCGTCGCCTGCGCCATTTGCTGGAGATGATCCGGTTCAGCCATACGCTGTTTGCGTTGCCGTTTGCGCTGTTGGCGGCGTTCATGGCGTGGGCGGCGAATGCCCGGAGCGACCCGCCGGTTCCTTGGCGATGGCGGGACTTGCTGGGGATCCTCGCCTGCATGGTCTTTGCCCGGAGTGCCGCCATGGCGTTCAATCGCCTGGCCGACCGGCGGCTTGATGCGATCAACCCACGGACCGAGCAACGGCACCTCCCCACTAACATTCTGAGCACGCAAGCGGTCGTCGTGTTCCTGATCGTTTGCTCGCTCGGTTTTGTGGCCGGGACGCTGTTGTTCCTGCCGCACAACCGGATCCCGCTTTACGCCGCCGTGCCGGTGTTGCTGTTCATCACGGCGTACAGTTACGTGAAGCGTTTTACGCTTGCCTCCCACTTCTGGCTCGGGGCAGCGCTGATGCTGGCCCCGTGGGGAGCGTGGGTGGCGATCCGGGGCGAGGTCTTCACCTGGCCGCCGATCATCCTCGGCGGGGCCGTGCTGCTGTGGGTGGCCGGGTTCGACATGATCTACGCCTGCCAGGACGTCGCGTTCGACCACAAGATGCGGCTTTGCAGCGTGCCGGCCCGCTTCGGGGTTCGCACTGCCCTGTGGATGGCCGCCGCGTGCCACCTGGGCATGGTCGCCTTGCTCCTTTTGCTGCCGCTTGCATATAATGAATTCAGGACAACGTACGTCATTGGAATAGCCGCGATCGCCCTGCTGCTGCTCTACGAACACTCCCTGGTGCGGCCGGACGATCTCAGCCGGGTGAATCGAGCGTTTTTCCACGTGAACGCCGTCGTGAGCATCGGGTTGCTGGCGATCGGCTCGCTCGATTTGCTGTTGTGAAGCCCGTACGATGGCCTTCCAAGGCCGTCGAAAAGCCACGTTCCCCAGAACGACGGCCTCGGAAGGCCATCGTACAACCAAGTAACGGCCATGCCTGCCCCTCGATTCGAAGAAATCCGCAAGAAGGTTGAAAGCGGGCGACGCCTCTCTGCCGCCGACGGCGAGTTTCTCTACCGCGAGGACGTCGATCTCCATGCGATGGGCGAACTGGCCGACACGGTCCGGGAACGAAAGAACGGGGACGTCGTCTACTACAATCTCAATATGCACCTGAACCCCACGAACGTCTGCATCTACCGGTGCAGCCTCTGCGCGTTCAGTTGCGATCCCGACGACCCCCGCGCCTATGTCATGTCCGGCGAGGAAATCCTCGCCCGCGGCCGGGAAGCCGTTGATACCGGTTGCACGGAATTGCACATCGTCAGCGGATTGCACCCGGACAAGAAGTACGAGTGGTATCTCGGGATTATCGCGTCGCTGCACGAGGCCTTTCCGCAGTTGCACCTGAAGGCGTGGACGCCGATCGAGATCGCGCGGTTTGCCGAGACGACGGGCCGCTCGCCCCGGTCGATCCTCGAAGAGTTGATACAAGCGGGCGTGGGGAGCATGCCCGGCGGCGGGGCCGAAATCTTCGACCCCCAGATCCGCAGCGAAATCTGCCCCCGAAAGGTCGACGCAAAAAAATGGCTCAGCATCCACCGCGCCGCCCACCAGCTCGGCCTACCCACCAACGCCACGATGCTCTACGGGCACATCGAAAGCGTCGAGCACCGCATCGACCACCTCGTTGCCCTGCGGCAGTTGCAGGACGTCACCGGCGGGTTCCAGGCATTCGTTCCTCTCTCGTTCCATCCGGACAACACGCGGCTGGCCCACCTGCCGAGGCCGTCCAGCCTGCTCGACCTGCGCACGGTGGCCATCAGCCGGCTGATGCTCGACAACTTCGACCACGTCAAGGCCTACTGGGTCTCGCTGGGCGTCGGCACGGCCCAGGCCGCGCTGGCCTACGGCGCCGACGACATCGACGGCACCGTCCGCTGCGAAAAGATCCAGCATGACGCCGGCGCCGAATCGCCCGAATTGCTCACCGTCGAAGAAATCCGCCGCCTCATCACCGAAGCCGGCCGCCGGCCCGTCGAACGCGATTCGATCTACCGCCGTGTGAAACGCGACGGACTCCGGTGGGAGGTAGAGGAGTAAAAGAGGGACTGGTCGATGGCGTCTCGACAGAGGATGAACGAAAGCGACTTCGGCGAAGGAAAAAAGCCCATCTGGTGGGAGCAGACTTGGGTTCCCGCCGTCTATTAAGGTAGAGAGTGAGGAGAACCGCTCGAAAGCGAGCATGGTGGAATCGACGGACGAACAATTGGCCCGTGCCGCGATGACCGGGGACCGAGAGGCCTTTGGAGCGCTGGCGGTCCGTCTGCGTGTGCCGCTTATCGCCTACCTAGCCGGGGTACTCGATGTCCCCCCGGGCAGCGGGCCGACACGGCATGATGCAGAGGAGATTGCGCAAGACGCCTTTCTCGCCGCGTGGGAGAAACTTACAACGCTGCGTGATCCGGCCCGGGTGAGGGGGTGGATTTACCGAATCGTGCATAATCTTGCCATGGATCGCATCAGAAAACCACAACCTGCGTCCCTGTTGGCCGACCTGCCCGAGCCCATTGACGATGGGAAGCCGCGCCGGATCGCGCCGCTGATCGACGCGTTGGCGCAGCTCAGCGAACGACACCGCGACGTGATCGCCCGCAAACACTTCAACGGTGCTACGTGCGAGGCGATTGCCGAGCAGTTGGACATCCCGCCCGGCACGGTACGCAGCCGGTTGTCCCGGGCCTATGCCCGGTTGCGGAGCATCCTGGCCTCGCAGGAAGCGGAAGAAACGGCCGGGTCCCTGGATCCGACGAAACCCTGAGACGATATTCCCATGAGCGAACACGAAAAGGAATACACCGATTTGCAGCGCGACCTCGACGAGTTGGGGCGGTTGTATCAACCGCGCCATCCCGGCTGGGAGACGCTGCTGCACCGGCTGCCGGATCGGCGGCCGGCCGAAGAAGACGCCGCGCTCGGCGACGGCGCCGGAAATGGATTGCCTCGCCCCGCGACTACACGCCCGTGGTACCGATGGCGGGGCTGGCTCGCGGCAGCGGCGGCGGCAAGCCTTCTGATCGGCTTCGGCGTCTGGCTTTCCGTCCGCCCGCCGTTGGCGCCGGAAGGCCACGGGCAACCGCCGGTTGCTATGCAAAAGCCGCCGGTCGCTGCGCAAGAGCCGCCGGGCGCTGTGCAAAAACTGCCGGCCGTTGCGCAAGAGCCGCCAGTTGTTTCGCAAAAGGAGGAGCCTTCGCTCTCCGAGTTGGCAACCGGTTGCCGGGTGGACCCGGTGGGGGACGCCGTTTACCGGGTGGTTGAGCCACGTCGGGTGCAGTTGGACCGCGGCGAGCTGTACGTCGAGGTCGACCGCCGTCGCGCGGGAAGCGAACCGTTCGTCGTCGAAACGCCCGCCGGAGAAGCCAAGGCCGTCGGCACACGTTTTGTTGTAGAAACACGGTCCCAGGAATTGGATCGCCGGGATTTATCTCAAGACAAAGGAGGTTCAGACATGACCGCCAAATTCCCGTCCATTGCGTTCGTAACCCGCGTGCTCGTGCTCGCCGGCGTCGTTCAGCTCGTCGGCGCCGATGTCGACGCGGAAGGTGGTGCGGGCGTAGAGCTAAAGGCCCAAAGCGTCAAGCCCGCCGTTGCTCGTTACTTCTCAGCCCCCGGCTACTGGATGCTCAGCCAGGAACGGGTGCGAAAGGAAATCGAAATCGTTCCCGAGCAGGAAGAGAAGATCCGGCAAATCGCCAAGGACTATCAAGAGCAGGTTCAGAAACTCTATGCCCCGCTCCGCGAGAAGAAGCTCGACCCCCAGGAGCGAATGAAGGCCTACCAGGGCTTGCGGGAGAAATACCAGAAGCTGCAAGAGGAGGCCAAGGCCCAGATCGACAAGGTGCTCTTGCCGCACCAATTGCAGGCGCTCGATATGATCCAACTGCGAACCCGCGCCGCCGGACTCCTGCACAGCTCCTCGATGCTGGATCGCCTGGGCCTGACCGAAGAGCAGAAGGAGAAAATCCGCAAAAACCGCACGGAGCTGAGAGAGAAGATCCATAACCTCAACGAAGAAGCCTTCAAAGAGGTGCTCGAAATCCTGACGCCCGAGCAGATTGAAAAGCTCAAGAACCCCCACCAAATTCTAGGCCGGCCAGCCGTGTTCTATGGTCAGGGCGGGTCGGGGACGGTGAAAATACGCCCCGCGGCCGACAACTCGCGCCGGCAGTGAATCCGAGCGGGTAAGGACAAACCGCGGATAAGAGGGCGTATCGCATCAATCAACGTGGGCCATTGCCTCGCCAGTGGATAGTGGATGGTGGATCGTGAATAGGGGTTAAAGATACCCCCGCATTGCATGCGGGGTTACCCGGACGAAGAGCATTCCTCTTCCCCTGCAACCGCGAACGGTGACCCCGCGAAGGAGTGACTGACGTGAGAATGAACTCGCCTACCGGCAAGCAGATTCTCTCGATCGTAAGGGACGGCGACTACGCACACCCGGGCGAGGAGGAGGCGGTGGAGCTTGCGCTCGGCGGCTTCCGGCCCGATGACGGCCGCAACCTGCTCGACGTCGGCTGTGGACGAGGCGGAACGGCCCATTACCTGTACGACCGGGGATGGGGCAATGTCGTGGGCGTCGATATCGACGAGGCGTCTATCGACCATGCACGGGCCGCTTATCCGGAAGTCGAGTTTCTCGCGTGCGATGTATCCAAGGTATCCGCCCGTTTGTCAAGGCGTTTCGACCTGATCTGTCTGTTTAGCTCCTTCTACGCCTTCGGCGATCAACCGGCGGCGCTGGGCCAATTACTCAATCTGGCCGCGCCCGGCGGCTCGCTCGTGCTGTTCGACTACCTCGATCTCTCCGCCGACGGCAACTCGCTGTTGGTCCGCGAGGACGCCAGTTCCAACTGGAACCCCGTCAAGCTCGACCATCTCGACCAACTCTTCGGAAACGCCGGCTGGGCTATCTCCGAAACCCGCAACATCTCGGCAGAGTTCGCAGACTGGTACCGCGATCTGGTCTCTCGGATCGAACACCGGCAAGACCAAATCGTCGATCTCGCCGGTCCGGCGTGGTACCGGTTCGTCCGCGATTTCTACGGCGGGATGCTTGAGTCAATCGAGAGACAAATCCTCGGCGGTGTCGTCGTAACGGCCGGAATCGCTTGACACATGATACTATGTTCGGCGAGAATTGGGCCAACTTGGCTACTCTTGACAGTAAACGGCTCCTTCGGCAACAATGAAGATGACGCTGCTGGTCAAATCCACCGTTCGCGGAGGCTTCCTATGCAATACAAGATTCCTCTCGTTCTCACCCCGCAACCCGAGGGCGGCTACACGGTGACTTCCCCATTGCTGCCGGAACTGGTTACCGAGGGTGACACCGTGGACGAGGCCCTGTCCAACGCCAAGGATGCCCTGGCGGCCGTGGTCGAAGCGTACGAGGACCTTGGGCGCTCGCTCCCTCAAAACGCCCAAATCCCGGACGCCGCCGGCGCGGTGTGGCTTGAGACCGTGATCACGACCCCATGAAATACCGCGAAGTCGCACGGAAATTGACAGTGCTCGGCTGCCGCGAATTGCCGAGGAAAGGCGGGGGCTCTCACCGCAAATGGTTCAACCCCGGCAGTGAGCGAGTCACGGTAATCCCGGATTGGGGCGGCCGAGACCTGAAGCTTGGCACCGTGCGATCGGCCGTGCGGCAACTTGGAATCGACTGGGACGATTTCCAGAATGGCTGACCGGCACCAATCCACCTATTTGGCGGGCAGCAACCGTTCCGAATCGAACCGCTGAGGTAACCGATGAATCCCCGAGTCAAGGCCGTCATACCCAGGGACGACTACAAGCTGGAGATTACATTCACCAGCGGCGAAGTAGGCATTTTCGACTGCGCCCCGCTTCTCTCCTTTGGGGTCTTTCAAGAGCTTCAAGATGTCCGCTACTTCAAACAAGTCCGTGCGGAGGGCGGCACCATCGTGTGGCCCCACGAGCAGGATATCTGTCCGGATACGCTCTACGAAGATTCGACGAAGCCCGTGTCCCCGTGAGTACCGAAGAAAACCCCGCCGCGGCAAATCCGACATCACGCCGGAATCCCTTGACACACAATGACTCATTCGGCAAGAATTGGGTATTGAAGCAGCGTACACCGCCCACGCCATCGCGGTACGATCGCTGGGAAAGAGGAGACCACATGGACAGACAGGTTGGGCTAAAGAAGATGAATAAGTTCCACTGCATCAGAACGTCCGCGTTTGCGGCCATGCTTCTGTGGACGAGCTTGGCCCAGGGGATGGCACCACCCTACATCTCAGACAAAGAGCTGGCGGGGTACCCGATCATCGTTGTGGCGAAATGGGAAAAGGCTCCCTTTTCGTCGCATCACAAGTACATCGATGAAAAGCAGCGTCGGGGCATCGCCCGAATCGAGGCGTATACCAAGCTCCACGTCGTGCGTGTTATCAAGGGAGACGTCAAACCCGGCGTGCAGCCGCTGATGGTCGGCTGTGGCATCGGGTGGAAGAAGGATGGGACGTGGCTCAACAGCGCGTCGACGACGCAATTGTTCGGGGACGTCCGTGACATCACCAAACCGTGCATCTGGTTCCTGGAAAGGGAGAGGAGTTGGGACGAGAAGGACAAGAGGCGATACCTGTCGATCAGCAACTACTGCGCGATCCAGCCCCTGACTCTTGAGAAATTCTTCGTCGCGATGGGATCCCCAGACCCGGAAACCCAAGTCCCACAGCTCCTGACGCCGGACAAGCCGAAGGTCGCCCTGCGCATACTTCGCTACATCTCCGGCGGCATCTGGCCGTGGCCTTACGATCCCAGTCATTTCGGGAAAATATACTCGAATCCCGCGAAACGCGGCAAGCTGTTAGCAGCGCAGGCAGATCGCGTTTGGACCATCGTCGACTCCGATGCGCAAGACCTACGACCGTATGCCGTGAGCGTCTACGCGGAACTCAAAGGCAAGGACTGTATCGAAGCCATGCGCGGCTTGTTGAACGACAAGAATCCGGTTGTCCGGGGCGTTGCCATCGGAGTCCTCGCACGGCACCGGGATGCCACATCCCTGGGCAGCATGCAGCAAGCGATCAAGGGGGTGGACGACGGCTGGCTCGCCTGCAAGCTCGTCGAAGTGCTATCCTCCTGGGGCGACGACCGTGTTGTGCCTGCACTGATCACGTTTCTCCAGAACGACAAGTTCGTGTATCAGTATGGCGACGATCTCGGCATCCCGGCCCTGAAGGCACGACAGGCGCTGAAGAAGATCACCGGCCAATGGTTCCCGTTCGATGTCCGCAAGTCGATGGACGCCTGGGACAAGGCCAAAGGCATCCCGGACGAGGCGAAGCGAAGTGCGTTGTTGGCGAAGGTCCTGCCAGACGGGGACTGTCCCGTTCGCGCGGAACTTGTCGGCCAACCCCGGCATGAGCAAGTACCAGCCGACGAGGCCGGGGCCGATACGTCCAAGCGGAGCGATTCCGATCAAAAGGTGTTCGCGACCGTGCGCATTCGCAACGTGACCGGAAAGCCAGTGATGATTGCGAAGGTCCCGTCCGACGTGAAGATGTCGTGGCCTGGCGGCGTCTCCTCCTACGGCCACCATCCCTTCAACTACAAACCCCGCAAGGGGGATTTCGTGTTCGTGCATCCCCTCCAGTCGCTCGAATACGAGGTGAAGCTGAACGAGTCTTTCCTGATCGCCGAGCCGAGCACCCGGAAGTTGAAACTGGCCTACCTTAGCAACGGCAACAGCGTTGGGCTCAACGCGTGGATTGGGACGGTCGACGTCCAGTTCGGCCCCGAATGGAAGGGGAAACGGGAGGTCAAGCACGTCGAGGAGAAATGGCCCAACGGCAACCTGAAAGCGACCGGCACAACCGTCAACGGCCACAAGTTTGGCGAGTGGCACTATTTCAACGAGCAGGGCGACCGGATCAAAATTGCATACTACGGCCAGGGCCGTGGTACCGCCACGTGCAATCCCGATCATCCGAGCAACAAGGGCGCCGGGAAGAGGCCGAAGGAGAAGAACTAGCCCAATCACTGCGCGCGGCCTATCGTGTGCTACTGTGTGCGAAGCCTGACGCAGAGCGTTATGCCAGACACAACAGAAATGGACATTATGAAAGCCGGCAGAATCATCGTCTTTCGCGGCATCGTCGTTGGACTATCGCTTGGTTCCCTAATCGCGTTCTGCCTGCCGGCGCGGGCGAACGCCGAGGAGTCCTCGCGTTTCTACCGGGAAGGGCGTGAGCACGTCGGGCAGGGTAGAAATGTGGAGGCGGTTCGGGCCTTTCGTAAAGCGGCCGATGAGGGGGATGCGGCGGCGATCGACTTTCTTGGGTGGATGTATCTTGAGGGCCGCGGCGTGCCCAAGAGCCCCTGGATTGCGTTCGGCCACTTCATGGACGCGGCGGCCAAGGGAAACGACCAAGCGTGCCGGAACCTCGGCAATATGTACTTCAACGGCGTCGATATCGACCAGGACTATGCCCAGGCTGCCAAGTGGTGGGAAAAGGGCGCGAAGCGGGGCTCCTACCGGGCAGCCGCCAGTCTCGCCCAACTCCTCTTCACGGGCGACGGCGTGCCGGTGGATAAGCAGAAGGCCATCGAACACTGGGCCATGGCGGCCCAAAACGCCCCCAAAGACGACAAGAGTCTTGCCGTTGCCCTGGCGTTCGCGAGGATCGAGGCCGGCAAGCCCGACGTCGCGAAAGAAGCCCGAAACCGGCTGAAGACGCTGGCCGAGCGGGGAAACCGCCCGGCAACCGACGCCCTGAAGTATCTGGCCGCCCGGGAGAATCGCGAGGCCCTCCTCGTGGAAATCCCGTTCGTCCACCAGGCCTACAACCACTGCGGCGTCGCCTCGGGCACGATGGCCTTGCGGCATCAGGGCTGCGACGTCTCGCAGTTCGACGTCAAGCGCCTTTGCCCCCGCAGCAAGCGCGGACACGGCGTCTTTTGGTCGAAGCTGCTGATCGCCGCCGAGAAGTGCAAGCACCGGTGGCGGATCGAGGAGTACGCGGTCACGGACGAAGGCTTCGAAAAGGGAAAGACTCTGCTGCTCGAAGAGCTATCCGCCGGCCGGCCGGTCATCATCGACTGGCTCACCGACCCGGACAACACGAGCGCCCATTCCGTCGTCCTGTGCGGCTACGACAAGGGCACGAAGGAATTTCTCTTCCGCAATCCCGCGCTGACGTTCCCGGGCATCCACGTCCTTTCGGAAGCCCGGTTCAAGGAGATCTGGCGTTCCCGCGGCTACATCCCCAACAACGACGTCGTGCGCCGCCCGTTGATTCGGATTGTGGATTGAACTCTCCTCGAACAGGCGCGTGATAGGTTCAAAAGACACTGCTCTTGCAGGGTGTCCGGCGAGTCCTTATATTGGGGTGTGACTACCGTTACGCCAAGGAGGAGACGATGGCGCAAGCCTCTTCCATCGAATGGACCGAAGCCACATGGAACCCGGTCACCGGCTGTACGAAGATCAGCCTGGGGTGCGCCCATTGCTACGCAGAACGCATGGCCAAGCGACTCAAGGCGATGGGTCAAGCCCGCTACCGCAACGGGTTCAAGGTCACTCTGCACGATGACGTCGTTGAGGTGCCGCTTCGGTGGAAACGCCCTCGGATGATCTTTGTCAACTCGATGAGCGATCTTTTCCACAAGGATGTGCCGGCGGAGTTTATCGCACGGTGTTTTGCCGTCATGCAGCAGGCGTCCCGGCACACGTTCCAAGTTCTGACGAAGCGCCCCGAGCGCGCTGCCGAAATGGCCGACGATCTGCCTTGGCCCGACAACGTGTGGATGGGCACCAGCATTGAAAACGCGGACTACACGTTTCGGATTCATTCGCTCGTCAAGACGCACGCCAAAATTCGTTTCCTCTCGCTTGAACCGCTTCTCGGTCCGATTCCCCGTATCCCGCTCCGCGGCATCCACTGGGTCATCGTCGGCGGCGAGTCAGGCCCGTCCGCCCGCCCGATGGAAGCTCAATGGGCATTTCAGATTCGTGATCGCTGCCAGGGATTCAGTATTCCCTTCTTCTTCAAGCAATGGGGCGGAGTAAACAAGAAAAAGACAGGACGTGAACTCGATGGACAAGTCTGGGATCAATTGCCTTTGACAGAGGAACTATTCAATGGAAAAAGATCGGTGGCCTGAACTCTGCAAAGCCGTTGCGAAGGACGACGGTCTGCCAACCCGGTCAACAGGACATTGGACAGAATACAAGCTCTACTTCTGGAAAGAGCATCACGAGTTTCTTTATCCATAAGTGTCCTCCTCGTGCGCTGACGGCAAGGTTGTTTCATCAGCTTCGGCGGATATGCAGAGCAGTCTACACCCGTTTGTGGGGAAGTCACCCCGCCCATTATCGGAATTCTCTTTCCGAGCTTGTTGATTCCCGCCTGTGCAATATCGGAAACAACTTGTCGGATCAGTTGCCATGATTCACGATGGTATTGCTCCGGAATCTCCAAGGGCTCGCCGTCTTTGACGCGGGCTCGTCCCATGGATTTGTCGACGTAGATAGAGTTGGCAATTCCCTTGTTGTAAACCAGGACATCACGGGATGCCTTGATCTCCGCGAGTTGCTGAACCTGGTCCTGATTTGGACAACCGAGGTTTGCTGTCTTCTCCAAATACTCGAACCAATTGTCAACTCGGTCGTAGGCAAGTTCGACCAAGTGCTTCTCTATGACGGCTCGAACGATTTGCGCCTTGTCAGCGGACTGCAACACCGTCCGAAATTGAAGCTGTTTCGCGGATAGGCTACCGGGATGCTCGATCAGCCATGCGCGAAGAAAACCGAAAACGAAATCCTCGAACAAAGACACGAAATGCTGGAAGGTTGCCGACGCAAGGTATCCGGTGACATACTCTTGAGCGAGACCGGGCAATGCCTGTTCGTTAACGATGCTGCCCGGTGCTTGATTCCGGATAGAGACCTTCTGGCCCTGGCGCACCATTTCCTGCACGAATCGCCACGCGCCTTTTGTGTGAGTGTAGTAGTTGTGACTTGCATCCAGGGCCGCAAGGCTACCGTCACGCAGTTTCTTCAGGTCGTCTGTCAATGCCACCAACCAATCCCCATTCTCGAATTATGAAACACCGTCCAGGATCTTCTGGACGGCATCGGGATCAGCACCCTGGCCGAGATTGACGACCGTAACCTCGGGCTTTCCGTCCAGCGAGATCGCTTCTTCGTCCAACCAATAGGGGACGTTGTTGGCATCAAGCAAATCGCGAACGTCGGGGAGTTGCGCAACCGGGACCGTTACGTACGGCCCGGCATTGCCGTCCGTCGACACGGAAAGCGGCTTCTTTGTGCTCACGTCGATCATAGTACGCTCCGAGGAAAACCTCAATCTTGGGACATGACATTGGATATCGTCACGTTTGCATGTTGTCAGCCGACAAGACTGACACTACTGAAGTAGTCTACACCGATTCGTGGGGAAGTCAACCCCTGCGCAGACTGAGTCTCCTTTTCTCGTCCAGAATCAGCAGAAGAGTCTGCACGAACAGGCGCGAGTGTCAGCTCCAACGCAAGACCCCCCGCATGCAATGCGGGGGCTTTCTTCTATCCACCATTCACTATCCACCATCCACGACTCACCACCCACGACTCACCACCCACTGTCCTCTGTCGACTGTCCTCTGTCCACTCCTCTACCCCACATCCCCCAAGTTCAGCGCCTCGCCGTAGCGCTTGAATGTCATCCGGCGGAGCTTCTCGTGTTCGGGTTGGGACATCTCGGGGTCGGTGGTGATTAGGGCTTGGGCGTCGCGGCGGGCTTCTTCCAGCAGGGCTTCGTCGCGGAGCAGGTCGGCGATCAAAAGCGGCGGCAGGCCGTGCTGACGGGTGCCGAAAAGGTCGCCCGGGCCGCGGAGTTCGAAATCGGTCTCGGCCAGCGCGAAGCCGTCGGTCGAGTTGGAAAACGCTTCGAGCCGCTCTTGGGCTTCGGCGGTTTGCGGGTCGGCGAAGACGGTGCAGAAGCCAGGGAATTTTCCGCGGCTTATCCGCCCGCGGAGCTGGTGCAACTGGGCGAGCCCGAATCGCTGCCCGCTCTCGATCGCCATCAGCGTCGCGTTGGGCACATCGACCCCGACCTCGACAACCGACGTGCAGACGAGCACCTGTGTCTCGCCGGCGCGGAAGCGGTCCATCACCGCGTCCTTTTCCTCGGCGGTCATCCGGCCGTGGATCAACCCGAGCCGGAATTCCTCCAGCTCCCCGTTGGCCAGGGCCTCGTACGATTCCTCGAGGCTGGCCGCCGCCACTTGATCGGACTCGTCGACCAGCGGCGTGACGACGTATCCCTGGCGTCCTTCGCGGAGCTTTTTGCGGAAGAAATCCCACCATCCGGCCCGCTTCTCCTCGCCGACCACGTAGGTGTTGACCTTCTGCCGGCCCGGCGGGCTGTCGCGGAGCGTCGAGACGTCGAGGTCGCCGAAAAGCGTCATCGTGACCGTCCGCGGGATGGGCGTGGCGGTCATCACAAGGTAGTGCGGGTCGAGCCCGGCCTGTTTCAGGGTCGCCCGTTGCCGCACGCCGAACTTGTGCTGCTCGTCGATAACCACCAACCCGAGTTTGCGGAACATGACGTCTTGCTGGATGATGGCCTGGGTGCCGACAACCAGATCGATTTCGCCGCCGGCGATCCCGACGAGCAATTCCCGCCGCTCGGAGGTCGACAATCCGCCGATGAGCTGTGCCCGGCGGACGTGGCTGTTGGCCAGCAGGCTTTCCATTGTCAGGGCGTGTTGCCGGGCGAGCACTTCGGTCGGCGCCATCATGGCCGTCTGATAGCCGTGGGCGACGGCCAGCAACATCGCGTAGACGGCCACCACGGTCTTGCCGCTCCCGACGTCGCCTTGCAGCAACCGGTTCATCGGTAGCGGCCCGGCCATGTCGGCGGCGATCTCAGCGATCGCGTCCTTTTGCCCGGCCGTCAGCTCGAAGGGGAAGAGCCGCGTGATCCGTGCGTCGATTTTCGCGGTGGCCTCGAAGGCGGGGGCCTCGTGGCCGTCGCGCTGCTGCCGGCGCCGCGTGGCCAACGCGAGTTGAAGGATGAAGAGTTCCTGGTAAACGAGCCGCCGCCGCGCCCTTGCCAGGCATTCCTGGTCGCTGGGAAAATGGATCTCCGGCAGGGCCCGTCGCAGCGGCCAAAGGTCGTGGTCTTCGAGATACTTCTGGGGAAAGACCTCGTCGAGCACCCCGGCGTACTCTTCGACGGCCGTGCGGACGACTTTACGCATCTGCCACTGCTGGATGCCTTCGGTCAACGGGTAGACGGGCAGCAGCTCGCCGGCCGGCTCTTCCTCGTCCTCGGCGAACGTCTGGAAGGCAGGATGGTTCATTCGCCAGACGAGCCCCTCGTACTTGGGTTTGCCGGAAAGCATCACGCGCTGGCCGAATGAGAACTTGTCGACCATGAAGGGCTGGTTGAACCACAGCGCCCGGACGCAGCCGGTCTTGCAGCGGACGAGTATGCCGACGACGCACCCGCCGGAGCCGGTCGCCCGGTGGTCGATGTCCTCGACGGTGCCGACGATCCTTTGCACTTTTCCCTCTTCGAGGTCGGCCACGTCGCGGCGGTCGGTCAGGTCCTGGTAGTCGCGGGGGAAGAAGAAGAGGACGTCGCGGGCGGTCGTGAGACCCATGCGCTCGAGCAGCTCGACCCGTTGCGGCCCGACCCATTTGAGAAACTGGACCGGGGTGGCAAGGATTTCGGCGGGCGTCTTGTCGGGAGGGTGCATGGAAAGCATTGTAGCGTAGCGGCGCGGCGATGTTTAGCCGCGTTTTCGGCCGGCCCCAAAGAAAACCGGTCTTGCACGGGTTGCGGCCCTTCCAGGGACGGATATAGTTGGTGAAGGGAATACCGGTACATAGCCGGAATGCCTCGAGGAGGGCGGTCCATGAGTGCTAATCTCCCGCCGGCCGAACTGCTCCGGCAACAGGCCGCGTGGCTTGCGCCGGCCCGGGCGAAACTGTTGCGGCGGGTGCAAATCGCGCAGCGGCGCCGCGTGCTCGATCTGGCCTGCGGCTACGGCACCGTGACCGGCGAGTTGGTCCGGCGCTCGGGCGGCCCGGTCGTGGCGCTGGACTGCAATCCCGAAGCGTTGGCGGCCGATGATGAGGCCTTCGCAGGGGCCGAACGTGTCTGCGGCGATGCGGCTTCGCTCCCGTTCGACGACGGCTCGTTCGATCTGGTCTTTTGCCAGTTCGCGCTGATGTGGCTCGAGGTGGAGGCTGTGTTGCGGGAAGTCAGCCGGGTGCTGGAACCAAACGGCGCACTGGTTGCCCTGGAACCCGACTTCGGCGGCGCGATCGAATACCCGCCGGAGATCGCCACCGCACCAATCTGGCGGGCGGCGCTTATCCGGGCGGGGGCCGATCCGGTGGTCGGCCGCAAGCTGCCGGTCCTGCTTACCAATGCGGGCTGGAAGGTCCACGTCGAGCTGCTCGACCGCGTGCCGCCGCCGTCGCCCGCCCGGTTCGATCTATTGCGGGGGTTGCCGCTTACCGACGACGAGCAAAAGACGCTCGACCAAATCGAAGCGGCCGACGCCGCGCTGGGCAACGCCGCCCGAGTCGTGCATCTGCCGATGTTCCTGGTCGCCGCCGAGAAGTAGCCGCTGTTTAGCGGGCGGGCTTGCCCGCCGCGGCCTGCTGAAAATTCTCGAGATGTCAACGGCGGGCAAGCCCGCCCGCTAAACTTCGCTACAAAACCCGCCCCAAACGCCCGTCGGCCGGACTATTGGCTTCCCGTTTCGGGATTGCTATAATGAACATCTAGTATCCCACCTGAGATCGTCCCGTCCGCATACCCCCGGATCGCAAGATGCCGCGAAGCATGGAGCAATGAGATGACCCGAGCCGGCTTCTTTCCGTGGTTTGCATTGTCCTTGGCCGTTGCCTTTCCCGTTGTCGGGGCGGAACCCGCCGGCACCGTCGTGAACCCCAATGCCGTCAAGGACCCATTGGTCACTTCGCACCCGATCGTCTTCATAACCCGGGCCCAATACCCGGGCGACCACCACAACACGGCCACGATGTTCCAGACGGACGAGATCAACACGGGCAAGTTCCGCGGCCCCGGGGCCATCAAGATGATCGACTTCGCCGACGGCGGCCGGGTCACCACGATCCTCGAAGTGCCCGACGGGCTTGCCCGAGACCTCGAAGTCGGCTACGACGGCAAGAAGCTGCTCTTCTCGATGCGGAAGAACCGCGAGGACGACTACCACCTCTACGAAATGAACGCCGACGGAACCGGCTTGAAGCAGCTCACGTTCGGCTCGGGCATCTCCGACATCGACCCGATCTACCTGCCCGACGGCCGGATCATGTTCGGCTCCACCCGCGAGCCGAAGTACTGCATGTGCAATCGCCACATCATGTGCAACCTGTTCACGATGGACGCCGACGGGGCGAATATCCAGCAGATCGGCCACAGCACCTTGCACGAGGGCCATCCGGCGGTCCTGCCCGACGGCCGCGTCATCTACGACCGCTGGGAATACGTCGACCGAAACTTCGGCGACGCCCAGGGCGTCTGGGTCTGTAACCCCGACGGAACCAACCACGCCGTCTACTGGGGCAACAACACGAACTCCCCCGGCGCCGTGCTCGACAACCGTGCGATCCCCAACACCGAGCAGTTCATCTGCACGTTTTCGTCGTGCCACGACCGGCCGTGGGGGGCGATTGCCATCGTCGACCGCCGGCTCGGCATGGACCTCAACGCCCCGGTCATTCGAACCTGGCCCCCCAGCGCGATCGAGCTGGTCGGCAAGGGAAACTACGATACGTACACACGCGTCAGGCCGAAGTACGAAGACCCGTATCCGCTGTCCGAGAGCGTGTTCCTTTGCTCGCGCATGGTCGGCCGCGGCGAGCAGATGGGCATCTACCTGATCGACCTCGACGGGCACGAAACGCTGCTACACACCGAGGCCCCCGGCTGCTACGACCCGATGCCGCTAAGGCCCCGCGAGCGCGAGACGGTCATCCCTCCGCGGATCGACCTGACCAATCCGAACGGGTATTTCTACGTATCCGACGTCTACGTCGGCACGGGCATGGAGAACATCGACCGCGGCACGGTGAAGTACCTCCGCGTGGTCGAATCGCCGGAGAAACGAACCTGGACCAAGCCCGCCTGGGACGGCGGAACCGGCCAGCAGGCCCCCGGCATGGCCTGGAACGATTTCAACAACAAGCGGATTATCGGCACCGCACCTGTGGAAGAGGACGGCAGTGCGTACTTTGCGGTGCCGGCCGACACGTTCGTCTACTTCCAACTGCTCGACAAGAACGGCATGATGGTCCAATCGATGCGAAGCGGGACGATCGTCCGCCCCGGCGAGACGATCGGCTGCGCCGGTTGCCACGAGAGCCGGCGGTCGAGCGTCGGCCCCGGCGAGAAACTGGCCATGCAGCGGGGCCCGAACACGCTAAAACCCTGGTACGGCCCGCCGCGGCTGTTCAACTACACGGCCGAGGTCCAGCCCGTCTTCGACAAGCATTGCGTCTCCTGTCACGACTACCGCAAGGACGACGGCAAGAAGCTCAACCTGGCCGGCGATCTCGGCATACTGTTCAATACCTCCTACTGTGAGCTTCGCGGCAAGAAGTACGTCAAAGTCCCCGGCGCCGGGCCCTTCCAGGTCTTGATGCCCAAGAGTTGGGGCTCCCACGCCAGCCGCCTCGGCAAGGTGATGCTCGACGGCCACGGCAAGCCCGAAATTGACAAAGATATCAAGCTCGACAAGGAGAGCTTCGACCGGGTCATCACCTGGATCGACATCAACGCCCCGTACTATCCCGACTACGCCAGCGCCTACCGTGACCGCCAGTTTGGTCGTTCCCCATTGGACAACGGCCAACTCGGGCAACTCAGCAAGTTGACCGGCTTGGGCGGCGGGCGAGGACTGGGACGTTCGATCGCCATCAGCTTCACACGCCCCGAGCTCAGCCCGTGCCTCGAAAAGCTCGATAAGAACGACCCTAAGTACAAGGAGGCCTTGGCGATCATCCGGGCGGGCGCAGAATCACTCGCCCGACGCCCCCGCGCCGACATGCCCGGCTTCCGGCTCGTCGAGGACATCGAGATCCAACAAGAGAAGAAGTACCAGGCCCTTCTGGACCAGGAGAACGAAATGCGGGCCGCGATCGCCGCCGGCGAAAAAAAGTACGGGCAACAGCCATGATGCAAAGCCGCGACCACTGGTCGCGGAGAAGCGGAATACGTGTTGCAAAACGAGACAACCCGCGTTGATGCTTTAGTCGGCATGCTTCGCCGCCAGTGCAATTCCTGCCAGGGTCAAGTGCGGTACGAGCCGGGCGGCGCCGCCGATGGCTTCGGCCATGGCAGGGCCGGCGCCGCCGGTAAGGAAAATCTCCGGCGGTCCTTTGCTGTCGCTTGACAACCGGGCGGTCAACTCGCGGACCGCGCCGACGGCGAGCCAGTAGAGCCCCGACCGCATCGCCGGCACGGTCGCAGTTCCCAGTGCGGGCGGCGGCTGATCCAACTCCGACATTTCGATCAAGGGCAGCAAGTCGGTGAATTCGTGCATGGCGCGGGCCGACATTTCAATACCCGGCAAAATGGCCCCGCCGCAAAAGACCCCCGCCGCGGAAACCAGATCGACGGTAATCGCCGTGCCCAGGTCGACCACAACGGCGGGGCGCCCGGGCGAGCGAAGGCGGTTGGCGGCCACGGCGTCGAGCAGCCGGTCGACGCCGACCATGTCGGGGCGACGGACGTCGACCGCCAGCGGCAGATCGCCCGCCGAGAGCAGCGTGAGCGGATCGTCCGGCCTGTGCTGCCGCACCCAATCGACCAACCGTGTCGTTGCCGGCCGGTTTACGCTGGCAATCCACCAATGACAACCGGGCGAATCACCCGCGGCGGCCAACCACGCGGCAAGTTGATCCAACTCCGGCTCCCGGCCGCAAAGCGATAGCGTTTGCTCCGGCTCGGGCAGACCCGCGACGTGCTCCGGGGCAAACCGCCCAATCTTGATTCGGGCGTTGCCGACGTCAACGGCAAGGATCGAACGGGCCATCTTCACCTACCAGGCATCTTCCTCGTCCCTGTGGAGCTTTTTGGCGACCTCACCGACGAGTTCGTCGAGCCCGTTTCCGGTGACGGCGGAGATGAGCAACACGTAGTGGTGCAGCTCGTCGCACATCCGTTTCTGCACCTCGGCGGCGCCGGGCAGATCGGCCTTGGTAACGACGACGATTTCAGGCCGCCCGCGGAGTTCGGAGTCGAACTTGCCGAGCTCGTCGCGGATAGCCTGGTAGTTTGCCACGGGGTCGGTGTTATCGCCGGGATCGGGTTCGATAAGGTGTACGAGGATTCCCGCCCGTTGCACGTGTCGGAGGAACTGATGTCCCAGGCCGGCCCCTTCGTGGGCGCCCTCGATAAGACCGGGAATATCGGCCATGATGAAGGAATGGTCGCGATCGATTTGAACTTCCCCGAGCGTCGGCTCCTTCGTGGTGAAGGGATAATCGGCGATTTCGGGCCGCGCTCGCGAAAGGCGGCTCAGCAGCGTGCTCTTGCCGGAGTTCGGCTTGCCGATCAGCCCAACGTCGGCGATGACCCTTAGTTCCAACCGGAGCGTGCGGACCTCGGGTTTGCCGCCCGGGGTGGCTTTGCGAGGCGCCTGATTTGTGGGGGATTTGAAACGCGTGTTTCCCTTGCCGCCCTTGCCGCCTTGGGCGGCAATGACCTGGTCGGCGTCTGCGGCAAGGTCCTTCAGCGTGTGGCCCGTAGCGGCGTCGATAACAACCGTTCCCGGCGGAACGCGGATGACCGTGTCCTCGGCCGATGCGCCAACACGGTTGGAACCAGCACCGGGGTTGCCGTCTTTGGCCTTCCAGTGTTTCTGGTTCACCAGTGCACCGAGGTTGTCTACGCCCTTTTTGGCAACAATGATGATGCTTCCACCGTTGCCGCCGTCACCTCCGTCGGGTCCGCCGCGGGGCGAGTACTTTTCGCGCCGGAAGCTGACGCATCCGTCGCCCCCCTTGCCCGATTCCAACTCGATTTCTACTTCGTCGACGAACATGGAAACTCAAAACTCCCCAAAATGGTTCAATGCGGTTAGGCTTTATCGGAAAACGGTAGCCACGCTCGCCAGAGCGTGGTTGGCAAGTGCCAATCTCTCGCAAAAAAAAGGGGCTCCACCGTCTGGCGACGGTGGCTACACGCCGTTTTCCGACAAAGCCTAGGTCGTGTTGATATTCACATGACAGATGTCAGCAGCGAGGCCAAGCAGAGAA
>CAZJRB010000104.1:0-27438 GCA_964547995.1 uncultured Planctomycetaceae bacterium | reverse complement strand
CTATGACAGAACCAAATAGTGCGTTCTCGCCCATGTCGACATCCGCCTGCCACAAGACGGAGTCACGCTTCTCTTCGCGCAGAGGGTTTTCGTGGCGTTGGCCGGTGACCGCGTTGTTGCTGCTGTTTGCCGGCTATTTCGGCTTTTTAGCGATCCAATCACCGAAAGCCACCGAAACGGCACAGCCGGCAAACACGGCTCCCGGCGTTGTGGTGGACGGCGTGCGATATCGCCCGATTGAGACGTTTCGGCCGTGCGACCGGGTGTTGGGCCGCAATCCGGAATTAACCGACACCGACCGCGCGGACTTCGGTCCCGAGCCGGACCCGGCCACGTGGAAACTCCTCACCCTCCGCGCCCCGAAACGCGATGGCACGACCGCCGATGTCACGATGGTCGAAGGGCCCGAGTGGCTGGCGGAGCACGAGCCGGCAATCGGCTGCACGGTGCCCATCTCCGTGCCCGAATGCGGCATCGACGGCATGGCCGAAGTTCTCTCGATCGGGCCCTGCCCGCCGGTCAAGCCCGGCAACGGCCAAGTCGTCACGGCCACCTTCAAGCACTACGTCAGTTCCACGATTGACGTTTACGTCAGCAGTCTTGATGAGCCCGTCGGCTGCACCGGCAACCACCCGTTCTGGAGTGTTGACAGGCAAGAGTTCGTCCGCGCCGATGCACTCCGCGAAGGCGAGAAGCTCGATGGTTTCGGCCCAGGCGCATATGTTGAGCGAATCAATACCATCGACGAACCCGAATTTGTCTATAACATCCAAGTCCAAGGCGAACACGTCTATCGAGTCTCTCAGAACGGGCTGCTAGTACATAATGGATCAATTAAGCTCTGCCAGAGGTTCGCGACTAGCGTTCGCAAGATGGGTCTGAGGTGGGAGAAGGGCGGCTTAACAAAGACAAGTCACCAGCGGCACATGAAGGAAATGGGGCTGACAAAATCGCAGTACGATAAGACGGCGAGGGCACTAGCAAGGAAGGGTCACAATGTTCTTGAGAAGCGAGTGCATAACCACATCTATAAGTACGATCTCGATACAGGGAATATACTAATCGTCAACGCCAGGACTAGACGAATCAAGACATTCTATCAAGCTGATGAAGGACTGAAGTCGTTCAACGACGCAATGTCCAAGAACTACAAACTTCTGATCAAGGCAGGACTCACCCTTTAGGGCATTTACGACAACGCCTGAATTCTAGGCGCGTGGCGAAGTGACAAGTGTAACCGATAGAAACCGGAAGATTGTCCGATAGGATGAACAGTGCTTACGTGGAGTAAGTGAGAAATGAGCGAGAAGAAGCATCCGTGCCCAGTGTGTGGCCATCTTACAATCGAGGAACCGTGTGACTGGAATTCGTGTGCCATCTGTTGTTGGGAGGATGATATGATCGCCTCCAGCGGCACAGATTGGGAGAAGAGTCCTGCCAACGGTGGAATGCGCATTTCCGAAGCTCAAGCCAACTACCAGATTTTTGGAGTGGCACACCTCTCGTGTCCCGAACTAGCGCGTTCGCCCCGGCCAGAAGAGATGCCGGAGACGCTATTTGAGATGTGGCCTCAGGCCATGGAGCTGGTTGAGTCGTTTCGCTGTCAGCCAGAACAGCATGTCTTACCAGGATATGATCGCGAGAAGATCGAGAAAGTAGTCATTCCAAATGCAATAGTTGCACTGAATAGGAAATCACGTGCGGCTAGAGAGAAGGCCATTAGGATTCTGAATGCAATTGCGGATCTGCCGGAGGAGGCCAGGGTAGCTCTTCGTCAGGCTGAAGAGGTCCATCGCACAGACGTCCCTAGGAAGACGGGCACGAAGACCCGCAAGTAGAACGGCATGTTCGCTGCAAATCACTGCAAACTGTCAAGCACCACTGGAATCACCTCACCACTTTCCTGTTTCCCAAACTCCTTACGCCCGTTTAGCTTTACGCAATCTTGCCTTCGGCCTCCGGAGCCGAAGGTTCCAGGTTCGAGTCCTGACGACCGAGGCTCTGACTTTTTGTAGGGAACGCCACAGAGGGTGTTCCCTACAGACCGAATGTGTCAAACGCCAAAAAGTCACAGCCTCACCGGTCACGGCTTTGCTGGCGGGAGAGATTCTACAGCTAATAGCCGTAGAAGCCCTCACCGGGCGGCAGAATCGGCTGGTTGCGGGGGTGGCGGGTCTCGTTGGCGCTGGCGACGCGGATGGCCGGCCGGTCCTTGAACACGCACTTGTTCTCGCACTCCCCGCACCCGATGCACAGGTCCGGGTTGACGTGCGGCTGCTTGATCGTCTTCGTCTGACCGCTCTGCTCCTGGATTTCCACCTCGACGAAGTAGATTGCCTTTTCAGGGAGCGGGCAGTGCTCCTCGCAGACCATGCAATCTCGATCGTACGCATAAGGAATGCACCGGGTAGTGTCGAACGAGGCCAGGCCAATCCGGACTTCCTGCTTGGCTTCCAGCGTCAATGGCTCGATAGCTCCGGTCGGGCAGACCTGGCCGCAAAGGTTGCAGGTGAAATGGCAACTGCCGATCTGCGGCACCAGCCTCGGCGTCCACAGGCCCTCGAGGCCGGCCTCGGTCACCGCCGGCTGCAATCCACCGCTTTCGCAGATTTTCATACACAGGCCGCAGGCGGTGCAGCGCTCGAGGAACTCGCGTTCGGGCCGCGCCCCCGGCGGGCGGATCAACTTCGGATGGAACGTTGCGGTGGGGTTCCGCGGGTTGGTGCCCCGGGACTGCGGATTGGATCGCATGAAAGACAACGCAACCACGCCTCCAACGGCCGCACCAACCGCCGCTCGCCGCGAGAGATCAACCCCCCCCTCGCCCGGCCGCTTCTGCCAGAGAAAGGCCCACCGGAAGGCCAGGGCATCGCAGTTGCAGGCCTCTGTGCAGTTGAGGCAGACCAGGCACTCCGAAGGAATCCATTGGTCGCCCGGCTCTTTGGCACCGGCGCCGTGGCAGCGCATCCCGCAAAGATCGCACTGATTGCAGTCGCCCTGGAGCACTCTGCGGCGCAGCGCCGGCCGCCATGCGAACACTCCCAACAGGGCTCCGAGCGGGCAGAGGTATCGGCACCAGAAGCGCCGCCGATAGGCGTTCAACAGCAGAAGCCCCACAAACAGGGTCGCGATCAGCCCGCTGCCGAGAAACGCCTGGTTTTCGACCACAAACACATGATGCCGGAAAAAATCCTTCACCGGCTCGGCCGCAAAATTTAACCAGTGGACGGGAGGAGGCGAGTGGTAAATGGTTGCGGAACCTTCCTCGACGGCCCATTGGGTCGCCGGAAACAGCACGACGGTGGTGGTCCGGTAGAGCAGCACCAGGGGGTCCATGATGCAGGCCCAGTGGCCGCCGAAGACCGCCATTGCCAGCAACCCGATGAGCAGGTAGTACTTCGATCGCTGCCACGGTGACCAGTGATCCCCCGTTTTCCGCTTGCCCTGGACCCAGTCGAAAAAGCGGCCCGCGATGTCATGGATGGTTCCCAAAGGGCAGGCCCAACCGCAGAAAACCCGGCCCAGAACGACCGTCATCGCGACGAGAATCAGCGACAGCAGCAGCGTAGCGGGCACGGCATGGGCGGCCAGCCAGGTAAAGATCAGAATCAGCGGGTCGATCAGGAAAAACGATTTCAGCAGCGGGCTGGGCTCTACGCCGGGGCGTGGGCGCGCAAATAGCACCAACCCCAGAAAAACCAGCAGAAAAACGACCTGCACCGCCCGCCGGATTCGGGTTGCACTGCATACCGCCCGGCGCTTGCTCATGAAACGGCAATCTCCTTCAGCGCCAGCGAGCGATAGTCCATCTTACCCAATCCGGCCTCCTGGCCCTTGGGGATCGTCTTGATGTCGGCCGGTTTCTTGCCCAGTATCTCGGCCCCCAGGGCATCCAGCGCGACGATATCGACACCCGCGGCGACGGTCGTTTTCAACTGGACGTACTCCGGCTTGCCGCCCATGGGACCGCGCTTTGTCAGTATCCGCACGGCGTCCATGACGCAAATCCGCGGCTTCATGAACCGCGTCAGATCGGCAACGCAGACATCGATTGCCTGGTGGAACGGCCTGCGCTCCTCCATCACGCCCATGTAGTTTTTCATGCACAGCGTGGCGCCGGGGAGCCCGTGGTGTTTTACGATGGGCACATTGATCACCAAGTCGGACTCGATGATCTCGGGATAGAGCAGGAGTTTCTTGAGCCGCTCGCCCTTGATCGCGGTTTCGCGGAACCGGCTCTTGTCGAGAAAGACGATCTTCGCCCCCAGCGGCTTCACGGCCGCGGCGATCCCGCTGCTGTGATAGGTCTTCTGGGCGGGGTTGCACGGGTTGTCGCCGACCTTGACGGTCTTCGCGCCGGCGTCGAAACAGAGACGCACGATCGTGGCGACGACGTCCGGGTTGGTGTCCGCGGCCAGATCGGGCGTGCGGTCCCAGGCGATGTTGGGTTTTACCCAGACCACGTCGCCCTTGCTGACGAAGCGTTTCAGCCCGCCGAGGCCTTCAATGGCTTTTTCGGTCAGCTTGGTGGCGATCTCGCTGAGTTGCTTGTCGGTCGGCTTGCCGGTGCCGCTCCACTTGGCGATGGTCATGTCGGCCGGTTTACCCGCGCCCTGGGCGAAAATGCCTTCCGCACCCAAAGTTGCCATGCCAGCGGCTGCCGCCGACCGAGCCATAAACGCCCGCCTTGTGTGCTTGCTCATCACGTACTCTCCTTTGCGCTCTCCGTATGATGTTGGACATTTGCCGCATCCGTTACGATAGCCGGGTACACTCGAAGTTGCAAGCATTTGTAGACTTTCTTCCGAGAAGTCCGTGTATGCCTCTGTAGTGGGGAGGCTGCCCACTACAGGCCTTCCGCCGGTGAGTTGCGGCCGGGAAGCTCTACCGTTCTGCTCGTTGTCCGGTCGAGAAACTCGCGATCGTGCGAGGCGATCACCATCGCCTGGGGCAGCCCGGCGAGGATCTCCGCGAGCCGGTCGACGGCCGCATCGTCCAGGCCGGAGGTCGGCTCGTCCAACAACAACACGTCCGGCGCCATGGCCAGCACCGTCGCCAGGGCAACCAGCCGCTTCTCGCCGCCGGAGAGCTTGTACGTGATCCGGTGTTCGTACCCCGCCAGACCGAGCGACGCGAGCGTGTCGCTGACGATCCGGCGGACCTCGTCGCGGGGCTTGCCAAGGTTCAGCGGCCCGAAGGCGATGTCTTCGGCAACGGTGGGGCAGAAAAGCTGGTCGTCGGCTTCCTGGAAGAGCAATCCGGCACGGCGGCGGACCTCGTGAAAATCGGCCTCGCGGCGGCGAACCCTCCCAAAGGCCTCGATCGTGCCGCCATCGGGCCGCAAAAGTCCGACGATCAGGTGCAAAAGCGTCGTCTTGCCGCTGCCGTTGGGGCCGACCAGGGCAAGACGCTCCTCGGCGCAGAGCGCAAAATTGCAGCCGGCCAGCACGGGCAAGCCTTCCGCGTACGCGAAATCAACGTCCTCGCAACGTATTAAGGGTTCGCTCATCTTTTCACGCGATCACACATCGACTTTGGAAAAGCAATCTCCGTTATCGCGGGGCGGAGCCCCGCCGCTAAACGAAAACCACTCATCACCCACTACTCACCACCCACCACCATTGCATGCAAACCATGGACCCCAGAATCAACAACGAAACGATGATAAACGGCACGTCGCGCCATGAATAGTGGAAATGGTCCAACATGTAGAATTGTCCTCGGAATCCGCGGCACTTCATCGCGGCGACGATCCGCTCGGAGCGTTCGAAGCTGCGGACCAGCAGCATCCCGGCAAGGTAGCCGAAGCTGCGATACGTGTGCCGGCTCATCGCCGGGCGGAACCCGCGAACCTTCATCGCCGCGCGGAGCCGGCAATACTCCCGGTGCAGCACGTCGAGATAGCGGACCGTAAACAACAGCAGGTGCGATAGCTTGCCGGGCACGCGGAGATGGTTCATCGCGTGGCCGAGTGCCGTAGCGTCGAGCCGGCCCAACAGCACCAGGAGGGTCGCCACGATGACATTGCCCTTCAAGGCAATGACCGCCGCCAGCCGCACTCCCTCTCGCGAAAAATCGAGCCCGCCGACCGCCAGCAGCGTTTCACCCCGGGTCGTCAGCGGCAGCACGGCAAACATGACGAGCATCACTGCGTTCAGCGGCAGCAGCCGCTTCAGCGCGACCAGTAGTGACAATCCCGACAAGAGCAACCCAATCAGTACCGCGGCGACGGCAACTGCCAGCACGTCGAACCGGTCCACCACGGCCACGACAACCGACATCGCCACGGCCGCCACGACCCGTAACCGGGGATCGATGCGGTCGAGACAGGCGGGGCGATCGGCGGTGGAGAGTTGGTCGAGCATTATGCTACAAAGCCGCGACCACCGGTCGCGGAAAAAACAGAAAACGGCGTTATCATCTGGTCGATTTCACTCTCACAGTGTCCACTGCGGATGCTCCCGCAGTGGTCGCGGTTTTGTATTTGTGCTCCCGCGACCAGTGGTCGCGGCTTTGTATTTCACTTCCGTCGCAGGCCGAGGAAGTAGAACGCGATCCCGGCAAGCCCGAGAATCCATCCGATCCCGCCGATCACGTCGCGGAACCGGGTTTGCTCCCGGTACTGCCGGATTTCCTTCCGATACTCGTTGACACTGTTGCGGAGCCTGGCAATCTCGTCGCGAACGGATTCCCACTGTCGGGAATCGATCGTCGCCGGCGGTTGGTCGGCTGGCGTGGTGGCGACAGTAGCCTCTTCAGAGGGCGGTTTTCCGGTACTATCCGCTATTTCGCCGCGCGGCGGTAGATCCTTGGGCAGTTGATCCGCAGCGAGTGTAAACTCCGCCCCGTGGCCGTCGGGTGTTCGTACCACCAGCTTGTGACCACAGCGGAACTTCGCTTCCATGGTGAACTTGCCCTCCTGGTCGGTTGTGGTCTTGCCGATTTCCTCGCCGGCCGGGTCGAACGCCGTAACGGTGACGTCGCGGGCGGGCGTGCCGCCGCGGAAATAGGCCTCGCCCCGGATGGTCGTGCCGTCCGCTTCGGCGAAGACGTACATTTTGTGGGCAAACGCCGGCGAGGAACAAAGCAACACGATCAAAGCGAGTCCAAGAAGGGTAGCAGGCACACTCCGTGTGCCGTCCGCAGCCCCGCCAAGAAACTGACACCCACTCCGTGTGCCGTCCGCAGCGGAGAGAGACGCGTGGTCCTTTTTCTGCGTGCGGCACCCCTTCCCGTGTGTTGCCGTTAGAGCACGGCAGCAGTTTCTGGTAGCGTCGCGGACGGCACACGGAGTGTGCCTGCTACGTTGATCCCTAACCATTGGAAACCTCCTGGGAAGACGGTGTCAGCAACGGGGCATCAAGCAACTCCGGCCGCACTTTACGCAAGAGCAGCACGACGCTGGCGGTCACCACGCCCTCGACCGCCGCCAACGGTAGATGTAGCGCGGCAACCAGGATACTGACCTCACGAAATTGCTCGCCGGCGATCCGGAGCGACCCGGCGTTGAGTATCGCCGCCAGCAGCACGGCGGTCGCGCCCGCGGCAAATCCGACGGCAAAGACCGCCGGTTCGTGACCGTGGCGAACTGCGCGGCGAAAAAGATAATGGCAAACCACCGCCGGAAAGGCCATGTTCAGGGTATTGACACCGAGCGTGACCAGGCCGCCGAAACCGAAAAAGACGCTTTGCAGCAACAGCGCAACCAGGACTGCCGGAAAGGCGGCCCAGCCGAGCACCAGCCCCATCAAGCCCGTAAGCAAAAGGTGCTCGGACGTGGGGCCCAGTGGCACGTGGATCAACGAGATGACAAAAAACGTGGCACTAAGCACAGCGACGCGGGGAATCTGCTCTTCGTCGATCTTGCAGAGCCCGACGGCGGTGCCGACGGCGGTCAAAGCCCACCCGGCGACGATCACACCTTGGCCGGCCTGGTTGCCGGTCAATATGCCCTCATAAATGTGCATCGTCTCTTACTTTGTTTCCATATCCACGGTTTTCACCCAGATTAGGCCTCCGAGTTCGACGCCGACCATTTTGCCATTCGGGTTCTTCATCTTCTCGTCGCCGTCGACCAGGGCGGCGAATCCCCACCACCCGGCCCGCGGCATCGCGTAACAAAACACCCCCGACGCATCGGCCTTGATGACCTGGGTGGTCAACGCATCGTTGGGGACCTTCACCCGGCGGCCCTCGTTGTAGTATTCCACCTCGACTTCGGCGAAGGGGACCGGTTTTCCATCCTTCTTGACGATTCCCCGAAACGTGTTACCGGTCCATAGCCCGAACGGGCGCACCAGCGGCTCGATCTCGACGGGAAACCCGACCATGGCGTCCCAGCCCTCTTCGGCGCCCATCGCGTCGACGACGACCTTGGTGTAATGAATGATCATTTTCTGTTCGGCCGGTTCCCAGTACGGAGCCGGCTCGATGTAGAAGATGTAGTCCCCGGGCCTGGAGACCTTGGCGTCGCAGGTGAACGCAGTCTTGCCGTCCACTTTTCGGACCTTCAGGCCGCTCTTGAGGTCGGTCTTTTCCCCGCCGACCATTACCCCGAACTGCCGCGGGGGTTCCATCTCCATCGCAGGGCCGTGTTCCATCGGGTGCGTGAAAACAATCTCCAGGGCAACTGTCCCGGGCCCTGCCAGCACGTCCTGCGACGGAATCAGGACCTGGAAATGGGCATGTATCTGCCCGGTCAGCATGGAAATAACGATGAGCGTGGCAAGAATTCGCGATTTCACCGGATGATTCCTCGGGGCCATAACACCAATTGCTTTACCGTAATACCGCTGCCATGGCAGGTCAACCCTCCTCGAAGTAAATAAAGTAAATAAGGAAATAGGGTAGCAGATCGACTCGCCCTGGAGACCCGGCCCGCATTGGAGGCCAAGATTACCCTTGCTCGGCGTCGGCCATCACCAACTCGCCCTTGTGGATCCCCTTCATCCCTTTCAATTGCGAGGCGACTCCCTGCAACCGGTCGGAGGGCCCCCGGAGGACAATGACCTCCAAACAGAGATCGTGCGTAAGATGGGCGTGCAAGGTGGAGACAATCAGATTGGTGTTATCGTGCTGGAGTTTCGTCAGCCGGTCGCCGAGCTGGGCACGGTGGTGGTCGTAGACCAACGTGAGCGTACCCACCGCGTCCTGGGATTGCGACTTCCATGCCCGGGCGGTCAGCGTATCGCGGATCAGTTGGCGGACGGCTTCGCTTCGGGTGGCAAACTGCTCGTCCTTGCAGTAGCGGTCGAACTTCTCCAGCAGGTCGTCTTCCAGGGAAACCGAAAAACGCGTGATTTCAGACATCGGCGTCCATCTCCAGGAAGACCAGCGTATTGTTCACCCGGCGGCTCGGCTCGATCTGCCGGACGATAGTATACCCCTGATAGTCCCCCGGCTCCACCGGCCCGTACAGGACGGTCCGGATACCCGTATACGTGCGGAACACGACGGGCACCACCTCTCGCGCTTGCATAATCGTCCGGAGCGTCCGAAAGATCCGCCGCTTCGGCTCGGCCAGCGCGGCGATCAACACGCCGGTAAACGGCAGTTCCGCAAGCCGGGATTCGTCGCCGTGGACGATCGAAACCACATCGGCCAATCCCAGCCGTTCGATACACCTTTCGGCCAACGACACCGCCGCAGGGTCGATATCCAAGCCGATCGAACGGGCGCCGAACAGCCGGCCCATCAGGATCAGCGAGAGCGGCAACGCGCCGCACCCGACAAACGCGAGCGTGTCGTCCGGCGACAGCCCCATCGCCTCGCCCTGCGTTTCCGCCAGAACCTCGTACCGGGGGAAAAGAGGATAGGATTCCAGCAGTGCCCAGGGGTCGTCGGCCGCAAGTATCTCTTTGGCCTGATGCGCTTCGTGAATGCTGAAGAACTCCGCGTAGTAGCCGCGCACCGCCGGCAACACCGCGGCAATCTCGGCATCGGTCAAAATCAACTCGCCGAGCCGGTCCCCGATGCTCAACTGGGCAATGTCGTCCAGCGCTTGGTACTTGCGATAAAGCTCCTCCTGCGAGAGCATCGCCAACATCTCGGGCGTGTGCCCCTCGATCTGCTCATGGAACCCGAGCACGTGCGGTTTGATGATTTCCAGGCTCCGCCGGCAGTTCAGACAGCAGCCGAGGAAATCGTGCTCTTGAAGCTCGTGCTCGTGGGAATAAGTGGTGTCGTGCATCGCTTTGGCCGACTACGCCGCCTTCGGAAGCGGCTCGGTCTCGATATAAAGCACGACGATGCGAAGTTGCCCGTCGCGCTCGACGAGCAATTCTAACGGTTCGGGCAAGGTCCTGGCAAGACGGGAAAACTCCTGCCCGTCGGAAAAATTCTTTCCGCCGACCTGATAGATGCGGTCGCCGGTGCGGAGCCCGGCACGGGCGGCGGGGGAGCTGGAAATGACGCGGGTAAGGACGATCGTTCCCGGTTCGGCCGGATCGGGCCGCCAGTGGATTCCCAACCGGACCGGTTTGCCGTCTAGTTTGACGGCGGTTTCGAACGGTTTTTCCTTGCCGTGCCGTTTCAGGACCATGCCGGCGGGGTTCTCGGCAAGGAGCACCGCGGCACGAAGGTCGTCGCCGCTGCGGGTTTTCCGCCCGTTGAATTCGACGATGCGATCGCCCAATTCCAGATCGGCCCTGTCGGCGGCGGAGCCGGGGGTGATGCGAGTCACGCGGATGCCCTCGGCCGCCGATTCGTCCGGATTCCAGCCGACACCCAGCCGGCCCTTCAACCGGGCCTTTTCGGTAACAAGTTGCTTGTGGTGATATTCCGTTTCGCGGCCGGCCTCCTTGCGGAACCGCGGGATTTCGTCGCGGTTGGCCAATTCGTACGTCACGCCGAACAACAGCCGCACGACGCGGCTGATTCCCGGGTTGTTGATCAAGTGGGCGTCATCGCGCGGCGAGTGGTATTCGTTGTGGACGCCGGTGTACCACAGCAGAATGGGGATGTTCTGCCGGAAGAAAGGGAAATGGTCGGAGTTTGCTTTCAGCGTCCAGCGAAAACTGATCCGGAGATCCGGACCTTCGTTCTGCTCGCTGATGAGCCGCCGCCAGCCGCCGCCGCTGCGGGTGCCGAAGATTATCAGGCGGTCGTCGCGCAAACGCCCAATCATGTCCATGTTGAGCATCGCCACCAGGCGATCCAAGGGGACGGTGGGGTGCGAAATCCAATACTTCGAGCCGAGCATGCCCCTTTCCTCGGCATCAAAGGCAAAGAACAGGATCGACCGTTTGGGCGGCGCCGGGAGCATGGTGAATGCCTCGGCCAGTTCGAGCAGCCCGGCGGTTCCGCTGGCGTTGTCGTCGGCCCCGTTGTGAATCCTGCCGATCGGGCCCCGGCTGTTGCGGCGGGTGCCATAGCCGACGTGGTCGTAGTGGGCGCCGACAACAATTATTTGGTTTTTCAGTTTGGGATCGTTCCCCTCCAACATGGCAAGGACGTTTCGGTATCTTACCCCGAAGTCCTGAAAGAACGAGCCGCCTGAACCGGCACCGCTGAGTCCTATCGCAGCAAACCCGTCGCGAACATACTTCCCGGCCGCTTGGCCGCCGGGTCGTCCGCTTTCGCGACCTTTCAAGGCATCACTGGCCAGGTAATCGACGTGCCGTTTGAGTTCATCGGCCGAGATCGATTCGACGGCTGTCGCAAACGACGACTTCCTCTCAGACGCCGCCGCGGCGACCGCGAGAAGACAACCACACAAAAAAGCCGCCGGGGCAAGCCACCGGGGAAAACGCAACGGAATGCACATGGGAGAAACCGGTCCAAGGGAAGAATGATTCGGGGGCCGCGAATCATAGACTAATATACGATACGGACGGGCCGGGTGCACGGTGGCCGGAAAAATATCGAACTTTGCCCGGAACGCTGACGGTTGTGACGTTTCCACGGAATAGTGCCCCGCCAAGTCCGAATCGACCGGTTGGCAGTGCCGGCTTCCGCCGGTTTTCTACCGGAAGGCGTCCGTACAAACAGGCAATTTTCCAGGCACTAGCCCCTTGCCCAACCTGTGCGATAGATGGTATACTCAAATGCTTCTCTCCTCGGCGTTCATCCCGCCAAGGGGGGATGCCGAACCGACCTTAAACACGGAAGCCGTCAGGAGAGTATTGCGTGGGAAGGAAAAAGACGGGTAAGGGCCGACGCAAAATCGGCCGAAAGAAACGCCGCATGCGATCGAAAATTCGCCACCGCAAGGGTTAGTCGACATTTGACTTGGTTTCGACGAGCAACACGGGAGTAGGGTATGTCTCTGGTTGACTGGGTGAGCGGACGGGTTTTCAATCTCGTCCATCGCCACAACCTTGTCTACAACACGTGCTGGGAAGACCCCCGGTTGGACCGCACGGCGCTGAAACTGCGACCGGAAGACACCGTGCTGGTAATCACGTCCGCCGGCTGCAATGCACTCGACTACGCGCTAATCGAGCCGACACACGTTTATGCCGTCGACATGAACCCCCGGCAGAACGCGCTTCTGGAGCTGAAGCTGGCAGGAATCCGGACCCTCGACTTCGAGACCTTTTTTGGCATGTTCGGACAGGGGCGGTTTCAAGGCGTTCGCGGGGTTTACGGCGAAAAGCTCCGCAGCTCGCTTTCCGAGTGGTCGCAGAAGTACTGGGACCGCAAGATCAAGTTCTTCGACAACCCGAAGCGAACGTTCTACTTCCGCGGCACTTCCGGGGCGTTCGCCCGAATGATGAACATCTACGTCGACAAGATCGCCCGTGTTCGCCCGTGGATCAACGAAATCCTCGATGCCCAATCGATCGAAGAGCAACGGAGCATCTACGAGGAACACATCCATGACCGGTTCTGGAAGCGGCCGGTTCGCTTTGCCATGAATCGCGATACCACCCTTTCGATGGTTGGGGTGCCGCGCGCGCAAATCCGGCAAGTGGAAAGACACTACGACGGCCGCATTTCACGATTTGTCCAGGATTGTGTCGAAACGGTCTTGACCGAACTCCCCCTTGTGGACAATTACTTCTGGCGGGTCTACATGACCGGCTCGTACACCCGCACCTGTTGCCCCGAGTATCTCAAGGAAGACAACTTCCATAAGCTCAAGAACGGTCTGGCCGACCGCATCTCCGTTCACACCGATTCGGTGCATGGATTCCTGGAAAAAAACGACGTGGAAATCTCGCGATATGTCTTGCTGGATCACATGGACTGGCTCTCCGACAAGTTCTTTCACCTGCTGGAAGCGGAGTGGCAGGCGATCTACGAGCGGGCGGCACCCGGCGCCCGGTTGATCTGGCGGAGCGGCGGCCTGCAAACCGACTATGTCGACGACGTCCGCATTCGAGTCAACGGCGATACTCGACCCATAAGCGAACTGCTGCGATACGACAACGAGTTGGCCAAATCACTGCATGAGAAGTGCCGCGTCCATACCTATGGAAGCTTTTACATCGCCGACTTGATTGTGTAGTCCATGGCCTTTCTCTCCGATCTCAAAGTCCTGTATCACCTCGCGATCAACCCGATCCGCGGCAAACACCACGCCGCGAGGATGGAAGACTTCTACAGCGGCCAGGCCGACGCTTACGACGACTTCCGCAAGCGCCTGCTCCGGGGACGCGAGCAGCTCTGGCGAACCATCGACGTGCCCGAAGACAGTGTTTGGATCGATATGGGCGGCGGCACCGGCGCCAATCTCGAATTCCTGGGCAATCGTATCGAGAAAATCAAACAGCTTTACGTCGTCGATCTCTCGAAATCGTTGCTGGGAATCGCCCGAAAGCGGATCGAGGACCACGGTTGGGAAAACGCCGCGACGGTCGAGGCCGATGCCACCACATGGCAGCCCCCCGAAGGCGCCGCCGATGTCGTTACCTTCTCCTACTCGTTGACGATGATCCCCGATTGGTTTGCAGCAATCGAAAACGCCATGAAGATGCTCAAGCCGGGCGGGCTGATCGGCGTCGTCGATTTCTACGTCTCGCGCAAATGGCCCGGCGAAGGGCTGCGATGCCACCGCTGGTTCACCCGGAACTTCTGGCCGGTCTGGTTCGCCGCCGACAACGTCTTTCCGTCGGCCGACCACGTTCCCTACCTGCAGCGGCATTTCCGGACCATCCACTTCGCCGAGAGCCGGTCAAAAGTCCCGTATGTGCCGTTCCTGCAAGTGCCATACTACACATTCATTGGGCAAAAGCCGTAGCACGCGGTCGAGCAGATTCCACGGTCCGGGCAGGCCGCAGAGGCATTGCCCCTGCGAAACAAATACGAACGCACACGCCGCAGACACCGCCGAGGTCCTGAAGCGATCGGCACGATCCTGGTAGCGGTGCTTGCACGGTTGGGCGTGACCGAATTACAATCAGAATGCGAGGCTCCGGGCCCCGACGCGAAGGTGTCGCCGACGAGCACCGGATAACCAATCCCGGCCTGAAAGCAATCCGCAACGTTTGGCCTTCTGCCCGCAAAGGAACGTGTATCATGAGAAACGCAGGTGTGCTGTTGTTGACCGCGATGGCCATCTCCGCCGGCGCGATGGCGAAGGAACCACCCTACAAACCGGACGCCCACACAGGCGCCCTCTTACACCTGGATGGGGATGCCCGTGATGCGGGTGGGGCCGAAAATGATGGCCAACTCCGGGGCAAAGCGATCTGGGCGGAAGGCAAGTTCGGAAAGGCCCTTGCCCTGGACGGGGAGGGGGGCGCCGTCATTCGCGGTAGCGGCACAACCTACGTTGGCCTTAAGCTCTGGGTCTACGATGTTCGGACGAAGAAGTACGCCCTTATCAAGGACTTCTCGGGAGAATTGCCCGCCGGGCATCTTCGGCAGATGAGCAAGAGCCTGGATGATCGGGTCTTCGGGTTGACGCGGCAGGACCCCAAATACAAGGTTGTCGGCTATCTCGTCTGGAACCGCGAGAACGACCGGCTCTTGCTGAACCGGGAAACGCGTCAGCTCGACGAGATTCAAGTCGACAAGTCCGGCCGGTTCTGTGTCATCAAGACGGGGCAAGGCGGCAAGGGCGTCGTCGAGGTGCAGGTTGCCGACCTTAGCACTGGCAAGATCGAGGACTTGGTGGACAACGAGCCGGACTACGCTCCGGGGCATTCGGACAACGGGCACGGGGTGGACCTCGGTAACGATTGGAGCCAGGCCTACCACGTCTTGCTGCGAACACGAATCCCCGGCCTTTTCTTGACACGACGTTTGTCTGGGATATATTGAGTTTTTGGCACCTCTTCGCGGCACGGAAGGAAGATATGATCGTTCGAGTCGGGAAAATGAAGAAGCGGGCAGACCGGTCGGGTTGGTTTGCCGGTTGCGGGATGGTGGTTGCGTTGTGGATAGGCGGTTTCTTGCTCGGCGCGGTTTCTGCGGAGGGAGCGGAGGGACTCGCTGAGTTGCCGCATTGGCCCATCGGACTGGGGGTGCCAAAAGATGCACCCCCGCCGCGGAAGCCGCTGAAGAATGCGGCCATTCTGGCGTGGGTTCCCCCAAAGGCCAAGCGCATTCGTGCGGTATTGCTGATTCGGCAGAACACCGACTCGAAACATTTTGGCGAACATGCGGGGTTGCGGAAGGTCGCGAACAAGCACGAAATGGCCGTTGTCTATCTGCGTTACTACCCACACGAGCAGCTCGCCAAGAACCCGCAAGATCACGTCCTCTTTCAGATTCTGGGCTCCGTGGCCGACGCGACCGGCATCGACGAATTTCGCCACGCCCCTTGGATCACGTTCGGGAAGTCGTCGGTGGGCAAGTTTCCGTACTATCTGGCGTGGGCATTTCCGGATCGGACGATCGCGACGATCTCGTACCACGCCGAGACACCCACTTGGCCGGCAGACGCTTGGGCGAATGTCGCGGACGACACGATCCTGCACGTCAGCGTCAACGGCGAGACCGAGTGGGGCGGCACATGGAACCGGCACGTGCGGCCGTCGCTGCTAAACTACCGGGCACGGTCCCGATGGTTGCCGCACGCGGTGGTCGTCCACGACGTGGGACACGGCAACTACCTCGATGTCCACGGCGGGGCGGGCTGGGGCAAGAAGTTCCCCGGCAAGATCACCTGCATCCGTGTGTGGGACTACCTTTCGCTCTACGTCGACAAAGCGCTCGCGTTGCGGTTGCCACCGGACAAGTATCCGACGAAGCGGCCGATCGAATTGCAGCAGATCGATCCGGCGACCGGGTATCTGATTCGACCGTATGCCGTTGAGGATATGTTCCGGTTGCCGCGCATGTGGATGACGGAATCGGAGGGCGGGTACGAGGTCGACCCGGCGGGCGAAGATTCGCCACCGACTTTCCTCGCCGTTTCGCCCGCTGAAGGATTCAAGACGCCGGCGGGGGTGCCAGTGGAACCTCTACCTGTCGGCCAAAGTCCCAAGAAGTGGCTGTTGACCGAAGGGTTGCCGTTCGCGATGGAAAAGGATCCGATGCGAACCCTTGGCGACTTGCAGTCCCTGCGGCCGAAGCCGGGCGATCGTGTGACCATCGATGGGCACGTTGCCACTTTCCACCCGATCCAGACGAAATACGTTCGCCGAGAAGGGGGAATAACGCTCAACAACGGCCTGCAGCAACGCGATAAGGCAACCCTGTTGGCCTACACCGTTCTCGACGTGCCGAAAAAGACGCAACTGAAATTGAACGCCCCGTTTACGCAAAACGGTCGGGTGCAGGTCGTGTTGAACGGTGTGCCCTTGGCGCATCGACAGATTGTCGAACTCCGGAAGGGGCTCTATCCGATGCTCGTCGTCGTACGTTTGCGAACGAAGTGGTCGACGCTCAGGGCGGGTTTCGAAGCAGCGACTGCCGAGGAGGTCCGCGCGGCGCAGCAGCACACCACCGAGTTGGCTGAGAAGGCATCCAAAGCGGACGATCGTTCGCAGCGGGCCGCCTTGATCGATGCACCGGTGATTCGAGCGTTTCGAGACGTGCCGGAAGACGAGCGAGCGAACTGGTTCTGGGTGCCCGACCGCGAGCTTGCTGAGGCGTGGTTCAAATTGCACGCCGTCCGCGGCCAAAAGTTTCCATTACCATAGCAGCAATTGCCTCAAGACGACTGGCGGCGCTATCTATCGTGAAGGAGAAGGCTATGACACAAAAGAAGCCGTTTCTTGCGTTGAGTATCGTGGTTGCCGTGGTTGTCGCCAGTGCGACCCTCGCGGCGGAAACAAAGTTGCCGGACACGGAGGTGTTTGAACTGAATCTCCGCAACGCCCTGTTTCAGACTCCCAAGCCGACAGGACGCGACGCAGACCTGATCTTGGAACTGGAGCGGATCGACGGGCATTGGCAGCTCGTGATTGGCATCGCGCGCGAGTACAACGTCAGCCTGCACCTGGGGTATGTCAAGGAAGTGGCGTTGAATGACAAATCCCTCGAAATGGAGATCGGCATGCGGATTGCGGCTGATAGCTGGACGCCCGGGGGACCTGCCCGGTACCGCCTGCGCTTGGCTCGGAAAGCGGATGGCCGCCTGGAAGGAACCTACGAAGGCACGTTCAAGGGGGAGACGGTCACCGGGCAGGTGACCGGAACCATGTTTCTTCAGAAGAACGTCATGGGCAAAGACTTCGCGCCAATTCGACCGGGTGAGCACCCTCGCACCGTCTTTCGCAAGAGCGAACTGCCGAAGCTGCGCGAAAAGCTGAAGACGCCGTTCGGACGAGCGGCTTTCGAGAAGATGGATGGGCCGGTCGGCTGGGGGGTGCAGTATCAACTGACGGGCGAGAAGAAATACGCCGAGATGGCCCGCAAGGAAGTGGCCGAGATCATCTTCAAGGGGAAAGGATGCAGCGCGGCGTTTGCCCCGGCGCGGGCCCTGGGCGTCCAGGTGGAACGGGTGGCGGTGAGCCTCGACCTGTGTTTCGACGCCTGGCCGGAGGACTTCAAGATGCAGGTCATTACGTGGCTGCGGAAGATCGCCACTCGCGTGTTCTGCGACGGGCGGAAGATTTCGCTTTCGGCCAACTGGAACGTGGCCAGCAATCACGTAGGGAGTCTGTATGCAGGGGTTGCCTTCGCGGGGCTGGTATTGTGGGGAGAAAAAGGGCCGGAGCCACCCAAGCCGACGCCACCGGCATTGGAGCTCGAAATCCCCGCCGCCGCGAACTTACGGCCGGGCAAGGGCGTGCCGGTGGTACGATTCGAGCCGGGCGTCGTGCCGAAAAAATGGCTTGCGACGCAAGTTCTTTCGGAGGCCATTGCCACGGACCCGCTCACCTCGGTCCAAGGCCTGGAATCATTGTGCCCCGAAGCGGGCACGACAATCCAGATCGAGCAGTTCAAGCTGACCTTTCGACCGCTTGAAGACAAGTACGTCAACGCCGCGGAAAACAACCTCGACATCAAGGCTATGATGAAAAACCTGGACACGGGTAGTTTCTGCCTTTACACAGTTCTGGACGTTCGTAAGCCCGGGCTTTACAAGTTGTACAACCCGTATTCGAACTCGGGCCGCCCGGTGCTCATCCTGAACGGGCATCGCTTGGCGCACGAACAAGTGGTGCGGCTTGAAAAGGGCTTCTATCCGATGCTCATCCTGGCTCGCATCTTGACCGTTTGGGGAAGGCTGCAGCCCCGGTTCGACAAAGCAAGTGAGCAGGATCTGGCAGCGTCTCGGAAGTTGCTCGTGCGGGAGAAGCTTGAGTACGAAGCCCGGCTGGCCGAATGGAAAGTCGACATGACCGAATGGAAGCGTTTGGGTGGGATCGACGTGGAATACTACAAGCTCTTCCGTACCGGGCGGCGGATCATGTATGTGCTCTATCGTGAGGCGGTTGGAACGGGCGGCTTCCAGGCCGAGGTGGCCCACTACAACAAGGATACGACTGACGGCCCGAACCGGTACGCCACGGCCTTCCGTCATTGCTTCGGCTACGATGTTTCGCCGTTTCCCGACATGACGCATTATTTGACTCGAAACGCCTTCGTCTACATCTATCAAGACGGCGGCAAGCCTTGGGCACAAGACATCAACGGGTCAGTACGTATCGGCGGCCGATATTTTGCCGCCCTTTTCCCGATCGTTCCGGACCAATGGAAACCGGCCATGCTCTGGGCCTGGAACCGGATCGAAGGGGTGACCGACGACGACGCCTCGAAAGTCAACGCCGTGTTGGAAGACCCCGCCTGGGGATTCGTCAACTACCCGCTCGACATGCAGCCCAAGCCGCCGGCGGGGGTGCTGCCGCTGACGTGGGAAGCGCCGGACTTCGGTTTCTACGCCTTCCGCAACGGCTGGCGTGGCGGTGACGACATCGTTACCCAGGTCTTCCTCAAGGCCCATATGATCGGCGGCTGGAACGGCCCGAACGCCGCCACGTTTCGCATCGCCGGACTCGGCAAAACCTGGGCCGTCGGTCCGGAGGGCCGTGAGCGGCGACGCTGGAACGAGTCGGTCGTGTGGCTCCCCAACGACGACCACTTTGAAAGCGCCCTGAGCCGGTTGACGCACTTCGAAACGAAGAAAGACGGATCGGGGGTGGTAAGCATCGATTTGAACGATGTCTACTCGACGAAGCCGAAGCAGCGGCTTTACACCCTCTACGGTGGCGTCCGCAACGATTGGGCCTTCCAGCCGTCCGGCATCTCGGGGATGCGGTCGTTCGGCGTGGACTACAGCGGCAAGTGCGGCTCGCCCGCCTTGTTCGCTATGGCAGACAAGATCCAGGGGGGCAAGGAGAAGGTCTGGTTGTGGCAGGTGCCGCGAGTGTCAAAGGACCGAAAGGCCAAGATGGCAGACGTGATTATTGAAGGAAACACATTCACAATTCGCCAAGGCGATGCGACCTTGACCGCGACCTTCATCACGCCCTCGCCAGTGAAGATTACCGCCGGAACCCGCGCCATGCAGATAAAGAAGTCGGCCGGGCACATGGCCGGCAAGATCCTGAACGTCAAGTTTGACGCGGTGTTCGCTGAGGGGGGCAATGAGTTCTTCGTCGTCGCCACATTGCAGCGCGGAAAGGCGCCGCCAGTGAAGATCGAAGGCAAAGGCCTACGTGCAAAAGCCCGTGTTGGAAACCAGATCGTCAGCTTCAATGGAGAGAAGATCGCCTTCGGGCGGTAAGAACCACTCTCCCCCCCTCCCGGAGGGATTACGTCATGAAACGAACACGGCGTCAAGGAAGGCGTTCATTGTGCCGCGCCGGTTTCCACCAGAACGACTCCCAGTAGAGTTGCTCGGCGGCAAACGGGTCGAAATCTCCGTCTTGCTTTCGTCTTGGTTTCGCAGCGGTTGGATCCGTTTCACGCTCATCCCCCGCTCGTCGAGGGCCACGAAGAACAGACTGCGCATCGCTGGAACTTCGAAGAAGGCCGAGCCATCCGCTTCCACCGGGACGGTGCCCGGAATCCGCTTGATTGAGTAGGCCACCCGTTGCTCATGCAGGCTTGTGTACCACTCGTATGCGCGGGCATGGATCGGAGCAGCTCCATCGGACAAGGTGCTCCGTGTAGTCGATGACCTGTGCAACGGCTGCTCGTCTGGCATCAGGGTTCTTCCAGAGTTTCGTTTCTACGAGCGTCAGGTGGCCGGCGGGGCTAGTTAACTCTTCTTTCATGACCTTCTCCTAATTCGGAGGAGGCCATTACTCTACCTGTTTATACCCGAAACCCGAAAATGAGCAAACATTATGGAAAATGGGACACGATCCTGACCGGGCGGTACACGATCCGCACGACGATGAAATGGGGATTCGACGAGTAAACGGCGGGCCTCCGCCGGGCTTACCACTCGACCGTCGCGGCGGCGGAGGTCAACCCGGCACCGACCGAACAGAGGACGAGCTTGTCGCCGGCGTCGAGCCCCGCTTCCATCTCGCAGAGTGCCAGCGGGATGCTGGCGCTGGAGGTGTTGCCGACGTGGTCGACGTTGAGGAAGAACCGTTTGAAGGGGACGCCGCTCCGCTTGGCGGCGGCCTTGAGGATTCGGCCGTTGGCCTGGTGCGGGACGACCCAGCGGGTGTCTGCCAGGTCCCAACCGCTTAGCGCGGTCACCTCGCGGATGATGTTGGTGAAGTTTTCGGTGGCCAGGCGGAACAACGAGCCGCCTTCGAGCCGGATCCAGGGATCGACGCCGGCCTGGCCGTTGGTCACCTCGAATCCGGGCTCCTCGCGACGCGCCATGCGGAGCCCTCGGGGATCGGAGCCGAGGCGGATGTCCTGGATGCGGTGGCCTGCCGCGGCGGCGGAGATGACGGCCGCGCCGGCCCCGTCGCCGAAGATGAAGTAGGCGCTTCGGTCGCCGGCGTCGAGCAGGCGCGATTGGAGATCGACGCCGACGGTCAAGACGTTTCGGGCGAGTCCCGAGAGGATCATACCCCGGGCCATGGAAACGGTGTAGAGCCAACCGGAGCAGGCGGCGTTGAGGTCGAACGCGGGGATGGCGGGCAGCCCCAACCGGTCTTGCAAGATGCACGCGGTCGACGGCATGGCCATGTCGGGAGTTGTAGTCGAAAGGACGATTGCGTCGATGTCTTTTTCGCCGATCCCCGATTTGCGAATCGCTTCCCGGCCCGCTTGTAGGGCCATGTCCGACGGCTTCTCGTCGTCGGCCGCCCAATGCCGCTGGCGGATTCCGGTCACCTGGTAGACGTATTGCTCGGAGACATCGGGAAACTTCTCGACCAGTTCCGCATTGGTAACGATCCGTTCGGGCAGATAGCTACCGATGCCGATGATGGCGATTTCCTCACCACGGCCGCCGTTGACAGCGGGCGTTGCTGCCGGCAATCTGGCAGGCAACGGCAACTTCTCACCGCTGGCCGCCGGCGGAATCCAATCCCGCATCGCCGGATCGGCGGTCTCGATCTCCATAACCGGCTCAGCCAACGAAACCTCTTCGCCCTCGGGGTGCAGCAAGCGAACGACCAAGCCGCCGCAGGGTGCCTCGAAATCGAATACCGATTTCGCGCTATCGACCTGTGCCAGGGCCTGTCCTTTTTCGAAGTGTTCGCCCTGGGCAACGTACCATTCGATGATCGTCGCTTCGGTTTCCGCCGCTCCTTGGGCCGGCAGATACAACGACATTTTGAAGGGGGATTCGGCCATCACGTCTCCTGGAACATCCGCTCGACACCTGCTTGTATCTTTTCCGCACTGGCCCGGTAATACGATTCCAGCTCCGGGGCAAAGGGGATCGGTACGTCCGGGGCGGCAACCAGCTTCGGCCGGCACTTCAACGCCTCTTGGCACTCGCAAACCACCCGCGAGATGACCGTGTGGCCGAGGCCCTGCGTGGCGCCGCATTCCTGGACGGCCATCAGTCGCCCCGTCTTTTTAACCGATTCAACGATCGGTGCAAGGTCCAACGGGTGAACGACCAGCGGGTTCCAGACTTCGATCGATCTTTCGGAAACGTCGGCGGCGGCAATCGCCTCGTGGACTATCGCCCCGAAGGCAACCAGCGTCACGCCGTTTCCTTCCGTGTAGCGGCGTGCCCTCCAGACATTTGCCACGTCGCCGTCGAAATCGATCGGCCCGGCCTTACTCCAGTAAAGGAGCTTGTGTTCGAGCACGAGGCAGGGATTGCGGTCGTAGAATCCCGCGATGAGCGACTCGTAAGTTTCCTGCGGCGTGGCGGGATAGAGGATTTTCAGGCCGGGGAACCGGGACCAGAGGCCCTCGAACTCGCCGGAGTGGAACGCCCCCATCGTCAAACCGCCCCCGCACGGCAACCGAAACAACAACGGCGCCGGGCAACCGCTGCGGAAGAACCACGTACCCGTGTTCAACCCCAACTGCGATGTCGCTTCGGTCGCGAAATCGGCAAATTGAAATTCGATGATCGGCAGGGCGCCGACCTGGGAGGCCCCCAAGGCGAACCCGACCGTGCCCGACTCGCAAATCGGCAGGTCGATAACCCGCTGTGGGCCGTGGCGATCCATCAGTCCCTTGCATGTCTTGAAGGCCGAGCCGTACGTGCCGACGTCAAGCCCGGCCAGAAAGGCCTCCGGATTGTTCGAAAGGATATAGCCCAAGGCCCGATTGACCGCCTCGCCGTTTTTGATCCTTGCGGCCTTCAGCGGCTCGACTTTTACCGGTGGCGACTCCGCGTAGGGGGTCCAGGAGTGCGTGTGCGGATCCGGCCGCGCGACGGTCAGCGCCTTGTCAATCGTTTCCTTGACGATTTCCTCGATGACCTCCTCCATCGCGACGACGTCCGCTTCCTCCAGACCACAGACTTCCTGGAGCCTGCGGCGTGCCTTGGGCACGGGATCGTCGTTGCGCCATTCTTGCATCTGCTCCGCCGAAATGTACTCGGCTTTGTCGTAAGCCGCGTGGCCGTGCAGCCGCAGCGTCATGCACTCCAGGATGAAGGGCGCGGGCTCTTCGCGCATGGCGTCCAGGATGTCGCACACGGTCGAATAGACCAGCCAGGCGTCCGTTCCGTCGATCGTCCGGCCGGAGATGCCGTAGCCGGCGGCACGATCGGAGAGCCGCTCGCAGTTGTATTGTGCGCTGGTGGGGGTCGAGAACGAGTAATGGTTGTTTTCAACGAGAAACAGGACGGGGACTTTGTGTACCGATGCGATGTTTACGGCTTCATGGAACTCGCCGGTGCTGCTGCCGCCGTCGCCGATTACGGCCAGCCCGAAAACATCTTCGCCGTGGCGCCGGGCCGCCCAAGTCCCGCCGACCGGCAGGCTGAGCATCTTGCCGAGGTGGCTGATCATGGGCAAGCGCCGGGTGGAGGCGTTGCCGTGATGGGCGTTTCCTTCCCGGGCGTGCGTAGGGCTATCAACGTTGGCGATGTACTGGCAGGCCAACTGATAGGGCGTGGCCCCCAGCAATAGATGGGTGGCGAAATCCCGGTGCAGCAGCGAGACGACGTCTCGCCCCGGCCGCAGCGGGATACCCACTCCGACCGCCGTTGCCTCGCTCCCGTCGCTGCTGGTGACCGTCCCTTTGACATACCCCTTGCGGAACAACTCGAGCAACTCCTCTTCCAGACGCCGCGAGAGCAGCATCACGGGGTAAGCAGCGGCATAGAAAGCGGCTTCCGAGAGCTTTTCGGGATAGCGTGAAACTTCGGCAGTGGCATGGGCCGGGTCAACGCACAGGATCGAGAGGCCGGAAAACACGGGATGCACGATCCTCCCACCGGGGCGGGAAACGTGAGCCGTCCTTTCATTCCCATTCCGCGCAACGCCCGACGCTTCGATGTCGAGGTTGGAAGACACTCGCCAGTTTCCTCGCTCAATCAGGTGCGTTTTTCGCGATACCAAACATGCAGAATATAACGTTGAATAAGATACCCCAATAGGGCATATCACTTCTCATCGATGCCTGCAAGCCACAGGGGTCTACGCAATCCCAAAATGGGGGGAGAGAAACGGCAAGATTGTAACCTCCCACGATGCCCATGTCACCAGCAAAACAAGCGGGTTTTGGCATAAGCCCGGGTGCGAGATCAGCCGCTTTGTCGCTTTGGGCAAAGGGACAGGCCGGAAAACGGCTGCTGTGAGAATTTACCAAAGTATTACGAAGGGAGGACGACTGTTGGTGCCCCCCATTGTGCGGGTTTTGTGCGAGTTGCGGCCTTGCGCAAACCGTTCCGGCGGGATCGCGCCGACCGATTCACACCTTCCCGCCGTTGACCAGCTTTGCAAAATGCTCGAACGAACGATCGTACGTGCGTTCGGCGTCGTCGGGAAAGCAGCAACCGGGAAGTTGCCTCAACCTGAGGTGGTAGCTGATACAGTCGCAACACATTCCTTTTCGCGAGCAAGGGTCGTAGCTGCAATTACACGACTGAAGGTTCTGTTCTTTCTTGCACTCCATACAACATCCCCAATTCGTTTTTTCGACTTCGGTACGCCCCGGGCGAGCCCGGGCAACGCACCGGACACATTGAAAACGCGATAAACGACCCGTGTATTTTGCACGTGGGTGGAGAATTGTCAAGTCGCGCGGTGCTCGCCGCCGCCCATGATGACTGTTTTATATCACCCTTAGGAGGGACGTTTCTTGTCCTGATGAAGTCGCGAGGGAACCAAAAATGGCGGGGAAATTCGATCTTCCCTAAATCAACGTCGCGGAACGATAGATCGCACGCGCCGCCCTAATTCTCGCCCTTTTTCTTACCCTTCAGATACTTGTCGAACCAGGGGATCTCGAGCTTCATCACCTCGTCCAGGGTTTCGCCGCTGTAGACGTCGTAGTGTTTTTTCCCCTTGAGCACGTGATACTCCGTCGGTATTCCTTTCTTCTTGAGGATCTCATACACCCGTTCCGAATTTTCCTTAATTTTGAAGTAATGTTCCTTCTCGGCGTCGATCAGGAGGGTCGGCACTTTGACCCGGTCGGCGTACTGGCCCGGATTGAATACGGCAATGCGTTCGTGATAGGGCGTGCCTTGCAACACACCCGGCGACCCCCCGCCCTGCGGCACCGGGTCGGCGTCGCCCCGGGCACGGGCGGCTTTCCCCTCGTAGACTTTCTTCAGCCCGGCGGGGTATCGCCTGGTCCAGTCATCGGGCATGGACCCAACCTGCGCGACGACGCACGCGATGCGGGGGTCGTGGGCTGCCCGGTAAATGACGTGCCCGCCGCCGAAACTCGTCCCCCAGATGCCGATGCGCGTGTTGTCGACCATCGGCTCGCCGTAGACGTATGATATGGCGGCGTCGATGTCTTTCTGCTGGTCGACCGGATCGACCACCTCGCGGATGGCCAGGGCCTTGACCGTGACGTTGCCGTCCTTGTCGGGCTTGGGCATCTCGCCGCGGACGACCAGCCGGCTGTCGCTGTCGCCCCAGCCGCGGTAGTCGTAGACGATGACCACGTAGCCGGCAGCGGCGAATCGCGGTCCGATTCCGGAATTCATCAAGAATGCCTTCGTGCCGCCCCAGCCGTTGCACGTGACGATCGCCGGGAGCTTCTCGCCTTCTTTGCGGTCCTTGGGGTAGAGCAAGACTCCGGAGAGCCGCGTGCCGTCGCTCCACAGGGTGATGTCTCGCTGGAGGACGGCGGGAAAACCTTTGACCTCCTTCGCTTCTTGCGCCATTGCGGCACCGGACATCAACGCGCCCGACAAAATTGCGACGGCAGCAAACAGGATCAGCACACGCGTCCAACTTGATTTCTTCAACGCCTTCATTCTATTTCTCCTCGGGTTTTCAGTTTGGAAGGGTGGAGCGGCTTTTCCGCAGGACGGATTGTCAATCCGTCCGGGCAAAGCGTCAAGCGGTCCATAAAATCTCGGTCTCTTTCTTGTGGATACCCGACACTGGACGGATTAACAATCCGTCCTACATGGTGCCCACGGTCTGGCGACCGTAGCTGCCAATCTTGCCATTTAGTCGATTTTCATTTTTTTGATGGCGTCGCTGTCGTGGGCTTTTGCCATGAACTCTGCGAGCACGGCCCGGTCGTCGAGCGTGTACGTCCCGTCGCCCGCGAGTGTCTTCATGTTGGCATCGACCTCCTCCTTCAGTCGCATACCGATGTTGAGGATGTGGATCCGCTCGTCGCAGAGCGCGCAGCGGATGGCCGCGGCGGGCAGTTGCGCAAGACGCTTTTTGTCGAAACCCGGCACGATGTGTCCGGACCAGGCGCCCAAAATGCCCGCGCCGACGACTTTCATCGCCACGATCCCCATGCCAAGCTCGTGCGCCTTCGCCAGGCACGCATTGCGCAGCTCGAGCATTCGGGGCGAGAATATCTGGTTGTATCCCCTCGGGAAATAACCGCACGACAACATGCACAGGTCGAACCCGCCGGAGGCAATCAGCGCCAGCGCCTTGTCGAAATAGGAGTGGGCCGAGAACCCGATGGACTTTGCCATCTTCTCGTCCCGCAGCTTGACGAGCTGTCCGTGGACTTTCATCGCCTGTTCGACGCTCATTTGCTCGAGTCCGGGCGTGCCGTGGATCAAAACGGCGTCGAGGTAGTCGGTCTGGAGTTCCTTGAGCGATTTTTCGACGGCGCCGCGGACGTTGGCCGGATCGGTCGTCTCGACTTTGCTGACCAGAAAGGCATCCTTGCGGACGCCCTTGAGCCCGTGGCCGAGGATCGCCTGGCTTTCCAAGTAGTTGCCCGCCGTGTCGAAATAGCGGACACCTTGATCGTAGACGTAGCGGACCAGCTTCACGCGGTTTTCGGCCGAGAGGGGATTTCCCCACAGCTTGGGCAGCGCGGCGCCGCCGTAGCCGAGGATGGGAAGCTGCCGGCCGGTTTTGCCGAGCTTTCGGGTGGGAATCCGTTGTGGGGACCGGGAAGCGCCCTGGCCCAAAGCGGCGCCGGCGGGAATCGCCGCCGCCGCGGCCGCCGTCTTCAGGAAATCTCGTCGTTTCAGCTCTTTCATTCCCATCACCATGTTTCTGGCATGTGGGACGGACGGATTGTCAATGGGTGCATTTCGTCTCAGTTCCATCATGCGGCCAGCTTTTTTGATTTCTTTGATTTGGACGTTGGTTTCTGATGTCGGATTTTGATGAG
>CAZJRB010000103.1:0-27562 GCA_964547995.1 uncultured Planctomycetaceae bacterium | reverse complement strand
GATCAACGTATGCGCCCATCTAAAAAAGCAAATTCGGCCATGACAGTGCTTTTCCGCTGTTTCAGAGAGGCCATTACTTGAACGACCCGCGCAAGCCGTCTATACTCTCCACCATTCAAGCTACCCATTCAAGATCGCAAGCGAGGCGATTCCATCTGTCACCCATATTCTCCGAGGAGGACATGCCATGCGTAAGTTCACGTTTACCAGTATCTTGGCTGTGATATTCGCGGGTCTTAATGTGTTCGGCGCGGAATTCGTACTCAAGGACAATGCAACAGGGACGACCTATGGCCCGTTTGAGGACGCAAATGGTACTGAAGTGACCATCGGTAAACAGCGACTGACGCTATCGCGAAAGCCTGATGGCGACTTGACAAAGGCAAGGTTTGTCGGGTTTACGGGCGCCGATTTGTATGTGAACGACGCGTCAGTACTCGACGAGTGGGCAGCTGGACTCATCAAGGAAAGTGGCCTTCTGAAGGGATGCGAACACTGGATTTACTTCCATCCGAATCGGAAGTACGATGCGAAGCTGACGTACGTATTCGATCGGCCCGTCACGTCATTTGCCGCCCGAATCGCCATTGGGCGGCCAGAAGGTGATGGAAATGCCGTATTCGTCGTGCTCGCCGATGGAAAGGAAGTGTACCGCAGTGATGCGATCTCAGGTGGAATGCCCCCGGTCAGAGTGCAAGTCCAGTTCCCACCGGCAAAGAAAATCCAGCTTGTCGGGGAACGTAACGGGTCGTATGCGCACGACTTGTGCATGTGGCTGGAGCCACAGGTAAAGTAGTGCGTAGCCAGGCTTTGCTCGGTTTCTGTCCTGCCTCGGCGTTCAAAGCATTATTGGCCGGATAGCTCAATTCAGCTCGAATCGGAAAGTCGTCGGCAGACGATCCGGCGGGGCCGAGTTCTGGCGAGTTCCGTGAGGTCGTTGCGGTCCCGTACCTTGGCGGCTTGCACCATCGGTATACGCGGCGTGCTGCGTAAGGAAATCAGGAAGAGATATTCGGCTGTGTTCCGGGCACCGCTTCGCGCACAGGGGATTCTGTCGTGAATATCTGGGGCGTTTTCCTTGACAGGATGTTCATTCCGAGTACATTGAATCTTGGCTCTCCATCCAGGGTGGCATGCTCGGTTCCCCGGACAGGATTTTTGGGAAGGATAGGTGTTCTACTACGGACGCAGGTACAACGGAGGCGTCGTATTATCGATCAGCACGGCCGTCTGCGTGGTCCCGGGGAAGGTTCTTTCGATGTAGGCCGCCACCAGGGGCTTCATCCGGTTGAAGGCAGCGGGCAGTGTCACGGGGCTGCTACCGCCACGGAGCTGTTCGACCAGGTAATAGGTCATTGCGCCGAGGTCACCCTCCTTGCGCTCGAATGAGACCTGCTTCGCCAGAGACGAGGCCAGCAGGGCGGTCTCCTTTTGGCCGATGTCTTTGGCCCGGGCGAATTCGCCGTCGAAGAAATCGAATTGGACGTCGCCGCCGACCGGCTCGGGACCGTCGATTCCCTTGATCAGCGACTTCTCGCGGTTGTGCTGGCCGCCGCTGTGGCACGTATCCAGCACAACGACCACCCTGCGGCCGTCCAGCTCCTGCATCCATCGCCCAAACGTGTCGTCGAGCAGCATCGTCCTGCGGATGGCCGACAGGTTGGCCACCGAGGCGTCGTGCGGGACGAGGTACTCGTCATAACCGTCTCGCTCATCGCCGTTGTCATCGGCGCAACGGCCGCCGTGGCCCGACCAGAAGATGATCACGAAATCGCCGGGCTTGGTCATGGCCGGCAGACGCCGGCAAATGGCTTCCCTGGTGTTCTTCAGAGTCGCTTGGCTGTCGAGCAGTACAATGGCCTCGTTCAGGCCACAGCGCTGCTTCATGATACGGGACAGTGCCAGAGCGTCCTTGTGGCCGACCTTGAGATCGCGAATATCGGGGCTTCGGAAGTCGCTGATGCCGATGAAGACCCCAACTCTGCGTCTTCCGCTCGGCGGCGTGCCGTCGGGCGGTACGGTCGGAGGCACATCCGGGCCGGGTGGCGGCGCAACGGTCGTCGTCACGGCGTGATGCTCCGCCCATTGGGCCGGCTGATTCTGAAATTGGGTGGCCGCACCCTTGACCCACTCCAGCTTCGTCCGGGTCGCCTCCTTGTCGCTAAGAAACCCTCGGAGTCGCTGCTCCCCCAGCGGCTTGAGCGAAACGATTGCCTTGAGGACCTCCTTGCCGTAAGGAGGGCCGATCCGCAGTGCAAAACGGGCACCTGCCGGCGGAATCGTTACTGTCTTTCTGGCGGGAATCTTGTTGTCCTGACCCAGCCGATTGGGGAACAGGCAGGACATCTTCTTGTCGGCGTCGCAATAAAGCAGATACAGGTAACCGGCCTTTTCGGACATTACGAAGACTCGCATGAGTTCGCCGCCGCGATAGACGCGGTCGGCATGATCGACATCGACGCGGACCATGAAGGCAGGTGTGTCGTTGCGGACCTCCTCCACCATGACCCCCCGGGGATCACCCTTCGTGAATGCCTCATCGGTGGTCGCTTGTTGCCCGAGCGATAGGCCCTGCAAGCATGCCAACAAGGGCACCAGCAGGACAAGACGTTTGGTATCGGCAAGTGGTCGTTCCATGGCTCATTCTCTCCTTGCAAAGTTACTTCTTTTTGGGTGGCTTCGCCGTAGTCGGGCCGACGTAAAAGGCGACCTCATCCTGGGCGAATGAGACGAACTTCTTGGCAATGTTGGTTCCCCGCAGTTGTTCGGGCGGCAACTGCTGCCGCTGCTGGTACTGCTTCATCAAATCCCGGACTTGCTTCTGTTCGGTCGGGGGCCAGCGGAATGGGCGATATTCCCGTCGGTGCGATGCCCCCTTTTTCCCAGTCGATTGCGCCGGGCACCTCAGGCCGCTGAGCATCAACGGCCGATTGGTTACCATCGCCTTGACCCGGTGCGTTCCGACCGGCCCTGCGTGTACCAGTCGTGCAACGCCGGGGCGGGGAACGGTGAACCGTGTCTCGGCAGCGACTCGGTTGTCTTCATTGGGTGCGGGAAAAAGCAGGCTTACCTTGCCCTGATTATCGATGTGTAGCAGATAGAGGTAGCCAGCCCGTTCCGACGAGCCCTTGACCGTATACGGTTCGCCGATCGTGTATAGTCCCCCGTCGAAGCGGTCTACCGTTACGTCCAGGCCGAACGAAGACGTCTCCTCGGCGATGGCGGCAACCAGTTGAATCGGGCTCAGCGGGACCGAATTGTTGATCAGCAGGCCGCCCCCCTGGCTCCCCGACGGATCGTACTGGCCGGAATTCTGGTTGGGCACCTCGTCCGGCATAGTGTCCGGTGGCGTGTCGGGCGGCGTGGACGGCGGCGCCGAAGGTTGCGGCTGGCTCACCCTCATAATCCTCTGCACCGTCGTGTACTGGATGTGGGGGTTTTCCGGCAAAACCACGTAAGGATACCATGCAAAGTCGGGATGATTCTCCTGGCTCTGTCCGACCCATCGACCCGATCCCATCACGATCGAGCCGTTACGGAGTTGGAATGTGAACGTGTAGGTCTGAAAACGCATCTTGACGCCAACGTAGTCGGGCGGTACGTCGTTATCGGCCATCCACAGGCTGAGATGCCCGAACTGTTGGCCCGGCGGGCCGGAGGGCGAGTACTCAATCCGGTAGGCATAGACCGGGTAGTTCCAGATTTCGGCACCGGGTTCGAGATCGAGAATCAGCGGAATGCCTTGCTGTTTGACATAGAGTTTCAGGAGTTGCCACAAGGCGTCGGGGGTCAAGTCCTGTGGATCTTCGCTGCCGACACCGTCGCCGAAGCGGTCGCCGTAGGTGTTGGAGACGTCGCGTGCATGGGCGGCGGCGAAGAGGCCCTTCTGGTCGCCGACGGCCAATCGCAGCGGCCGATTGCTCGCCGGGCCGGTGGCCTGGCTCACTTTTTTCGGCTCCTTCTCCAAGACGGCCGAGGCGGCCCAGGCGTGGCAGTAGCCGTGCCACCGCGGCACGTTCGGTCCCGGCGGATGATTCTGTCGTTCCCATTGGGCAGACGCTGCCCCGGTCAGTTGATCGTATTTACTCAGCGGTATCTGGAGTTCGCCCTTGGCGATCGGCCACCAGTATCCCGACCAGGGTGTTTCCTTTGCAGAGCCCTCTTCGACGGCCCCGGAAGCGGCCAGCGCCGGGAGAAACACCAGATACGTGCAACCCCAGATGAATATGTGTCTCATGACGTCCCTTCCTGTTACTTCTCCGGTTTGCTCTTGGCCGGGATCACTTTCACCAGCCGGCTGACGGTCGGACCGCTTTCGGTGTAGGCGGGCCAGGGAAGCCCGGGTTGCCAAAGCTGTCGCACTTCGCGGCCGGGTCCCTTCAGCTTCACTTCCACCACGGGGCGGCGCTTCAGATCCTTGGCAAACGTATCGTTCAGCAACCCCTTGACTTGTTCTGCATTGGCCGGGCTGACCTCCTGCTCGACTTCGTAGGCGAATCCCACCTCGCCGACGGCCTTGGTTCCCGAGAGGCTCGTGTTGGCTTCATAGGTGAACTTTTGCGATCCCTTTGCCTGACCATCCATCAGCAAAGGGAGATCGATCGGCAATGCGCTGAGCGGTCCCAAGACGGGCGAGGGCTGACCACTGGCAAACTCATAGTTCTCGGTAATCGTGCGGAAGCCGCCGGGTACGGGAATCTGCGTCTGGATCTTCCGCAAGATGTGGGACTTGCGATCGACCCAGAGCACTGTCATCGGCTGTGGCCGCCCCCGAAGCATGCATCTAATCTCCACCCGATAGTAGTCCTGGTTCAGCGACTTCTCAAACCGCTGAACGGTGAACTGCCATTGGATAGGGCGGGCAGCCATCCGGCGAGTCGTCCCCTCTCGCATCTGGAGCGGTTGGGTGATCGTCTCTACGACCCACTTGTCACCCAACTGCCAGTTTGGCTTCAGTCGCTGTAAGAAGATGCTTCGATTTGGGGATTCGGCCGAATCGGCCGCCAGGCACAGGCAGACCATCAGCGGTGCGACTAAGGCCACTAGTCCCCCTTGATACTTCAATGATATTGATTTCACCATCACGGTGCTCCTCGTTCCCGGTGACATCGTGCGCGGTCGATCCTTTGCTGTTCCCGACAAAACCGGACAGTCTGCGGATCGTGCGGACAGCGTGCCGGTTTCCTATCTCTTCATGTTCAGAACGCGACGAAATACGACGATGCTCGCTGTCGGTGGCCCTTCGATCCCTCTTACATCTTATAAGCCAGTTGAATTTGTGCATCAAGCCTCCCGTCCATTTTGCATGAGTATCAACGGATTAGACCCCTCGCAGGGGCGGTAGTCACCGGGTCCAGGGACAACGCTGGCCGCTGGCGGGCGGTTGGCAGGAAAGGACATACAAAATGGTAGAGAAACTGCCGGCCGTACATACGTACATAAAACAAAGGATACCTGTACAAACACCGAGGGGACGAACATAATGCTGAGAAGTAGAAAGACGCACCTAGTTTACGCAGTTGTTTTCGAACTCCGTCGGTAAGAACGGAATGATCTCATGGCTACTTGACACAAATCCAACCCGTAATACTCCGAAGGCTACGGAAAGGAAGGAAAAATGAGACTGACAATTTTCCGACAGACGCTGTTCGCTGCCGTTGTTTCGGGCCTGCTTTGTCTGTTCCTGAGGCTTCCTGGCTTTGCTGCCGAAGCCAGTGAGGAAAAGGGACGCCAATGGGCTATTCTGGTAGGCATCGAGAAGTACGAGCACGCCAACCCGCTCCGGTACACCATCAACGACGTGGAACGACTCGCCGGGACGCTTCAGCAGCAGGGGACCTTCTGGAAGGACCATATCCTGAAGATGGTCGACACGTCGCCTGACGATTCCGGTCGCCGGCCGACGCGGGCCAATATGATCGACAAGTTGCCGAAGTGGCTGGCGAAGCCCGGCCCCGAGGACACGGTGTTCGTTTACTTCAGCGGCCACGGGTTTCGGGACAAGGACGGCAGGTTGTACCTGGCCCCGATCGACTGCGATCCGGCCAATCCGGCTGCGACGGGCGTTGCCGTCACCTGGCTACGCGAGCAGATCGCCGCGTGCAAGGCCAAGTTCAAGCTCCTGGTGATCGACGCCTGCCATGCCGGGAGCGAGAAAGGGGACGAGGCCACCGGCGTGACCGCCGGGGAACTGGGCGAGCCGTTCCGCGACATGGCCGGCGTGGTTACCTTGGCCAGCTCCACGGCCGAGGAAAAGAGCCAGATTTGGGGGGCGGTGAAACAGTCGCTTTTTAGCTACTGGCTGAACCAGGGGTTGAAGGGTCACGCCGACGCCGACGGCGACGGCAAGGTTACCATCGACGAGCTGTACAGCTACGTCCATCGCAGCGTCACCAACACGGCCAAGCTGCACTTCCCGAAGCCGCAGACGCCGGTGCGGATTGTCCGGTCGGGGACCCCGGGCGTGCCGGTCGTCGTCCGTCTGCGCCCGCAATCGCTCAAACAGGTCCTCTCCGACGTAGCCGAGCAGCTCGCCGTTGACATGCAGGTCCGAAAGCTCACCAAAGTGGGGGTCCTCGAATTCACGACCGACACCCCGCTGGGCGAGGCCCTGGGGGGGGATTTCGGGTTGCTCGGGCGTTACTGTGCCACGGAACTCGAACGACAACTGATAAGTCGGGGTGCGGGTAAGTTCACCGTGGTCAACCGCCGCCGATTGCAGAGCGCGTTGAAGGCCCAGAAGTTTGCGCTTAAGGACCTGGGGGCGCCCGATGCACTTGTGAGGCTTTCCAAAAGCGCCGGCGGGATGACGGTCGTTGCCGTCGGGACCCTGCGGGATCGCGTCGGGCGCGTCGTTACCCTGCAGTGCGAATTGATCCGGACACAGGGCGACGAATTGGCCGGTGCCGCTGGCGGGACCGCCATGTTGAACGAGTCGGAATGGGCCATGCTCGGTCGAAGTGTCGCTGCCAAACCCAACGACTATCGCCCCGAACCGCCCATGGAGGGTCGTATCGCCACGCCGATCAGTACCCAGGTCATCGAGCGGCTCGACGAGCGATCCCGCGGGGCACACCCTTTGCTCGATCCGCGCTTTCCATTCCGCGTGGAGATTCTGATCGACGGCGAGGAGCGCGAAGGTGTCTTTCGCGGGAACGACCTGTTTGTGCCGCTTCGCAAGGGAGAAGTGTATCGAATTCGGGTCGAAAACCGCGCCGATCACGCCGCATTCATGCGGCTTCTGGTCGATGGCCTGAACACACTACCGGAGAAGGTGTCGACCAAGGGGGTGACGGTCGTCGCTGTGGACAAACCGTCTGAGTACCTTCCGGGCCAGCGGGTCAATCTCGCGGAAGCCCGGGCGTGGCGGCTCGATCCCAGACCCCCGGGCAAGACAGGCAGAGTCTATGAGGTCCCTGGATTCTTCGCCAAAACCGGCATCGAGGGCAAGTACAACGAGTTTGTCATCGTCGATGCCCAAGACTCCTTGGCCGCCCGGCAGCAGTTCACCGATCAGATCGGATTGATCACGGCGGCGTTTTACTCGACCACAGGCGGGTCGCGCCGCATCGGCACCGGTGCAGGGGCTGAACACGAAATGACAACCAACGAGTACAAGGAGACCCCCGTCGGCAATCTGCTCGGGGTCGTCCATATTCGTTACGTCGAGCCGGATGCGATCCCCCGGTGACATTTACTTCTCGAACAGTGCTAAAGGGTAGTCGCCCGGACGCCCCGTCGCTTGCCGCCTGCCCGCCCCCCGTGGTAGAATCCGAGTATGAGCGAGAAGCCCCGGAAAGAGTCCGCGCCCAAGCTCTGATGGTACCAGTACAGCCTCCGGTCGCTGATTATCTTCGTAACGCTGGCGTGCATCGTGATGGGCATATTCGTGGTGCCCGTCCACCACGCCCGGCAGCAGCGGGCCGCGATCGGGGCACTGCGCGAACTCGGGTGGGTGGTAACGTGTCATCCCGAACCTTCCAGCCCGGCCTGGGCACGGAAGGTTTTCGGCGACGAGATGTTCCTCGACGCGGTGGCCGTCGATTCGCCACCTGGGGCTTCCGACGACGCGATGGTGCATCTCGGCTACATGCCCGAGTTGGAGCGGGCGTTCATTTCCGGTGAGAGAGTCACCGATACGGGCGTTAGATGGCTGGCCAACCTGCCGAAGCTTGAGACGGTTTGCCTCAGCGGGACGAGCGTCAGCGACGATGGAATCAGCCATTTAAGGCATCTTGAAGACCTGGAGCGACTGTACCTGACCCATACGCAGGTCACCGAAGAGGGAGTACGGCAACTCGAAGAGATGCTGCCCGACTGCAAAATCTGGCGGCTGGAAGAGATGACCAACTCGATTGGAATGCGGTTCATGTTGATCCCAGCGGGCGAGCTTATGATGGGCAGCCCTGCCGACGACGAAGACGCTTCAGACGATGAACACCCACAGCACCGGGTGCGTATCACCAAGCCGTTCTATCTGGGCGTCCATGAGGTAACGCAGGAGCAGTACGAGCAGGTCATGGGAAAACACCCGTGGTCTGGTCAACCGTACGTGAAGTCGGGCGCAGACTACCCGGCGACGTACGTGAGCTGGGAGGATGCGGTGGCGTTCTGCGAGAAGCTCTCGGCGAAGGAAGGCTGCACCTATCGCCTGCCAACCGAGGCAGAGTGGGAGTATGCCTGCCGGGCGGGTAGCACGACGAGTTTCTTCTTTGGAGACGATTACTCGGCGTTGGGCAACCACGCCTGGTATTACGAGAACGCATGGAACGCGGGTCAGCAGTATGCCCACAGTGTAGGCCAGAAGAAAAGAAACGGCTGGGGCCTCTACGACATGCACGGCAACGTGTGGGAGTGGTGCGCCGACTGGTACGGCGAGGGTTACTACAAGGAGTCGCCGGTGGATGATCCACCAGGTGCGAGTTCCGGCGACGACCGTGTTTTTCGCGGCGGCTCCTGGCTCAGCCTTCCGAGGAACTCCCGCTCTGCGTTTCGGCTCAGGCTCTACCCGGTCGTCCGCGACTTCAGCATCGGCTTTCGTGTTTCCAGGACCCCGTAATAATGTGGTGTTTTGCTGTGTTACCCTTTGCTGTTTGACCCTTTTCTCTTTTACACGCGACCTCGCGCAGCGAGGGCGTTCGATATAGTTGCAGGACCTTGATCGGGTGAGTGTGCAACATGGCCCGCGATGAAGGGCTTCCTATCATCCGTGCGTTCTACGATTTCGTTCTGTGGCTAAGCCCAAAGGTCGGCAAATTCCCTCGTGATCGCCTCTTTGTGCTCGGTGAACGAATCGAACGACAGTTGTACGGTTGGGTGGCACCTGGCTTGTCCAGCAGTGTTGTTCGGGTGACCCGGAGGGCACTGCTGCGCAAGCCAGCAGTGACATCCGGCGAGCACGCGGCGGCAGTCAAGAATCCAAGTCCGCCGATATGCCTGCTTCGTTCCACAGATCGCGAATCCGCGCGAGTTTGCGATCGACCGTCCTTGGGGCGCAATCCAGTTCGTCGGCAATTTCCCCGTTAGTGTATCCTTCGAGCTTCAACAGGGCAACTCGCTTGAGCAACTCGTTCTGGAGACAATCCAGGAGGTGCTCGCACTGTTCGGCGACCATGGCGGCCACTTCGGGCGTGGGCTCCCCTCCCATGACTTGCCCAATCCCGAACGCGTCGGAAGAGTCGGTATCGGCGAAGACCGATTCTCCCCGGACGGCGCCCCCGCCCCGTTTTTGTCGGTGGCCATACCTCTTTTGAGCGGCGGCCTTGCGGGCGGTAATCGTAACCAGCAACTTCCAAAGATCGTGGCGGTCGTCCAGCCGTGGGAAGCGACCGACGGCTGCTCCCCGGCAGAAGCTGTGAAAAGCGCTCAGCGCCACGTCCTCCTCGTCGGCCACACGCCGGTTCGTATGTCCCAGTTTCTTTCGAGCCAGACCCACCAAGCGCTCGTAGTATTTCTCCCAAATCTGCTGGACCCCCATTGGGTCGCCTTCGGCCATCTGGCCCAGCCATTGGGTCACCGCGTCGTCCGACATGGCAAGAAATCCCGAACTGATTCCGAGGGGTCCACTCTGTACTGGGTGATTATAGCAGAGTCACCCCCACTGACAACCGGCGGGAGACCCTGTCGGGCGGCGGACGGTCCCCTTGGCCCCTTCCCTCCCGTCCACTAAACTGGGCCTGGAGGAAAGGCCCTTGCGGAGGCGACGGCTTCCCGTGGTTTCGGCGACTTTGGCGACCGGTCGAGATCTTTGGTCATGAGAGGATTAGGTCCCACCCGGGTGAAAACGCGTTGAACGACGAGGAAACCGGCCGCAGGAAACGATTGGGGAGCCCCCCCTGATTCCGCAGAGGATCGGAGGCGACAGTATCATGCAGGAGCGAATGTTCGACCATGGCAGTCCGCTTGATCTCGAGGATGTGTTAGATCGCTTCGAAGAGGCATGGCGGAGTGGGGTACCTCCCGAGATTTCCGATTTCATCCCCCCGGATCAGAGCGACCGCCGCCTGCTCGCCGAAATGGTGATGATCGATCTCTATTACCGGTGGCAAGGGACAAGTTCCGCACAAGCGATAGGGCCGGATGGAACCGATGCCCAGCGGCGGCAATCCGGTTGGAGGACATCGGTTTCCTCCTTGCCCGAACGACCTTGGCTCGAAGACTACGTTCGCCAATACCCGGAGATCGGCCCCTTGGAAAAAGTCCCGCTGGAAATGATCCGCGAAGAATACCGAATCCGGCAGTGCTGGGGAGACAATCCAACGCACGACGATTACGCCGCTCGATTCTCGCAACGGGCGTCTGAGGTCCGGGGGGTGCTCGTCCGTCTGGATCAAGAGTTGGCCCAAGATACGGCGAGGACTGGCCAAGCGACAACGGCCACGTTCGTCCCCAAAAGTGCGAGTGTATCGCCCGAGCCGACCGACGATCGTCCAGTGGAACCGGAAACGATTGGAAAGTACCGCGTAATCGGTGTCTTGGACCGAGGCGGTCAGGCTGAAGTCTATCGGGCCGTGCATCCCACCTTGGCCAAAGAACTCGTTGTCAAACTCAGCCGCGACCCGGTTCGCGCGCCGCACACTGATCGCGAACATCTCGTCGAAGAGGGCAAAGTGCTGGCCGACCTGGATCATCCCAACCTGGCGCAGGTCTATGATCTCGATTTCCACGAGGATCGCCCTTTCCTCGTTATGGAGTACATTCGCGGCCGCAATCTCCATCAGCAGGCAAAGCAAGCACGTCCGGCGCCCCGCGAGGCGGCGAAGGTGGTCGCCAAGGTTGCCCGGGCATTGTCCACCGCCCACGCCCGCGGCGTGGTCCATCAAGACATTAAGCCCGAAAACGTTGTGATCGACGAGTCGGGCGAGCCGCGGCTGATCGATTTTGGCCTTGCCCGACTCTGTCATGCCTGGGTGGACGACTTGGCCAAATCCGAGAATATCAGTGGTACCATCCAGTATATGGCTCCGGAACAGGCCCAAGGGGACACCGCTCGCATCGGCGAGCGAGCCGACGTGTTTGGGCTCGGCGCCGTGCTCTACTACCTACTGGTAGGGCATGCCCCGTTCGAAGGTGAAGACAGGAACGATTGCTATGACCGGGCATGCCGCTGCGACTTCGACAAATCGGCGCTGTGCGACGCGGCGACCCCCGGCCGGCTGGAGAAGATCTGCCTTCGTGCCATGGAGCGAGATCCGGCCGACCGGTACCCGACGGCGGACGCCCTTGCAGCGGATCTCGAGTGTTTTGCCGCCGGTGGGAGACTGCGGAAATCGGCCCTGGCCGTTGCGGCCTCTGCCATCCTGATCATGGTTGCGGTATCCTGGATCTTCTCCGTGGCGACGGGTGATCGCCAGCCACCACCCGAGGTACGGCAACCCGGCGAACCCCCCGTACAAGCGCCCGACGAACCCGCAGAGAAGTCGCCCGTTGCGACATATCCGGAACGCCCACTCCGCCATGATTTTCCGTTCCGGTGCGAACTTCTTGGCGAGGGGCCTGACGTGTCCGACGACGTCACCCTGGCCGTGGGACAGCGGATGACTTTTCGCTTGGAGTCGGACCAGGATTGCTACGTCGGCATTTGGCATATCGACAAGAGCGGTACGGTCACGCAGCTGTTTCCCAACAAGCACGATTACGACCACTTCTTAGAAGCCGGCAAACCGCGTATCGTTCCCGGCGAGGAACACCGCTACTACATCAGCGTGACGGCCTCCGACGGCCCGGAGTTTCTCCACGTCATTGCCACCACCGAGAGGTGGGAATCCCTGGTTGGACGGGAATTCGGGCCGCACGTCGTGTTCGCGACCCCGGAAGAGCGGGCCAAATGGGAAGAGCAGCTCAGGGGCTTCGTCATCAAAGAGGAGGACTCGGCGAGAATCGCCGAGCGGGTCATGCGCATGAAGATCCAACCGAACAAAACAAGTCGACGAGAGGAAGACTAGCCAGCTGACGGTGTAGCCGGGGTGCTGGCTGACCAGCCATCAACGCTCAACTCAAGAGGTAAGAACTTGCGGCATATTCATCGGTTTGTGGTGCTGTTGGCGGCGTGGGCTCTGTTTGGCGCACCCGTACCGGCTGAGTCCCCTGCCGTCGGAGGGCGGGAGCAGCTCCTGCGCGACAGAGAGCGGCACTGGGACGCGGCACGCCGCTTCCAACAACAGGGCAAATGGCCCGAAGCGATTACGGCGGGCAGTCAGGTACTGTTTATTGAGCGAAAACTCTTCGGCAAGACCCATGCCAACATTGCCGACACATTGCAGTGGCTCGCCCGACTCCACTACGAACGGAAGGACTTTGCCGCCGCCGAATCGTTGTGCAAGCAGTCGCTGGAGATCACAACCGAGCTTCATGGCAAGGACGATTGGCGGGCCGCGGATACCCGGGCGGATCTGGCACTTCTGCGTCGGTTGGCGAAGTGCAAGCCGGAGGAATTGGCACGCCTTGATGCCGCCAAGCGGAAAATGGCCGAAGCCGTCGAGCAGTGCCACCGCGGCAAGCCCCGCGACGCGATCCCGCTGGCCGAAGGGGCGATCGAAACTCAGAGGGGAGTGCTGGGCGAGAAATATCGCGGTCGGATCGTCGATCTGAACAATCTGGCGAAAATGCACTATGCCGCTGGGGATTTCGGCCAGGCCACAAAAATGTTGCGCAACACAATGCAACTCGCACAAGAGACGCTCGGGGCGAAGCATCCCGACTTCATTCTCTGCCTGAACAATTTGGCCGAGCTGTACCACGCAACCGGCGACTATGCCCAAGCCACGCTCCTTCTTCGTCGTGCGATGGACATCTCCCGCGGAACCTTTGGACGGAACCATCCCGATTACATCGTTCAGGTGAACAACCTTGCCGGATTGTATCATTCGATGGGCGACTACGCCCGCGCCGAACCGCTTCTGCAGCAAGTCCTCGAAATCCGCAAGACTCTTCTCGATGAGGAACATCCTGACTACGCTGCCAGCTTGAATAACCTGGCAGGGATCTACTACTTGACGGGTCGGTACCGTCAGGCGGAACCGCTCTTCCGCCGGGCCATGGAAATCCGCAAGAAGGTCTTCGGCGAGAAACACCCCGACTACGCCGCCAGCCTCGACAACCTCGCCGCACTCTATGAAGCCACCAGCGACCATGACCAGGCCGAGACGCTCTATCACAAGGCCTTCGAGATCCGTCGAGAATCGCTGCCAAAGAGGCATCCCGACTATGCCGCCAGCCTCAACAACCTGGCGGCTATCTACAAGGCTAGGGGACAAATTCAGAAGGCCGAATCACTCTATCGGCAGGCCCTGGAAATCCGCAAAGAGGTCTTCGGCGAGCAACATCTCTATTATGCGACAAGCCTGAACAATCTCGCCACGGTCTACCGGTCCACCGGCGATTTCGAGCGGGCCCGGCCGCTCTACCGGCAGGCCCTGGAGATCATCCGGCGATTCCTCGACGAGACGTTTGACGTCCTCTCGGAGCAGCAGCAGTTGGCCGTGACCGGCTCGATGCGTCGGACGCTCGACGGGTATCTGTCGGTAACCGGGGAGCAAGGACTTGAAGAGCAGGCATACCAATACGTGTTGGCCTGGAAGGGCCTGGTCTTCATCGGGCAGCGGTGTATGCGTTTGGCGGCCGCCCGGCCGGAGTTGGCCCCGCTGCTGGCCGAGTTGCAGGCGACCGCGAGTCAATTGGCCCGGCTGGCCTTTGATTTCGATCCCTCGCGGCAGAAAGCCCGGCAGCAGGAGTTTGCCCGCGTCTCGGAGGAAAAAGCCCGACTGGAAGCGGAGCTGTCCCGTCGCAGTCGCGAGTTCCGCGGGAACGCAAAGCCGGTAACGCCCGAATCCCTCAAGACCACCCTTCCGAACGGTGTCGTCCTGGTCGATTTTCTCGAATATGAAAAATCGCTTCCGCAGCCGGAAGAGGACTCGCCGTGCGCACCGCCCGAGCGGCATCTGGTCGCCTTTGTCGTCCGCCGGGACCGGCCGGTCGTGCGCGTGGAACTCGGACCGGTCGAGCCGATTCGTGAAGCGATCGACACGTGGCGCAGGACGTGCGGCCGCGAAGGAACCGGCGCAGGCGCAGGCAAAGAGTTGCGACGGCTCGTCTGGCTGCCGCTCGAAAAATATGTCGGCGGCGTGCAAACCGTGTTGATCTCGCCCGACGGTGCCCTGACGCGTTTTCCCCTTGCGGCCCTGCCGGGCAAAGAGCCGGGATCCTACTTGATCGAGGAACGGGCGGTGGCGGTCGTGCCCGTGCCCCAGGCGTTGCCGGCTTTGTTGGCAGCGCGGGACAAGGAACAACCGGCGAAGGATCGGACGCCGGATGCGGCGCTGCTGGTGCTGGGCGACATTGACTACGATGCCTCGTCACAGACGCCAGCCGGATCGAGCGATCGGCGTTCTGCCGCTCCTGGGAAGGGCGTCCTGCATTTCGAGCCGCTTGAGAACTCCCGCGGCGAGATGCTCGCGGTCCGCGATTCGTTCGAGCTGGCCCATCCCGACGGAAATGTCCGCCTTCTGCGTCGGGGGCAGGCCACCGAGGCCGTGTTCCGCCAGCAAGCGACTCACTACCGCTTCCTGCACGTTACGACCCATGGATTCTTTGCCCCGCCGCAACTGCGATCGCTTTTGGGGACAGCGGACACCGAGCAGAAAGGGCTTGGTCCCAATGCCGCCCTTAAGAAGAAGTTCACGACCTTTCATCCCGGGTTGCTTTCCGGCTTGGCGATGGCAGGTGCCAACCTACCGTCCAAGCCGGGACGCGACGACGGTATCCTCACGGCCGAGGAGGTTGCGTCGCTGAACCTCGGCGCCGTCGATCTGGCGGTCCTCTCGGCCTGTGAGACGGGACTGGGACCGGTCGCCGGCGGTGAAGGAGTGTTGGGATTGCAGCGGGCGTTCCAGGTCTCCGGTGCCCGAACCGTTGTGGCCAGTCTGTGGAAAGTCAGCGACGAGTCCACTCGGGTCCTGATGGAACGATTCTACGAAAACCTCTGGGAAAAGAAGTTGCCGAAGCTCGAGGCGCTACGCCTGGCACAACTCTGGATGCTCAACGAATGCCCCGAACGCGGTGTCACGATCGAACCGGAGACCCCCGCGACGCGGAAACCTCGCCGCTCACCCTATTACTGGGGCGGGTTCGTGCTCAGCGGCGATTGGCGGTAGAGTCTCTGCACGAACAGAACACCTTCACCCATTTGCGGAATGGAGCGTTTTTTGTTGCGATGCCTACGGGTTGACATCTGCGCGGCGGGTTCGACCGCTCCGTCGTCGGAAAAGGGGGCGCGGGCCTCTCCATATCGAGCGACACGAGGGAGACCGAGAGAATTCTTTGCACCGAATTGGCGAGTTGCGGGGCCGCTTGAACATAGAAACCTTGACAGGTTGAGTTTTCACTTCACGTTAGGAGGTACCAAGATGAAACGTTTCCTAGTTCTCCAAGCAGCGCTGATTGTCGCGATTGCCTTGGTTTCCGATCTGCTCGCGGGACCACAACAGGGGCCCGGCAAGCCGCAACAACAGACGTCGATGGTTGGCACCATCGTCGAGGTTACCTTGCCGGGTGCAGGACAGACCGCACCTGCCATCCAGCAGCAGATACCAAAGCCGCCGACCCCCAAACCGCCTGCCGGCCAGCAGCAGACGCCGACGCCGCCAACTCCGGCAAAGGGTCCGGACAAACCGCAAGGGACAACGCTAGGCGTGATCAAGGTCCAGTCGCTCGCCACCCCGCAGATTCAAACCCAGCAGAATGTTCCCCAGCGGGGCAAGCCCAAACCGCGGGGAATCTGTCTGTTTCGAATCGACACGCGGACCGTGATCACCGGTGGAAGCGTTCCCACGGGGCAGGGACCGGCCCAGACGCCACCGACGCCCCCGAAGGCTTCCGCGAAGGGAAAACCGCCGGCCACGCAAGCAGACCCGGCCCGAGGCGATACGGCAACATCGCCGGTTGCCCAAGTGATGCAGCAACTCCACGTCGGGCAGATGGTCAATGTTGTGTACCTCCCCAAGCCGCACCCGGCGCCGGCCGCCCAGGCCGACCCCGCTCAAGTTCCACCGAAGGCGAAACCGCCGCGCAAGGGCGGCCAGGAGTCGGGCCAAGGGACAACGCAAGGACCGGCCCAGGGCGCCGTGCAAGGCCCCGTACAAGGACAAGCCGGGCCGACGCAGGTCTTCCGGGCGATCTCGGTTCAAGTCCTCCCGCGGGTCGGCAAGCCCCTTCCCGGTGGCTTCGGGGCGTCCCCGGCCGGCCCACCGGCCCTACCGCAGCCCGCCCCCAAAGCTCGGTAGCAGCCGAGGGACGACGAAACGAAGCGGTATTGCCGGGGCATTGGGCCCCGCAAGACCGCCGCGGTCTATGGAAGTGGTGCGGCGTGAGAGAACCCAAACCACCTCCGCTTATTGAAACGGCCGCGTGTCTTGGTAGACTCGACGACGTGGTGATTGCGGATCGGGTCCACGATCGCCGGAAATGGAGAATCCCCCGGAAGGTTACCGCTACTGCAAGCGTAAGGAGCCCCACGATGCCCCACCGGAGAACGCGACACCTGCCGAGCGTCACGCTGACGTTGCTCCTCCTGTTGATCCCGGCAAACGAGCTTCTCGCCGATGCCGCAGCCGACTTCGACGCCCTCATGGCGAGGTACAACCAGCAGAACGGCGCGGGCAACTACCGCGCCGCCGAACGCACGGCGATCGAGATGCGCAAGCTCGCCGAGGGCCCCCTTCGCCGCGACACGCTGTACCTGGCGCTCGCGCTGAATCAGCAGGCGTGTGCCGTCTCCGCCCAAGGCCGCTACAAGGACTCCGAGCCGCTATACAAGCGAGCCCTGGAGATTCGGGAGAAGGTATTGGGGTCCGAGCATATCGTTGTAGCCGCCAGCATCAACAACCTGGCGTGGCTCTATGATGCACTCGGGCGCTATAAGGAGGCCGAGCGCTACTACAAGCGATCGCTGGCGATCAGAGAGAAAATCAACGGGCCCAACGACCCAGACGTGGCTCTGGCATTGAACAACCTGGGTGAGCTATACCGCGTCCAGGGCCGCTACAAGGAGGCCGAGCCCCTCTACACGCGGGCCATAACCATCAAGGAGAAGGCCTACGGCACCGACGACCTGCGAGTGGCCACCACCGTCAACAATCTGGCGTTGCTCTACGACGATCAGGGAAAGTACTCGCAGGCCGAGCCGTTATACCAGCGGTCCCTGGCGATCAAGAAGAAGCACTTGCCTGCGGGGCATCCGGACCTTGCCATCGGCCTCGCCAATCTGGCTGCGCTCTACGACTACCAGGGCCGTTACGACGAGGCGGAGAAACTGTACAAGCAGGTGCTTGAGATTCGGGAGAAGACGCTCGGGCCGGATCATGTCGACGTGAGCCACACGCTGAACAACCTAGCCACGTTGTACGTGACCCAGGCGCGATATGCGGAAGCGGAGACGATGCACAAGCGGGCACTGGCCATCAGGGAGAAGGCCCTGGGACCGGAACACCCCGATGTGGCCAGCAGCCTCGGCAATCTGGCACTGCTGTATCATGACCGGGGGAGGTATGACGAATCGGAAGAGCTTTACAAGAAGGCCTTGGCAATCCGCGAAAAGGCCTTCGGCCCCGAGCATCGCGATGTGGGGCTGAGCCTCAATAACCTGGGCACGGTCTATGAAAGCGTGGGACGCTACGAGGAGGCCGAGCCGCTCTATCGGCGTGCCCTGAAGATCCGCGAAAAGGCCTTGGGGCCCGATCATCCCGACGTGGCCGAGACGCTCAACAACCTAGCCTGTTTCTACGGCGGACAGGGACGGTACGACGAAGAGGAACATCTGCTCAAACGGGCGTTGGCGATCCACGAAAAGGCCGGTGGACCCAACCATCCCGACGTGGCCCTGGCGATGAACAACCTGGCGGAGTCCTGCCGAAAACAGGGCCGTTACGCCGAGGCCGAACCGCTACAGAAGCGGGCCCTGGCGATCAGGGAGAAGGCATATGGGCCGGACAATCCCGACGTGGCGATCGGCCTGGAAAACCTGGCGCTGATCTACCACGACCAAAGCCGTTACACCGAGGCGGAACCGCTCTATGAGCGGTCGCTCAAGATCCGGCAGAAGGCCTACCCGGCCGACCACCCCGACTTGGCCATTGCCTACGGAAACCGGGCCACCTTCTATCACGACCAGGGATACTACGATCAGGCCGAGCAGTTCTACGAGCGCTCGCTGGCGATACGCAAGAAGGCCTTCGGCCCGGAGCACGTCGCCGTTGCCAGCACGCTCAACAACCTGGGCGCCCTGTATCACGACCAGGGGCGCGAGAAGGAGGCCGAGAAGGCCTACCTGGAGTCGCTGGCTATGTACAAACGGATCCGCGGTGAGGACCATCCCGACACGGCCATCAGATTGAACAACCTAGCCTACCTGTATTACGACCAGGACCAACTGGCCAAGGCCCTGCCCCTGGCTGAGCAGGCACTGAGGATTCGCAAGCAACCGCAGATTGGCCCATGGGACCGGTTCTTCAGCTACCACTTGCGGGCCAGAATCCTGTGGAAGCTGGACCGCAGGGACGAAGCGGTCGCGGATCTCCGGCAGGCCTTGGACATGGCAGAAAGGCAGCGGGCCAAGAGCGGGGGGGCCGGCCTCCAACGCGCCGAGTTCTTCGAACACTTCACCAAGGCATTCGAGCACATGGTCTGCTGGCAGGCGGAACTCGGAAACGTCGCTGGAGCTATCGACGCCATGGAACGGAGCCGCGCACGGTCGCTGGTCGACCAAATGGCGGTCCAGGACGTCGATCTCCTGGCCGGCGTGCCCAAGCAGGAGGCCGCTAGGCTGCGCCAGCGCGAACGGGAAACGCAAACACGCATCGCCGCCTTGGAGAAGCAACTCCGCGTACTTCAAGAGAGGAAGGATCTGTCGCCCGACGAGTTGCGCCAGCGCCGCCGTAGGATCGAGGCCCAGCTGCGTAACGCCCGGCAGGAGTACGTCATCGCCTATGCCGACATCCGCAACGCCAGCCCGACCTACCGGCTCGCCGTCGGGCAGGACCAGAAGCCTATTACGCTAAAGAAGCTGACTCAGTGGGTCACGGACCAGGACGCCCTGCTGTTGGAGTATTCCTTCGGCACGGACGGCGGATACTTGCTGGTCGTCTCGGCCGGCAGCGCTCCACGACTGGAAAAGCTGATGGTGGATGAGAACCAAGCACAGCAGTTCAAGATCAAAGCAGGTCCGCTGACGGCCGGGCAGTTGAGAAACGCCCTGAGCAATACGCAGGGAACGGGTGTCCTGCAGCGTCTGAAAGCCACGGACAAGCCCGGCAAAACGAAGCTAGCCGTGCCGGGCTTGGCCGCACTCTGGAACCTGTTGATCCCCGAGGCCGAACGCACGGCAATCTTAGGGAAGAAATACAAGCGCCTCATCATCGTTCCCGACGGGCAATTGACCCTATTGCCGTTCGAGACCCTCGTCGTTAGCTCGGGCGACGACCCGAAGTACTTGCTCGATGTTGGCCCGCCGATCCACTATGGTCCGTCGGCCACGGTGCTATGCAACCTTGCAGAACGTCGCCAGGCGTCCGTACGCGTGGATCAGGGGCCGGTATTGACGGTCGGAAACCCGAACTATTCGGTCAGCCGCGGTCAGCTTGCCGCCGCCCACAAGAGCGTCTTCGATCAACTGGCGACCAGGTCTCGCTACGGCACGTTAGGCGGCAAGCTCACACAGCTTCCCTATTCCGGCTGGGAGGCCGAATGGGTGACCACCGTATTCGACAAGAACGAGATCAAAGCGACCCGCCTGGACGGCGCCAATGCAACGGAAGCAAACGTCCGTAGTCAGGTATCCGGCCGGCGCCTTGTGCATTTGGCGTGTCACGGTCTGGCCGATCAGTCGTACGGCAACTTCTTTGGGGCACTGGCGCTGGCACAAGGCAAGGACCCTGATAATCCCGCTAATGACGGCTTCCTGACCCTGGCCGAAATCTATGAGCTGGATCTCAGGAGTTGCGAATTGGCCATCCTCAGCGCGTGCGATACGAACTACGGCCCCGAGCAGCGCGGCGAAGGCGTCTGGGCCCTATCGCGGGGTTTCCTGGTCGCCGGTACACGGCGCGTCGTTGCCAGCAACTGGCTCGTTGACGATGAAGCGGCCGCCAGCCTGGTCAGCTACTATTGCAGCATCCTGGCGAAGGCGGAGAGAAAGGGTGATGACGTCGGTTATGCCGAAGCGCTACACAAAGCCAAGCGGTGGGTCCGGCAACAGGAGAAGTGGAAGAGCCCATACTACTGGGGCACGTTCGTGCTCGTGGGCCCCGATTGACGGTCCCGGCTTGTCGCCGAGAAGATCGGCAATGCAGTCTGAAATCTGGTGGTTCAGAACTGCGCGAATAGGGCATCGATCTCGGCAAGGCCGGGCGCAGGCCCGTTTCCAAGGTCCCGCTCATGAGGCTGCCGATCTACGTCTTTTAGGATATGCAAATGTTTCGGGACTATGAAAGCCAGACGTAGTACGGGTCGAATTTCTCGGCCACGACGGCACCCGAACCGGAAGAGAAAGGAGGCCCGAATGCCGTTGAGTATACGGCCTGTTGGCACGCCAGCTGGCCCACTTCGCACCCTGGCCTACGCTGTTTTTGGACCAGGTCGCTGAGCATCGGTCCGGTCATGTCCTGCACGACCTCGAAGCCGATGAGGCAGCGGCTGTAGTCGTCGATGATCCCGCCGAGGTATTACCAGCCCCAACCGGGAACAAAGAAGTGCGTTAGGTCCGTTTGCCACTCACATTCCTCGTTTTGATTCTCTGCCACACTAAATCCATGTTGATTCAAACGACGCAGTGTCGACTACTCTTCCAGCACCAGCTCCTTTGATGCGTAGGGTGCGGGAAGGTTGGTGATCCAGACCTGCGGCGTGATTTCGCCTAGGGGCACCGGCCGACGCTTGTCAGGCGACTCGAACTGCAAGACGACGGCCTCGATCGGTTTTCCAGTCATGTCTGCGGTGACGGGGAAAAAATAGCTCAAGCCGACATCGGCGCGACGGTTGCCGTGCTCCCAGTGGTTGGCCGGATAAGAAACCGCACGGCTTGGGGCACCCATCAGCCGATCACCAACGCGCAGCGCGGCGTAGGCCCCGTCGCGGCCGTGGCGGCCGATACAGGCTACCACGAGGTACGAGCCTGGGGCCGCTTCGTCGACGGTGAACGAGCCTTGCCAGGCCAGCTTAGCCGGGGCACGCGAGTATTGGGCGAACACGTTCGAAGCCCGCCATCCTTCGCGGTCGAGCTGCTTGCCGTCGCGGTAAGCGATAACCTCGGCCACATTGGCGGCAGGGCCCGGGATGCGAAGATAACGAATTGCCGGCGCGTCGGCAGGGACTTCGATATCTAGCTCTTTCACGCTGATCTCGAGCCAGGTCTTATCGACGGTATAGCTTCGCTTGAGTACTGTAGCGGTGGCCGGGTTTTCCAGCGCGATCTTCACCGGAACCTTGATCCACGATTTCAAGTCGGCGGAGACGAACGCTTCCTCGGGGTCGCTTGCCCAATCCGCGCGTCGCAGGACAAGCTTGTCGATGCCGGTGGGCTTACCGAAATCGACTCGCAACGCGCCGTCCCAGATAGGTCTTGTTCGCAGGCGGAAGTAGGTTTCCAGATTGCCATCGAAAAGGTACCGATCCCACACGCCTCGCTCGACGAGCAGCTTCTGGCCGAAGAAGGCGTCTCGCGCCTTTTGCACCTGTTTGATTTTGGTCGGGCCACTGCGGAGTTTCGAGCGAATTTCTAAGGCATTGTTGTCTGCCGCGTAGCAGGTCGCCTCGTAAAGACTTTCGGCGTCGGCGGGCACGTCGGATTTGTCGAGATCCGCCAACTTGCGATGCCACGGCTTGGCAAGTCTCTCGCCCGGGAACGACACCTCGATTTTTCCGCCCGCGAGTAGCCCGTCGGCCGACTCGCCGTCAAGTGTGGCTTGCTTGAACTTGCGTGGCTGGGCGGGCAACCGGACGCTGGCGGTGCTGCCGGGCATGCCCAGCAGCTTGATGACGGCTGGTTTTCCAGCCACGTCACGAACCACTTCGTACTCGCAACCTGCGACGCCCAACTCCAGCGAGGGGTTGCTCGAAACAAGAAGCACGTACCCGCGAAAGGCTGGAATCGTGACCTCGACGCTGCCGCCCTTCCGGAACGTACCCAGAATCGCCTCCGACGGATGCAGACGACGAACCTCGACCGGCCCGTCGCAGGTCAGGCCAATCGACTCATCCAGCTTCACCGCATGCGTCGTCGGCTTCCAGGTCGGATTGCGCAGCACGACCATTCGCGTGTCGCCGTCGCCGCGAGAAACCGCGTTTGGGCCGTACGTCTCGGGCGGGAGAATCTGGCCGTTGACGAGGATATCGCGATAAGTTCGGGCAAGGTTGTACACGCGGGCCACCTTCGGGAACTCGTCGTCGCGAAGGAACCAGGGGCTGCCATACATTTGCGGTGAAAGGATCAGGTTCCGCGAGAAGGCTTGCAGGAACAGGTCGTCTTCCCAACCGTCCAGACAAGAGGACAAGCAAACGCCGTGGTCTTCCACGAGTCGCACCGGCTTGCCGTTCTCGTCGACGGGAATCCCCAGTTCGACCGTACACGCTCGGTTGTGGGTGGCTGCCTGCCGGTTGGACCGCCAGACGTCGATGTAGGCTTCGCCCCCCCAGAGTCGGGTGGTCACGTAGGGCAGACCGTGTCCGAGATTCAAGCGGTGGTTGATTACGATGAGATCCGGGCAGTGTCTGCGGCACTCCTTGAGCATGTCGATGAACGCATCCTGCTTCTCGGTGCGTAACTGACCGCAAACCGCGTCGACTTTGAACAAGCGGAAGTTGTAATCACGGCAGAGCTTGACCAACATGTCGGTGCGGGCCTTTTGCTGATCGAGCGTGTCGCCGAAGCCGTCCGGGCCAAGCCATACGCCCAGGCGGCATCCGAACGACTTGGCCTTTTCGTAGATTGGATCAAGGCCGTGGGGAAATTGTTTCTTGAAACGGTCTGAGTAGATGCTGCCGTAGTATTGTGGTGCGTCGATGTTGCCTGCATCGAAGGCGTAGATCTCCAGATGCATACCATACTCGTCGTGCATCCACTTAAAGAAGTCGAGGTTGGCCAGCGTTTGGGCCTCGGTCGATCCTTCGTTGGTGTTGTTTATCCAGGAGAAGTAGTGGGCGACCGAGGGCGTCGATTCATCGGCGCCAGCCAGCGGGTATTGCTTTCTCGCCTCGGCAGCGTTTAAGCACAAACAGGAGCAGAACAGCGATACAATACTTAGGCAGCAGAGGGTTTTGGTGCGATCTATTGTTGGCATCATGGCCTCGTTTCATGTTTCGTGTTTACTATTGCCGCCGGGTGGCAGGTTGGAAGGCTCACTTTCAGGGAAATAAGGAAAGCTTCTTCGCCCTTCTTCAGGTCGATTTGTAGATTTCCGGCGATACTTGTCTAATTTTGAGCGGGCGATCGCTCTCGAAGTGGAATTCTCCCTTGAAGCCGGGCTTCGGTCCTTCGCTCATCTTTGGTGGCCAAGGAAGGTACAAACGATGGCCTTAAGAGACAATGACTGATGGTTGATCATGAGGTTCCTTCTATGGTTTCGGCGAGTCCGCGTCCTCTGGCTCAGCGGGCTCCGGCGGCAGGGACGTTATCACCGGGATGCGTCGCTCGTCATCCACAACGGAAAAGATGCTGAAGTGGAGCTTCACCGGTTCCTTACGAGATCTTGTGTAAAGCTCTTGCAGCAGCGTGAATTTTCGGATCTTCTCTTCGACCGGATCGAGTTTCTTCTTGATATCGTTCTTGCGGCGGTTGTTGCCGGGTGCCGTCATTTGCAGGTCCATTTTGAGTTTGCTCTGGTGGGCCACCATGCTTTGCATGACGGTCCCTGCTTCCTTTGCCTTGAACACCCGTGGCGTGATCATGTTCTGCCATTTGTAGTTGATTCCCGTTGTCACGTCGACCGAGGGGTGGGTTCGGGCGTTGAAGGCCACCTGCAGCCGGAAGTCCGGAAAGACCTTCTCGTCGAACTTGATCTCCACCCTGCTGCCGGCGGTGAGGATTTTGCCAGGGTTGAATTGCGGATTGGGCAACCCGCCATCGAGCCGCTCGATCCGCAGCCGCAACGACTCGATGGTCGGCAGCCGGTCGTCCGGTATTGCGATTCTGGCGGGACGGTCGAAATTGAGGACAAGCGGCTCCACGTGCTGGACCCACCCCAAGGGAAGGAATCGGGAGCGGCCGTCGACCGAGATCTCCAGCCCGCAGTTCAACAGGGCGTTCGCCCGCACCGCGGCCACGCCCGGAGCCCAGCGGAACAGCAGTTTCCCGTCCTGAACGGCGATCGCCGCAACCGACACCGGCGGGACGTCCGCGCGTTTCTCGTCGATCAGCTTGATCACATAGAACTTCTTTTCCTCGTCGTAGGCCATCGTGAATCGCCGCGGCAGATTGATGGCCTGCTCGCTGCCGAGCAGTTGCAGATTGACCGTTTGGTTTGCCTTGAGGACGAGTTCGCCGAGCGGGTGCTTCGTCGGCTGTGTCTCGCCTTTGACCGGTGCCAGATTGCCTGTCTTGGCCAGGTTCCGAAATGCGGTGGAGTAGGGTTTGGCGGTGGCAACGATTTCCTCCAGCTCCAAAGCGCGATTCCAAACGGTCACGCCGTCGATCAGCCCACGGAAGCTGCCGCCGATCTGCAGCAGGAAGTTCTTCTCGGGGGCGATGTCGATGTTCCAGCCCTGGACCGAGTCGAGTTTGCCGTCGACGTACAAGGTGCATTTGTCCTGGTTGCCGTTGGCGTTTGCTTCGACGGTCACGGCCACGTGGTGCCACTGATCATCATTGACTCGCTTCTTCGAATGGAAATAACCGACGGAATTTACGTGCAAACAGAGCTTTCCGCCCCGTACCTCGAAGGACTTCCCACCGCGGGCCCAGCGGTTGTCGGCGGAGAACCAGAAGATATAACCGTCGGCATTTGTCTTGATCCATGCGGTCCAGGTGAAGTCGGCGGTATGGTCGAACGTATTGGACTTCTCGACAACAACCCGGCCTCCGTTGAAAAGCAACGCGCCGTCGTGTTTGCCGGGTTGGTTGTAGACGACGTTGCCTCGGATTTCTCCGTGATGCCCGGTGTCGGACTGGTCGATGATCTTGTCCGACTCTTCATCCATGTTGTAGAAGACGAGGTTCCCTTCGACCGGCGCCTTCGGTTGTTCGGCGTCGGGCGGGGGTTCGCCGGGGTCTTCTTTGGAAGGCACCGCTTTTATCGTATCGGCGGTTGCCACCTTTTCGGGCCCGGCGGCAGCGGCGTAGTCTACGCGAACATTGTCGACGTGTGGAAACCGATCCGGCTTGTCGCTCGGGTTGGCAAACAGCACGATCAGATTCTTGCCGATGTAGGGTTTGCCGGCCGCGGCGGTGAACTTCAGCAACATGCCGTTCTTCCACGCCTTCTCCAGAATGATTTCGGGCGTTGCGGCAAGCTCCGCAAGCGCCCCGTCGTCGCTACGGTAATAGAAGCCTCCTTGAATTACCTGATCATGCGCATTGAGCCAACCCCTTGCCGCATCGAACCGCAACGAGTACGTTCCATCGGCGACGATTTGGTGGTCAAGGGTTTGAAAGATTTTTCCGCCGGGCGCGATGAACCCCGCCTGATTGGTTTCGATACCGGCTCCGCCCTCCGATTCCCAGCCCGCTACCGTCGTCATGTCGTTGTGCTTCCGTCCGCCGGTGTTGAAGTCGTGCATTTGGACTGCGATGGGCCCGGGCACGGCAGGCTTGGCTTTCGGCGGCGGTGCCAGGGCCTTGGCAAACCGCTCTTCCGTGGCGGCCTGGTCGATGTGCCCATCCGCCTGGAAATTGTCGAACGTGATGTGACCGTGTTCATTCTTCGACCAATCGACCACGCGGAGAAAGCCCGGCTTGCCGAGCAGTTGGGGAACGCTCCACTCGATCCGCTCCATGGTCTCGGAATCTTTCCCGTCAATCCTTCCCACTTCCGTGCCGTCGACGTGAAGAAGTGCGACATACGTTTTGCCGCCGGAACCGCCTCCGACCAGCATGGATATTTTCTCCTTGGAGAGGACAAAGACAGGCGACTCGATCACGCCGGTCATCCCCTCATTGCCTGTCTCGCCTGAGCCGGTCGCGACTGTCGTGAGATGATACTGCCCCTGCTTGTTGAACGATTCGCCAGGGGCACTCGCCAAGGCAGTGCCCTCGGACACGATGCAGTCGAACTTTCCCTTGACCACCTTCCATCCCTGCAGGTCCCCGGTTTCGAAATCGAACACCAGCGAATGTTGCTCGGTTTCCGCAAGATCGAGTTCTAGCTTGCGTTCCTTCTTGGTTGAATCTATGGGGCGGTCCTCCACCTCCAGCCAGTCGCCTTTCTTGACCTCCTCCTTCGAACCCGAACCTCGCATCAACGGAATGAGTATCACCAAAAGGAGAATCAGCGCGCCGGCGGTGACCGAGCCGGCAATGATCTTCTGCTTCGGCGTCTTGAGAAACTTCGACCCGGCAGCGGCCGCCCCGGCCCTTGTCTTCCGGCGTGTCATGACCAGCGAATCTTCTTCGCCAACGTCGATCCGCAGACCCTGGTCTTCCTCGGTGTCAGGCAAAACTTCTGCCGTCTTCAACGGCCGCGCGGCCGGCTTCGCGCGGCGTTTCGGTGCGGGGAATTTCGCCAAGGTCTCGCTCAGCGCTTCGGCCGATTGGTATCGCTCGTCCGGGGCCTTGGCCATCATCTTCCCGCACACGTCGACCAGGTCCTGCAACACGTCGGAGCGGAACTTCGTGATCGGCTCCGGCTGCATCGCCTGGTGTTTCATCAGCTTCTCGTGCAGCATCCCCTCTAGAAACGGCGGACGCCCCGTCAGCAGGAAGTAAAGCGTACATCCCAGCGAGTAGATGTCCGCCCGATGGTCGAAGTCCTTGGTACCCATTGCCTGTTCTGGAGCCAGGTAATCCACCGAGCCCAGAAATTGTTGTTCACTAGACCTTACAGAAGCGAAGTCAAAGAGGGCTTTTCTTGTTTGCCATGAAAGT
>CAZJRB010000102.1:0-27809 GCA_964547995.1 uncultured Planctomycetaceae bacterium | reverse complement strand
TTCGGAACGCCACAGAGGGCGTTCCCTACAGAGCATCGATACCAGGCTCCAAAAGTTTCGGAACGCCACAGAGGGCGTTCCCTACAGAGCATCGATACCAGGCTCCAAAAGAGTCACAGCCTCACTGGTCGCGGCTTTGCAACAATCAACCGGGCGCCGTACCCCAGGAGATGAAAACATGCCGAGCCCCCGGCCAGCGCCCCGGACGTTAGGTTCAGGTTGCAAACCAAGAACAAAGGAGGGGGCACCCGCCCCCGGCCGACGACCAAACGAGCCAAGTCCGGGGGCAGGTGCCCCCTCCTTTGCCCTCATCTTTGGGAGATGAAAACATGCCGAGCGACGCCGAACAAATCGCCACGATCAAGACCCAGACCCTGGCCCGGATCGCGGAAATGACCGCCGAGCCGAAACCGACCTACTCGATCGACGGGCAGAAGGTCGCGTGGGCCGACTACTTGCGCCAACTACTGGCAACCGTCAACTGGTGCAACGAGAAACTGGCCGGTGAAGAGCCGTTCGAGATACAAAGCCGGGGGATTTCGTCATGACCGTGAACTTCGATCCTGCCGATGATTTCGCCAAGGTCGCCGACGGCGCCGAATCGGTGACGCTTCTGCGCCGCGGCTCGACGCCGGGCTCCGGCACGGTGATCGCCCATGCCCTCAGACGTGCAGCCGACACCGACGAGGCCGGCATCCGCAACCGCTACAACACGCGGAAGAGACCACCCAGCGACGGACGCTACACGGCCGGCGACTGCGACTGGCACCTGCCGACCGAAGAACTCAGCGACGCCCCGCGGCCGGGCGACGTGATCCTCGACGGCGATGGCCGGCGATGGACCGTCCTCGAAGTCAAGGCAGCCACGTTGCAGTCGCGTTGGCAGTGCAAGAGCCGCAATCTGGCGATCACCCACGGGCTCGACGACACCATCAGCATCCTTCAAGCAACGTATGCGAAGGGTGACGCCGGCGCGGCCGAACCGACCTGGCGGACGTGGCGAACGGGTATCCGCGCTCGCATCCAGAAGGCCGAAACGAAAATCGTCGTCGAAAACGATGTGAAAAAGACCACGCAGCGCGTGCAGATCTTCGTTGAAGAGGACCTCGAGCTGGACCACACCCACGCCGTCCGCGGCCCGGACGGAACCGTCTACCGCGTTCGCGGGACCCTCGGGGCCGAACGGATCGGCCAGTTGCAGACCATTGATGCGGAGATCACGTCATGAACCTTGCCCAAGTCATCCACCAGCGCTGGGCCGCCGCCGAGGCGCTCGAGGGGCTGCTCCCGGCAGCGCGGGTCTTCACCGGCATGAACGTCAATCCGGCAAAGCCGTTCGGTGTGATCGCCAAGCGGAGCGACCGGCCGCTCGAACGCTTTGGCGACGGCTCGGCGATCGACACCATCGAGCTGAGGATCCAGGTCTTTCACGACGAGATGGACGGCGGCGCCGCGATCATCCATGAAATCAAGACGGCGTTCGACAACACGCAGTTCGATCTGGCCGGCAGCGACAAAGTCGTCCAGATGCAACGAACCAACGACACCCAGCAGCAGGCCGACGACGGCTCCTGGCAGTTCGTCGTCGATTTCGCGTGCATGGTCCAACTGACAGCAGGAGTCTGACATGAGCTTCAAAGGCGAACTCCGGGCATCGCTCGGCTGGAACTGGAATGACGGGGCGGTGGACAACGGCCGGCTCGACTACGCCGCCACGCTGCTCGAGGGCAATGGCGACGACCAGGCCGAAGCCGTCTGGCACGAGGAGAATCAAACGCTTCTTAACGGCCAGTCGACCACGCTCGATCTGACCGACCTGACGCGAACGATCCTCGGCGACGTACACACGGTGACGTTTCTGGCAGTCAAGGCCCTGCTGATTGTCAGCCACGACGCCAGTGAGGGCGACCTGCTGGTCGGCGACGCGGCGTCCGACGAGTGGTCGCAGCCGTTCGGCGGCGACGGCGAGCGGGTGGTCGTCCCGCCCGACAGCCCGGCACTGCTGGCCAACCGCGCGGCCGGCTGGCCCGTCGACGATTCGAACAAGAACCTCAAGCTGGCGGCCGACGGCGGCGACGTGACCTACTCGATCGCCGTCCTCGGCACGATCACCGCCGCCGGGTCCGGATCGGGATCGGGAAGTTAGCTAGAAAGCAGAAAGCAGAAAGCAGAGATGTATAAAGCCGCGACCGTTGGTCGCGCCCTGCGTTGCCAAGAGCCGGTTCCCAGCGTCGCTCGGCGCGACCAACGGTCGCGGCTTTATGGCACGAAAACACCACGAAAACGAACTCCGACGAGAGACACAATCATGACCGTATCCTTCCGAGAATTCGCCGGATCGCCGGTTGAGACGTGCGGGCCCGACGGCATGAAAGCCGTCCGCACGCTGCTTTGTGCCTGGGACGACCGCGAGGCGGTGATCGAGCAGTTGCTCGGCGACGGCTACGAGTTCGGCGGCAGCAGCCGGGCGGCGTACCCCGGCAAGCCCGACGTGGTCGCCATGCGGACGCGGTGCGAGCCGCTGACCGACGACCTGGTGCCGCAGCAGCTCGAATCGCTGATCGAAGGGCTCAACCGCTACAACGGGTTCGCCAAGATCACCGTGTACTACGAATTGCTGGTCGCGTCCGAGCGGGTCGACGCGCCGGAGGTGATTGAAGGGACGTTCCTGACCTATTACCAGGACCGCGATTTCGAGATCGTCCCGATGGCCGACGACAGTCTCGTGTGGCAGGACGAGCCGACGATCGGGATCCCGGAAGAGGCGATCCCGCAGGTCCGCGTGCCGATCGTCGAGCACCACCTGACGTGGCACCGGGTCGTCCGCCCGCCGTGGGACGCGATCCGGCAGTGCGTCGGCACGGTCAACGGCGCGGAGTTTCTGGGTGCGGCCGCCGGCACCGTGTTGTTCGACGGCTGCACCACCGAGCCCGAGTTTCTGCGGATCGGCGAGTTGGCCCAGGCCGAGCTGGCCAGCCGGATCGAATACGTCTTTCGCGAGAAGGCGATCAAGACGGGCGACGGCGAGATTGTCGGTTACAACCACGCGTACCGGCCGCTCCCGGCGAACGACCCCGGCTGGGACGAGCTGGCCGACCCGGCCGGGAACCGTCCGTACCGCGAGTCGGATTTCTCGGCGTTGTTCCAGTTCGCGGAGAGTTGAGAGTGGAGAGTGGAGAGTTGTGAGTTGTGAGTTTAGAGTTCACGAAGTGGCCGCTTGCGGCTTCGCACTCGGTGCTGAGTACTGAGTACTGAGTACAGAGCGTTGCAGAACTGTTTGAAATGGCGATGGATACACACAAAGTGACACCCCCGGCCCCCGTCTTCGTCTGCGGTTACCCGAGCGGGATCGGCGGGGCAAATACCGAACTCTGGCACACGGTCAAGCTGTGGCGCCGATTCGGCCTGCCGGTTACGCTTATCCCTACGTGGAAAGCCGATCCCGCCTGGCAAAGCCGCTTGGAGGAGATCGGTTGCCGCACGCTCCAGAGCAACCCGGACGATTTGCAGAACGTGCCGGGGCTGCCCGGTAGCATCGTTGTGTCGATGTGCAACACGAAGTTCCTTCAAGCGGCGGAGCATTTTCGGGCGTTGGGTTGCCGGATCGTCTGGGTCGGGTGCATGAACTGGCTCTTTCCCGCGGAGCGGTTGCACTATCGCCGGTTCGGCGCGTTCGACCGGCACGTGTTTCAGAGCCGCTACCAGCGCGACCAGCTCACCCCGCAACTCCGCCGGCACGGATACGACGACCGGCAAGGCTGCGTGATCCGCGGGGCATTCGACTGCGGGGAGTTTCCCTTCCGGCCGCTGGAGCACCAACAGGGCGAGATCCTTACGATCGGGCGGATTTCCCGGGCGGACGGCGATAAGTTCTCACCGCGGACCTGGAAAATCTATGATCGCGTGCCGCATCCGGTCCGTGCCAGGGTGATGGGTTGGGGCGCCGGGGTGAGTGCCCGGCTCGGGCCGACGCCGCATTGGGCCGAGTGTCTGCCGCCGGGCGGCGAAACGCCGCAGCACTTCCTGGCCACGCTGCACGCGATGGTGCCGGTCAACGGCCGGGCGGTCGAGAACTGGCCGCGGGTCGCCCTGGAAGCCATGGCTGCCGGTGTGCCGATCGTTGCCGAAGACCGCGGCGGATGGCCCGAAATGATCCGCCACGGCCGGACCGGGTTTCTTGGCACTACCGACGATGAAATCGCTTACTACACTGCGCGGCTCGCATACGACGAAGAGCTTCGCATGGAGATGACCCGTTCGGCCCGGGCGGCGCTCGAGCACGAATTGGCCGAGCCGGAAACGATCTTCGCCGCCTGGCGCCGTTTGTTTGATGAGATGAAAGATTAGCCGCTTGCGGATTCGCAAGAATACAAAAATCACCATGCGAGTTTTCGTTCTCTGCACCGGCCGCTGCGGCTCGATGACATTTGCCCGGGCGTGCCGGCATATTGCAAACTATTCGTCCGCCCACGAGAGCGGGCGGTTCGATCGATATTCGCTCGAATATCCGGAAAACCATATCGAGGTCGACAACCGGCTCGCGTGGTTCCTCGGGCGCTTGCACGAGAAATATCCCCATGCCTTCTACGTACACCTGCTGCGCGACGAGGGGGCGGCGGCGCGGAGCTATGCAGAACGCGGCGGGCACGAAGCCGCGAAAATTCTCCATGGGTTCATGTTCGCGGTCAAGCAAGGGCAACACGGGGAGGCGGCGCAGGAAGCGCGGGAGATGGTCGCGACGGTCAACGCGAACATCCGCCATTTCCTGCGGGAGAAGCCGCACGTGACGATCGACATCGCGTCGGCCGGCGAGTCGTTTCCGGCTTTCTGGAAATGGATCCGTGCGGAGGGCCGGCTCGACGCGGCGCTTTGCGAATTGAAGAATCGATACAACCGATCATAGGTGTGTCCAGCCGGGTGCCATGCCCACGCTTGTCGTGGGCATGTCTGCGGAGGTTTCCCAACATGCCCACGGCAAGCGTGGGCATGGCACCCGAAAACAAAACCAACAACCCCGAGCAATCAATCATGGACTTTGCCGTTGCCGTTACTACCGCCCCGAGACCCATTCCAACGTTGGAAAGAACGCTGGCGTCGCTCCGCCGTGCCGGGTTCGACGAGGTCCGCGTCGTCGACGACCTGCTTCACGACGGCGCGTGGTCGAATTGGCTGTTTGCGGTCCGGACGCTATTGGCCGAACGGCCGGCGGCCGACGCACTGCTCGTTTGTCAGGACGACATCGTTTGCTGCCGGGGATTGCGGGCGCACCTCGACCGGACACTGTGGCCGGACGGTCCGGTTGCCGTCTGCTCGCCCTATTGCCCGGCGCCGTATCGCCATGACCGGCAAGGATGGCACCGGCAGCGGCGCGGCTGGTACCTGGTCGGGGCGCTTTGCTGGGCGATGCCCCGGGCGGCCGCCGAGGCGATCCTATGCGACCTGGGCCAAGTCGAAGCCCGGAGCCGCGTCGACGCCCGCGTGGGACAGTGGGCCAAATGGACCCGGCACTCCGTCTGGTACCACACGCCGAGCCTGGTGCAACACACCGGCAACGGGAATTCCGCGCTGGGTGACAAGCTCGAAAACGAGTTGCGCCGGGCGGTCGATTTCATCGGGGAGGACACGTGGCCGTGAAGACGATCGCGAATTGCTTGCCGGACGAGTGCGCGGGACATCCGTGCAGAACCCCCGCACGCAGTGCGGGGGCTTTGTGCTCGAAAAGCCGTAAGGGCGGCCTGAGGCTGCAACCAAAGAGATTGCAAATTGAAAATTGAAAATTGCAAACTGCAAATTGGTTCGAGCTTGCGTCTGGTCGGTGGTTTTGCCGCATTTGGCTGCGGATCGATCCCACTGGAAGCCGATTTCCAGCCAGGATTTCGCCGATCTTGAATGTTCAATTTGCAATCTGCAATTTTCAATTTGCAATATCCCCGCAAGAACACATACGCGCACGGCGCACAGAAGTTACGACGTAAGACCCTAAGGCGGCCTGAGGCCGCAACCAAAGAGATTGCAAATTGAAAATTGAAAATTGCAAACTGCAAATTGGTTCGAGCTTGCGTCTGGTCGGTGGTTTTGCCGCATTTGGCTGCGGATCGACCCCGCTGGAAGCCGATTTTCAGCCAGGATTTCGCCGATCTTGAATTTTCAATTTGCAATCTGCAATTTTCAATTTGCAATATCCCCGCAAGAACACATACGCGCACGGCGCACAGAAATTACGACGTAAGACCCTAATCCCTAACCCCCAGCCCCTAACCCCCAGCCATGAAAATCGCCGCCGTCTGCTGCACGTTTCTGCGTCCGAGGCAACTCGGGTATCTCATCCGTTGCTTCGAGCGGCAGGACTACCCGGCCGAATTGCGGGAGTTGGTCGTCCTCGACGACACCGGGCAGTATGACGACCGGCAAGGCGACCGCTGGCGTTTGGTCTCGACGGCGCGGCGTTTTCCCACGCTGGGCGAGAAGCGGAACGCAGCGGCCGCCATGATTGCCGGCGACACCGAAGCGATCGCCGTGTGGGACGACGACGATCTCTATTTGCCCTGGGCGTTGCGGGCGAGCGCCGAGGCGCTGAAGAGCGCCCCGTGGTCGCGGCCGTCACTCGTCTTGCACCCGCAGAAGGACGGCACGCTTGCACAACACGAAACGGGCGGGCTCTTTCACGGCGGTTGGGCGTATCGCCGCGATGTGTTTAACCGGGTCGGCGGCTACCCGGCCGAAAACAACGGGGAAGACCTGGCGCTGGCCGGGCGGTTTCTACAAGCCGGGGTAAGAGACGCCGATCCGTGCAAGTCCGGTTTTCGCCCGTTCTACATCTATTCCTGGGGCGGCCCGGGATGGCACATCTCCGGCATGGGCCGCCGCGGGTACGAGCGGCTCGGGGCGTTGCGGGCGAAGAAAACTCCATTGGCCGTTGCCGATCCGCCGAAAATCGACTTGGGCGATGCGGTCATTCGTCCGGGCGTTCAACCACGGATGTTTTGACATGGTTATCCGGCTCCTTCGCAAAGTGAACCATCCACGCGGCTTTGGGCCGTGGAACGGGCAATACGCGCTGCAACGGGCGCTTCGCGCGAGGAATTGCCGGTGGCTGAAGATCGGCGGCCGGCTCCGCGACGGCGAGGTGCCGTGGATCTGGTGCTGGAAGGACCGCGATACGGCCGCGGCGCTGGCGGCGGCGGGGCGGTCGTTTGTCCTCGGTCCGAATGTCCTGTTCGAGAACAGCCGCCGGCCCTGTTCGCTGGCGGCCGAACGCGAGTTGTGCGGCGCCGCGGGTTGCCGCCTTATGTTCACCGAATCGGCCTGGTACCGCGGACTCATCGAGCGGCATCGCCGACCGCAAAACCGGGCGCCGATCGTCGTCTGGCCGTACCCGATCGACCCGAAGCCGGGTGGACCGCTGCGGGCGGAGTATGATCTTCTGATCTACGCCAAGAGCGGCTACGACGCCTGCTTGATCGAGCATCTCCAGCAGTGTTTCCCGCGGACGAAGCTATTGTTCTACGGCCGGTTTCGGCGCGAGGAACTTTTCGCAGCCGCGCGGCGCTCGCGATGTTGCGTTTATCTTTCCGACGACGACCGCGGGCCGTTGGCGCTGGCGGAGATGCTGTTGAGCGGTTGCCCTGCGGTCGGATTACCCCGCGGCGCCCCGTTCATCACGCCGGGGCGAACCGGCGTAATGCTGAATGATTTCCAACGGCACGCATGTATCGAAGCAGTACGGCAATGCCACGCCTTCGATCGAGAGGAGACGGCGAGCATCGCGGCGGAGCAGTTCGACCCCGGGCGGATCGCGGCCATGGTGTTGGAGTCGCTGTGGCGGTGCGAATCCCGGGCCCGGTGTTAGAACTCGTAAAGAAATAACTTCCGGAATTGTCTTCATGAAGCCGCGAACACATCGAATCAAAGGAGGGGGCACCTGCCCCCGGCCCATTGGGGTGAACGCCGGAATCGGGTGGGCCGGGGGCAGGTGCCCCCTCCTTTGACTGCGGCGCGCACGGTTGCCCCACGTCACGGCATTCTGTCGAATTCCGGAAACAGTTTTTTTACGAGTTCTTAGCTTAGAATCCTCGCCCCTACTTGTCTTTGACGACCTGTTTATGTGCCAGGTCGATTATGCCGCCGATGAGTTCCGCATCGGTGCTCTCCAGCAGCACGTCGAGTTTTTGGTGGAGTTCGCGATTGCGGTTCATTTGGCGGACGGATTCCAGCGCGCCTTCTTCGGTCAAGGCTCCCCCTTCCCCCACCCGGCTATGGAGTTCGTCGAAGTCGGATTCCCGCCAGCCGGCAAAGAGTTCCGGGTGGTTTTTCAGGGCGTCTTCAACCGCGGGATTGGTTTTCTGGTCGAATCGCCGGTAGAGGAGCTGGCTGGGGTCGATGAAGAACTCGTCGACCGAGACCCGGAGGCCTTTGGCCAGGCGGTGGAGTGAGCGGGCGTGGGGTTTGTTGGAACCGCTGAGGATTCCGCGGATAGTCCGTTCGTCAAGACCGGTCCTTTCCGCCACGTCATGGATGGAGAGCCCCTCGACGGCCATCAACCGGTTCAGATTCTCTTTGGCGTACACAGACATGATATTGCCCCTGATACGGTTCTCCGGCCCGCTGTGACGTGGCGGAGCAAGCTAACAAAGCCGTCTATTATTGTTATCGTAATACTTCAGCCGTCTGTAGTACGATGGCCTTCCAAGGCCGTCGCTGCGACATCGCAACCCCTCGACGGCCTTGGAAGGCCGTCGTACAAAGTGTTTCACCATTCGGCTGAAATGTTACTTGTTATCTAGTTCACCACCATCCGCCTGTCAAGAGTGCAACCGGAGGAGCATCATCAATCAATCGCAAAGGAGTGGCTCCGTTGCGCACCAAAAAAGCCCGCATTGTGCCTGTCAGGTATCGGCACACAACGGGCTTTCCTTGCAGACTATACCCGACGCCTCCTGTTCCTGTCAAAACGCCATCGGTGAGGCACCGCACCCGACGTCCTGATACTGTAATCCTACCTTAAACCGGCCTGTTTGGCAAGGAATTTATGCGATGATCTTAAAATGCTGCCGGTTACCGGTCACATTTCCCCGACGATTTGATCGAATTGATCGACGGGTATGGCCGCCGCCGTGGAGAAGGAAATGTCGGTTTCGCGTCTCAAGGCGATCGAGACCTTCACCGCCTCGGTCATACTGGGCAACTCGGTAATGATTACCAGATCGTGCTCACCCAGCAGGCCGTAGATTCCTACAACCTTGCCGCCAAGGTCCTCGATGAGTTTATGCGCCTTTTGTGTGCGCTTCGCACTAACCTTCGACAACGCGTCGGCCGAATAGCGGCCAAAGAGAAAAAATGTCGCCATGGGATTCTCCCTTTTTCTAAAAAGACAACTTCTTAAAAAGACCCTAAAATTTCCAAGAGGACACTAAGATTTTGGAAAGATGCGATGGGTCCGTTCTTGTTTCTTTGTTAATCGGGGGGTCGGTCAAATGGCCTCTTGGGTTACCTCCATCCAGGGATTTACCCAATCGCCCCAGTGTTCCAGGTAGAGCCGAAACGCCGCCGCCTCGTCGGCCCTTTGTTCGAGCCATCTCTTCGTATCGGCGATGATTTTCTGCTCCCGCTCCAGCGGCAACTGGCCGATGAGGACCTGCGATCGCAGAAAGACGAAGTAGGTATCGAGCACGTCGCACTGGCAGTAGTCGTTGATTTCCCCCAGCCGTCCGTCATTGTACATGTCCTGGACCATGTCGCCCTGGACGTCCATTTTTCCCGGCTTGCCCAGCAGGTTGGCCGCGAGGTTCAACCCGCCGTGAAATCGCGTTGCCCCGTGGTTGGTCAGCAGTTCGCAAAGATCGATGTGCGAGCGGGTGTTGAAGCGGTATCGGGGTTGGTCGAATGATTTGCCGGCCGACTGGAACCAGCCGGGAACCGGGATACCGTAGCGAAACGCGGCCAACTCCAAGAGTGGGATGTCGAACCCGCGGCCGTTGAAGCTCACCAGCGTGGGCCGGCGATATTTCTCCCACCCCCGCCAGAAATTCTCGGTGATCACGTGCGGCCGAAACTCCGGCTCGTCGAGTACCACGACGTCGTGGAGCCGGAAGTCGCCCGTTACCTTCCCGACGGCCACGGAGATCGGGATCTGGAACGTGTAGGGAATGAAGTCGCTGTCGTACTTCTCCATCAGCTCGGCCCGGTAGAGCCGCACCGCCTCGGCCGGCTCGACCGGCTCGCCCGCAAAGTGGATATTCGCCACCAGCGACGGATCGGCGACGCTCTCGATATCGAAGACCAGGTAGCGGAATTGGGTGGGCATGGGATAACCTCCGTGATGTTGGTCGGCTCGCCGTCGAATGTCGCCCACCAGGGTACCAAAACAGGCTGGCGTTTGGGAAGATGGGGGCAGAGAGTTTGGTTCAGATTGTCTTGGAGCACCGATAATGGACCAGCAACGGCTTTTGGAACGCTTTTTGCGCTATGTCAAGGTCCCGACCACCGCCCGGGAAGCAACCGACGACTACCCCAGCTCGCCGGGCCAGCTCGAGCTGGGGCGAATGCTGGTCGCGGAACTCCGGGCGATGGGCCTGGCCGATGCCGGCCAGAACCGGCACGGCATTGTCCTGGCGACGGTATCCGCCACGGTGTCCGAGGCGGTTCCCACGATTGCCTTTTGTGCCCATCTTGACACTTCACCCGAAATGCCGGGCGAGGGCATCCGCCCCCGGGTTATCGGCAACTACCCCGGTGGCGACATCCCCTTGCCCGGCGATCCCTCCCAAGTGATCCGTGTCGCTGAAAACCCCGAACTCGACGAACTCCACGGGTACACGCTGGTGACCACCGACGGAACCACGTTGCTGGGGGCCGACGACAAGTCGGGCGTGGCCGACATCATGGAAGCGGTCGAGTGGATGGTCGAGCACCCCAAGATCGAGCACGGCCCGATCCGCCTCTGTTTTACCTGCGACGAGGAAGTCGGCCGGGGGACCGATCACCTCGATCTGGACGAGATCGCCGCGGTCGCCTGTTACACGCTCGACAGCTCCGGGGTCGACCGGCTCGATGTCGAAACGTTTTCCGCCGATCTGGCGGTTGTGACGATCCGGGGCGTGAACATCCATCCGTCCATCGCCAAGGACCGAATGACCAACGCGTTCCGGGCGGCGGCCCATTTCGTCGAGCAGTTGCCGCGCGACCGGCTCTCGCCCGAGACTACCGAGGACCGCGAGGGCTTTGTCCACCCGTACGAGTTGAGCGGCGGCGTGGCGGAAGTGACGATTAGGATCCTCCTGCGGGACTTTGCGACGGCGAAGCTGGCCGAACAAGCGGAGCTGCTCCGCGAAGCGGCCGGCGCCACCACGGCCGAGTTCCCAAACGCGAAGATCGACGTCAATGTCAAGCCGCAGTACCGCAACCTGGCCGAAGGGCTCGCCAAGGAGCCCCGAGCGGTTGCGTACGCCGAGAAGGCCCTCAAACGGCTCGGCCGCACCGCCGATCGAAAGATCGTCCGCGGCGGGACCGACGGCTCGCGCCTGACCGAAATGGGCCTGCCAACCCCCAACCTCGGCAGCGGCCAGCACAACCCCCATTCCCCGCTCGAATGGGCGTGTCTCGAAGAAATGGAGCAGGCCGCCGAGTGGATCGTCGCGATTGCAGAAGTCTGGGCGGAAGAGTCGTAAAGCCGCGACCGCCGGTCTCGCCGGAAGCGGTGTCAAAGCCGTAAGCAACAAACATAAAGCCGCGACCGGCGGTCGCGCCCGGAAGCGGGGAAAACGCAACCTCATCGATTCGCAGTGGATCGATCCAACTCATCAGCCGCAACGGACGGGCGAAAGAACCGATTGGTAGCGTTTCCCCCTACGCCGGGGCGCGACCAACGGTCGCGGCTTTATGCGGGGCGCGACCAACGGTCGCGGCTTTATGCGGGGCGCGACCAACGGTCGCGGCTTTATGCGGGGCGCGACCGCCGGTTGCGGCTTTATGCGGGGCGCGACCAACGGTCGCGGCTTTATGCGGGGGTTGCCGACCGTTTTTCCCAAACGTACAATCTCGCCATGCCAAAGACGCTCGGATACCATATCGTGATAGCCGGCTACGGCTTATGGTTGCCTGGTGATCAGCGTGGATCTTGGTCAACGGCTTGGGATGACGAACTTGGTCTGATTGAGCCGCACATGCTCCACGCCGGCGACCCGGTGCGGCACCGGATGTCGCAAGAGCGAATGAAGCATCCTCCAGTTACGCTCACGGCTGCCATGAACCGCACGGTTATCGAAGCGATCGCGGACTGTGAGGCGAGATCCGGTTGGTCGATTCTCGCTGCTTCGATCGAGAAGACGCACTCGCACATGCTCCTGACATACACAGAGCGTAACATCGACCATACTGTCAAGTGGATCAAGGATCAAGCGACAAAGAGGATCCATCGCACGACGCCGCACGCCGGGCCGGTCTGGTGCAAAGGGCGGTGGCGCACGTTTCTCTTCGACATCGATTCATGTCAGCAGGCTTTGGATTACATCGAACAACACAATGTTCGCCGCGGGGTAGGCCCGCGACCGTATCCGTTCATCACGACGGACTTCATGCCATAAAGCCGCGACCGGTGGTCGCGCCCGAAGTGGTACCCAAAGCCGCAAGCAATGGAACATAAAGCCGCGACCGGTGGTCGCGCCCAGCCCTGCGGAAAACGTGACTTCATCGATTCACGGTTGATCCACCTCAACTCACACCCCGTAACATACGCGGCTGACGGAACCGATGGCGGAGTCGTCCCCACCGCCAGGCGCGACCAACGGTCGCGGCTTTATGCGGGGCGCGAGCAACGGTCGCGGATTTATGGTCGCGTGCGACGCCCGACGACGGGTTTGTGACCGTGTCGTTATTTCGATAACTGCTCAATCGCTTCCGCAATCGCTTTGCGGCGCTCGTAGATCGGGGCCGGGTCGGTGGTGAAATCGGTCATGCTCTTGGTGATCGACTCGGGGACCTTCAAGAGTGATTCGCATCGTTTCATTTGCTCGGGTGAAAGGTTCTTGCGGTGTTTTTCGAGCAGTTCACGCAGCAGATAGAGATACTCCCAGTCCTCGATCCCCTCGCGGAGCATTTCCCAGCGGATGCTGGAGACGGGCGATTCGATCACCGGCTTGGGGCCGGAGATGCCGGGCGCGGCGGCCGCTTCGGGCGGGTAGATGAAACGCCCGTCGCCGTTCCCCCAATAACGCTTCGTGCCCTTGGGCGTCGAATAACCGCTGACGTAGCCCATCGGGTCTTCGTACGGGTTTTGCGGCGAGTCGGGATACGCCGCACTCGAGGTCCAGTAGTTCGCCCGCCAGACGAGAATGCCCGAAATGTCTCGCTGCCACGTCTGCCACAGCCACACGCGGAGCTCGGTGGCCGGGTGGTCGATAAAGAGCGTGCAATACGGGGCCTTCGGGCCGCAACAGACGTACCACCAAAACCGCTCGCCGTGTTTGCGTCGCTTCTCGGCCGCCGCGTGATTGTAGTTGGGGCTGACGGGACACCAGATGTCGACCGGCCCGGCCAGGGCCTCTTCCGGCTGCTCGGTTAGCATCGTCGTCAGGCCCGGGGCGTACTTCTTCAGCCGTTCGAAACCCCCGCGGACGAACGCATAGTCCTTCGGCGCCGGCTCGTCGAACCAGTAGATGTACGGTATCTTAAGCCAGCCCTTTTCGCGAAAATGGCTTTCGAGCTGTTTGACGTAACTTGCGAACATTGCGTGGTACTCGGGCGTCTCTTCGGTGAAGTTGCCGATCTTCGGCGGATAGCGCTTGTGGAACGACCCGCCGCCCATGCCTTGGATCGGCAGGCGGAAGTTCGTGAAGTGGTACTCTTCGACCGCCCGTCGAAACACCGGATCGAACGCCGAGAAGTCAACTTCCGCCCGTGGCGGCTTGGCCTCCGGCTGAAACTTCACGCGGATCGGATCGAGCGGTGCCGGATCGTATGGGCTGATCCGGTGTTCGGCGAAACACTTCAGATACATATCGAACACCCGCCGCTTGTCCTCTTCCGTTTTCAATTGGTGATAGCGCCAGACATTCCCGGCCGAGAGCCCGAACGCGGTCTCGATGTGGTTCCGCTTCGGCAGTGCGAAGTTCCAGACATGGAGCCTGATGGGAACCTTGGCCGAGAATCCGTCCGCCGCGAGCGACAATTCGCCCGTGTAGTCCCCCGCTTTCGCGTTCTCCGGCACGTGGACGAGCACCCAAATCGGCTGGTTTTCTCCGGCGGGCACGTCGATCGGCCCTCGAAGCGGCGGCAAGGCATCGGGCCAGAAGTCGCGGATGCCCGTCCTGTCGGTCGGATGATGCACATGGTGATACGCGACCCGGAGGACCTTGATGTTCTTGGCCGGGATCGTCGCGCCACCGTCGGCCCGCAGGTCGCTCGCCCTGGCGGTGAGCCTTTTGAGGGGTTTATCGTCCGCGCGGACGATAATTTGTACGGCCTCGCGGTCATCGCGGGCGGCCGACATCTCGGCGGCCGCCGTCGCCTGCTCCGCCGACGGCAGCGCCCGTTGTCGCGGCACTTTCCACGCCGCCCGGCACCACCACACGCCGACCGGCCCCTTGACGCCGGCAATCCGCTTGCCGTAATCGGCGCGATAGTATTCGGGCACACTTACGGGGATCGTCAACCACGCCAGCGGCTTCCCGCGCTTGGTCCTCACGTGGATCGTTACTTTCAAATCCCCCGAACGCTCCATCGAGACATTCACCCTCTCGCTGTCCGGCCGGTCCGAGTCGGCCACCAGCTCGGCGGCACACGTACCATCGACGCCGTCGTAGCGCAGCGATTCGGCCATTTCCATCGCGCGGAGCCGCCGGGCCGCATCGTCGGGCAAGGGCTTCCCGTCGTAGCGGACCGGAACGTCAAGCTCGATCTCCGACGGCGATTCCTTCCGTAACGTCGCGTGTCCGAAGGCCAGACGGTCGAGGAAGCCAACCATGTCGGCGTAGAGCGTTTCGCCGACCGCGTCCGGCGGCGCGCCGTCCAACGGCGCCGAGAACTCGATCCGATCGACCTGAAAGTACGCCTTGCCGGAAGTCTTCAGACGAAGGTAGACGACGTTTCGCGATGCCGCATCGGGCGGCAAGGCGGCTTCGGCCGTGCCGACCTTGTTTTGCATGGCGATCTTTCGCCAGGATTTTCCGTCGGGGCTGACCTCGGCGATGCACTCGCCGCGGACGTGGTAGCTGACGTTGAAGCTCACCCTGCCATAACTCCCCCTCGATAGTCCGGGGGCAGGTGCCCCCTCCTTTGTTCTTGGTGTCCGCATCGTCAGGCCCGGCAGTTCGAATCGATAGACCACCTCGTCGCCGTCGTGGAAGACCCAACGGTTGCTGTTGAACTCTGCGGTGGCACGGATCAACGGGCGATGGTGGTTGCTGCCCTTCTGGTCGAACGTGGCCGAGAACGTGTAACGGCCGTCGCGGATCGATTCGCCGTTGCCGAGGACCGCTTCACCGATCTCCTTATAGACGGGCAAGGCCGGCACGAGCCGCGCCGAGTCGAATTGCACCTTGCCGGTCGATTGCCACTGGCCGAGCCGAATATACGAGTCGGTCACGTCGTCGGGCACGCGAAACACGTGGTCGTAGTACTTCCAGTCGCCGGTGATTTTTCGGTCGCGATTGGCGAATGCCGGCCCGGCCACCACGCACCCGCTCCCGCCGAGCCGCCGTGTACGCATCTGGAAGTGGTAGAGCCCGCCGGGCGTGAACCGGTAGTCGCATCGCCAGAAATTCGAGTCCTTGCCGGTGCCGGCGACTTCGAGGATGTTCTTATCCACCCAGCGTCCCTGTCCGCCCGAGAGCGTCCAGCCGTTCGGGGCTTCGTCGCCCCGGGTGAAATCCGGATTCGGCAGCGGCGCGAACTCCGCGGCAACAGCATTGCCAACAGCAGCCAGCGCAACAAGCCAACCGGCAAGAAAAGTTTTCATGGCAGCTTTCTCCCATCAAAAGGACATGGGCCTAACGACCGGTCATTCTACCGGTGCCGGAACCGGAATGCAAAGCCGCGACCAGTGTCGCGGAGAAGCGGGGTCAGGACGGGGCTTCCCGGATTCAGCGGACGGCACACGGAGTGTGCCTGCTACTTTGCACCAACGAGATCGAACTTCCAGTGCCCCCGGTCGTCGCGCTGCCCGTCGAGGCGGAAACGGCAGTGGAAGACGTTCGATTGCATGAAGCCGTCGGAATCGGGTTCCACCGCCTGGTAGGTTTGCCCGATTAAATGATGGATCTTGAAGACAAGCGGTTCCTTTCGGGCGTCGGCCAGCCAGAACTCGCGGACGCCGGCCGCGGCGTACGCTTCCGGCAGCCGGACGGTGTCCTTGGTGACCGAACTGTCGCTGACGATTTCGACAACCAGATCGGGAGCCCCTTCGACTTCGGCGTAATGTCCCGGGGGATGCGCCGGTCGCGGAACCAACCTTGCCCGACCCGTGTCCAGAGTTTCGTGAGAGATGAACACAATGTCGGGTTCCACGGACAGGTCAGCGACTGGAGTTGAAATCCGGGTGCTATCCGTAACCAGGTGGCCGAGGTTGTTCGGGACGATCTTCTGGTACAGTTTCCCGATCAATTCCCCCTTAAGTGTTCCGTGGCAAAAGAAGTCTTCTGGCGACATATCTACCTCGATTCTTCCAGCGATGTAGTCGATCCGTCCTCGCTCGGGGAACTCGTCCGACTGTGCCCAGCGGCGGAAGTCCCCCAGCGACCGGATATCGGCCGGGATCTCGATTTGCTCTTCAATGATCACCGATGCCATGACGGGGCCTTGTCGTCTGCCAGTGGAATTGGGGGGAACTTGCCGATTGCTTCAACCTGTTACTGCTATTGTAGCTAAAGCGGCAGGCTCAAGCAAGGGAACCGTTGCCCCCGGCCACACGCCCCGTCACGACTTTCAGGGTTGTCTAAGGTCCTTGGCCGCCGGGGGCCGTATCGGGCTCGGCGTTTGGCCGGTCGGGCTTCCCTTTGTAGCCAAGAGATGGTAGGCTGAATGAATGTAGTGATCTGGACCCGTTCTACTCAATTCACCGAGAACTACCATGTTACATCGGTTCACGGTTCGCAACTTCAAGAGCCTGGAAGACACGTCCGTCGACCTCGGACCCGTCACGGTGCTCGTCGGGCGCAGCGGCACGGGCAAAACCAACTTCGTCACGGCACTGCGCTGCCTGCGGGATTACCTGTATTCCGGCCCCGGAGCATTTGGCGAGTGGCAACAAATTGTTCCTGCGACCAAGGAGAAATGCCAAACGGCCTTCGAAGTAGAGTTTGACGTGAAGGGGATCGAATCGCAGTTTACGTATCAGATTACTTTGCATGAACGCGGGCCCACATTGCCAATTGTGGAGGAGTCGCTGAGTTTGGGTCAACAGACCTTGTTTCGTCAATCGCAAGGAAAATGGCTAGTTGAACCGCAATTGGTGTCTGTCCCGCAAGCAGGGTCACCGGCGATTGGGCGAATCCCTGCTATTTCAGAGGTTGTTATCGCGTACACCGCGTTGACCTCCGGAATCGGGGTTTACCAGTTCCCGGCGGCTGTTCTGCAAAAGAGTAAGAGTAGAGCGAAGAAGATTTCCGGGTTGCAGGATGACGGCGGCGATTACCTGGAGACACTAAAGGAAATCGTCAGTAACCTGCAAGATTTGAACGTCCGAAAGAGCATTATCGCATCACTTCAGTGTCTCAATCCGTCAATCTCAGCCGTCGAACTGGATTCCATTCAAAAGCCCAGTAAAGTCGTCGTCGGACACAAGTTCGGTGAGAAGACACTCGAACTCACACTTGCCCAGGAATCCGACGGGTTCCGAAGGTTCTACGCACATCTATTGGCACTCTACCAACGTCCACCCAAGCAAACGCTCGTCTTTGAGGAGCCGGAAAACGGGATCTATCCCGGTGCTCTCGAGTTGTTGGCCAGCGAGTTCAAGGCTGCTCCGGGGGCAGGTCGCGGGCAGATCATCTTGACGACGCATAGCCCGGGGTTGCTCGATCATTTCTCGGCCGACGAAATCCGCGTTGTCGACCTTGATGGCTGGCGGACGCGCATTGGAAGGATGGCGCCCGAGCAACGGGAAGCCGTCAACGAGCAACTCTTGGCACCGGGAGAACTCTTGACCGTTGATTCTGCTCGCATTGAGGAAACGGAGCCGGCCGGCACATGAAACGCCTGGTATTGTTCGTCGAAGGAGCCGGCGACAAGTTGGCGGTTCCGGCTCTCGTGAAACGTTTGCTCACAGACCTCGATGCTTGGGAATGTTTGTTTCTGGACCCTAATCCGTTCGTCGTGGGCAATGTAAACCAGTTGGCAAAGAACAACTATGAGAAGTGGCTGCGTTGGTTGGGTGCCGCGGCAAAACGTGGTGACATTGGCGCCGTATTACTTGTCTTGGACGGTGATATTCGAAACATCCAAGGGGAGACGTTTTGCGCTGCGCAAGTGGCTCGAAAGCTGGCTGAAGAATCAGCCAAGGCAAGAGGCGGCGACCTATTCTCCGTTGCGATTGTGTTTGCCTGTCAAGAGTACGAATCGTGGTTGATCGCAGGCGTCGAGTCCCTCGCAGGCAAAACTCTCAAAGATGGAAGACCGGGAGTCCAATCTGGAACCGAACCTCCCGACAAGGATAAGGATATCGAGTTGTCACCTCGTGATGCCAAAGGCTGGTTGGGCAAGGTGATGGAGGCAGGCTACAATCCCGTCAAGGATCAGGCGCCTCTAACCGAAATGGTCGATTGGGAATTGGTTCGGAATCGCCCGATGAGATCGTTTCGCCGTCTCGAAAATGCGATTTCGCAGATCGTCTCGGCAATTCGCGACGAATCGCCACTGAGAAGTCCCACTTGAAATAGCTTGTCGTTGAAATCTCACCCGGTAGGGCGGGCGGCCTTGCCACCACCTCTTCTTGGATAGAACGTGCCCCCCAATCGATCGCGTGTTTCGTGCCGCGGGCAAGCGCAAATCGACGCGATCCTTTTCTTTTGCTGATACGTAATAAGGAAGTGGGAAAAGACGCAGATCCTACTGCGCTCTACTGCCTTTGTAAGAGCGTCCTATCCCCTATTGTGTGCAATCTAACGTGGGTGTAAACATGGAAGCAGTATCATCACACCTGACCGCCGGCACGGGGACACCGGTATTCGTGCTCGGGAATCCTGCACCACGGCCGCTGCCCGAGGACCAGGCGTCGCACGACCGCGTGGAATCGGGTGAGGTCGCCTGTCATCGTTGTGGTTCGGGGGCCTATCGCGACGTTCCGATCCACAACGGGCGGACTGTACGCCGCGACTGCGCTCGCTGCGGGCGGTTCCTGGATTTTCCGGTGTGGCATGCGGAAAAACTGGTCGGCAGGCGTCGGCCTCGCGTGCCTCGCAAGCCGCGTTGAACGGAACCGGGGGTCGGAATCGAGACCCCCGAGCCGGCCGCCCCTTATCCCAGATCTCTTGCCCTTCTTCCGCAAGTCGCTGTGAAACAACGACTTACGTCACGCCGACGAAGGGACTTCTCCCCCAACGAATAACTTGCAATCTGCTGCGCGGCGTGCGATGATATAGGGCGTGCCGGTTTCGGGCACCGTGCCCGGCCGGGATTGTGGTGTGTTGAGATTGGATGATTAAGATCCCAGAAACCAGGAGGTGTCTCCGATGAAGACGTTTTGGCTGTTGGTTGTTTGTGGTTTGTTGGTTGTGGCCCCGCCGGCTACCGTTGTGTTTGCCCAGGGTGCGGAAGAAACGGAAGAGATCACCCTTTCGCTGAAGGAGATCGGGCGGCTCGACATCTTTGAGGATCGGGCCCTGTCGAAGGCCGATGCGGTATTCAACCGGGGCGAATACGCCGACGCGATGGCCGAGTACGACGCCTTCTTGAAGAAACACGCCGATTCCTACGGCGCTGCGTATGCCATGTTCCGCAAAGGCCGCTGCGCCGAACTCGGCGGCAAGCAGCCCGAGGCGATCGAGGCCTACGCGGCCGTGGCCAAGAAGTATCCCAAGGCCGTGAAGTACGCCGTACCGGCCCTGTGCCGCTTGGGCGACTGCCACACCAAGGCCGGGGCCGGCGAGGAAGCCGTCAAGGCGTGGAAGCAAATCGGCGACAACGCCGACTACGCCAAACAGCCCGACGCGCCCGCGGCCATGCGCAAGCTGGTTTCCGCGTTGAAAAAACTCAACAAGGCCGAGGAAGCCGCGAAGTACCAAAAACTGATCCCCGCAACCAGCGTCGCGAGCACGACCACGAAACCCAGCGCTCCCAGCAGCGCCGCCGGCGCCGCCAAGACCGAACCGGAACCCGTCGACGATACGACCAAGTCGACCATCCGCCAGCACGTGCGCGTCGAGCCCGACGAGGCCAAGCTGCTGGCGTTCTACAAGACGATCACCCCCAACGCCCCCGCCGACCCCGCGAAGACGCCCGAATACTGGGGCTGGGTCATGGAAGGCGTGATGGCCAACGGGGATTTCGGCTGGTCGGAGCGGGAGCTTCGCAAGACGTACTACGAGAAGTGGATCAAGCTGATGGAGGGCAAGTTCCCCGAGGCGGACGATTTCCAGATCGCGCTGGCCCGGCTCCACTACGGCGCCGACCGCGACCGCGACAAGCTGGCCGAACGGCTCGATGCCCAGTTCAAGAAAAAGAAAGCCGACACGCAGCGCATCCTCACGTGGGTCAGGGCGTACAAGGGCAATTGGACCAAGACGAAAGAGTACGCCGCGATGCTCGACTACGAGACTTCCGGCCTGGAGGGGATCGCGAAGTTGATCGACATCCTGGTCAACGAGCAGCAGGAAAGCTACCTGGCCAAGAGCACCTTCAAGAAGGTCTGCGAGAAGATCCCCTTCGACAAGCTCTCGAACGACGACATCATGAAGCTGATTACGCTGTCGCGCGAGACCCTGGAAGACTCGTCGACGGCCAAGACGCTGGCCGAGAAGCTAAACCTGGACAAAATGTCGGAGAAGGAGAAGCTGGAACTTGCCAGGAAGTTCCTGAAGCTCGACCCGGGAATGGCCGAGCCGATCTACGCGAAACTCAAGGACGTGGACGCCGGCAAGATGGAGCTGTTCGAGTTCTACCTCGACGGCGGCGAGTCGTCCAAGGCGATTGCACTGGCCGACGATCTGTCGAAAATCGAGAAGTACGCCAAGACCATGGCGCAGAAGAAGGCCCAACTGCTCGTGGCTGCCAAGCGATATGCCGAGGCAATCACGGCCTTTCAAGAGCTGGGCAACCCGCCGGAGAACCTCTGGCGCATCGTCGAGTGCCATCTGGCGATGAATGAGCCCGACAAGGCGGTCGAGCAACTCCGCGCGATTGCGGCCGGCCACAAGGCCGAGGCACCCAAAGCGGTCTACCGCATTGCCATCCTGTACGGCGACGCGGTGGAGGAAGACCCCTCGAACAAGGCCAAGCAATTCGCCGCGCTCCGCGAAATTGTTGACAAGTACCCCGGCACCCCCGAAGCCAAGAAGGCCCAAAAGAGCATCGACGATCTCGGCATTCCGCCCGCGAATCCGGAAGGGATAACGCTCGGGTTCTGAGATCACGTTTTTTCCAACGCTTTGAGGAACAGCCACAATGCCGGGATGGCAGCGGCGCCGTGGAAGGCAAAGCAACGAAGTGCCGCCATGGGGACGATATGCCCCAAAATGCCGGGAGAGGGGGCTGATTGAGGGGGGAGGTCGCTTTCAAGGATCGGGGGGTCTCAAGCTTGCGAAGGGCTGTCGAAAGGAGTATCATCAGCGTTCGGCATTACGCGCCCAAGATTTGAGATTTGTGGGTTGCTCACATTCTAATAATTTGTAATTTGTCTACTATTCCCAGAGGGTATTGCTTCACGGTACACGGTACATCCCAATCCCCGATAGCTCAGTTGGTAGAGCAGGCGGCTGTTAACCGCCTTGTCCGAGGTTCGAGTCCTCGTCGGGGAGTTTGGACGAAAACAAAACAAACTTAGCGGTTAACACCTGGGCCGAAGCGATTCGGCCTTTTTCTTTGGGTTTTAGCGGGTTTTTCGCCCGTCGCCGCGCTCTGAGTTTTGGCTAAACAGCGGCTATTTCGCCCTGCGCAATTTTGCGGACACCTCTGCGGCAGGGGCCGAGACTCTGAGACTCTGGGAAGGGTGGTCAACAGAGAGAAATTATCTTGCCCCAAAAGGCCCAAAATGGTGTTAACCGCCTTGTCCGAGGTTCGAGTCTCCTTCGGGCGCCCGAAGTATACGGATCACGAACTCGCGGTTACTGAGAGCGCGAGCGATCGTTGTAACATGCTTGGCAGTAATGAGTTGGGTTTTGACTAAGTGTTAACCGCTTGGTTTTTGAGAGCGCGAGGGGTGTAAACGTTTACAAGGCCGAAACGGTATCCGGGTCAGGTGGGTGGGTTGGGTCGGCCAGCTTCGCACTCTTCTTTCTGGAGCGGCGTTTCAGGAAGGTCACTATCGCTGCCAGTAGCATGCTGTTGATCAACGAACCAGCGATCGGGCCGGTGAATCACCATTTCCTCCTGGTACAATCAACTCTGTGCCTGAGAAATCAAAATTCCTATCCTTAGGATGTTCAACCGCTGACTTTTGTAGGATAGTCCCATAAGGAGGCAAGTATGCGACTCACTTTGGTCCCCATTGTTCTGCTGGCTTTCTTCCCGCATACAGGTGAAGCAGCCGGTGTGAATTACCCTCCCACGGAAGCCAAACCGCAGAGCTGGCAAGGCAAGTTCGATGAAAATGCGCCCAAAGCCGCGGCGGCGCTGGCCAAACGGGTCCTGTCCAAGCATTCCGAGCATTTCGACTTCGAATCCGTACGACCTGTAAACGGACGCGATGTGTTCGAGATTGAGACGCGCGACGGCAGGACTATCATTCGCGGCAATACTGCCGTGTCGATGGCTGTGGGCCTAAACTGGTACCTCAAGCACTACTGCCACTGCCACGTGTCGCTTCGCGGCAACCAACTCAAGCTTCCCGACCCGCTGCCCGAGGTCCGACCCAAACTGCGCAGGACGAGCTGGGCGCAGTACCGCTATTTCCTCAACTACTGTGCATTCGGGTACTCAATGCCCTTCTGGGACTGGTCGCAGTGGGAAGAGCTCATCGACTGGATGGCGCTGAACGGCGTCAACGCGCCGCTGGCCGTGACGGGGCAGGAGGCGACGTGGCGGAACGTCTGCCGGCGCTTGAACATGAGCGACAAGGAGATACGCGAGTTCCTCGCCGGGCCGCCATATCTGCCGTTCCAATGGATGGGGTGCTTGGACGGCTGGGGAGGGCCGCTGCCGAAGAGGTGGGTGGACCGGCACGAGGCGCTCGCGAAGCAGATACTTGCGCGAGAGCGAGAGCTGGGCATGCGGCCCATACTCCAGGGCTTCACGGGGCACGTGCCAGAGGCCATCCTCAAAAGGCACCCCCAGGCCAGCGCACAGAAGATCAAATGGGTCGAGTGGGATACTCACCTTCTTGATCCATTGGATCCCCTCTTCCCAAAGATCGCGAAGGTCTTCATGGAAGAACAGAGTAGACAGTTCGGAACCGACCACCTCTATGCCGCGGATACATTCATCGAAATGACCCCGCCCAGCGGTGAGCCTGACTATCTCGGCAAACTCAGCCGGGCCATCTACAGAGGCATGGCCGAGACGGACTCGTCCGCGAAGTGGGTACTCCAGTCATGGCCTTTCAAGCATAACAGTCGCTTCTGGAACCAGGAGAGAATCGCAGCATTCCTTGACGCAATCCCGCATGACAAGATGCTTGTCCTTGATCTCCAATGCGAATGGAGGCCGCTCTGGAAAGGGACCCAGGCCTTCTGCGGCAAGCCATGGCTCTGGTGCAACATCCAGAACTTCGGCGACAGAACCTTCATCGGCGGGGCGCTGAACCTCACCAATACCGAACCCCATGCGGTCCGGAACAACCCGAAGTCGGGCCGGCTGGCGGGACTCGGCTTCGTGAATGAGAGCCTCTGCAATAACCCGGTCATCTTCGAGATGATGTTCGAGACCGCTTGGCGAAGCGAAGCTGTCGATTGCAGCGAGTGGGTCGCGGGCTTTGCCCGACGCCGGTACGGCTCGCAGAATGCCCGCGCACAGGACGCGTGGCAGCATCTGTACAAGAGTGTCTACCGTGGGGGACGTGGAGGAAGCCTCTCGGAAGCGTGGCGTGCACTGCTTGATGCAGCGGATGAATTGAATGACGTGGATCCCTACCGCTTCGACCTGGTACATGTGGCGAGGCAGGTTCTTTCGGATCAAAGAGGAAGTGGAATGCCGGGAGGTTCTCGGTCGCGCGCCAAAGGTGCCGCTCGCGAGCAGCTTACGCGCGATATGGACCGGCTCCTTGCTACCCGTAAGGAGTTCCTCCTGGGACGATGGCTGGCAGATGCCAGGCGATGGGGAGACACCGATGAGGAGCGCGCGAAGATGGAATGGAATGCGCGGCGCATTATTACGAAGTGGGGTGCCACGCGCAGGCTGGACAACTACGCCTGGAAGGAATGGTCCGGCATGTTGACCGGCTTCTACCTTCCCGTTGAGCAGAAGAAGCTTGACCCCAACACGTGGAGTCAGCAAACCAACACGTATCCTACAGAGCCGCAGGGAAACAGTGTGCTCGTGGCCAAGGAATTGTGGGAGAAGTACGGCAAAACTATGAAGCGGAGTGGCCCAGTGGCAACGAGACCCCCAACCGGCAAGCCGAATGCCATCAGCCTGACCACGGGTAAGCCGTCTAGATGTTCGCACGCGTTGCCCTCGTTCCCGGCCAAGCTGGCCAATGACGGGCGCAGCAATGTTGCCGACCGGTGCTGGGCTACGGACGTTCAGCAGCATACCGGTCCGGCGTGGTGGCAGGTTGACTTGGAGAAACCCACGTCTGTGGGTCGTGTGATCGTGGTCGGCTATTACGGCGACGGGCGCCACTATGGCTTCACGGTCGAGACATCCCTGGACGCCGAGAAGTGGGAGATGGCAGCTGATCTGCGCGAGAACAAGAAACCGTCCACATCCAAAGGCTACACCTGCACGTTTGAACCCAAGAAGGCTCGCTACATCCGCGTAACGCAGACCCACAACTCCGCCAACCCCGGTAGACATCTGGTTGAGGTCATGGCTTTCGAGAAATGATGACACGACGCAAACGATTGCTGGCAACATGCTTCGCCCCCAAGCAACCGGTTGGCCACGAACAGCACAACAGCATGCTCGGTTCTGCCGCGTTGGCCCCCGGCGCCCTGGCCCCCAAGCCTACCCGTTGGCCACGAACAGAACAACATCCTGCCAATCCTGCTTCCGCGTTGGCCCACCTCACATCCAACCCGTTGGCCACGAACAGCACAACATCCTGCCCGCTGCTGGCCCACGTCGCTTCCAGCACAACATCCTGCCCGATTCTTGGCCCACTTTGCATCCGAACACGCTTCGCCCACTTCCCTACCGGTTGGCCACGAACAGCACAACATCCTGCCCACATCCAACCCGTTGGCCACGAACAGCACAACATCCTGCCGACTTCTTGGCACGCCAGCTGCCTGGCCCGCTTCGGCTTGGCCTACTTCGCCCCCGACTTCCGCCGGTTAGCCGTGGGCGTGAGCGATTTAACCGGCAGGACAGAAAGGCCGCAATCCTCTTTTCCAATCGAATAGACGATGTAGAGCTTGCCGCCGCATTCGTAGCCGTAGGGATACGACCATTGCTTGCTTTTGGCCCGGCCCTGGAATCGCGGCGGAACAGATTTGCCGTGGCGAATGCGCCACAACGACGACAGCGTCATTTCTCCGGGGCGGCTAACTGAAATCACCAACGTGTCGCGATTCCGGAGGTTCGAAAGGAGGTATAACTGCCCTGTCTTGAGCTTGCCGAGGTATGCCTTGGCCCGGGGCATGGGAAAGTTGCTTGGCAGCGCCTCGTTCCATGTCTTCCCGGAATCGTCGCTGGTTGCCACCCATGCGACATCGCGACCGCCGCGAATCACGGCAACCACGCGTTTACCTTCAGCCCAAACCGTTGTTTCGGCAAAGGACGGTTTCAGTTCCGCAGGATACGGAATGAGAACAGATTTCCATCGAGTCAGATCATCACCGTGACTGATTGCCACGACGGGCAAACCATCCTTGTCCTGCCCGCCGGTGATGTAGTCACCGCTTTCCATCCGCACGGGCTCGTCGCAGGGCCAGCAGTTGTGCATGACAATCCCACGGGACTCCCACCGGTCCGCTTCTTCATTGAGCACAAACGCTTCCGCCTTAAGGCCCGGAAACCTCCGGCCCTCTGTGCCGCGACCGAACCTTGCGGCAAACGTCCACAGCTGCCCCTCATGCTCGAGGAACACGCCGTGGCTGTGACGTTCCGGGCCATCAAACCCGGTCCCGATTACCTCCACAGCCGTCCAGTTCCTCAACGCGTCTTTTGCACGGCGGCCTTGCAGTGTTTCCCTGGGGAAATTCTCGTCCCTTGGGCTGTTGGCCCAATGCGCGAAGAAGGTGCCCTTGTATCGGATGATTGCCGCCCCGTGCAGGAACTTGTAGTTCGATTGCCGCGCGTCATGAATTGTTCGATGCTCAATCCCTTCGACAAACGGTATCTTCTGAACATCGGATGGAATCTCCGGTCCGGTCCAAAGCTGAAAGGTTTGTTTACCTGGAACCTCGGCATACACCCCCTGCACCAGAACCACGCTCGTAAGCAGTGCCACCAATCGAAGTGTCATGGCCGTATCCTACCCGTTGGCCACGAACAGCACAACATCCTGCCAATCCCGCTTCCGCGTTGGCCACGAACAGCACAACAGCCATCATACTCGATCCAACGAATTGTAGCCCACCATAAACTGCCAACCTTCTTCGCCGTAGATGCGACTGGCCATGATCTGGAAGCACCACGCCAGATCGTCTTCTTCATGGGGATCGGTTCCTGCTGCAAAGAAACCTGCTCGAAGGGCCTTTTCGCTGTTGAGGACGATAGCATATGCTGCGATCTGGTATGTCCAGAAGATCCGATCGCCATCATCGTCGTCCTTGGCATCAAGACTCAGCACGGAGGTGCGCAAACTGTACTTCGCCTGGGCACGCTGCTCGTCCGTCGCGTCGCTTCTCTGGGCCGTCCAGTAGGCTTCAAGGTTGTCGATGTGTTCGGGCAAGCACGCAAGATAGAAACTCGCCGCTTTCTGTGCCCGTGCTGTCTTTCTGAGAAGCTCTGGCCCCGCTTGGCGTGCCAGTTCCCGACTCTTCGGGATGGCTTCCTCCACAAGTCGCTGTTCCCATTCGCTGATGCGCGATTCTCTACGCAACGACATTTCAAAAACGAACTCGTCTTCAAACATACCGCGATATTGTGTCGCACCAGGGACGATGCTTACACGAGCAAAGACGCATCCGCTATCATCCTCGCCGTGATCTCCCGCAATCTCGATCTGCTCAAAGCACCCTTTGACGGGCGATGGACGCGAAAACAGACTCAGGTTGTTTCTCTTTAGATGGCGTGCAAGCCAGTATTCCTGCGCCCCCAGCAGTTCGTTCAGTCGTTCGGGCCGAACCCTTCTACCGCCTGCCATGATTTCGGGACTCCGACAACCAGCCGATTATTCATTGAAGGGCCACCGCGCTGCGGCTCATTGTATCAGGTTACTCGATTCTTGGCACGCCGCTGGCTTACTTCCCAACGAACTACCCGTTGGCCACGAACAGCACAACATGCTGCCACGAACGGTAGACGCGAATTGTCATTGTAGTTCGCCTTCCTTTGTTCCTTCTTTGTCTTTGTTGCCTTCACGGGGCTGTTCGCCGATTCCGTACCGGATTGGCTCCCAG
>CAZJRB010000101.1:0-27975 GCA_964547995.1 uncultured Planctomycetaceae bacterium | reverse complement strand
TAACCCATTGTGGGCCAAGAGGTTACAACGCCGCACAAAGCGGAAAATCCCGGCGGCGCCCCAGGGCTCCGGTTGCCGTAAGTCGTTGTGGAAGAAGGACTTACGTCCCGGAGTCGGACCCCGGCCGTGTGGGCGGAATCCGCACGAGGCCGGATTTCGCACAATTGTTGGTCCGAGCCGGGGCGCGACGCGGCGGCCGCCGCCAGACCGAAAACGCCCAGACACGCCAGCAGCATTAGCAGCGCGATGATCGCCGCGGCGATGATCAGCAGGAGCTTCTTCCAAGAGAACGGCGCCTCGCCGGTTGCCCGGCCGGTTTGCCCGTTGACAAGGAAACGGAATACCCGGTCGTGATAGCGATATGCCATGATCCAGACGGGCAGCAGGACCGGCTCGCTCGACATCGACTCGATCCGGACGTTGGCGTGGACGTTCCGCGACCGGCCGGGGACGTACTTGTCGTCGGCGGCCCGGGCTTCGAGCTGTTCGAGGCTGCTCCGGGCCAGCGGACGGGCGTACTTGCGGGGGACCGAAAACTGCTCGACGGTGACGCTTTCCAGATCGGCCTCGTCGGGCGGCACGCCCTCGGCCAGATCGAACGGGCAGAGGGCCGAGGTCTCGGCCGGGCTCAGCGCGCCGCTCGCCCCGATCAGGAGGTTCGAGTAGTCGCCGTGATGCTCGCCCGACATGGGGTACCAGTCGCCCCGGGCGCCCGCCGGCGTCTGGTCGGTGTCGGCGGTCCAGTGGGTGTGCGTCCGGGCGTCGAAGACCCAATAGGGGACGTAGACGGGCGTCATTTTCACGACGGCGGCCTGGCGCGCCAGATCGCCCGGCCGGAAGAAACCGTTGCCGAGCCACTTCCGCATTTCGGCGTCGGCCTCGTCGCGGCCGACCGTGAAAGGGACGACCTTCTCGGGCGCAAGGATTTTGGCGTCCTTCTGCTGCACCATGTCGAGCGAACCGCAGAAGGGGCAGCGGAGACTCCCGGCGGTCGGGTCGAAGCTCATCGAGGCCCCGCAACCGGAGCACTCGAAGTTGTGCGTCGACTGGCGTGTCGTGCCCGGGGCGTGCGACTCTTCACGCTTCGGCGCCTCGGTGCCGCAATTGGCGCAGAACAGGTCTTCCTCGTCGATCAGACTGTTGCAGACTTCGCAGCGGGACGTCGCATCGGCCATGGCTACGCCCCTCCCAGCAACGCGATCAACAGCACCACGAGCAACACGGCCGCCAATCCCGCGCCCACGGCTGCGAGGATTTTGGTGATCGAGAGCGGCTTGTCGCCGGCGACCTTGCCCGTTTGGCCGTTGACCATGAAACGAAACAGCTTCTCCCGGTGGCGGTAGCTCAGCAGATAGACCGGCAGCAGCACCAGATCGGAATTGACGTCGCTGAATTGGGTGTGGACGCGGAGCCCGCGGTGGGTATCGCCCGGCAGGTGCGAGGCCACGTTCCGCTCCTCGCGTCGGAAGAATTCCTGCTTGCAGGTTTCCAGTGCTTCATCGCGGCGGATCGAGTATTCCTCGTTCAGCCAGCCGGCGAGGAAGTAGGGCTCGTACCGCTTCATCGCCGGAAGCTGGAAGGGCTTGATCCGATCGGCGTCGCGCTGCGCGAGCCCGCGGCTGCCGGAGACGAGGTAGCCGCTGTAGTAGTGATGGTGGTTGCCGCTTAAGTCCCACCATTCGGTCTCGCGGACCCGCCGCGTTTTGGTGACCGTCTTGCCCTTGCTGTCGGTGGTCGTGTATGTCTCGGTCCGCCACCAATATTCGCCGATGTCGGCCGACCAGGAGCTTTCGGCCAGCATCGAGAAGGACCAGAACGGCAGGTAGACGCCTTTGAGCTTGTCCTCGATCCGGGCCGATTTCAAATCGCCCGGCCGGAACCAGTTGCCCTGCTTGATCCACTCGCGGAACTTCGCCAGGGCCTGTTCTTCGGTCACGCCGAAGCCGATGACGAACTCGGGCGGCTGGCGGTCCGTCTCCTTCACGTCGAACTCGACTACGTAGGTCGAATCGCAGAAGGGGCAGACGTAGCTCCGCTGGTCGGGATCGACGCCGACCTCCGCCCCGCAGTTTTTGCACCGGAAATGCTTCTGGACGACTTCCGCTTCGACGACCATTTCCGCCGCGGCCGGTTGTTCCCCGCCGCAGGCAGGGCAAAACCTGTCGAACGCCTCGACCGGCGATCCGCAGTATTCGCACGCGCGGGCGTGGACCCCGAGGGCCTCGTCCTGGAACGTCGGTTCGTTACCGGTGAGTTCGGGCATGTCTGGATCAACTGAAAACGATTGGCTGTCAACGGACCTCGAAGAGCACGCTTGCGCTCCATCCTACCCGGCCGCCCGCGGCTTGGCAACCCGCCACCCACCCACTAATCCTGGTGACTTTGCTGATAGATCGCCTGCAACAGACTCTGGACGTCCTTGAACTTCTTTTTCGACGCGAGGGCCTCGTCGAGCAACCGCCGGGCGTCGGCCTCGCTATGGCCCAGGCCGCGGAGCACCTCGAAAGTCTGCGAAACGACGTCCGGCGCGATCTCGGTTTTTACCTCCGCCCGGGCGACCATCAGGGCGAATTTCGGTACCTTGCGGCGCAACTTGGCGATGATCCGCTCCGCGGTTGCGGGCCCGATACCCGGCAGGGCGCTGAGCTGCTTCGAGTCCTGCTCCTCGATCGCCACGGCGACCTCGCGGACCGGCCGGACCATCGCCCGGAGCGCCTTCTTCACGCCCACGCCGTCGACCGAGCAGAATAGCTCGAAAAACTCGCGTTCCGCTTCGGTCAGGAAGCCGACGACCCGCGGCGTGAGCCGCCCTTGCATCGGGTTGCCTTCGAGATACTCGATTGTGTGCAGGCTGACCTCCTGGTTCAGCTCGCCCTGCAATTGCCGGCGGGTGAACTCGGGGATTAGGACCTCGCGTTCGTACGGGCCGACGCGAAGCGTCAGCACGTCGTCTTTCAGGGCGATCAACCGGCCGGTGATTCTTGTGATCATGGATCGGGGGAGTTTCTGCTTTTTTACTACTACTTCTTCAACTCACTGGGTTTGTCCTTAAGATAATAGTGGCAAAGCGCAATGGCCAGGGCATCGGCGATGTCCGGGGGGTCGGGGACTTGGGCCAACCCCAGCTCGTTCATGATTGCCTGCTGTACCTGCGACTTCGGGGCACGGCCCGATCCGGTCAGAATCTTCTTCACCTGGGTAGCCGAATAGCTGGCCACCGGCACGCCGGCCTGGGCCGCCGCCAGGCAGATCACGCCCCGGGCATGGCCCATCAGAATTGCCGTTTTCGGACGCTTGTAGTGGGAATACAGCTCTTCGAGCGACACGGCCGCCGGGTGGAAGCTCGATATCACGTCGGTAATGCCGTCGTGGATTTCGAGAACTCGGCCAGCCAGCGAGCCGCGGGTCTTCCCGCGCACGACGCCCGCCTCGCAGAGCTTCGGCTTGCCGTTTGCAATCTCCAGCACTCCGTATCCCGTGATATTCAAGCCGGGGTCGATGCCGAGGATGCGAATGTCGGACATGCCACTGCGCTCATGAGAATACGAGAATGCAACGCTATTACAGACGCTCGTCGCGACCACCGGTCGCGGCTTTATGTAAGATCCTACTCACTCCACGCCCCACTCCGTTCCTCCGGGGCGGTCTTCCAGTTTCACACCGATCGCACTCAGCGAATCGCGGATCCGGTCGGCGGTGGCGAAATCCTTGCCCTTTCGGGCGTCGGCCCGCATCTGGATCAGCAGGTCCATCAGCTTGCCGATCAGTTCGTCATCACCGGCGGAGGTTTCCTGCGGCGGTCGGCGGAAGAGCCCGAGCGTGGCCGATAGCTCGCGGAGCGTCGTCACGCCCTGTTTGAGTGCTTCAAGCTTGGCGGCGTCCCGTTTGGCCGGTTCTTCGAGATTTTCGTCGTCGACGAGCTTGTTGAGCCCGCGGACCAGATCGAACAGTGCCGCGATGCCGCCGGCCGTGTTGAAATCGTCGTCCATGGCGTCGAGGAACTTGTCGCGCCCGTCAGCGACGGCCTGGAGGATCGGGTCTTCGCCGGGCACAAAATCGCCCTCCTCGCGCTTTGCCGGCGGCGTGATGTCGTAGACCGTTTCCCCGGTAACCCGCTGGTAGCGTTGGAAGAAGCGATAGAAAGCGTCCAGGCCTGTTCCGACCTCTCGAATTCGCTCGACGCCAAAATCAATGGGCCTCCGATAATGGGTGCTCAGCAGAAAGAACCGGATGAGTTCCGGCTGGAAACCCTCCTCTTCCAAGAGGGTGAGGAAGGATTGCGCGCCATGCCGACCGGCGATCTTTCCCTGTTCCTGCGCTTCTTGATCGCCCTCGGCGAGGCGGGTTGCGCGCCCCCCGACTTTGCCCACTTCGCTGGAAGCCTGCATCAAGCCGTTGTGCATCCAGTACTTCGCCATCGGTTTTCCATGGGCCGATTCACTCTGGGCAACTTCGTTCTCGTGATGCGGGAAAACGAGATCGAGCCCGCCGCCGTGGATGTCGAACGTCTCGCCAAGAATGGCTTTGCTCATCGCGGAACACTCGATATGCCATCCCGGTCGGCCCGGGCCCCAGGGGCTTTCCCAGGACGGCTCCTCCGGTTTGGCCGATTTCCACAGCGCGAAGTCGGCCGGCGAGTGTTTTCGCGATGCCGTGCCGCCGCCGTCGCCCTGCAGCTCGTCTTTCGAACGATTGCTGAGTTTCCCGTAGAACGAGCACTTTCCCACGTCGAAGTAGACGTCTCCACCGGCCTCATACGCGAACCCCTTATCGATCAGCAACTTCGTCAGGTCGATGATGTGCTGCATGTGGTCGGTGCAGTAAGGGAAGTGGTCCACGCCGTTGATGCCCATCGTATCGAGACACTTCATGTAGTCGGCAGTCATCTCCTTGGCCAACTGAGGCATCGGCACACCGCACTCATTCGATCGATCGATGAGTTTGTCATCGACGTCCGTTACATTGACCACCAGCGTGACGTCGTAGCCGGAGTAGACCAGGTAGCGTTTGATCGTGTCGAAGATGACCGGGCCGACCATGTGCCCGATGTGGCTCGGCTTGTAAACGGTCGGTCCGCACAGGTAGATACCCACCTTGCCTGGCCGGACCGGTTCGAACGTTTCCTTGGATCTTGTTAAAGTATTGTAGACTCGCATCATGGGAGTTTTTGGTGGATGATAAACAGTGGTTGTTGAGGTGTTCGCAGTGCCGGCTTCAGCCGGTCCTGCTGCCTGAGGGATAGCGGTTACTTCCGTATCAACAGCGCCACGCACTGTGCGGTGACGGCCTCTTCGCGTCCGATGGGTCCGATCTGCTCGCCGGTCTTGCCCTTGAGGCCAACGCACTCGGGCTCGATGCCGAGGATCCCGGCCAGCCGCTCGCGGATGGCCTGGCGGTGGGGCAGCAGCTTGGGGCGTTCGGCATGGACGATGCAATCGATGTTGCCGACCTTCCAGCTGACCGCGGCAATCGCTTCGCACGCGGCTTCGAGCATTTCGGCCGAGTCGCGACCCTTGTTCGCCGGATCGGTATCGGGAAACATCTGGCCGACATCCCCCAGCGCAGCGGCCCCAAGCAGGGCGTCAATCACGGCATGGATTAGGACATCACCGTCGCTGTGTCCGATGGCCGACTTGTTATGAGGTATGTCGATGCCCCCTAACCGGAGTGGCCCGCCGGGCCCAAGGCGGTGCGTATCGTGGCCAATTCCTATGCGAATCCCGTCCATGGCTCTCTATTATCGAAGTATCTCCTCCCGCAGTAGACCACGGGGGATTATACTCCAAGGGAAAGGGCCAGACAACGCGAGTGCCAGACTGGTTTTGCCCCCCGGATTAAGGCTCCGGCAATTTGTAGTTGTCAATGTGTAGAACCGCCGCACGCAGTACGGGGGTTTTTGGAACTCGCCGTACCATGGCCCCAGTCCCCAGCCCCCCAATCCCGGCATGAAACTCGCCTACAGTTCCAACGCCTACACGGATTTCCCGATCGCGGAGACCATCGCCCGTATCGCAGCATTGGGGTATGCGGGATTGGAGTTGCTTGCCGACGTGCCGCACGCCTGGCCGGCCGGGTTGCTCGATGTGTCGAAACAGGCCATTCGCGATTGCCTGGAAGAATATGGGCTTGCCATCTCGAATATCAACGGGTTCATGATGCGGGGCGTGGCCGATCCTCGCCAGCCGTATTGGCACCCGTCGTGGGTCGAGCCCGATCCGCACTATCGGGCCATCCGCCGCGAGCACACTCGGCGGGCGTTGAACCTTGCCAAGGAACTCGGCAGCCCGTCGATCCAGACGGAGCCGGGTGGGCCCTTGGGCGACCGCTCGTGGGACGATGCCGCCGAGATGTTCTACGAGGAGTTCATGCCCTGTGTTGAAGTGGCCGAGGAACTTGAAGTGTTGCTGCTGATCGAGCCGGAGCCGGAGTTGATGATCGAGACGTTCGAACAGTACGAGGAGTTTGCCGGCCGCGTGGATTCGCCGTGGGTGGGTTTGAATTTCGACATCGGCCACGCGTTCTGCGTGGGCCAGGATCCGCAGAAGTGGATCCCCCAAATGGCCCGGCACACCAAGCACTATCACATCGAAGACATCGCAGCGAGCCGGAAACACGACCATCTCATCCCGGGTCGGGGGGCGATCGACTTGCCCGCCGTCTTGAGCGAGATCGCCAAGACCGGTTACGAGGGATGGGTGACCGTCGAGCTGTACCCGTACATCGACAGTCCGGACGATGCGGGCCGGGAGGCAAGAGATTTTTTGGAGCCGATTATCGCCAAGGTATCGCAACCCGCCGAGAACGACACATGAGCAATGGAGATAACGGCCACGTGCGCCCCCGTAGCCGGTCGACCCCGGTTGCCTACCTCCAGTTGGTGCGGCTGCCGAACATCTTCACGGCGATGGCCGACGTGGCCATGGGGTTCTTGGTGGTTCACGCGGTCGCTAAGCCGGTAGACGCCTGGGTGCTGGGGTTGCTGGTCGCCACGTCGAGCCTGCTGTATGCTTCGGGAGTGGTGCTCAACGACGTATTCGACTATCGGCGCGACGCGGTGGATCGCCCCGAGCGGCCTTTGCCTTCGGGGCGGATTTCGGTTTCGGCAGCCAGGGGACTTGGTTGGATGCTGCTGGTTTTGGCCCTGGCGCCGGCGTGCGGGGCGGGAATTCTGGAGGGCAACTTCCGCCCGGTCGGCGTGGCCGCGCTGTTGGCCGGGTGTGTTGTTCTCTACAACGCCGTGGCAAAACGAACGCTCGGCGGACCGGTCGTCATGGGCGCGTGCCGGATGCTGAACGTGCTGCTGGGAATGAGTGTCGCCCGCCAATCATTGTCCTTGCCCTATTGGCTCATTGCCGGTGGCATCGGGGTCTACATCATCGGCGTCACCTGGTTTGCAAGAACCGAGGCCCGCCAGAGCAACCGCCTGCAACTTGCGTTGGCCCTGGTTGTAATGATGTCGGGAATCGCGATGCTGGCTTGCCTCCCGTATGTGGACGGCTCGGTGATCCGGGGGGTCAAGCCGCACGGCTGGCCGCTTCTGATCGGGGTCCTCGGCGCGCTGATCGGTTGGCGGTGTCTCCTGGCGGTTTTCGACCCCAAACCGCTCCTGGTGCAAATAGCGGTCAAGATGTGCATTCTATCGCTGATCATGCTCGATGCCGCCGTCTGCCTCGCGTGTTACGCGGGCCGCTCGAACCAGCAGGCCATGCTGGCAACCGTGCTGATCCTGATGTTGTTGCTGCCTGCAATGGTGCTCGGACAATGGATCGATTCCACGTAGAAAAGCAGAAAGCAGAGAGCAGGAAGTAAGAAGTTGAAATAACAGCTTCTATCCACGATTCACTACTCACCACACCTCATGTTCCTCGGATACAACACCAACGGCCTTGCCCATCACGACCCCTTCGACGCGGTCGAGCTGTTGGCGGAGATCGGCTACCGGGGCGTGGCGATTACGATCGATCACGGGACCTTGTGGCCGCCGGGCGAAGACTGCAAACACCAGATCGAACGATTGAAGCAGATGTTGCAGCGGCACGAAATGCGATCGGTGATCGAAACCGGCGGGCGTTTCGTGTTGGACCCGCGCCGGAAGCACGAGCCGACGTTGTTATCGGCCGGGCCAGAGCGGCGGATTGACTTCTACAAGCACGCCATCGATTGTGCCGCCGCGCTTGGGAGCGATTGCGTGTCGCTTTGGTCGGGCGTGTTGCGGGACGCGATTTTAGAAGACGAAGCCATGGACCGGCTCGCCGGGGGGCTTCGGGAAACGCTCAAATATGCGACGGAGCGGGACGTGACGATTGCCTTCGAGCCGGAGCCGGGCATGTTCATCGATTCGATGGCACGCTATGAAGAGTTGCTCCAACGGGTAGATGCCGACAACTTCCGGTTGACGATTGACGTCGGCCACCTTCAGTGCCAGGGCGAGACGCCGATCGCCCCGGTGATCGAACGCTGGGTGGAGCGCCTGGCGAACGTCCATATCGAAGACATGCGGGCCGGGGTACACGAGCACCTGATGTTCGGCGAGGGTGAGATCGATTTCCCGCCGGTGCTTGCGGCCCTGGCGAGAGTCGGTTACAATGGCGGCGTCTATGTCGAGCTGAGCCGGCACAGTCACGAGGCCCCGCAAGCGGCACGCAGGGCGTTCGAGTTCCTCGAGCCGATGATGTCCGGCTAGCGACGGCGTATTGGTTCCGGAGAGAATACGAAACAGAAACGGGGGAGTAAGTGTGAAGCAAGAACCCCCGCACGCAGTGCGGCGGCTTTTCTGATACGACAAGACGCTCTTGACGAATCACGACTCAGTACTCAGTACTCAGTACTCAGTGTTCAATGTTCAGTACTCGCACCACTCACTACTTGCCATGACTAAGAAAACGATTTACCTCACCATTCCCGGTTTGCGGGAAAAAGACGTCGAGTCGATGCCGAAGCTGAGGGACCGGATGGCCGGCGGCGGCATCGCGGACCTGGTGCCGAGCTTTCCTTGCGTAACCTGTCCGGTCCAGGCCAATATTACGACCGGCAAGCTGCCCTCGGAACACGGCGTGGTGGCCAACGGCTTCTACTGGCGTGAAAATCAGCAGGTCGAGATGTGGACCTCGCCGAACGACTGCATCGAGGAACCGCAGATTTGGGAGATGCTGTCAAAGCACGGGTTTACCTCCGCCGTTTGGTTCCCGCTGCACAGCAAGGGCTGCAAGGCGGACTACGTCTGCACGCCCGCCCCGATCCACAACCCCGACGGTTCCGAGTCGCTCTGGTGCTATACGATCCCGACCGAGATGTACGGCACGTTGCGCGACGAGTTCGGCCATTTTCCGCTAAAACATTTTTGGGGGCCGATGGCCGGGATTCCATCGAGCCGGTGGATTGCCGATTCGGCCGTCTTCGCCGCGAGGCAATACCGGCCCGATTTCTTCTATATTTACCTGCCGCAACTCGATTACGCCGCCCAGCGGACCGGACCTGATAGTGAAGCCGCGGTCAAGGCAGTAGCCGAGCTGGACGACTTGCTGGAGAAGCTCTTCGCCGGGATGCAGGAGGCATACGGCGGCGATCCGTTTTGGCTCGTGGCCGGGGAGTACGCCATCACGCCCGTCGATCACGTCTGCTATCCCAACCGCGTGCTCCGCGACGCCGGGCTGCTGGCCGTGCGCGAAGAGGACGACGGCGAGCATCTTGATCTGGCCGCGAGCAAGGCCTGGGCGATGGTCGATCACCAGTTCAGCCACGTCTTCACCGACGGCGATCCGCAGACCGCGGCCCGCGTGGCCGACGTGTTCTCCGGCCGGGAGGGCATCGCGGAGGTGCTCACCGGCGACGGGCTCGCCCGATACGGGCTCGATCACCCCCGAAGCGGCGAGGCGGTCCTTGTTTCGACGCCCAACAGTTGGCAGGCCTACTACTGGTGGCTCTCGGACGACCGTGCGCCCGGATACGCCCGGACCGTTGACATCCATCGCAAGCCGGGCTACGATCCGGTAGAGTTGCACTTTGACCCCGCCACGAAGACCATCCCGTTGGATGCAACGTTGATCCACGGTTCGCACGGCGCGGCGGCGGTCGATCCGTCACAGCACGCGGTGCTGCTGTCATCCGATCCGACCGTCCTTCCCGGCCTGAGCGTCAACGACACCGGCGTGTTCGAGATCGTCATGAGGCATTTCGGCGCTGGCAGTGTTTAGCAGCCGTCGGCACGACGGCTCCAGCCCAACGGAGAATCGACCATGTCCTGCCGTTTCCCCACCGCGTGTTTGCTGCTTCTCGCCCTTCCGTCTGCAATCGCCATCGCGGCGAATGTCCCCGATCCGGCCCGGGTTGATGAGATCACGAAGATGCTCCCCGAAAAACCGCGTGGCGTCGGGCCGAAGATTACCGACCGAAAGGCATGGGAGCAGGCCGCCAAATTGCCCGAGTTTCGGGAAGTGATACGACGCGCCGAAAACCTGCTCAAAGAACCGATCCCGGAACTGACCGACGAGTTGTTCCTCGACTTCTCGAAGACGGGCAACCGGACGCGTTGCCAGCGCGTGTTGAGTCAGCGCCACGGGCGGATGCCCGTCTTTGTGCTGGCAGAGTGTGTCGAGAACAAAGGCCGTTTCCTCCCGGCCATCGAAGAGTCGATCGCGGCCGTCTGTTCTGAAAAGACCTGGGTGCTGCCGGCCCACGATCGGAGCCTGCGGAATTTCCGCGGCGAGGCGAACGGAATCGATCTCCGCGTCGCCGGGGAGTCCTGGAACATGGCAACCGCCTACTACTGGCTCGGCGAAAAACTCAGCCCGAAGACACGCAAGCTGGTCCGCGATGAACTCGAGCGTCGCACCTTCACGCCGTTCGAGAATGCCTTGAAGACCGGCAAGCCGGGGCTCTGGTGGCTGCGGGGAACGAACAACTGGAACGCCGTCTGCCTGGCCGGCGTCAACGGGGCCGCCCAGGCGATGATCGAGGACCCGAAGCGCCGGGCGTTTTTCATCGCCGCCGCGGAGATGTACGTCCAAAACTTCTTGCGAGGCTTCACCCCCGACGGGTATTGCAGCGAGGGCGTCGGCTACTGGAACTACGGCTTCGGCCACTACACGATGCTGGCCGAGACCGTCTACCAGGCGACCGACGGGAAGGTCGATATGTTCGCCGACCCGCGGGTCAAGAAGGACGCCTGGTTCGCCCCGAGCATGGAGATTCTTCCGGGCGTCTATCCGGCGTTTGCCGATTGCACGCCCGGCTCGCAACCGTACGCACCGTTTGTGGCGTTCCTGAGCCGCCGGTTCGGGTTTGGGCTGAAGCAGTTCGAACGCGAGGGCCTGGGGCTGAAGATCGGGCCGTCGGAGCGGCTGTTCGCGTTGGGACTTTTCGGGTGGGACAACTCGGCGATGGACGTCGCCCTGGTTGACGGCAAGCCGGTCGCCGACTCGTTGCGGAGTTGGTTTCCCGACGCCGGCGTGCTGATTTGCCGCCCGAAGCCGGGACAGAATGGTGCTTTGGGCGTCGCGATCAAAGGCGGCCACAACGCAGAACATCACAACCACAACGACGTGGGTACCTATCTCGTCGCAATTGGCAAATCAACGCCGCTGGTCGATCCCGGCGCGGAGGTCTACACGGCCCGAACGTTCAGCTCGAAACGCTATGACAGCATCGTGCTCAACTCCTTCGGCCACCCCGTCCCGCTGGTCGCCGGACAGATGCAGCGCACGGGCAGATCGGCCGCCGGCAAGGTCCTCCGGAAAGAGTTCACCGACGAGACCGACACAATCGTCTTCGACATCGCATCGGCGTATAAAGTGAAGGGCCTGAAGAAACTCCATCGCACCTTCATCTACTCGCGCAAAGGGCTGAGCGAGTTGACGGTGATCGACGAGGTGGAGTTTGAGAGCCCACAACACTTCGGAACGGCCTTCATTACGTTCGACAGCGACACAAAGATCTCCGGGCACAAGATCTACGTGGGTGACGTGGTGGTCTTCGTCGATACCGGCGGGTTGCGTTACCGAATCACGCCGGTCGAGATACTCGAAGACGTCCGCACCAAGCAGCAACCCTGGCGTTTCGGCATCGACTTGGGCCCTCGCACGCCAATTGCCAAAGCGACGGTCACCCTGAGGATCGCTCCGGGGGCGGTCACCCTGCCCCCATGACAAAATGGCGTTGGGGATGGTTGGGGTATAGCCGCGCGGGTGCCACTGCTGGCTTGTCCAGCAGTGTGGTAGCGGTTGCGTGTATGCCCCTCAAACCCGCCCGGCAATCGATATTGCACGGGGTTATTGCCGCCGCTTTCCGCGTTTGCCGCGTCGCTTCTTCTTGGGGGCGTGGCCGGCTTTCTTGTTGGCGCCCTTCTTTGCGGCGGGTTTCTTTCCGCCTTTCTTGCCCAGGACCTTTTCGGGCCCGGCAACGAGGATGCGCTGCAGGAGGACGAACTCCTGCGGGGTCATCCAGTCGTTGCCGTCGCGGTCGGCGGCCTCGAAGACGTCGCGCTGGATCGCACCGCGCTTGGGCATGGCACCGAAGATTTCCTCGATCGACAGGAAACCGTTCTTGTCCTTGTCGAGGTCCTTGAACTTCTTGCCGACCGGATTGTCGAATTTCTGGGGAGCGGCTTTGGGCTTCTTGTTTTGCTGGCCCGCTTTCTTGTCTTGGGGTTTTTTGTCTTTCGCCTTTTTGTCTTTGCCCGCGGCTGCTTTCTTCTGTTGCGGTTTCTTGTCTTGAGCCTTCTTGGCTTGGGCCTTGTCTCCAGCCGGTTTGGCCGGCGAGTCCGACGCGAGAGTAACAATGGCGGCGACGGCGGCAGCGGCGATCAGAAAGCGCAGACGCAACATGGGGATCTCCTTCAAACTCGAGTGCGAGGCACTGAATACAAAGTACTGAGTACTGAGTACTGAGTACTTCTTACCTCTCGACCTCTTGGTATGTGGCTTAAATCTACTTCTCACCCTCTCGGCGTGTAGTCGAAATTCCGGCTCTGGCGGAAGAACTTCAGCGGGTTGTCGTAGACGACCTGCCGGATGAGCGATTCCGGGTGCCCGCGGCGGCGCATCTCGAAGATGACGGCCGGGACGGCAAAAGGATCGGACGGGCCCCAGTCGGCCGACGAATTGACCAGCACCCGGTCGCCCCCGTAGATCTCGACCATATCAATCGCCCGCTCGGGTGTTGCCTTGGTCACCGGATAGAGCGTGATGCCGGCCCAGTAGCCCTCGTCGAGCGCCAGGCGGATCGTGTGCTCCTCGCAGTGGTCGATGCACACCCGCGTGTGGTCTACCCGGCTATCAGAGCGAAGCATGTCGAGGATCATCCGGGTGCCCTTGTACTTGTCCTCCAGGTGCGGGGTGTGGAAGAGCATCTGCTCGTTTGTCTTCATGGCCAATTCGATGAGCCGTTCGAGCGTGGTGACCTCGTTACGGGTGTTCTTGTTCAATCCGATCTCACCGACGCCCAGCACGTTGGGCTTTTCGAGGAACTCGGGCAGAATGGCGATGACCTCTTTGGAGAACTCGACGTCTTCGGCCTCTTTGGCGTTGATACCCATCCAGCAGTAGTGCCGGATGCCGTACTTGGCGGCCCGCGCGGGTTCCCACTCGGTCAACTGGCGGAAGTAGTCGTAGAAGCTGTTGGCGCCGCTGCGGTTGTAACCCATCCAGAAGGCGGGCTCGCCGACGACGACGCAGCCCATCTCGGCCATCCGTTTGAAGTCGTCGGTGGTTCGCGCGGCCATGTGAATGTGCGGATCGATGAAGTCCATGGTTGTGGATGCTTTCGTTGAGAGATTGGGGGATATCAGGTGGACCCCGTGCGTAAGCCAGGGAAGACACCCCGGTGCTTCCGCGCGGCGCCCGCCGGGATTCTACTCGGTTCGCCAGTTCTCCTCGTAAGGCAGCGAGAAGAGAAGTTGGAGTTGCTCGGCCCGATCGGGTTTCTCGCCGGCCAGGATCTCCAGGCTCCGGCGGATCCCCTCGATTCGGGGATCGTCCGGGGTGGGACCCTCGGCGCGGTCGATCCGGTCGAGCATCGCGGCGATGTCAATCAACCTTTTCCGGACCGCAAGAAATTCACGGTCCAGGACTTCGGTTGCAGTCATCGGAATCGGCATGGTGGCCCTCGTGTGTATGGGGTTGCGGGTGGCTATCGGTTATTCGGGCGGTGGTGGCGCAGCTATTGCAGAGGGGGGCATTGTTTTCCCGCTGTTCACTATCAGACCTCAAACGAGTTGGAAAATCAAGGCCCCCGGCAAAACTCGAAAAAGGAGACGGGCTTTCGCCTGGAAGGGATAGAAGTGCGGGCACATTCTCCCAGAATCGCCCTGCCCCCTTTTCAAAAGTCCAACAGACGGAGTTTTTCGACTCCTAGGCTTTGTCGGAAAACGGCGTGTAGCCACCGTCGCCAGACGGTGGAGACCCTCCTTTTGCGAGAGATTGGCACTTGCCAACCACGCTCTGGCGAGCGCGGCTACCGTTTTCCGACAAAGCCTAGTACGCACCACCGCGGCCGACCGGCTTGGCCGGGGGCGCATTCTGGTTGCGGAACAGTTCGCTGACGGTCCCGGTGGATACCCTGGGAACCCCCTCGGGCGGCTTGAGCCGGACGGGAGTGCCCCCGCGGCCGAAGCGGGTAACCGGAGACTGGTTCTTCCACCCCATTTGATTCAACAGTTCGCCGAGAGATATCTGCTCGATGTTCAACTCATTGGACTCGCCGATCATCGCGGTGTATCCGTTTCGCTGGGCGGGGGTGCTTCTTTCATCCGGGGCCTTGCCGAGAACGAGATACCGGGTGTCGACGGTCATCTTCCCTCTCGGCTTGCCGGTTTCGTCCATATAGGAATCGATGACTCCGCCATTCATGGTGATGAGGTTGCGGACGATGTGCTGATCGCTCTTGCCGTTTCCGTCGAGGTCCATCAAGCCTGCCAGCGCGAACCGTCGTTGCTCGCCGCGGCTCCAAATCGGAGTGTGGATCTTGTCGCCCGGCATGACGGGATTGGTCATGCTGTCCTCGACGATTCGGGCTTCGGCGGTGTGCGGTCCGAGAATCTGCGTGACTTCGATCGAGGCTTTCTTGCCGCCGCCGGTCAAATTGCTGGTGTCTCTGGGATAGACGCTGAAAGTGGTTTGTCTCTGGAGGGAGTCGGCTCGCCCGCGATTGATCCAAACGGTGCCGTTGTGTTGGTTAACCCATCGGATCTCGCCGTCCGGCACCTCGAAAGTCTCGTCTCGAAACTGACGGAGCTGGTCCGATCTTGCCTGGTTGATTTGCGCCAGTTTTTGCAGGCGGTTATTTGTATCCTGGAGTTGCTCTTCGGCCCGGGCAGCCTGCATCGTGGCTTCCTTGCGCACCTTTGAAAACTGTGCTCGCAGTTGCTGCTGTTCTCCGAGATATGCCGTTCGCCGCGCCTTGTAGTCGGCGTTCACCTTGGCAAGGTCTTCCTTCGCTGCTTTGGCGGCATTCTCAGCATTGACGACCTGTGGTTTTGCATTGGCCTGAACAACGGAATAATCATCCTTCCACTTCTGAATGCTGACCTTGCTGGTTTCCAGGTCTCCCAGTTTCTCGTCGATGACTTTGTAGAGATAAGGCAAGACGGCGCTGTAGGATTGTGCCTCCTCGGGAAAGTTGGCCGCGTACGTCGTCATGTCCTTCTTGAACCTGTCTCCGATGGCGTCTACTTTGGCCGAATCGGGAAGGCCGATATACGTCCTGAGGGTGCTGAAATTCTTCTTGGCCGTCTCCTCATTCTCGCGAGCCTCCTTGGCCACCTGTTCGTTGTCGGCGGCCTTCTTGTTGGCTTCATCGCACTTCTGGAAGAAGATAAAGGTTGTCACGCCTAACACGACGGTCAGCATGACGAAAATGATCAACGCGATTTGCAGACCTTGGTTTTCCCGTGCCATGACTTGTCTACTCCTTGATCGCTCAAATACGTTGCTCCACCTACCTGGGAGCAGGGTTCGATGAGCCCCCCGAATTGTTTTGAAACGACTCGAGGAAGAACGCTTGAAATCTCAAAATACACTCTGATTGTGATTTTAACTCAATCAAGACGAAGTGTCAACAAAACGCCATCCCCCAGCGGCCGATCCGCCACAACTCCCCCCCGCAAGCGGGGTTGCCCCGGAGGTATTTTCGGTCATTACTCCGATCATCATGGATCCCAAGTTTGCGAATGGATTTTGTCCCCTCCGATGATGGGGTCGCTGATTTCGTCCTTCGTAACGCAAGCCTCGGCCAAATGGTCCTCCAGGACCTTGGTGACTTCAATTTCACCCTTCTTTTCGGCAGGAGCCAGTTGGAACGCCGAACCGGGATAGACGTCGAATTCCGTTCTCCGTGGAAGCGAGTCGGCCCGCCCCAGGTCGATCCAGGCAGTCCGGAGTTGAGAGCTGACACGCACAACTCTTCCCTGGGGAATTTTTTCGCCGCCGTGCCGGCCAAGAAGCCGTTTGTACTTGTCCAGAAGGAGTTTGTAGTCCCACGTCAGTTTTTCATGGGCTTTTGCCAACTGAGCATGACGCTTTTCGGCTTCGGCCCTTTCCGCGTTGGCACGACGGTGGATTTCTTGCAGCCCTTGGTACATGGATTTGTACTCTGCGGTGATTTCTTGGCGCCGGCGCCGGAACTCCGCTGCCCTGGCCGATGCTTCTTCCATGGCTTTTCGGGCAGCTTCGGCATGTCGTTCGACTTGTGGCGTTTTGGTTCCTTCCCACGTTTGGATGTAGTCGTCCCGTTGTTGGGCGGCCTCTTTGCACTCCACCAACTCGGCGTTGGCATCGCCCATCGCGTGTTGTTGAAAAGCCAGTGCGGTGTGGTAGCAACGGATATCTTGGGGATAAGCCGCGATATTCGTCATGTCTTTCTCGTTGTCTTCTTGGAGATCATCGAGTGCGATATTCTCGCGACCGGACATCCAGTCCTTAAGTGCCGCGACTTGCTGCGACATGGCTTGGACTTCGGCCAGGTGTTCTTGTGATTGTTGTTGGCTGGCCTTTGCTGCAAGCACGGCTTCCCGGTATTGGCTGAAGAAGATGAAGCTGGTGACTCCGAGGACGATGGTGAGCATGACAAAGATAATCAGGGCAACTTGCAGGCCGGGGGTTTCGCGCTTCATGGCGCCGCTCCTTTACCGTTACGGCACGACCCCAAATACACCCGGGAGCTGGGTGAGAAGAGATGCGCCTTGTCAGAAAACGTTCCTCGGGCAAATGCCTGAACCGAATGAGTGGGTCCCTGCTGAATCATCAGGGCACAACAGTACCGCAGGGGGGTGTCGCAGTCGATACGTTCACACCCTTACTATTCGCATCTGTTCCCCGGAATTATTCACCTGCGATGGCAGGGGTTCCTAAACCGGTTTAGTCAGAGCCGCCCTGCTGCCCCTGTTGACCGTCCTGTCGGCCACCCTGTTGATTCCGTCGCAATAGGTCTCGGAGCTTGGCCTTGCGTTCCTCGCGGGTCTTTTCATCCATGCCGGGAGGGCGACCTTGCGGCGGCCGTGCATCTGGCGGTCGATGGACCCCACCACGACGTGGGGGAGGCCCGCCAGGTCTTATTGGACGGCGTGGGCGAGAATCCGTGCTTGGCTCGTCGGCTTTGGCCGGCGACTCCGCTTTGGCCGGTTCCGCGACAAGGAAACCGATCGAGCCGAGAGAACTGGCGTAAGAACCGTAGATTCCGATGATGGGGCGGTCACCCGCGTTAACGGTGACGGTCTCCGCGGAGGAGCCCTCGCCCGGATAACCGCCCAACCACTGACCGTTGTAGCGGTCCTCCGCGCCGGGCTTCTTCTCTCCGTCACAGACGTAGACGGTGCGCATACCGTAAACCCGGTAGCTGGCGGCCTTGGCGGTGAGCCCTCCGACCGAGTAGCCGGCCTTGGCGGTGTCGGCCTTGAACTTGGGTATCGTCGGACCGCTCCGCGGCCCAAAACCACCCGGCACGCGGGCCGTGGAGACCAAGGAACCGTAGAACTCGCCCGGGACAAGAGGTCCTTTTCCAACTCTATAAAGTGGTTGAATGTGGGTAATGCTGTTATCCCCGGCGATTCGGAAACCGGCCAGGCGTCCACCTTCGGGGGCAAGGTCGATAAAATTGGCGCCCGTTCCGTAACCGGTTCCCTTGACAAACGAGAAAGGCAGCTTTCCCGGCCCGGATGGAACAAAGTGTCCCTCGCCTGCGGTCACCCGTATCTTTGCGGAATGAAAGGTTACCTCGCTATCGCAGGCGCCTAACCCCGGGCGGTGCAAATCGCGTATGCGGGAGGAAGAAGCGACTCCACACAGCGATTGCAGTCCTTTCCATTGGAAGAGACGTTTTCCATCGACACTGACCCGGATGTTCGCGATGTTGCGCTGGAGTTGTACGGTGGCTTGCACGAGATATTTTTTCCCGTTTTTCAACATACCGGGCTTGACCGTCGAGGGGTTTGCATTGGCAGCCCGGCCACCGATCAGATTCAGTCCGCACGCCTCACCGTGCCTGTAGCTTAGCGCCACGGCCACCTGCTGGATTCCTACGGGCAGGACCATGAAAACCGTGTTGTCGCCGCTCGTCCGCGTAAATTCCATCTGCATGTCGTAGTTTCCTTCGACCTGGACGGGGAGCATGCAGAGGGAATCGGTCGAATAGGAGGGGCTGGCACGTGACGTTTTGATGTCTTCGCCGTCTCGCGTCCACGGGCCGCGCACACCGTCTTTGTTTCTCGCAACATCCACGGCTTTCAAGGCGTCGACCCATTCACCCTTGGGAAGCGGTTTTCCGGGCGGCGTACCGTCGGGTTCCGTCGGCGCAGACGTGTCCCCGCCCGGTTCGGAAGGTGAGCCGGGGGCGGTCAGTTTGGCAACACGCTCCAATCGCTGGTTGATCTTGCTGCGGGCGAGCACCGACTGGACTTGCGGCAAGGCCTGCCGGTACCAATGGGCGGCTCGCTGCATCATGCGATTCCGGCTTGTCTCCTCTTCGCCTTCCGAGAGCGACCACCATTCGTCGCCCAGCGCCACTTGTGCAGTGTTGTCGGCCGGGCCGGCCCTGTCCTTCTGTGCAAGCGACTGCAGTTTCGGGTCATTCGATTTGGCCAGTGCCGGCAATCCCTCGTCCCAATTTCCTTCGGTGAAACAGTACCACCGGCCCACCGCCAGATTGGCCGCCGGGTCGTTGGGAGCGGTCTTTAGCGAATCGAGCGATTCCTTGAAACTCTTCCACTCCTCGTACATGCCTGTTATCTCGGAACGTTGCCGATAAACGTCTTTGCGGAACTCCCGGCCGCTGGGGCGCATGCAGGCATAGTAGGCCGCGTTGATCATCTCATAAGCTTCTCCGTACCGATGCTCGGCTACCGCCTGATCGACCAAAGGGGAAACGGTCGCGGCCAACGAGCGAATCTTGGGCTCGTTGGTGGCGTTTTTGGCGAAGGTCCGCATCAAGCTGCTCTTGACCGCGAGCGTATCAATCTCGTACTTCTCTCCGATAATGTTGATTGCCTTGAGCATGAGTTCAGCGTCTCCGCCCTCGCTCGCCAGCTCCGCCGCTTTTCGGAGCACCGAAAACTGCTCTGCCGGATTTCCGCCTGATTCGCGGCCCAAATCGAGCATTTGCACAGCGAGCTTGATCTGGTCTGCCGGGTCCTTGGCATCGGCAACGCCGTACACCTCGTCGATCTCTTTGGAGACGCTTGCCTGATCTGCCTGAGAGGGGACCGGCAGCCGCTTGGCGACTGCCGGCGGCGGCTGAACAACGGGTGGTTGGGCTTCAGGTGGTTGGACTTCGGGTGGTTGAGCCGAGGGCGGTTGAACGAAGGGCGGCTGAACGACCGGCGGTTGAGCCAAGGGTGGTTCCAGTGTCGGCGGTCTGGTTTCCGGGATGCTTTGCTTCCAAACAGGCGCAACCGTTACCGGTTCCCGGCCTGCAATGGTAAACGCCTGCTCGAACGGCTCGAATCCCGGCCGGCTGATCCGGATGATATGGTCGCCGGGGGCCACGATCAATTCGACTTGCGTGTCGGTGGTGCCGGCGACGATGTTGCCCATTTCTTGAACTTCGCCGTCGATTTCGACCGGGGATCGCCGGTCTTCATTTTTGCCCCACTTCAAAACCAGCATGGCTCTCGGCGTAAAACGGATTTCGATGGTCTCGCTTCCTTCGGCGGTGATATCAACGTTGCTGTTGATGTCTTGAAATCCGGGCCGCGCGGCAAGGATTTGGTGTGTGCCGGGTGAACAGGGATAGATGAATTCGCCGGTCGGCGGCACCGAAACCTCTTCGTCATCGATGTGCAGGACGGCTCGTTCACGTTCTTCCTCGGGCCACTGGAAGATCAACTCTCCCAGATCCTTGTCAGAGCTGCCGGAACTGAAACTCCAGACGATCAGCACCAGAAGCAAGACCACGGCAAGGCCCCCGCCGGCGGCAAGCGCCCGTATCGGGTCTATCCGCACCTTCAATTTCGGTTTCTCGGCCTCGGCGGGCGTGTCGACGGGTATTCGCGGGCCGGCCCCGAAGACGGCCGTGGGATCGAAAGAGTCCGAAGCCGTCGAAACGGCGTCTTCGGCTCCGAGGGGCTGAGCCTGCAATAGCTTTTTACCGGGGGGAGAATCCTGCCCGGGGGCTTGCTCTCCCATCTCCTCACGAAGATGTTCGTCGTATGCGGCCTTCCGTTTGGGATTCAGCAGGCAGACCTTCGCAGCGGCTACTTGGTTGAGGATATCCTGCGAATGCTTGGCCCGCTTGCCGGTCTGGAAGGTGCGCAGATGTGTCATCCGCTGGTCGGCACCGTTCTCGATCACGTCCGGGTTCTCTTCGAACAGACGAACGCCGAGCAAGCGGTAGTGGTTGGCAGGTTGCTCGTCGGGTGGAATACCCAGCCAAGTGTAGTAAGGATCGAACTCTTCCGGCATACTTTCCCCCAGCAGAGCGGACAAGGAGACGCGCACAATATGCCCCTGGATGAACACAAAAATACATAATGACGGGTTTCCACACGAATTGCAAGCTGGCGGCGTTTGGTGGCAGCGAAGGTGAATCCGTCATCCATTTCCATCATTTTCCGCTCGGCCCACGAACCACCTATTTTTCCCATTTCTCCCACTTTTGACTTGACTGGATACTTTGGGGGCAGCTTCGGTATCTTGACATCCGCTCAATAGAGGGGCTAGGATGCGGGGCGTCCCAATTGTCGTTACCAGCGATGAGTCCAACGCATGGTAAACTCCCCCCAGCAGAAGACGCTCCCCGGCTTCGAACCGGAGATATCGCCGCCGGCGTCACCTCCTCCGCCCTTGGGGATGTGCGAAACGTCGATCCCGCCACCGGAAAGCCTTCGGGGCAAAACGGTTTGGGTCATCGATGCCCATTCCCTTATCTATCAGGTGTTTCACGCCTTGCCCGAAATGAGCAGCCCTCGGGGCGAACCCGTGGGCGCCGTCTTTGGGTTCAGCCGCGACGTCCTCTATCTGATCGAGGAGAAGCAGCCGGATTACTTGTTCTGTGCGTTTGACATGCCCGGCAAGACCTTCCGGCACGAGATCTACGACGGGTATAAGATTCAGCGGAAGGCCATGCCCGACGATTTGATCCCGCAAATCGGTTCGATTCGACGGGTGATACGGACCTTCGGCATCCCGGCACTGGGGTGCGAGTCGTTCGAGGCGGATGACATCCTCGCCACGGTCTCTCGGATTACCGACGAACTCGGCGGCGAGTGTTTCCTGGTGACCGCCGACAAGGATTGCCGGCAACTTATTACCGAGCGGGTGAAAGTCTACAACATCCGCAAGGACCGGGTGTTCGGCCGTGAGGAGCTGAAGGAAACGTGGGGGATTGCCCCGGAGCAAGTCGTCGATTTCCAGGCACTGGTGGGCGATACGAGCGATAATGTGCCCGGTGTGCCGCTGATCGGACCGAAATTCGCCCAGCAGCTTCTCGAAAAATATCTTACGCTGGATGAAGTCCTCGACCATGCCGGTGAGGTTTCGGGCAAGAAACGGAAAGAGAACCTGATCAATTTCCGCGATCAGGCCCTGCTGAGCCGCGAGTTGGTCCGGCTCGATATGAATGTGCCCGTCGCTGTCGATTGGGAAGGGGGGCAAGTCGGTGGGGGAAATCGCGAGGCCGCTTCGGAGTTGTTCAGCGAATTCGGCTTTCGCAGCCTGGGCCAGAAACTGCGCGTGTTGGGCGATGCCCCGCCCAAACCGCCGCCCCCGCGCGTTGCGGCAGCCTACCATCTCGTCGATTCGCCCGAGGCCCTCGAAAAGCTCGTGGCGGAGATGCGCCGGCGGAAGTCGGTCTCGATCGACACCGAAACGACCAGCGCCATGCCGCGGTGGGCCGAAATCGTCGGATACTCTTTTGCCTTCACAGACGACGAAGCCTGGTACGTGCCGGTTCGCGCACCGGACGGAGAACCTTGCCTCGATCCGGAGGAAACGCTTGCGGTGCTGCGTCCCCTGCTGGAAGATCCTGTGATCGGAAAAATCGGGCAGAACCTCAAGTACGACATGATTGTGCTCCGAAATGCCGGTGTGGAACTGGCCGGCGTGGCGTTCGATACCATGGTGGCCGCGTACCTGCTCGATGCCGGAGCGCGGAATTTCAAGCTGAGCGAGCTGTCGAAGCGTTACCTCGATCGCTCGGCCAGCGAAATCGACGAACTGATCGGCAGCGGCAGGAACCAGAAGCGAATGGACGAGATACCAGTGGAGAAAGTGCTCGACTACGCTGCCGAGGATGCGCTGCTGCCGTGGCAGTTGCGGCCGATTCTGGCAGAGGGGCTTGCCGACGCGGAACTGCAATCCTTGTTCGCCGATCTGGAACTCCCATTGATCGAGGTCCTCGTCGAAATGGAATCGAACGGGATCAAGGTCGACGTCGATCGGCTTGACGGGTTGAGCCGACAGTACGGCGAGCGAATTGACGCCATCGAACAGGAGATCTACGAACTGGCCGGGCACCGGTTCAACATCGCCTCGCCCAAGCAGCTTCAAGAGGTGCTGTTTGATGAATTGGGCCTGCCGGTCGGCAAGAAGACCAAGACGGGACCGAGTACCGATGTTGAGGTGCTCGAGGAGCTTGCCAGGTTGCACCCGCTGCCGGCGAAAATTTTCGACTATCGCCAGTACGCCAAGCTGAAGAGCACGTATGTCGACGCGCTGCCGAAGTTGGTCCACCCGACCACCGGCCGTGTACACGCCTCGTTTAACCAGGTGGTCACCGCTACCGGACGGCTCAGCAGCAGCGACCCGAACCTCCAGAACATCCCCGTGCGGACCGACGTGGGCCGGGAAATCCGCTCGGCGTTTGTACCGGGCCGGGCCGGTTGGACGTTGTTGGCGGCAGACTATTCGCAGATCGAGTTGAGGGTCCTGGCCCACTATTCGGGCGACAAGGGACTTTGTGATGCCTTTGCGCGAGATGAGGATATTCACGCCCGGGTTGCCGGAGAGGTAAACGGTGTTCCCCTGAAAGATGTAACGTCCCGGATGCGGCGTGAGGCAAAAGCGGTCAATTTTGGGGTAGTTTATGGGCAAACGGCCTTTGGGCTCGCAAAAAGCCTGGGAATATCCAAGGCGGCAGCGGGCGAATTTATCGACGGCTACTTCGCCAGGTACCCGGGAATCGAGACTTTTCTTGACAGGGTACTAGCGGAATGTCGCGAAAAAGGGTATGTTAAAACTATCTTGGGGCGGCGTCGGGCCATTCGCGGCGTGCGTACCACTACGCGCCACAAGGCCGGCCGTCAAAGGAACCTCGCCGAACGGACCGCCGTTAACACGGTCATTCAGGGGTCCGCTGCGGATCTGATCAAACTTGCCATGATCGCGATCTCTCGGCGCTTGCGGCGGGAAAACCTCAACGCAAGGATGTTATTGCAAATCCACGACGAGTTGATCTTTGAAGTCCCTTCCGATCGGCTCCACAACCTGGCTAGACTCGTCACGGAAGAGATGGTTAATGTCCATGAACTCAATATTCCTCTGAAAGTTGACGCCAAGTTCGGTCCTAATTGGGCCGACCTCGAACCACTCACTTGAGACAACTCTCGCGGAACGACAAATCACCGAGATGTACGTGATCGGCATGCTGGGCGGTGTGGCCAGCGGAAAAAGCCTGGTGACCGAACAGTTGGCGCAGTTCGGTGCCGCGGTCCTGGATGCCGACCAAACAGGACACGAGATATTGCGGCTGCCGCAGATCGAAGCGGCAGCCAGAAAACGTTGGGGCGTGAAAGTCTTTGACACCGACGGCCGGATCGACCGAACCTCCCTTGCCCGAATTGTCTTTAGCGATTCCCCCGACGCAAAACGAGAGCGAACGTATCTGGAACAACTGACCCATCCTGAGATTGCCCGACGATTAAAGCAACAACTCGACGCCTTGGCCGCTTCCGATACCGAGTTTGTGGTGCTCGATGCTCCATTGCTTCTGGAAGCGGGCTGGGACGACTTTTGCGAGAAACTATTGTTTGTTGACGCGCCCGAGAAGGTGCGGCGGAAAAGAGCTTTGGCCCGAGGATGGAACGAGGAGGATTTCGCGGCCCGCCAGCGGATACAGCAGTCGCTAGACGTGAAACGCGAGCGTGCCGATGTGGTCATCGACAATTCGGGCCTCCCGGAGCAGACCCGGGTTCAAGTTGAGCAGTTTTGGCAGTCCCTTTCCGGCTGATTTCCTTTTCATAACGACCCGTAACCTTTCCAACCGGAACAACAACCAACCCACCGCCGGCGCCGTCCGTGCGTCGGTTCCCACGAGCTATTCCAGGAGTGGCAGTCATGGCAAGCACTGATGAAACCAAAGCGGATCTGAGCGGGGAGAAGCCTCCCGGCGTCGGCGAAGTGGAGGAACGACCCGTCAATAAGTATGACGAAGAAACGGAACCTCTTTCCCTGGCCGAGGAACTCGTTTCCCAAGCAGCGAAAATCAAGGACGAAATCCACGATCGCTATGAAAAGATCAAGCAGTCGGGCGATACGCACATCGCGGAACTCCAGCGGATGTCGATGGCCGAACTGATCGACGAGGCCCGTAAGGGAAACGTCGCAGACTACGCCGGCGACAAGAAGCAGGATCTCATTTTCAAGATACTCAAGGAGCGGGTGAAGCTCAACGGATTGATGTACGGCGAGGGCACCTTGGAGGTGTTGCCGGACGGGTTCGGGTTTCTCCGCAGCCCCGATTACCACTACCTTTCGTGCCCCGACGACATCTACGTTTCGCCCAGCCAGATCCGCCGTTTTGGGTTGCGGACCGGCTCGACCGTTTCCGGCCAGATTCGCCCCCCGAAGGAGAACGAGCGGTACTTTGCGTTGCTTCGCGTCGAAGCGATCAACTATGAAGACCCCAATCTGTTGAGCAAGAAGGTTTTCTTCGACGACCTGACGCCCTTGCATCCCGACGAGAGGGTCGTCATGGAGACCACCAGCGACAATATCGACATGCGGGTGGTGGACATGATCGTGCCGATTGGTTTCGGGCAGCGAGGGCTGATTGTCAGTCCTCCGCGGGCCGGGAAAACCATCCTCATGCAGGAAATGGCCAAAGCCTCCTTAGTCAACTACCCCGACCTTTACGTCTTCATGCTGTTGATCGACGAGCGGCCGGAGGAAGTTACCGACATGGAACGGGAAGTCAAGGGCAGCAATTGCGAGGTAATCAGTTCGACCTTTGACGAACCCGCTTCCCGGCACGTCCAGGTTTCCGAAATGGTTCTCGAAAAGGCGAAGCGGATGGTCGAATACGGCCATGACGTGCTCGTTTTTCTCGATTCGATTACCCGCCTGGCCAGGGCGTGGAACACGGAGTGCCCCAACTCGGGCAAGCTCCTCTCCGGTGGTATGGACGCCAACGCCTTGCAGCGGCCCAAGCGGTTCTTCGGGTCGGCGCGCAAGATCGAGGAGGGCGGATCGCTGACGATCATCGCCACCGCCCTGATCGACACCGGCAGCCGCATGGATGAAGTGATCTTCGAGGAGTTCAAGGGGACGGGCAACCAGGAGATCGTGCTCGACCGGAAGCTGGTCGACCGGCGCATCTGGCCGGCCATCGACATCAACCGAAGCGGCACCCGCAAAGAAGAGATGCTGATGGACCCTGAGGAGTACCGCCGCGTCTGCGTGCTCCGCCGCGTGCTCAACGACATGAACGGGCCCGAAGCCATGGAATTGCTCACCACCCGACTCGAAAAGACTCAGAATAACGCTGAGTTTTTGATGAGCATGAATTTGAAGTAACCGCGTCACCGCTTGCGGCTTTGCAAAGCAAAAAGCAGAAAGCAGAAAGCGGATACCCACTATCCACTACGATGCCCAGGGTTTTTCAAGGAAAACCGACCGCCCCCGGGGGCCGATTTGCCGTTGTCGTGGCGCGGTTCAACGAATCGATCACGTCGCGGCTCCTCGATGGTGCGCTGCAAACACTCGCCGCACGCGGGGTCGCCGACGATGCCGTTGATGTTGCCTGGGTGCCGGGAGCGTATGAGATTCCCACGGTTGCCGGCCGCCTGGCCCGGAGCGGCCGCTACCTCGCCGTGATCTGCCTGGGGGCCGTCATCCGCGGCGAGACCACCCACGATCGGCACATCAACCGGGCCGTGGGCAACTCGCTGGCCGACATCGGCGCCCGCACCGGCGTGCCGGTGATCTTCGGCGTGCTCACCTGCAACACGCTCGAACAGGCGATTGCCCGTTCCGGCGGCGAGACGGCCACCACAGGAAAAGACATTCCCGGCGCTAAAACAGGAAACAAAGGCGTTGACGCTGCGGAAGCGGCCCTGGAAATGGTCGACCTGATGGCAATGTTGCCGAAAGAAGCCGGCCAATAGGCATTACTTAACGGCAGTAGTTCTCTTTTCGCAAGTCGTTTCGCAGTAAGGCTTTCCAATTAGGGGGGTGTAACTTCTGGGGGTATTGTAACGCCGAAAATGTTACAAAATGCGTTACAATTACGGTTGACACCATCTTGCCGGTTTGGTAGCTTGTCGAGTATGGCTAGAAAGAAATACAAGCTGACTTGGGATCGGGGCACCCGACGCTGGTGCAAACGATACAAAAAGAAGCAGTATTGGATTCCGACTCGCGATGGTGAAACGAAGGATTCCAGCTATTCGAGGTGTTGGCAAGCTTGGCTCAAGAAGAAGGCCGAAATTGACGCAGGTCCAGAGCAGCAGCGGCTAGAGTCGATACTCGCTGAAAATAGCAACACACTCCAGGTCTTGGGTGGTCTACATGATCGGGGACTGCTACACCCCGAAGCGCTGGCTGTGGTCGAGCGCCAACTACAGGCTGTGCGCAATGCACTCACTACCGGACAGCCATACACACCCCCGCCACCGTTCTTTGTGCCGCTGTCCCCACCCGTTTCAAAGACTGACTCGCTTGCCTACCACGCGAAAGAGTTTCTCGACATAAAGTGTAAAGAAGCTGAGTCTGGTGGCTGTTCTGTTGGCCGATACGAAAATATCCAGCGATACGTCAACTACTTTCTTGACTGGCTACAGGGTGACATTCCCGTCAACGATCTAAACGGCAAAATATCGCAGAGCTACTACGGACATCTTCAAGAGGTAATAGCCAGCAAAAAGTGGACTATCACGTATGCGAGCGATTACTGGGTAGCCTATAAGCAGTTTGTCCGGTGGTTATACACGTCCGAGATTTTAGACGAGTTGCCACGAAACATTACCACGCTACATATCGGCAAGGTAACGAGCGCTGTTGAGGTCCTCACCATTCCACAAGTAAAAAACATCCTAAGTGCTGTGGATGGTCGTACACGTCTATATATCCTACTCATGCTGAATACCGGCTGCACTCAGGTCGATATCTCCGAGCTAAAGCAGTCTGAGGTTGACTGGCAGCGTGGTAGGATTACACGCAAAAGGAGTAAGACAGCCAAACACGAGAGCGCCCCAGTTGTCGAATACCCACTTTGGCAAGAGACTTTTGTTTTGATTCCCTTGGAACTGGAATTCTCCGTGGTTTGAATTAGCATCGA
>CAZJRB010000100.1:0-28642 GCA_964547995.1 uncultured Planctomycetaceae bacterium | reverse complement strand
CGGCGGGGCCGGGGGACAAGGCTACAGCCAACTCTTCGGAAACCAGGGCACCGGCGGGGGAACCCCGTAGCCGGACACGGCGAGCCACGGGCCTTCGGATTCACGAAGGATCATCCCGGCCGGCAAGCGCCCGGCGCAATGGTTCAACGTAAGGCTCGAAGTGCCGCCAGCGGCCGATGGCACTGGCATACATGGGGCGCCGAAGCGCCAGCGGGTTTGTCTTCAAGGGCCGATCCGTTTCGTAGAACGTTAGGCAACGATCGTCCCAGTCGAGGCCGCAGAAACCGAGGATATCGCGGGTGACCCGCTCTTGTTCGGTCACGAGTTGCTCGTACTTCACTTCCAGCACCTCCAGCGGCAGCACTGCGCGCCAATGCTCCGCCAGCCGTTCGTAGTCGCGATAGTACCGTCCCAGTTCTGCCAGGTCCCAACTGAAGGGTTGGCCGGTTTGGAAGTACTGGGTGAAACACGACACGCACGTGTCCATGGGATCGCGCAAGCAGTGGATGATTTTGGCGTGCGGCCAGAACAGGGCTATCATGCCGAGCATGTGAAAGTTCCACGGCATCTTGTCTGCCACGTGGTCGGCATCCGGCGCCAGGGCAGTCAATTTCTCGACGTATTCCCTGGCCAGCCTGCGGCCGACGGCCGGGGCCAGACTGCCGATGCAGGCGGGAAAAGGTGCTCGCGGGCGCACCAGCGACGGCATCCCTTCCATCATCCGCCGAAGGTCGTTCAACTCCCCCGCACCGTGAACCACCCGGTGGCTGGCGACGATCTGCTCCACCAGGCTCGTGCCGGAACGGGGCATACCGACGATGAAGATTGGTAAACGCGAATGGCTCGCGAAGCGATTTCCGATCTCCGCAAAACGCGCCTTATCGAAGAATCGGGTGAAAATGTCGACCCGTAGCGTGATTTCGGCCGGGTTGTATTCGACGTCATTCCTTTTCATCGCGCTGCCCAACCGATAATGTTCAAAGGCCCGGTCGTAATCCTCGGAATTCCTGTAGACTTTTCCAAGGGCAAAGTGCAGTATCACCTTATCGCTCGGCGGCACAGAGGGTTTCTCGCAGAGCGCCTCCATGTGTTTGATTTCCGGATCGTCGGCGGCGAGCCGGTTGCACTCGGTCAGAGTCAGGTAGGCTTCGGCATAGTCGGGCATGAGTTCGAGCGCCTTCCGGGCTGCGTCGCCCGCTTCCTCGACCCTGCCTTTCTGCTGGAGCAAGACGCCGAGATTCTTGAGCATCTCCGGCTCGTCGGGTTTGATCGACAGGAGTTCCTCGCAGGCGGCGAGTGCTTCCTCGGCGCGTTGTTCCTGCCACAAGGCGTCGACGAGCAACTTGCGCGCGTCGATGAAGTCGGGTCTCCTCGCGATGAAACGCCGGTACAGCTCGATGGCATCGCGAAACTCGCGGGCGTCGTGGTGGCGCCGCGCAAGCCGGTACAACGTATCCGGATTGTCGGCCGTTTCCGGGTCCAGGGTGGTGACGAAGTCGAGAAGGCGGTTGGCTTCGGCGGTGTAGCCCAGCTCGCGCAACGCCTTGATGAGGTTCCTTACGGCGATGAGGTAGTAGGGTTCCAGGGCCAGGGCCTGCGAGAAATGGTGGATGGCGCAGGCGAGCCGTTTTTCCTGGGCGAAGGCGGCCCCCAACGAATTGTGGAATTTCGGGTTGGCGGGATGTATCTGGATTGCCTGTTGGAGATGCTCGATGGCCGCGTCGACTCGGCCCGCCCGGGCCTCCAAGGCGCCCCATAGATGAATCGCCTTGGCATTGGCCGGGTCGGCGGCGAGAACTTGGCGGCAGAGGTCCGCAGCCTGCTGGTCGCGGCCGGAGTGGAAATGCTCCAGCGCCGTTGCGAGCGTCCCTTCCGCGTGTTCGGAATCTTCCATTTCCGGCGGACCTCCCTTCGACCGATGGGGCGATTGCCTTCTCCATGCCAGCATACGCGGGATTGCGGCACGGGTAAAGAGGGACACCGGAAACGTGTACCAATTGCCCGCAAAAACGGTTATAAAGGTTACGGCCAAGCCGGGGCCGGAACACCGGACAAGTTCCGGAGCGCCGGCAAGAAAAGGCGAGAATGAGAACGCTTGTAATCTCCGACATCCACGGCTGCATCGTTTCGCTGGCGACGCTGTTGGCCTACGCGCGGCCGGAAACGGACGACTTGATCATCACGCTCGGCGACTACGTCGATCGCGGGCCCGCTTCGGCCGGGGTGCTCGATCGGCTGATCAAGCTTCACGAAACCCATCGGGTCATTTCGCTCCGCGGCAATCACGACGTGACGATGGTTCGGGCACATTCGGGCGACTTTGCGGAGGAACAACAGTTCTGGCTGGCAATCGGCGGCAAACCCACGCTGGAATCGTACCCCCGTGAATCACTCGATAACGTGCCCGGCGCCCATTGGAACTTTTTGGAAGACACCTGCCGGAACTGGTACGAAACCGACACGCACATCTTCGTCCACGCCTATGTGGCCCCGCACCTGCCGCTCGATAAGCAGCCGGAACAGGAGTTGTTCTGGCGGACGTTCAGTCCCTCGGCCCCGCCCCACGGTTCGGGCAAGATCGTCGTCTGCGGCCACACCGTCCAGCGAAACCGGCTGCCGTTGAATCTCGGCTACGCGATCTGCATCGAGACGGGCGCCTACGCCGACGACGGCTGGCTGACGTGCCTCGACATCGCCAGCGGCCATTTCTGGCAAGCGAACGAGCGCGGCGACACGCGAAGGGGGACACTCTAGCCCGGATTATTCGTGGGGGAAGCCGTTTAGCGGGCGGGCTTGCCCGCCGTTGCCATAGTGTCACCGATTGGCATCCAGTCGCAACGGCGGGCAAGCCCGCCCGCTAAACGTTGCACGCTGTCACAGCCGCCCGTGACATCATTTGTTTTTTCCACGGGCGGCATTGAGCTTGCCCTGAAGTGCGGCCAGGCGGACCGCCTTCGGGTAGCCGTCGCCGCTGAGTTGGTTATAGATGGCAGCGGCGTCCTTTGTTTTGCCTTCCTTGAGCATCTTGTCGGCACAGCGGAGATAGGCATCGGCAAAGGGACCCTTCAGGGCTTTGGGGGCCTTGGGCAAGGCCGCTCCCAGGGCCTTGGTGGCATCGGCGTTGGCGATTTTGCCCAGGGCGTTGGCCGCGGCAGCCGCCGTCGCCTGGTCCTTGTCGCCGAGCAGCTTGGCAATCGGCCCGACGCTGGCCGGGTCCGCCCGATAGCCGAGCGCGTTGATCAGCCCCACGCGAAACTTGCCCTGTGAGGCGGACAGCCTATCGAGCAGCGCGTCGTTGGCCCTTTTGACGGGGATATTCGCCAGCGCCCGCCGGGCGGCGTCGCGGACGTGGTCGTCCTTGTCTCCGAGCGACTTGGCCACGGCATCGACACACTCGTCGCGGCCGGTGTATTGAAGCTGTTTGAGCAGCCAGATCCGCGTCGGGCCGGGCATGTCGGTCCCGAGCGCCTCGGCCAACACCTCACAGACGACCGCCCGGTCCTTCTCGCGGCCGGGTGCGCCCACTTTGAAGCAGACCTCTTGCAGCTTTTGTTGCGAATCGCGGCGTTCGGGGATTTTCTCCTTACCCATCCCCGGCAGCCATTCTCCAAGTTGCTTTTCAAACTGCTCCTTGTTTATCGGCGCGTCTTGGGCTGCGGCGATAACGGCGCTGAGCAATACGACCGACACTGCCGCCAAGATCATCGTGCCATGTTTCATGGTCCAACTCCTTCGTTGATATGAGTTATACTGATTGATGTGGTTCGTTGTAACGGAGAGTCTACACTTCCAGCGTCCACGGCTCCCGCTTGGGGCGATCGATCCAGCGGTTGGCCTCCGGGTCGCCGACGATTTCCTCCTTGACGGGATCGTACTTCAGCGGGCGCTTGAGCCAGTAGGCGATGTTACCCAGATGGCAGACTGTCGTTGCGCGGTGGGCGATTTCGATGTCGCGGAAGGCCGGTTTTCGCTGTTTGACGCTCTCGACGAAATCCCCCAGCAGCCCGCGGCCGCGATAGCCCTCGATCTCCACGTCTCCCTGCGGCTGCTTGTCGCTGCCGGGCAGTTCGCCATCGGTCCCTACGTATTTAAGGTTGCCGGTGCCGCCGTGGTACATCTTCAGGCCGTTCTTGAAGATGAACGTGAGAAGCTTGACGTCCTTGCCGTCGGGCGGAATCACTTCGACCGGACCTTCCTTGTGGACGCCGATGGCGAACATCGCAGAACCGAAGCGGTGGGCGCCCCAGTCGGTCATCCCGCCTCCCGAATAATCGCGAAAAGGGCGAAAGCCGCCGCGAGTCAGGTTCGGATGGTACGGTCGCCACGGGGCCGGACCCAGCCACATATCCCAATCGAGCCCCTTGGGCAACGGCTCAGCGGGCAAGTAGCAATCCTTGGACGGTCCACCGCAAGCCACGAAGCATTCGCGAATCTCGCCGACCGCGCGACCGCGAACCCGACGGGGTAAGGTGCCGTAGTCGCCCAGCACTCGTTGGCTCCCGCCGCCGAAGACGCGGCTGTAACGACGGACGGCCTTGACCATTGCGCGGCCTTCGCCGATGGTCAACGTCTCCGGCTTCTCGCAGAAGACGTCCTTGCCGTTTTTGCAGGCGTCGATCGTAATGATGGCGTGCCAGTGGTCGGGGGTGCCGATCATCACGGCGTCGATATCGTCGCGCGAGGTAATCTCGCGGAAGTCGCTGTGCATCGAACAGTCCTTGTTTTTATTGTGGCCGTCGACGCGGCCCTTGGCACGTTCGCGATGTGCGGGGACGGGATCGCAGACGGCGATCATTTGCACTTCTTTGAAGCCCATCAGGCCGCCCATGTCGCCGGAACCGCGCCCGCCGACGCCGATGGCGCCCATCACAATCCGGTCGTTGGCCGGTGTGCCGCCGTCGGCGCCTAGCGCCGAACCGGGAACCAGCCACGGGGCGGCGACCGTCGCAGCGGCCCCGCGCACAAAGCCGCGACGGGTGATCTGCCTGGTTGCACTCATAAGAGAACCTCCTGTTGGGGTGTTTGATGTCAGGGACCGTCGTTAAGGAATTGCTCAAGAGCAACTTCGGTAAGCACGGATGTCATACACGGTATAAAGCCGCGACCGTTGGTCGCGCCGAGTGACGCGGGGCGCGACCAACGGTCGCGGCTTTATAGCGAGTACTTCCGTTCTGCGTGGGAGGGTGAGCCGCCGCTTCTGTACGGCCGCTCCTCCAACACCATAACGGGAATTCACTGGAATGCAAGCTTTTACATCCCCACAATTGAGTGGTTGGTCCTCAACGGGGCCGCCGGGTGCAGGATTGCAGACCGCTTTTCGCGCCTGTAGTGTTCGATTCACACGATTCCTCCTGAGAGAATGAGAATGTGGTAACAAGCCGGGTGTTTACGGGGGGTAACTACCACTGCTCTTGTAGGGTAATATCATCGAGAAGCTGCCAAAAAGACTCCGGATTCAGCGTCAAAGTTTGACATTTCGATCTCGGCATGTTACTGTCCAAGGTTAAGCGTCTCGCGTTGTCACCCAACGTGTACCAGGGCGCCCCGGGAGAATTGTCCGGCACAAACAAACCCGCTGCCGGATTGGGTCTGCACAAACCCGCCTTGCAGATTGGGAGGATACATCTGTGAAACCAGTGTGGTATGGTGTCTGTTCATTGTTGGTGGCAGTGGCAGCACTCTCGATCTCGGTCCGCACGGCGGCGGCCGCGCGCGGCCTGGGAGAGGTTGAACTCTCCAATGAAGAACTCAAAAAGCTCGACACGTTCGAGGGCCATACGCTCGCAAAGGCGGATCAGGCGTTCAACAAGAAGCAGTACCGGCAGGCCCGGGCGGAATACGACTCGTTCATTGCCGAGTTTCCGCGGTCGAAGCTGATTCCCTACGCGTTGTTGCGGAAGGGCCGTTGCGCGCAGCTCGACGACAAGCGTTTCAAGGCGATCGCCGATTACGACGAGATCCTCGACTATTTTCCCAACGACGTAAAGTACGCCGCGGCCGCGCTGTTCTACATCGGCGACTGCCACTGGAGCAACGGCGACATCGAGAAGGCGATGAAGGCCTGGGCCGAGATGGCCGACGACAAGGGCTACCGCAAAGAGCCGCTGGGCGCCTACGCGATCAACCATCTCGCCGATCACCTCTTGAAACAAGAGCGGGAGGCCGAGGCGGCCAAGTATTACGAGCAGGTCGCCGTCGACTTCCGCACGGCCAACCGCGAGGCCTCGGAACACGCCCGCGGCCCGGTTATCCGGTATTACGTCCGCTCCGCCCCGAACGAGGAAAAGTACCGCGAATTCTTCACGAACATGAAGGGATTTGAGCATCACCAGCGGACCATCCAGGGCGATCTCACGCAAAACAAATACTATTGGGACCACCTGCGGCACAACATCCGCGCACACGGCGACTTCGACGAGTCGAAGCCCAAAGCCCCGGATGCCAAGGAGTCGGAGACCGACAAGCGCAAGAAGTACTATACGTATTGGTCGGGCCAAATGCAGGGCAAGTTCCCCGAGGACGACGATTTCCGGATCGAGATGGCCGATTTCCGCTATCGCGGCAACGACGACCGGGCAGGCTGGTTCCAACTCCTCGACGAGCAATACAACAACCATCAAAAAGCGGGCGACTGGAAGCGGACCGTCAAGTGGATGCACGTGTATATTGCCAGGACCACCGAGACCGCAAGGGCAGCCAAAGTCGAGCAGTACTACCGAAAGATCAACATCGACAAAACCGGTAACGAGGGTGTGATCGAAGTGATGCGGGTCCTTTGGAAAGTCGAGGGCACCCGCAAACTGGCCAAGGAGCTGATCGACAAGCTGAAGTTCGACCAGATGTCGAACGCGGTGCTCGGGAGCCTTGCGTTGGAGTTTTACGAAGACAACCAGATCGTCACTGCCCGGCTGCTGAGCAAGATCGATTATGCGAAGATGACCAGCCCGGCGATCGGATCGCTGGGGCGGGCGTTCTGGGGCAAAGACTCGAAGCTCTCGTGGCACATCTTGCGGAAGATGCGGCTCGACGAGATGTCGGACAAGGAAATCGCGGGGGTTGCACGGTCGTTCTGGCAAGCCAGCGGGGACGTGGTCAAGCATTTCTGCATGAGGACGAAGGACAAGGACTACGGCAAGTCGGAATTGTTGAGCTACTACGAGTCCCGGTGGGGCTACAATCCGAAGGCCGGGCTGCCGCTGGCCGACGATCTGGTGAAGGTCGACAAGTACTCGGAGCAGGCCTGGTGGGCCAAGGGCCGGTTCCACCATTCGCTGAAAGAATACGCCAAGGCCATCGGGGCTTATCAGAATTGCCAGAACGAACCGGTGAACCTGTGGCGGATCGCCGATTGCCAGGACAAGCTGAAGAAGCTGGAGTCGGCCGTTGCCCAGGTGCGGGAAATCGAGAACTTCTTCCCGCCCGAAGCGCCGCGGGCGGCGATGCACATTGCCCAACTGTACCGCAAGGCTGGGGAGAAGAAGAAATACATCGGCGCGCTGAGGGCCGTGCTCAAGAAGTACCCCCAGAGCGGCCAATCACGAGAAGCACATCTTCAACTCGAAGGATTAGGCATCAAAATGGGAGGAGGAATCGATGCGAATTAACCTCACACGCGTGCTGCTTGTAGTCTTGCTCGGCGGCGGGATGTTTCTCGCCGGCGATGCAACGGCGCAAAGAGCGGCCAAACAGGACCGAAGCACCCGGGAGTCGAAAGGCGATTACGCCGCCTACAAGCTCCTGAAACGCAGCCAGGAACTGCTCGACGCCGGCGAGAAAGACCGCGGCGTCAAAATGCTCGAGACGATTCTCGAGCAGCATCCCCGCAGCCCCATCCGTTTCCAGGCGTACCTGGCCCTGGGCAAGCACTTCCTGGAAGCCCGCGAGCAGGCCAAGGCAATCGATTACCTGCGAAACATGGAGCGGCTGGCCAGCGGAAAAAAGAAGCTCGAAGGCGATGACCGAGACATGTATCTCGAAGGAATTTACCTGACCGGCGTCGCCCATTTCCAACTGCGGCAATACGGCAGCGCCTTCGCCGTGCTGCGAAGAATTACCAACGATTTCCCCGACACCGTCTGGGCCAACAGGGCGTATTACTACATCGGAATGTCGCACTTCGCCCAATCGCACTGGGACAAGGCGATCAAGGCGCTGAGTCAGGTGGGAACGTTTATCGACGCCGACAGCCCGACGCTCGCATTCGCCGAAGCAGGGCACCGGTTCCACGTGAAGATCAGCGACGGCGACTTACCCGTCCTCGACCGGCTGGGTAAGACAATCACCGTCACGGCGGAAACCACCAGCGGCGACAAAGAGCATATCCCCTGCAAGGCGATGAGCACCAAGAAAGACGTCTTCGTCGGCTCGATCCCCACCAAAACCGGCACAGCCGCTGAGGGCGACGAGATCCTTCAGGTCGTCGGCGGCGACAGCATCAAGGTGCAATACATCGACGATAACACGAAGGACGGCGAAAAGGACGTGCCGCGGGAGAAGACCGTCGAGGTCGTCTCGACCGGCGGGGTCACGTTCACGCTGGGGACGTACGAGTCGCTGGCGCCGGCCGCCTATCTCGGTCAGCCGTTGTTCCTGAGGTTGTGGGATCTCGATCTGGACAAGACGGCCGACAAGGATACCGCCACGATTCGGGTTGCTTCGCAATACAAACCCGAGGTGGAAGAGGAACTGGACGAGACCCCGACAGCGACAATCGACGTTGATAAACTTCTCGAAGAAGAGAAAGAAGAAGACAAGTACGTCGTGCGCGACGAAGTGACCGTGAAACTTTCCGAAGTCGGGGAGGTTCCGGTCCGCAAAGGGATTTTTATCGGCAGCATTCCGGTCGAACGCATTGTTACCGGGCACCCGGTCAACAAAGACGATCAGGTGCTGACGGCCGATATCGGCGACGAGGTTGTGGCAACCTACGTTGACGGGTCGCACATCCTCGGCAAGACGCCGATGGAGATTTCGGCGAAGCTGATCGTGGCCGGCGAGATGGATTCCTCGCCCCGCGCCGCCCAGGACGTCGTACCCGACCCGCTGATCAAAGCCAGAAAGCAACTCATCGAGGCCGAGGCGTTCCTCGAACTCGCCAGGATTTTCAAAAACATGGGGCTGACGGACGGCGCCCGGAGCAAGGCGGCCGAGGGGCTTAGCCGCGTCGACGACGTCATCCGCGCGCGGTCCGGCATCCCCACCTCGCTGAAAGAAAAGGCCTTCCAATTGAAATGGAATTTGCACCTCGCCGAGGATGAGTTCGGCAAGGCGATGGGAACGTGCAACACGTTCAACCGGATCTATCCCGAGTCGCCGCTGGTCGACCATGCCCTGATGGGAATGGCCGAAGTCCTGGCCGAGAAGAAGGACTTCGAGGGCGCCATCAAGGTTTGGCGGCAGGTGACGAGGCTGCCGAATGCGCACTCGAAGGCCAAGGCGCAATTCAACATCGCCGAAACGGTTGGACGGGGCGCCAACCCGGACGCCGCTATCCGCGAGTACATGACTTGTGCCCAAAAATATCCCGACAGCGAACACGCAGGCGACGCCCTGGCAAAAGTGATCGATTACCACATCAAGAGCGGCGCCTACGACGTCGCCGACGACCTGCTGGAACAGGTCTTTATCGATTACCAGGACGAAGATTTCCTCGATCAAATGTTGCTGAAGTGGGTCAAGCTGTCGTACGACAGCGGCAATTTCGCGAAGGCCCACGCCAAGTGTAAACAACTGATTACCGAATACCCGGGCAGCGAGCACACCGCCGTTGTTGAAGAAAAGGGCATCCTGACCAAGATCGAGGATAAGCTCGGAATGAACAAAGAAGAAAAGGAGAAAAAAGATGACAGCGACTCTCAATAAACTCTTTACACTGGTCGTCGTCGCCTTGTTTGCCACGCAACTGGCGGCCCAAGATTCGGAGAATGGGAGAAGCGAGGCGCAAAAGGCTTTTGACGATCTCTGCGCCGAGGTCCAGCGGAACGCCGAATCGGCCACGGAAGCCCAGGTGACCGAGGTGCTGGACAAGGCCGAAGAGCTGGGACAGCCGTTCGCCGGGGCGCAGGTGTTGCGGCGTTACCTGGTCGCCCACCCCAAACCTTCGCTTGCATTGCGCAAAAAGTCGATCGACAACGCGATAATGGCCGGAGACTACAACACGGCCATGGTCCGCTGCAAGTCGTGCCTGAAGGCCGCCAAACCGGGCGCCGAGGCCTCGAAGATCGCGGCAATGCTCTACCGGCTTCAACTCGACGTCCTCGGAGTGCCCGACGATTGCTACCGCTCGATGAGCAGCGATACGGACGGGTTGTGCCGGGGAACCGACGCCCGAAAATTCGACATCTGGTATCTCGGCGAGGCCGAGCGACGCCGCGATTACGTCAATCTTGCGCGGCGGCTGGCGGAGATCTACGGCTCGGGCATGCCGCCCGTGGAATTGCAGTATCTCTATGCGAAGAGTCTCGACGCTTTGCTGGCGGGCCTTAGCACTCCAACGAAGGAGAACCTGGCCGCGTTAGGCGACCTTCAGAGAATCGCCGGCGCGATCCGGGACGACGACCGCACGAAGCTGAAGTGCGCGCTGTACGCCGCGAATATGGCGTTTGCCGCCCGCACCGAAGGAAAGAAGCCAGAACAACGCGACAAGGAATTTGCGACGGTTCTTGCCGCCGCGAAGCCGTATCTCGCGAAGTCCCCCAGCGCCGAAACCCTCCGCGACATCATGATGCTGTTTGGCGGGGGCCAGAGCGGGCAAAACCATGGAAACTTCTTCAGCGAGGCCCAACAGGGCACGGCAAAGCAGGCGTTCTTCGTCGAGGCGTTCGGGCGGCTTTCCGACGACGAGCGGAAGGCACTGCTCGACGGCCAGTCCTCGATCCGCTATTTTGCCGGCACCCCGCAGTGGATGGAGCTTGCCGCGAAATACCCCAAGGCATTCCAGGGAAGCCGCCAACTGAGCGGAATCCCGTTCGATATGCGGTGCAAGGACGCGAATGGATACAAGCGGCTCGTGCCCGCGATCGAAGGATCCACTGCTGAAAGAGACGCCGCGATCCGCTCGCTGGCGGTCGGCGGCGATTTCAACGCCTGCACCGACCATCTCATCAAGCAGGAATCGTGGAACTTCGATGAGTACAACCGTGTGTATACGCTGTTCTCGCAATACCTGTGGCCGTCGTACGAAGCGATTGCCCGCGAGAAGGGCGAAATCCCCGGCGATTACTTCGACAAGGCGGTCATCCGGCTCGGAAGCGAGTACGTTGCAAAAACGCCGCTCGCACTCGACGAGTGGGGGCCGCGCGAGTATATCAACCGCATGTGGGCTTCCGGGCGGGAGACCGACGACTTTCAGCCGACGATCAAGGCCCTTCAGTCGCTCGAATGGGTGCCGGCAAACCGCCGCGGTATGTGCAATCAGGCGTACTCCGAGTTCAAACGCTGGACCAACGAGGCTCGAAAGGAATACACGGGGCTCGCCAAGGAGCAGCAATCGCTCCAGAACAAGGTGCAGAAAGCCAAAGGCAGAATCGAGCAACTCAAGCAAGATAAGGCGAACAAGGCCAAAAAGGGTAACCTCGACCAGTTGATCGCCCAGCAAGAGCAGACCCTGAAGGACGCAACGACCCGTCTGAACGAGGTCAACCCGCGCGTGGCGAAGCTCGAAAAGCAACTCTCGCAGATCAGCCCGCTGGAAGCGGCCTTCCAGAAGGTCCTGGGTGACAAGGTGGGCGACCCGAACCGGGCGCCCAATCCGATGTGTAAGGAATTGGCCAGGGCAGTCATCGCCGCCAAAGCCGAGGACGAGCGGACTTTCGTCGATGCCGCCCGGAAGCTGTATCCGATGGTGAAGGACTACGATAGCAAGAAGACGTTGATGGGCAAAAAGATCCTGTCCTTCCTCCTGAACCCGTCGAAGAACATGGATATTTTCGATTTCCAGGTCGAGGTCCTTACGGACCAGTTGGCCGGCTTCAATGCCCAGTCGAAGACCAACGAGGCGCGCGTCCGCATGGTGGCCGATGCCATCATCAACAGCCGAAACAACTGGACGTGGGGGCGCATTCCCGGCAAAGACAGGGACAAGGCGCTGAGGCTCAATGCGCTGTTTGCCAAGGCGATGAACGCGCAGCTCGACCGCGGGCAGTTCTCGCCGTGGCTGTTCGACGCCGTCCGCGGCACCCGCCGGGGCGATCGCTGGGCCGATTCGCCCGAACTGCGGACGCTCAACCAGGACATCGTCGAGAAGATGATTAAGAAAAATGTGTTGGCCAAGAGCAGTTGGCGGCCCTCCGGCATCTTCGCCGCGACCAACTACATGGCCCTCATCAAGAGCGAGTTCCCCGGCCTGCGGGAGAACTACCCCCCCGAAACATATTTCGACGCCATGTTCCTTGAAGAAGCGGCGCGTGAAGGTTTCGTCGACGACGGGTACTTCCACAACGATGGTAAAGACAAGGACCACAAGATCTCCGATCTGGCGGCGAAGATTGTCGCCGACAGCCCGACGGTGCCGGTCGAAGGCCGCGATCCGAAGCGGCCGTACACGCCGGGACAGTTCTGGCTCATGCAGAGCCGCGGTCTGGGCGCCAGCCCCGCGGCCCGCGACGCCATGCTGGCGAAGATCGATTCCTACTACGGCAAGACCCGGTTCGACGGCTACGCGATGGGGTTGCTGTATTTCAACCTCGTCGGGGAATTGAAGGATGCGGACGTCCGCAAAGAGTTCTTCACGAAGCTGTCGCAATATATCGACCGTGCGGAGAAATCGGCCTCGCGGATGACGCTGCCGAACTTGTCGAGGCTGTCGTCGATCGAGGATCCGAAAGACTTCACCGACGAGGAGCTCGATACGCTGCTGCGGCTCTTCTCGCCGGCGGTGTGTACCGACGATTGGACGCGGCGGGAAGGCGCGCCGAACGTCCTGGCGCTTCGGCTGGTACCCGCCCTGATCGCCAAGGGGCGGCAGGACGATCTCTTGGCCGTCGCACCCTATCTCTGGAAAATCGCCACCATCGACGACACCGTTCAGCGAATGCTGGTCGAGCAGGTCTCCGATTTCCAGCACAAAGACATGTTCGATCTGGAAGCCGTCTACAGCGGCGTCGGGCTCGACCTGTTCGAGTCGCGGCTCCAGGAGTCGAACCGCAACCGGCTGCGCCTGGCGCGGAGCCAGGCGCTGGTGAAGGTCGGAGGGCTGGCGCCCATCGACCGCAGCGATCCGCACTACCCGATCCTCGCCGCACAGTCCGACTTCCTTGTCGGCAACCTCCAGCGGGCGTGGCAGAACTACGTCAAGAAGCAGGAACTCGCCGTGGAAGCGGTCAAACAGCTCGAGCCGTCGTTCTGCGTCTGGCTGATCGAGCGGAATACCGAGTTGGGAGAGTTCGACACGGCCGAGGAGCTGGCCCAGGCGGCTCTTCAATGGATGGAATCGGAACCCGACCACTTCTCGCCGGAGGCCCGCGCGCGGCTGCTTCTGGCGTATGCCAATATTGCGTTCCAGCGGCCGGAATATCCACGGGCCCGGGCGCTTTACGGGCGGATTGCCGCCTCCGAGGAATTCGCCGGCACACGCGCCCAGATCCAGGCCGAGCTGCAAATCGCCGAAGTCGACCGCGTGACGAAGCACTACGGCGAAGCCATCGACCGGCTCGAAAAACTGCTGAAGCGCAAAGACCGCTTCAGCCTGTGTGAAGGCCACTACTACCTGGCCAAGGTGCTGTTCGACCAGGAGCAGTACGTCGAGTCGCTGAAGGAAGTCGAGAAGGTTTTCGCCTTCGATCCGACGCACGCCAATGCGCGTATCTTCGAGGGGCGGGTCAACCTGCAAATCAAGCGGCTGGAACGGGCGTCCCGCATTAAGGTCGGGTTCTCGACCGACCGGGAATACATCGTACCCGGAAAGCCGCTTAGGATCGGCCTGCAAGACCAGACGCTGGCCATCGCCGGAGATACCATGGCGATCGAAATGCGCGTCTGGGCCGACTCGGGCGACGAGGAGTTGTTCAACCTCGTCCCGTTTGCCGATTCCAAAACGCAGTTCGAGGGCCAGATCAACACCGTCCTGGCGCCCATCAAGAAGGGCGACCACACGCTCCAGGTCCTGGGAAACGACCAGGTACACTACGATTTCTCGGAAGCATTCAAGACGGCCCACAACATCGAGGGCGACGTTGACCACTCGCTGGTTGTCATCAGCGATTCCGACTTGTACGCCTCCTCCGGCAAGATCCTCACTAAGGCCGAAATGGAAGAAGAAGCCCTGGAACGGATGATCCGCGCCAAGCTGAAGCTTCAAGAGGAGGGCAAGAAGGACATCGCGCTGGGCGAATTGCGCCCGCACGATCAGGTAAAGCCCGGCAACCCGATCAACGTCCGCGTAATCGACCCGGACCAGAGCGACACCGGGCAGCAGGACAAGGTAACCGTAGCTTTGGCGACCACTAGCGGCGACCAGGTTACCTTTGAGTTGGAGGAAACCGGGACGCACTCCGGCATGTACGATGGTGCGGTGCCGACCGCTACGGCGTCGGCGGCCGCCTTTGCCAGCGACTCGGAGCAGGGGTCGCAGCCGGTGTTCGCCATTTCCGCCGGCGATTACCCGGCGTGGGTGGCCCAGCCGGACAACAAACGCCCGAAAACCTTCAGCATCGATCTGAACGCCAGCGAGAAGCTCGCCAAGATGAAGATCGACGCCTCGGTACCCGGGCGAAAGATCAAGCAATTCCTCCTCCAGGCTTCCACCGACGGCAAGGAGTTCGAGACGATCGGTAGTTGGCCCGGGAAGGAAGCCGTCTGGGACGGCTCGCCGCGGGTCGTGAGGATGCGCCAAATCGACGCGGACCACCGGTCCGTGGCGGAATTGCAGCAGGACCTTAGCATTTCTCCGCCGGAGAAAAAGACCATCACAAAGCTCGAGAACCTGGCAACGAAATGGACGGCCGGCGATCCGGAAATCGCCCACTTCTCCGCCGCGTTCCATCTTCCCACCCGGCAGATGACCACCCTGCAACTGAAACCGAAAACGGAAAAGGGAACGGCCGAGTACGTGATGCTGGTCGACAGAGAGCAGGCAAAAACGATCCGGCCGCAGGCAACCGGCGAGGGCGAGGAAAGCGCTGCCGAACCCATCCAGGAATTCAAGGGTGTGTTGGGGCAAGGCGTTCACCGAATCGATATCTACGCCCGCGCCGACGGCGGAACGAAGACGAGTTTCGACGTTCTCCACAATATCGACAAGCCGCCCTACCTCGAACCGTGTCCCGCCGAGATGTTCGATCCCGAGAAGCATCCGATGATCGCCAAATGGTTTGCCGAGATGTCGGCGGAGATCACGGCGGCCGAGGACGGCGGATCGTTCGAGATCGCATTCGGACCTGCGGTTCGAGCGCGTGTCATCCGGTTCCTGTTGGCCGACTTCGAAACCGACGCCCCGGCGATCAAGAAAATCTTTCTCACCGCACAGGACGAGCGGGAATTGCTCCCCTCGAAGGTCGATCTCCTCGCACTGAAGACGAACAAGATCCTTGAAATCGTCCCCGGCGATAAAGTATCGATCATCTACAAGGATCCGCGCTGCATCAGCAAGGACAAGCAGGTCCGCGAGGCTTTCCTCTCGGCGACCTATGCGAACGGGCAGATCAACGCGGCGTTGCTGACGGGCTACAATACCGACAGCGAGGGCATGCGTCATCCCGAGTACATTGCCCTGCGCCGGTTCAAGCCGGAAGACACGATCTGCGTTGTTGTCAACGACGCCGACGCCGATACGTCGGCAAAGCTCGACACGGTGACCTTCACCGCCCGAACCGGCGACGGCGAGCCGATCGAGTTCCAGGCCCTCGAAACCGCCAAGCATTCCGGGATCTTCGTCGGCAAGATCTTCGTCGTCGAAGGCGAGCCGCAGCGCAAATCGGAAATCAAGGTTGCCGAGGGCGAGGACCTGATCTTCACCTATGTCGACCAGGAAAACACCGATCCCGGCATCCCCTGGGAGCGTAGCGCAACGATTGAATCCGTGGTCTACGTGGAACCCCAGTTCCGGGTTTTCAACACCGAATCGAGCCTCTTGCCGGAAGAGGACATTGCCAAGGAGTTGTCCTACAAGAGCAGCAGCGGCGAGTACGTACCCGCCACGCGGACGCTGGCCGCCGTCCGGCCGCTTGAAGCCGACGGCGAGGATGAGCCGGGTGCGGTCATGGGCGTGCCGGTCGTGATCGAGTTGCTGTGGCCGACGATCGTCCAGACTGCCGCCAGCAAGGCGGAAATCTACGTGCAAACGTCGTCCGGGCGAAAGAAGTACGGAAAGGAGCCCGAGGGCCCCTTCGACATCAACGTCCCCGGAACGATCAAGATCGTCCGCACCCCCGGCGGGGGCGGCAGCGGCGCAGCACCCGCGGGATATCGCGGATATATTGTTGTGGGCGACCCGAACGCCATGGACGCCATGGATGACGGCCGGTTCATGTTCAGCGTGCCGATGCGACTTGCCCCGGCGCCTGAATCGACCTACGCTACCGAAGAGGCCGACGAGACCGCAGCCGGCGAGGAGAAAGGTGTGCTCGTGGTCCGGGGCGACGATGATATCTTCATCGGGTTCAAGTACGTCAACGACCAGGACGAAACGAAGTGGATTACGCGAAAAGTGAAGCTCGACCGCGATGCCTTCTTTAACGTGATGGACCGGCAATACCGCGGACACCTTCCCGGCGTGTTCGTCGGCGACTCCGCGTATTTCCGCGTCATCGACCCGGCCAAGGACACCTCCGACGCCCGGGACAAGATCACGATCGAAGTCGCGTCGGTGGACGGGAAGAAACACACCGTCGAACTGACGGAAACGTTCGAGCACTCCGGGATATTCAAGGGACCGGTCAAGTTCGCCTACGCCGATGAGAAAATCGAGGCCGATGCCTTCGGGACGGTCGGCGTCAAGTACGGCGAAAAGGTGGATGCCGCCTACAAGCCCGACGAGGACAAGGACGCCGTGGCTTGCAACATCGAGATTTTCAAGGGTTCCGACGGCGACGTGCAGCCGTTTACCAAGCGGTTCGACGACCCGTTGACCGCCGTGAAAACGCGGCTGACAATCGCCGAATCGTACTTCGAGCTGGCGAAGAAGCACCGCCGCATGAAACAAGCCGACCTGTGCGAGCAGGAAATCGCCACCGGCAAACGGCTCCTCGAAGAGGCCTTGCGCGACTATCCGGACACGGAGGCCCGGGCGCAGGTCGACTACCTGTTGGCGAACCTGTCGCTCGAATTCGCCGAAGAGGCGGACGACGAGGATGCCAAGAGGGACCACTTCCTCGAAGCCCTCTCGCGGTTCGCGGCCATCGTCTCCACCTACCGCGATAGCACCTACGCCCCCAAGGCCCAGTACAAGAAGGCCCTGACGCTGGAGAAGATGGGTAAGATGGACCGGGCTTGCGAAGAGTATGTCAAGCTTTCTTACCGCTGGCCCGACAATCCGTTGATCGCCGAGACAATTGCGCGGCTCGGGCAATACTTCCTCCGCAAGGGGATGGCGCTTGCCAAAGAGGCGGACGGGATGGAAGATCCGCTCGAAGCCGAGAAGGCACGCATGGAAGCCAAGAAAAGTTACATCACCGCTGCCAAGGTCTTCGGTCGGTTGGCGGTACGGTTCCCCAGCCACAAGCTGGCCGACAAGACGACCGCCGTCTCGGCCCAGTGTTACCTCCGCGCGAAGGAATATGACGACGCCATCCGGGTCTTCCAACAGGTTGTCGAAAAGGAAAAGGCCGACAAGGCCCTCCGAGCCGAGTCGATGTACTGGGCCGCCGACTGCTACATGCGAAAAGCCGCCGGAGGCAAGGGCAAAAAGAACGATAACCTCTTGGCTGCCTACCGGTTGTTCAAAGACTTGACCTGGGATTACCCCGAGTCGAAATGGGCCAAGTATGCCCGGGGACGGCTGGCCGGCGAGGAATTGGCCATGATCGACGCCGAACCCGAGGAGAAAAAGCGGAAGTAGACTCAGACGCTGCAAACGCGAATATGTAGGACGGATTGGCGATCCGTCCTACGATGGTGTCTTGCAGTTGACGACTAGCAATCGGTCTCGAACCACCCCACCATGAAACTCCCCGCGCCGAATACGGAACCGTTCGACGAGGCTGCCCGATCGACCGTATTGGGACGCGCCCGGGGAAAGTTTCTCCACTGCCTGATCGGCGATGAGCCGATTTTCCATCTCCTGAAAACCCGTACCAAAGTAGACGTTGGAACCTGGTTCTTCAAACGGCGGGTCTGGGCCGGTCTGCTCCAGGGGGAATTGCTGCTGTTCGCCGCCGGCAAGCGACCCTACGCGGAGCGCATCCCTTTCGACCAGTTGGGCAAGAGCGAATACAACCACGTCACCGGCGAGGTAATGCTCGCCCCGGTCGAAGGAGCCCGCGTGACCGGCTTGAAGACGCCGCCGCTCGAGGGACTCCGGGTTCTGGCACATATTCACCGCGGAGAAAAAGAACATGGATCTACTTGAAACCCTCCTCAAAGGCAAAATCATGATGGTCCCGCTGATGGTCTGTAGCGTGCTCGCGCTGGCCGTCTTCCTGGACCGTTTCATGGCGTTTTACCGCAACAGCAAAGTGGACGTCCGTGCGCTGCGGTCGCAATTGATGCGCCTGCTTCGCGAGCACCGCGTGAAGGACGCTGCCTTGTTGTGTGCAAACACTCCCGGCCCGATCTCGGCCGTGCTCCTTTCCGGGCTCCAGTCGTACATGAAGCTCGAAAAGCGGACTCCCGAGAACACGCGTATCACCGTGGGCCAGGCCATGGAGGATTTCTCGAACCAGAGCATCGGCGCCGTCGACAAGCGGCTGTGGATACTCGCCATGATCGCGGCGGCCGCCCCGCTCTTGGGAATGACCGGAACGGTCACCGGGATGATCAAGTCGTTTGAAAGCCTGGCCCAGACGGCCGGAGTCGACGCCGGAAAGGTCGGCATCGGAATCGCCGAGGCGCTCATTACGACCGCTGCCGGGCTGATCATCGCACTGGGCGCCGTCATCCCCTACAGTGTCTTCATCTCCATGGCGGACAAGATCGAGCTCGATATCGACGAAGCTTCGACGGCGATGCTCGATTTGCTGGTAACCGAAGTGGATTCGGAAAAAGCGGACGCGTGAAATACTGACGTGTGAAATGCTATGGCCAAGCGCAAAAGAAAACGACGTTCGGCCGAGGTGTCCGTCTCGGCGTTCTCCGACATCGCTTTCCTGCTGATCATATTCTTCATCCTTGCCACCACGCTGGTGCAAATCAGAGGCGTGGTAACGGAAATTCCCTCCGGCGAGAAAGCCAAATCGAAAGAAGAGAAGGAACCGCCTACCGTGAAGCTGGAGGGCGAAAAAATCTTGTTCAACGACCAGCACGTCGACATGAAGAAACTCCGCAGACGACTTGCGGAATTGAATCTCGCCCCGAAGCAAGGTGACGGGAAAGTCGTATTGCTCGAAGCCGGCGGAAACGTCACTTACCAGAACTACTTCGACGTCATGGCCAGCATCAGCGAAGCCGGCGGGGTAACCGCCATCCTTCAGGAGGAAGACTGAACTGTGAGAAAGAAGCGACGCCGGAGAAGAGCAATGATCATCGTGTCCAGCATGGGCGACATCGCCTTTCTGCTGATTATCTTCTTCATGGTGTGCAGCCGCTTCGCCAAGGACCCGGGCGTCAACATCGATTCACCCACAACGTTCAAAGTGGACAAACTGGACGACTATCCCATCGTCGTGCTGATCGACGCCAAGGGCAATATCTACTTCCAGGGCAAGCCGATTACCGGTCCCGAAGCGCTGGAAGCCGAAGTGCAGAAGCTTACCCAGGAAGCAACCAACGAAAAGATGCGGACCGTGCTGTTCCGCTGCGACCGCAACGTCAGAAAACACGTGTTTGAACCCGTCATCGAGGCCATAGCCAAGGGCGGCGGGCGAATCGCCGCCGCCGGCGATAAATCAACGACAGAAGAATAACCCGGAGGATGAAAACCATGGTCGATATACCCGACAAAAACGAGGACGTCGAAGAGTTCTCTCCCTACAAGCTGCTCGACAACTTCTCGAAAAGTCGCATTCTGCCGTGTCTCTTCCTGGCATTGGTGCTACACGTGCTGGTCATTGGCGGGACTTCCTACAACTTCATCTACCGCACGTGGATCGACCCGAATCCGGAATCCGCCGATGCGAATGCAGCGGAACAGCCCGGCGAGGCTTCGGAAACGCCCTCCGAAGGGGAAGCATCCAAACAAGGAACAAAACCCGGGGAAACTGCGGAAGAGGGCGGCGAAGATAAAGCGGCAACGGAGAAAACCGGTGAGGAAACGCCCAAGAAGCCCGCCGACGGGGATGAACCACCCGTAATCAAAAAAATCACCGAAGAGCCCAAACCGGGCGAAATCCCCGACGAACCTGACTCCCTCGGTATTTCGCTCGAAGACACCAACCGTTGACGGACCGCATGGATATTCCTGCACCCGAAACACAGCCGGCCGGAAAGCGCGATTCCCTGCGGCGGAAAGACGGCGCCTTCTTCTCGCTACGGATGACTCCCGCCGTGCTGTGCTATCCCCTGGGCGTCATCGGGGCCGTCGGATTGTGGTTCGCGCTGTGTCTCCCGGAAATCTGCTATCCGGCGGCATACCGCGCATGGCCCATGTTGGGCGAAGTGTTCTCGCCCACCACGGTGCCGCCGATACTGACGGCGCTGATGGTCTTCTGCGGTGCGTGTTCCGTCTGTTTCGTGTTGGCATCGCTTGCCGCGGCAATATTCCAAAAGGGCTGGGCGCTTTGGGTGCTCCGCAAAAGCTACATCCTCTACTACGTACTCTTTATATTCTACGGATACGTGGTCCTGACCGTGACGGGGCAGGTTGCCGACGCGGTCGCCGAGAAACCCGATCCGACGAGCGGCCTGGAGGTGGCCATCTTCGCCTGGCAGTGGCAGCTTCTGTGGGTGCCCGGCTGTCTGCTCCTGCTGGTGATCGTTTTGCACGTTGTCTCGTGGCGGCGCGCGACGTTGATACTCTACGGCGGCCCGGACGAGGAGGAGCCCGCCGTTGGCGACAAAATCATCGAAAACGTCCGCACCAACGGTCCCGATCCGACCTTTCGCAAGAGCATCTACGGAAGCGCGGTCGTACACCTGATGGTCATCATCATCATCCCGTTCCTCTTGAGCCGCTTCGGCGGGTGTATCCGGCCGTACCGGGTGCCGCTGGGTAGCGGAAACCCCGCCGTCGCGAAGATGATCGTGATGAAGAAAAAGAAGAAGAAAAAAAAGCGGAAGAAATACATCCTCGCGAAGAATTCCGCAATCATTTTCACACCGCCCGAGTTGGACGATTCCGAACTCGTCAAGGAGGTGGAAGAGGCCACGAATCTCACCTACGCGGCCGACACGAACGCCGCCCACGGCGCGATGGGAACCGGCGGCGGAAACACGCCCGGCTGGGCCGACGGCTTCGCCGACGGCGAGGTCCGATTCATCCGCCTCGAATACAACGGTAAACACTGGGACGACGGCATGGGGAAGACCCTGGCGGACGTTAACTTCCTCAATAAGTTCCGGGAGTTTGCCGGCGGGATCAAGACCGCCAGACAATCGGAAAGCCATCCGGTCTCTCACCTGCGGAAGTACCCCAAGGGCCAGGCCCCGCCCTTTGTCTACATGACCGGCTCCGAGGGTATCAACATGTCTCAAGCCGATGTAAAGATCCTTCGCGAATACCTTCAAGGCGGGGGCATGCTGTTCGCCGATTGCGGCAGCCCCCACTGGGACAGGAGTTTTCAGGGCTTCGTCAGGGCGATTTTTCCGGGTAACCCCTTGATCGAGATTTCCGAAGACGATCCGATTTTCCAGATCCCCTTCACGTTCCCGCACGGGGCGCCGCCGCTCTGGCACCACGGCGGCAACAAGGCAAAGGGGGTGAAGTACAAGGGCCGCTGGTGCGTATTCTACTTCCCCGGCGACCTGAACGACGCCTGGAAAACGGGCCACTCCGGCATCGATCCCGAGTTGGCCAAAAACGCGTTCCATCTCGGCACGAACATCGTCTATTACAGCTTCACAAAATATCTCCAGGAAACACGGAAGTACCGCAAATGACCGCAACACTGGAAAGAATCTGTTTCTATCTGGGTATTCTCGCCCTCGTGGCGATCCTCGCATGCGCGGCCTTTGGGGCCGATCCGGCACCACCCGGGCAACCCGCCAAGGAAATCACCGCGGAGGAGCTGCTCAAGAAGGTTGACGGACTACTCAATGAGTCGGAGGAACAAGGCGAACATAAGGACCGAGTTGAGAAACTGCTCGAGGAGTCCGGGAAACGATTCGAGGCCGGCCGGCTTATACCCGACAATGATGCCGATGAGGGCGAGGTCCGCTTCATCCGGCTCGAGTACGACGGCAAAGGCTGGGACGACGGTATGGGGGCGACGAAAGCAGATGTGAATTTCCTCAAGGAGTTCGGAAAACTCTCAGGACCGCTTGTCAAAGTCGCCGGGAAGTCGGAAAGCCACCCCATTTCGCACCTTCGGCTGTATCCCAAGGGACAAGCCCCTCCTTTTGTGTACATGACCGGAAAGGAGAAGATCGGTGTTTCGGAAGAGGACCTCAAGATTCTCCGCGAACACCTTCAAGGCGGCGGCCTGCTGTTTGCCGACTGCGGCAGCCCCCAATGGGACAAGAGTTTTCGGGCGTTCGCAAAGACTCTGTTTCCCGAGAACGCATTGAGGGTTGTTCCCAATGACGATCCGATTTTCCGGATCCCGTTTACGTTCCGCGACGGGGCCCCGCCCCTTTGGCACCACGGCGGAAAGAAGGCGATGGGCGTCAAGCTCAAGGGCCGCTGGTGCGTCTTTTACTTCCCCGGCGACCTGAACGACGCCTGGAAAACGGGCCATTCCGGCATCGATCCCGAGTTGGCACAAAGTGCCTACCACCTCGGCATGAACATCGTCTATTACAGCTTCACTCATTATCTCCGGGAAACCCGCAAGTACCGCAAATGACTGCAGCACTCGGAAAACTCGCCTTCTACTTCGGAGCGGTCGGCATCGTGTCGATCGTGGCCTGGGTGGTGGCCGCTCTGCTGATGGCGGCGTTTGTCTGCGGGGTGCGCCGGAGTGCCGTCTGTTGGCTGGCCCTGGCGGCCGCAATCCTCGGACTTGGATTGGCGGAGTTCAATTCCAACCGTGTCAGCGCGATCGAAATCGATTTCTCCGAGCAGCTTCGGGCAGCCAGGCAAAGGGCCGCCGAGGAGACGGAAATGACTCCCGGGGAATCCGACGTCTCGGATGAAGCCGAGAAGGCCAGGCAGGCAGAGGTCACCGAAAAGGAAGAGTTGGCCGAGCGCCCTGGTGCTGCCGAAACCGAGACTCCCAAGGGAAAGGAAACAAGCGAATCGAAAGAGCCGGCGAAACCGGAAGACGCCGACGACGGGAGCATCGACGGCGAGTCTTCCGGCGACGAATCCCGGTATTCCTATCGCCAGCGCGGCCCGGTCGAGCGGACCGAAGGCATGAAGGTCGCTGAGAAAATCCCGATCGGCCCCGGCACCGAGGATCAGCCGGTTGCCAAGACGGGCCGCACGCTCAAACCCCGTGAGTGGGCGCAGGCCAACACGTTCGATCGAGTGAACCTGTTTTTCGCCCGATGGACCTGCTGGCTGGCAATCTTTCTGGTAGCGGTCGACTACTTCCGGCGATTCAATCTGACCTTCAAGAGCCTGCTCCCGGTGCCATTGGGCGGGCGATTGGTCGATTCACTCTTCCCAAAGACCCATACCGTGCTACTGCACGGGCCGTCGGAAGGAATGGTACGGAAATACCTTCAACGGGCCGTGCGCAAGGGCGAAACCTTCATCTACTTCGGCCCCGAGGACCCTTGGGCAATCCCGTCGCTGGAGAGACTTCTATTCGTCTGGTCGCTTAAGAAGATTACCTGCACGCCTGAGGACGAAGACTTCGACGACGAGTTTCTGTTCGAATCGGCGTGGTTCGGGCGCTATTGCTTTGTGGCTGCGGGCGACGGGCATTGGGCGCTGGCCAAGGTGGCCGGCTTGGCGGACTTCCTGGAATTGCGCCGCGCCACCCGGGCGTCCGCCCCGCATACGGTCAATGTCGTGTGGGAACTGGAAAGCGCCATTCCACCGGACACCTTGACGCGTCTCGCGAATCTGTGTCGGGAGACCAATTTCAAACTGTTGGTTGCAACGGCCGGACCATTCAGCGAGGAGTCTGCGGCGTGCTTTGAGGAGCGATGGAGCGGTGCACACGCTCCGGAGAAGGCGTGAATCGTCGTAACTCCTTGCCGCAGAATGTCTTATGGCGAAACGCCGCCCCGGCAATCGCCACTGCACGCAGTTCTTGTTATACTTAATCCGTCTTTTTTCTCTTCGATCCCGAGGCGGTTTTCCCATGACGACTCCTGCCCAGCTCCTTTTCAAGAAAATCGTCCTGCACAACAAACTAATGGACGAGGCTACTGTAGACCACTTGCTCAGCGAAGTTCCCGAACCGGAACAGGCGATTCAACGCATGATCAAGGACAAGATCCTGCACATCCAGAAGGCAAACCCGCTGTTGGACATGTACTACAGTCAACTCCGGAAGCTGATTGACGAAGGATACGACATGACGGCCTCGGGGCACGAACGCCAGCCGGGGGAATCAGCGGAGATGGTGGATTCGTACGACGAGGAAGATCGGCATTTGCCGCGAGTCAATAGCCCCGCACAACGGGCGCAGGCACGGGACATCGAGTCCCTTCAGCCGCCCAACTTGCTCCATCCCATGGTCGCACGGCTGCTGAAAATCGGTCGCAAGACCGGTGCGTCGGACGTACACATCAGGGCGGGCGACGTTCCCATATTCCGATGCGCCGGCCGGTTGTGCAAGATCGAGGGCGAGACGCCGTTCGCACCCGAGGCGTGTGAACGGGGTGTCCTTTCACTGCTCGCCGTCGACGAGTGCGAACATTTTCTCAAAAAGGGCGATCTCGAACTCTGTTACGACGCCGGAAGATACTTCGGCCGGTATCGCGTGAACATCATGCGACGGCAGGGCGGCGTACACGGCGTGTTCCACGTGATACCCACCCGGATCCTCACGTTCGAACAGTTGCAGTTGCCGCCCGACATCGAACGCCTCACCCGGTACGCGGACGGCCTGGTGCTGATCACGGGTCCGAGGGGGGGCGGCAAGACCGCTACGCTGGCGGCCATGATCGACCACATCAACGAGACACAGGACAAGAACATCACCTCGATCGAGAATCCGGTTGAATTCGTTCATTCGTGCAAGACGGGCTATGTCATCCAACGCGGCGTTGGAACACACACGAAATCGTTCGAGGCGGGCATCCGGACCGCCCTGCGCGAGGCCATGGATGTCATCGCCATTGATGAAATGGGCGATTCGCGGGCAATCCGCCCGGCGCTGACAGCGGCCGCGACGGGACACCTGGTCTTCGCCGTGGTGTCCGCACCCGATGCCGTGTGCGCGATCGAGTGGCTGATCGGCAGCTTCCCGCTCGAGGAACAGGGGCCGATTCGCGCGACAGTAGCCGACGTGCTACAGGGAATCGTGTTGCAACGGCTCGTCCCCGGCCCCGACGGCGATACGATTGAACCGGCCGTCGAGATCCTCTTTGGCACAGACGCCGTGGGCAATCTCATACGCGAAGGAAAAACTCACCGCTTGCGGAGCGACCCGGCCGGCAGCCAACCATCGTTCGAGGAACCCCGCAATGAGTGAACTGGACAAATTGTTGCAGCAAATGGAGGAAGCCGAGGCCTCGGAACTGTACCTGCAGGTGGGACAACAGCCAAAGTTCCGCATCCACGGCGACATGGCGCCCGTCGAAGACGCACCGGCGATGGACCAGCGCATGCTCGGAAGATACTTGATGGAACTCGTGAACGAAACCCAGCGAGAGGCTTTTTTCAAGGCCCGCGACTTCTACTTCGTCTATAGCATCGAGGGCAAGTTTCGCTTCCGCTGCAACTTCTTCTTTCAACAGACCGGTTACGCTGCCGTTTTTCGGCCCATTCCGAACAGAGTTCCCACATTTGACCGGTTGGGATTGCCTCCGGTGTTGGAGAAGCTGGCGGAGCTGGCCGGCGGTACGGTCCTGGTCGCAGGCCCGCCGGGATGCGGCAAAACGACGACCATGGCAGCCATCGTCAATACGATCAACGAGAATCTCCGGCAGCACGTCATCATCATCGAGAAACCAATCGAGTTCCTGCACAAGAACAAGAAGTCGATGATCGTCCATCGAGAAGTCGGGCTGGACACGGAATCGTTCAACAAGGCGGTACAGGCAATCGCGCGGCAGGATGTCGACGTGGCCCTCCTCAGCGAGTTCCGAGATCCCGAGATGATCTTCGATGCGCTGAAGGCCGCGAACAGGGGTACGCTGGTCTACGGAGCGGTGTACGCAGGTAGCGCCGTCGAGGCCATCGACGCCGTCATCGACGCCTTTCCCCCGGACCGCCAACCCCTGGCACGCGACATGCTGGCCGAGTCGTTGCAGGCGGTGGTCGTCCAGGATTTGGTGCCTGTAATAGGCGGCAAACAACGCGTCCCCGCGTGCGAGATCCTGTTGCAAAGCGACGGTCTGGCTGAAGCCGTCCGCAAAGGCGACAGCGAGTCAATTCTTTCCCTGATCCGGTCCGGCCGCGACAGCGGAATGCAAACGATGGACGACGCACTCGCGGAACTCGTCAAAGAAGACGTGATCGACGAGGCCAGCGCTCGAAAGAGAGCACGCGACAAAGAGCGTTTTGCGAAACGCGCAGGAGGCGATCGCGCATAACGCTTCGGGGTCTCTCTCCGCTTGCGTCGGCGATTCTCGCGCGAGAACGCCGCCTCACGACGTGCCGGCGACCGAGGCCAGCTCCATGAGTTCTGCGCGGGTGCTCACGCCCAGGTGCTTCATCATTCGTGCGCGGCGGTCTTCGACGGCCCGGACGCTTATGCCCAGCTCACCGGCGATGGTCTTGTTGGTCTTTCCGGCAACGACGTGGTCCATGACCTCGCGTTCGGCGGGCGTGAGGTTGTCGATACGGCGAGTGACGCCTTCGCGTTGTTGCTGTTGCTGCCACCTTTTATGGTCCACCCGGATCGCCTTGTGGATGTTGTCGCACAGTTCCTGTACCCGGAAGGGTTTTTCGAGAAAATTGAAGGCCCCCGCGCTCATTGCCTCGACGGCCATGCGTATGTCGCCGTGGGCGGTAATCATGATGATTGGGGTATGGATGTCCTTGTCGGCCAACGTCCGTTGGAGTTCCAGCCCGCTCATACCCGGCATTCTCACGTCCAACACCAGGCATCCGGGGCCGGCCGGTTTGTACGTATCGAGAAACTCGTCGGCGGAAATGAACGTTTCGACCTGCAAGTCGATCATCTCGACCAGCTCCGCAATGACTCGAAGGATGGCGGGATCGTCGTCAACAACGTAAACGACCGGCTTAGCTGGCATGGTTTTTGTCCTCTGGTGCGATAGGCATGGTAAATGTGAAAGTGGCGCCCCGGTCCGGGTTCTGCGTTGCCTCGATATGCCCCCCGTGCGACTCGACGATCGAGCGGCTGATGGCCAGCCCCAGCCCCATTCCGCCGGGTTTGGTCGTGTAGAAGGTTTCGAAGCACTGAAACGTCCGATCGTCCGTGATACCGCAGCCGGTATCGCCGACGCTGATTTCGCGGGCGCCGTTTCGCGTTCGACCCCGGAGCGTGATTTGGTGGTCCCCCGGTTCGGCCCGGCCGATTGCTTCCGCGGCGTTTCGAATCAGGTTCAGAAGGACCTGCTGCACCTGAATCGCGTCGGCGCGGATCATTGCCGGCGATTGATCCAACTCGATGGTGCACGCAATCCCGGCGTGCCGCAGCTCGTCTTCCACCAGTGTGAGAACCTCGCGGATAATGCCGTCCAGGTCCACGCTGTTTCGCCGTGGCTCGAACTTTTTGACGAAATCCTTCATTCGCTGAATGATCTGCCCGGCACGATAGGCATCATCGGCAATGTGGTCCAAGGCGTTGATCACGTCTTGCTTGCCTCCCTCCTTTCCGAGCCGCATTTTTTTGGCGGTAATTTCCGCCTGGAGCACGACCGCGGCGAGCGGTTGGTTCAGTTCATGGGCGATGCTGCAAACCGCCTCTTGAATTGTCTCCAACCGCGCGGCATGCGCGAGTTCCCCACGGTGTCTCCGCCGCTCCTGTTCGGCCTGGTCGTCTTCAGGTGTGCTGCTTGCCACTTGTGGGTCGGAGGGCGCAAGACTCTCCGCCGCACGTGGCCATTTCTGGAACACCTGGGACAAGCCCGTATTCATGGCCATTCTCACCCTCCGCAGTCGCCCCGGATACAGAACCGACCATGACCGTAATTTTATCTTGCAAGGGGGGTATCGAAAAGGTCAAATTACGGGAAGAGCCGTCGCTAAACCACGCCTTGGCCGCGAAACCACGTGTCAGGCCGATCCGCACCACGCGGAGGGGCCTATGTGCATCTGCCGAGGGGTTGAGGGGATCGAGAGTTGAGAGTCGAGAACAAAAGCCCTGGCACTGCGCAACATTATGCAGGTGCTAGCATCGGCGGGAGATTCTTGTTCAATATTCGGATT
>CAZJRB010000099.1:0-29044 GCA_964547995.1 uncultured Planctomycetaceae bacterium | reverse complement strand
GGGTTCTTCTCCGGCAAATCCTGCTCGGCCGTCTGCTGATCCTGCGCTTGCGATGCTGATTGCGACAGAAGCACAAATAGCAGGCTCGCGAGCGAGAGCAATGAACATGCACGCAGGAGCCGACATCTCTTCCGAGAAGATTCGCTCCAGGAAGACTAAGATCGAGACGGATTCATAGGAACACGGTCTCCCTCTGGGGCAATTACCAGACCGCGTTTGGGGTAGGATCAACGCCCTGCACCTGTTCACCGTCACCCATCCTACCAGTTCGTACGTTTAATGGCAACAGTCGCCCCTATCCGGACGGGGGCAGGTTACGGAATCCCAATTTGGCTGGACTATCTCAATCGGCCGATTATACCCCAATCAGTCGAATCTGTCGGCCGCAGCGCAACCGGCTTCCGTGGTAATCCCGGTGTTGGCAGCCTTCTTCGGGCCGAAAACGGCGTCCCGGTTGACGACCCCATGGCATTGGAGCTAGAATCATACTGGTGGTGTATTGACGTTACTCTCGAATACTGGGACTTGAAGCGACACGACCCCGCTCCAGCGGGGCATTTCCGTGGCGACAAAAGGGTGTCCGTTATGGCCGTATTGCGGGCTTTGCGAGGAGGAAATCCGGGACAGTGTTTCCCGTTGGAGGGCAATACGGCCATTCTGGGAAGACATCCTGATTGCGACATCGTATTGGAGTCGGGGTCCGTCAGCCGCCAGCACGCCCGGGTGGTGCTGGCGGACGGGGGCTACTATGTCGAAGACCTTCGCAGCCGCAACGGCACCTACGTGAACGGCCGGATGGTCACCAGTCGCCAGTTGCTCACGGAAGAGGACGAATTGAGGATTTGCGACCTGGTATTTGTGTTTCAGCATCATCCGCCGGGTTTTCGCCCCTCGCCCGACGAGAGAACGCCGGACGGTTCGTCGACGGTCGCCATGGTGGTCGATGACCGGCAGGCGGGGGTTTCCAGCTCGACCATCATGTCGAAGGTCGACGTATCGTCGGGTTCGACGGGCCTGCAACTGGAGGTCAATACGGCGGCGAAACTGAGGGCGCTGGTGGAGATCGGCCGGAGTCTGGGCAAGGCCCTAGAGTTGAACGAGGTGTTGCCCAAGCTGTTGGACAGTCTCTTCTCGGTCTTCGTCCAGGCAGATCGGGGGTTCATTGTTCTGCAAGATCCCGGCACGCGTCGCCTCGTTCCGAAGGCGGTCAAGTATCGCAAGATGGACGACAAGGAAACGATCCGTATCAGCCGTACGATCGTCAACACGGTGATGCAGAGCAAGGAGGCGATTCTCTCGGCCGATGCCGCTTCCGACTCGCGGTTCAACGCGAGCGACAGCCTGGTCGATTTCAAGATCCGCTCGATGATGTGCGCCCCCCTGGTCGGCAGCGACGGCGTGGCCCTGGGAATCATCCAAATCGACACGCTCGATCAGCGGAACCGCTTCGAGCAGGAGGATCTCGACGTGTTGGCCAATGTTGCTTACCAGGCGGCCATTGCGCTGGAGAACGCCCAATTGCACGAGACGGCGCTGCGGGAGCAGGCATTGGCGCGCGAGCTGGACCTTGCCCACGAAGTCCAGCGGGGATTGCTGCCGGCCGGCCCGCCGCAAGTCGACCACTACGATTTTTTCGAGTTCTACGAGCCGGCCAATCAACTCGGCGGCGACTACTTCGACTACGTGCATCTTCCGAACGGTCGGGTGGCCGTGGTCGTGGCCGACGTGTCGGGAAAGGGGATATCGGCCTCGCTCTTGATGGCCAGGCTCACGGCCGATACCCGGTATTTCCTCGCGAGCGAGCCTTCACCCGCCGAGGCGATGAGCCGGCTGAACCGCGTTTTCTGCGGCGCCGGTTGGGAAGACCGTTTTGTCACTTTAGTGGCGTGTGTCCTCGATCCGCTTCGGCACGAAGTGGTCATTGTCAATGCGGGCCACCTGCCACCCCTTCTGCGACGCCGGACGGGTGCCGTAAACGCCGTCGCCGAGAAGGAAACCCGTTTGCCGTTGGGAATCGACGAGAAGACCCAGTACCCCGAGGCCGTCATCTCCCTTATGCCCGGAGATTCCGTTACCCTCTACACGGACGGCATCACCGAGGCCATGAACAAGGAAGATCAGCTCTACGGTTTTCAGCGTCTCTGGAACCAGCTCGAATCCGACGCCGAAGAGGTCGATGTCATCGGCGAGAATATCCTCAAGAGCGTCAAGAAATTCGTCGGTACCCGGTCCCAGGCCGACGACATGTGCCTGACCTGTTTCGGCCGCAGGGTTCCAACGGAGAAGGGCAGCCGGAGGGTGGAAGACCGAGGAAAGGGGAAAGAGGAAAAAGGAAAGAAGGAAGTGGCCGTGAAAGGAATTGCGCAACCGCCGGTGCGCAGCAAGGAGAAGGAAAAGGACAAGGGGGAGTAGGCGAAAGTCGGCCGGGTCATTTCAGGTAGGCGTGCCGGATTGCCCCGAGGGTCTTCATGGCCGGCTTGGGGCGCCCTTGCGTGTCGAACAGGCCGCCGTGGGGGAAATCATGCGGCTCGTTGTCGCTTAGTTGGTTCCAAATGACCCCGCGGACGAACGACTTGGCCAGTATCAAGGGTACGGCGCGGGCCACCCACGCCTGCTGAGATTGCGAGTTCGGCTTCTCCGGCAAAAACCCCGTTTGATACTGTGCCAACGGATCGGCTTCGTGCGAGCTGGGAACGCATATCGAAACGAAGATGGGTAACCCCAGCAGCGCCCACATGTCCAACTGTTGGCTTAGTTCCACGAGCGTCCGTGGAAGCGTGCCACGCGGCGTGTAACCCAGGTTGATCTCCAGCACAAGGCCGGCAATCTCCAAACCGCCGCGAATGAGCGTGTCGGCGAAGTGCAGCGGCGGGTAGTCGATTGCCCGCCCGCGCATGTACTCGGCCCAGGGTTGGTTGATCGACATGAGGACGGGTTTTTCCGGGTCGAGCGAGCGGATCTGCTCCACCACCAGGGCCGTTAATTGGAGACATTCGTCCTCCGACAGCGAAAGGACTTCGGCCCCATTGATCCGGCCGGCGGCCTGCCAGAAATTCACCTTGCCCTTATACCGCTTCACCGTTGTCGAAACGAAGTCGTTCACAAACGACTGGAGGTTGTCGAAATCATCTTCCCAAAGATAGAGCCAGGTGGGAATGCCTTGGGTGTCGAGTTGCAGCAGCGGACTGCTGAACACCCTGATTCCCTGGGCCGCGCACCACGCGATCTGCTTGTCGGGAAGGTCCCACGATTGAGACCCTTCGGTTGCCTCGATATCACGCCATCGCAGGGGTATCAAGGCGGCATTGAATGTATTGAGGAACTGCTTGGCCGTACGATTGTCCAGGGGAGAATGGCCCAGGTCGCCGCCAATGAACGAAAGCAGCTTCCCCACCCGGCGACGGACCGTCATCGACTGTTCGACGTAAGCGCTGGCCAACTGGTTCGATGCGTCCAGGGCGATTTCGATTGCCTGCTGCGACAACCGGGAACACGCGGTCCGATCTTCCTGATTCACGGCGGCATGGCCGAACTGCTTGATCGATTCCGCCACTTTGGCGGAAGCGGGTTTCGGAATCGTCATCCCGATGAGTTGCCATTCGGCCATCTGGTTGCAGAGTTGGCTGATCGTACCCCGGGCAAGCTCCAAGGGGAGATGGTATGGCTCCGGACGTTCGATCAAGCTGGCGGTCGAGAGGATCGGCTGGCCGTGTCCCTTGACATGCCACGGGAGCAGCAGGCTCCCCGACTCGGAAATGGCGCGATCAAGCAGCAACTCGCCTTCCCCGATGCCGACCCGAGCCGGCCAGGCCACACGATCAATTCCCGCAAAGCAGACCTGATTCGCCACTTGTGGGCCGACGGCCTGGGGAGGAGTAACAAGAAATCGCATCAAACCCATCGGAATTCTCGAACAACGCGGGAAAAACGTGTAGTATGGCAGGCGAACACGTCTTTGAACAGGGGGGTACGCGGCGGCCTACCTGCGGTGGGATGCTTTCCACAAATCCGCCTTAAGAGCCCGGGCCAGCCCACATCGTGTCGCAATGGATATTACAGCCAATCTGTCAGTCTACCTCAACGCCTCAACGTGTTCAAGTTGCTCCGGGACCGCTGGCCAAACTGCCCGCCCTGGGATATATTTGGCTCCCGGTTCGACTCCCATGGGAGATCGAGTAGCAGTTACCCCCTTTCAGGACCGATTAAGGTGGCCCGATGAATACGTCCGTTGTCGTCGAGACTTCGCTTCCCGGTTTGCCGGTCCGACGCGGCAAAGTCCGTGATATCTACGACCTTGGTGAGAAGCTCTTGCTGGTCGGTACCGACCGGATCAGCGCGTTCGACTATGTCCTTCCCACGGCCATCCCCGATAAAGGGCGTATCCTTACCCAGATCGCGGCGTTCTGGTTCGGACTGCTCGGCGAGCCCAATCACCTTATCACAACCGATGTTGAGGAGATGGACTTGCCCGAAGGCGCCGATCGTGCCTCGCTGGCCGGTCGATCGACGCTGTGCCGCAAGACCCGGGTTGTGCCGATCGAGTGTGTGGTGCGGGGATATCTGGCCGGCTCGGGGTGGACGGAATACCAACAGAGCGGGGCGGTTTGCGGAATCAAGCTGCCGGAGGGATTGGTCGAAAGCGACCGGCTGCCCGAACCGATTTTCACCCCTGCTACGAAGGCCGAGCAAGGGGATCACGACGAAAACATCTCGTTCGAGCGGGTGGTCGAGATTGTCGGATCGGAGATTGCCGGTCAACTGCGCCGCCGGAGCATCGATATCTTCAACCGCGGCTCGGCTTATGCGGCGCAGCGCGGGATGATTGTTGCCGATACGAAATTCGAATTCGGCCAGGTCGACGGCGAACTGATCCTCATTGACGAGGTGCTCACCATGGACAGTTCCCGATTCTGGCCGGCCGACCAATACGAGCCGGGTAAGGGGCAGCCGTCGTTCGACAAACAATTCGTCCGAGATTGGCTCTTGTCGTCCGACTGGGACCGCAACAGCACTCCCCCTGCCTTGCCCGACCACGTTGTCGCCAGCACGCGGGCAAAGTACGTAGAGGCCTTCGAGCGTTTGACGGGCAGAAAATTCGGCGAGTAAGAGTCATCGCCGACGGGTGAGCCAAATCGCTCTATCTTTGTCGAAAGCGGGTCGCTAAAATGCGGGCCAAGGCAACAGAACCCCCGAAGAACGGTTGGCATCCGGTAATATGTTACGTTACTTCACCGCCGGCGAATCACACGGTAAAGCACTTTTGGCCCTGGTCGACGGATTTCCCGCCGGCGTGAAACTGGACACCGAGCCGATCGACGCCGAATTGCGCCGCCGCCAAGGGGGCTACGGGCGGGGCGGCCGGCAGCAGATCGAATCCGATGGTGCCGAGGTGCTCACCGGCATCTGGCGCGGCGAGACACTCGGCAGCCCCATCGCACTGCTCATACCCAACCGGGACTACAAGTTGGAGCAAATGGAGGATCTCCTGCGGCCCCGGCCGGGCCACGGCGATCTCAGCGGTTCGATCAAGCACCTCGGGGCGGTCCGGGCCATCTTGGAACGGGCAAGCGCCCGGGAGACGGCCGCCCGGGTCGCCGCCGGGGCATTGGCCGGGCTTCTGCTCCGGGAGTTCGACATCATCCCATTCGGCTACGTCGCCGAAGTCGGACCCCTGGTGATTGAACCGAGAGGCGAAACACTCGAAGAACAGAAGACCCTCCGCGATCAAAGCGAACTCTACACCCTCGACCCCGATCAAGACCGGCCGATCAAGAAGCTGATCGATCAGTGCCGGGCGCAGGGCGACACGCTCGGCGGTATCGTCGAGGTCCGCGTCGAGGGCGTGCCGTTCGGGTTGGGAACGCATGCCCAATGGGGCCGGAAACTCGATGGGCGGCTCTCGCAAGCCGCCATGTCGGTCCAGGGCATCAAGGGGGTCGAGATCGGGATGGGCTTCGAGGCTGCCCGACGCCCGGGCTCGGAAGTCCACGATCCGATCCTCTACGACGCCGCACGGGAAAACACTCCGACGCTCGGCTTCACTCGACCGACCAACAACGCCGGGGGGCTCGAAGCCGGGATGACAAACGCCCAGCCCATCGTCCTCCGTGCGGCCATGAAGCCGATCAGCACGCTCGGCCGGCCGTTGGAGTCGGTGAACCTGAAGACGAAGCAGCCGGAAGAGGCCTCGCACGAACGCAGCGACATCTGTGCGATTTCAGCGGCCAGTGTGATCATCGAGAACGTCGTCGCTTTTGAAATCGCCCGGGCCATGGTCGATAAGTTCGGCGGCGATAGCCTCCAGGAGATGAAAGCCCGTTGGAATCTGTTCCACGAAATGGCAAGGAATCGTGGATCGTGGGAACAAGTTGAGTGACACCGGGGTTTAACGGGCGGGTTTGCCCGCCGCTCAGGTTGTGGGGAATGCGGATATCCCACGGCGGGCAAGCCCACCCGCTAAACGGTATTCCATACCGCCGGTGCAAGGAACAAGGGAACAAGGATGTTCCAACTCTACGACAAAACGCGACGGCAAATCTGCATTGCGGGGTTCTTTGCGCTCTGTGTGGCGCCGACGGTGCTCGTCGTGCTGTGGTGCGTCGGGCGGCACTTGCCCGGCCGTGCGGCGGCGGAGGCAAAACGCCTCGGCCGTGAGCTCGGGCTGAACGTCTCGCTCGATGCCGTCGAGCACCCCCGTCCCGGCAAGGTGCTGTACAAGGGGCTCGAACTGGTCGATCCGGAGACGGGCCGGCCGGTGTTCCGATGCCGGTCGGTCGAAACCGGTTGGCGGAAAGAGCCCGGCGAGCGGGGGAATCGCATCCGTGTCCTCGTGTTGATCGCTTCGCAACCGGAGATTGCTCCCGGCGGCCTGGAAAAGTTGAAGCCGTTGATCGGCCGTCTCTTGCGGCACCAGGCCGGTCCCCCCAATCTCCACGTGCGGTTGGCGGCGGACCGGATCACACTTCGCGGCGGGGGCAGCTCTTTGACCTTTACCGAAGTACAAGGCAGCCTCGACAATCTGCCGGAGCGAACGGACGTCCGGCTCGATTCCCGGCTGGCTGGTGCGGAAGCAGACGGGCCGGTGCAGATCCGCCTGGTCAGGAATCGTCAAATCGACCCGCCGGCCACCGGCTTCGAGTTGAACACCGGCAGCGTGGAAATCCCGTGCGACGTGTTGGCCTTGGGGCTTCCCCTTTTCGGTTCCTTGGGGCCGCAGTGCCGGTTCCGCGGCCGGTTGTCGGCATATCAGACGCCCGGTAGCGGCTTGCCCGGCGATTGGGACGGCGAAATGGCAGGGCGGTTACTCGATCTTGACCTGGGAAGGCTCGTCAGCGAGCAGTTTCCGCACAAGCTCAACGGCATGGCAGAGGTGTCGATCCAGTCGGCCCGGTTTCACCGCGGGCGCCTCGAAGAAGCGAAGGGCACGTTATCGGCCGGACCCGGTACAATCGGCCGTTCGCTCGTCGTCGCGTCGGTCGAACGCCTGGGGCTGGTTCCACGGGTCCCGTTGCAAAAGCTTGATGCCACGGTTGTCTACGATGAATTGGCGTTTGTCTACACGCTCCATTCCGGCGGTCTGCAACTGGAAGGGCAATGCGCATCCGCCGAACCGGGAATCATCCTGGCCGATCATCGGTGTCCGCTGCTCGGCGCGCCCGGCGCGGAATTACTTCCGGTCGTTGCTTTGCTGCGGACGTTGGTGCCGCAAAGCGAGCTCCAAGTTCCGGCCACGCGGCAGAGCGACTGGTTGATGCGGCATTTGCCGATTCCCGAAGTGCAGTTGCCGGCCGGGGCACAGCCGGAGCTGCCGCACGCCCAGCTCCGATTGGGACGCGGAGTGGAAAGATAGCCCGGAAAGCTGCGAACGGCCGTCGCGGTGGAACGAGGGGGTCAGGTCCAAGTTTTCGGCCAACAATTCACGTGAAAAACACGCTGTCTTGCCGAAAATTGGACCAGACCCCGTCGCGGCCCCGCATCGGGCGCCTAATCGGAACGAGCGTCCGAGGGAACACTCGTGCGGATTCCCAAATTGTATTGCGCGGCGGCAATACCGACGTAAATCCAATTCAGACACATGGTGCCCAGTACGGGAATTTGTCCGCCGGTACCCTCGCCGTACGAGTGCAGTCCGCCGGGCATGAGATAGTTGACCCCGTACCATGCCCAAACCACGGCAGTCAGCCCGAGCACGGAACCGACGGTCAGGCCGAAATCGCCGAACCATCGGACGTGGCGGCCGTGGAGGATGACCATGTAGACCAGCAGCGAGATCAGCGCCCAGACCTCTTTGGGGTCCCACCCCCAAAAGCGTCCCCAGGAAACGTCGGCCCACAGCCCGCCGAGGATGGTGCCGGCGGCCAGCAACAGCACGGCCACCTGCATCGCTTTGTATTGGAAGCGGGCCAGCGTTGCACAGGCTTCCGGCGGGCGGCGGAAGTGTTTGCGGTCGGGTGGCACGGGCTGCTTGTCGGGTGGCACGGGCTGCTTGTCAGCCCGTGTTGGGGGCGGCGACTCTTGAGAACCCGACTCGGACAGGGCTACCCGCGGATCGCGGTAATTCCCAAACAAATAGTATCCCAGCGCGATGTTCCCCAATCCCCAGGCCAGCGCGGCCGCGCCGTAGCTTGCCGTGATCGAGAGCACGTGCAGTGCCAACCAGAAGTTGTTGCGGACCACGGCCGCCATCGACAAACCGACATCGCTACGGAATATGGGGGCGAAGTAAGCGAGCATCGCGGCGAAAAACGCGACGGCGGCCCCAACGGCGACGAACTGTTTTCGAGCGTACACTTGTTCGAGCGGTTCCGCTATTCCCCGCTTTGCCAGCGTATGCGGGACCAGGCCGACGGCCAAAACAACGGCCAGGATTGCCCGCGGCACGAACCACGCGGACGCCGCCAGAACGCCCAGCCCGACCGCCCACGTCAACAGCGCATTGGCCGTGGGAATCGACGAACCGACGCCGGTCTTCGGAAACAGTGAAAGAACGGTCATCTTTTCGCCGGCACTGTAATCGAAAAACAGCATGACGTACGCAACGGCAGCGATCAACACGATCCGCAGAATGAATATACCCCAACGCACAGGCTCGCCTGGAAGTTTCCCTGGTTCGCCGCGATGATCCTCTGCGTCGGCCGATTTCGCGGCTTCGGCAATCCACGGCGCCGCGGTCCACCGCCATGCGAGGCTCAGTCCCGGCCAGATCAGCGGCAGGAGCGTAAACCACACGCCGAGTGCAGCCACCGTCAGGGCAACGAACACGACCGTCTCGAACATGTTCGTCACCGGGACAAAACCGGTAATGCGCACTCGGAGGACAAATCCGTAGATGAACAGCGTCTGGGCGATCACCAGCACCACCATTCCCGCCCAGAACATCGGTTTGCGGAGCCAGCCGAACGTCATGGCAAAGCAAATCGTGGCACACAAGCTGACCACCCAAGCCCACAGGAACGGATCGGACCGGTTGTAGCGCACCTCGACGTCGGTGGCACCGGGCTCGGGATAGGCGGTTAGTTCGATGAGCGATTCGTCCTTGTTTCGGATGGGCAGTTTCACCCGGAGCGGTTCGATTGCTTCGCCCAACTCGCGTACCGCGGCGGCGAAGTTCTCCATCGCCGCGGCGAATCGTTCCCTCCGATCCGGACTGCCGCGGTCGAGGTATACCCGCTTCACGGCATCGAAGGCCTCGCGGACTTGCGCGATTTTCGACTGCGGGTAGCCCTCCAGTACGTCGGGCGAACCGTACAGGATCGTCTCGAAGTTGAGCCACGGTTGGGCATCGTCTTCTCGATCGCGGTCGGCTTCCAGAGCCGCCACATTCAATGCCGGAACCAGCCTGAGCGTCTGGCCATGGTCGTAGAGGGCCAGGTGGGCGTCGGTCGCTTGCCGCGCCATTCGCTTGGTGAGTGCAGCGATTTGGTTGATCCATATCGCCGTACCCTCGGGTAACTGGCCCGGCTTGGGCGGATCTTTCGCCATTCGAACGTGAAACGCGTCGAACTGCCCGGCCATGGCGCCGGAGGATTTGCGCAGAGCGAGAAGCGCCGGCTCCATGTCGGCGACGGTCAATTTCTCCCCCTGCAATAGCCTCTCCAGATCGCCCATTGCCTTCTGGACTGCGGCGATCTGCTCGCTGGTCTTGTCGCCCGGCCGCATCTGTCTCCATCGGTTCAAATCGGGTCCCGCCATCTGCCAGGTTTCGAACAGGTCTCGCAGCTTGTTCCACAGGCGGCCATGAAGACCGAGCGGTTCGGCCGGCCGGAAGGACAAGCGTTGGAACCGCTGCTTGGCATCCGACAGGTCGGTCGCCTTTTTCTCGACGCGAGAAAGACGGTAGACCTTGTCCTTGCGGGCGGCTTCGAGCTGCTTCTGCGCGATTTCGGCGATCTGATTGCTGAACTCGGCGTCTTCGAGCTGGCTCGGCGAAACGTGCTTCAACCGTCGCCCGTTCGCCGTGATCGGCAGATCGAGCATGTCCTTGCGCAGGGCTTCGTATTCGGCGTGCAGCAGCGGCACCCGCTGCCATCGCTCGGGCTCGACGAGCCAACTGAACAACAGTTCCGATGCGCGGAACTTGCGGGCCTTGCCGCCGGGGAAAAGCACTTCGGCTTCGGGCGGTGGCGGGGCTTTGGGGTTGCTCGAAGGCGCGGCGCCGTCCAAGCTAAGCTCCGGGCTTTTGCGCCCGCAAATCTCGTCGACCGCTGACCTCGCAACCGTGTCGAGCGGCATGATCCGCCCCCGGCCAAACACCGGCATCCGTTCCCACACGTTCCAATCCAGGTCGCCGGGCTCAGCGGCCAGGCACGCGCCGCACCCAATCAGCAACAGCGCGGCCCACGGAAATATCCTTTGGAAAAACATGCCGTTCCTTCATCCGTTTGTTGCAGAAACCAAATCGTAGGACGGATTGTCAATCCGTCCAGAACCCCTCACCCCCGGCCCCTCTCCCCGCAAGCGGGGCGAGGGGAGGACGTATTGGGATAGTCTCTAAATCATCGTTTTTGGGAAGTCGCCGGTTGCCGCGAGCGGCGGCTGCGCAGGTTCATGTAGTACATCACCGCAATCCCGATCACGATCAGCAGGCACCCGAGATACTTCAAGCCACGGCCCGGATCGTAGTTGACCGAGAGCCACGACAGCCACAGCTTCTCGCGGTCGTAGTCGCTGCCCTCGACCAACTTGTGGAAGATCGGATCTCCTCGTTTCCACGGCGGACGATAACTTTCCTGGAACAGCCGGTACGACCGCCCCGAGTTCGGATCGGAAAAGTCCTTCGGTTGGTTCATGGTAATCAGGACGTTTTTCTGCCGTTGTTCCCGGCCGTCCCGATCGACCTCGACAAAATCGACCAGGCTCGAATAGTCCGAAGGCTGGCTGGTACCCGGATCCAATTTCATCTCGAACTTGCGGAGAAAAATCTCGAAACCGAGATCGAACTCGTCGCGCGACATGCTTACCTTGACGCGACGGTCTTCTCCCTCGATGGTCTTGTACTCGTTCATGTCGCCGTACAGGCCGGACGGATCGATCGGGTGTCCCTTCAGCCAGAACTCCTCGGTATGGCCGTCGACCGTCAGCCGTAATTGGGCCAGGCGGGTGGTTATGCCCTCCTTTTCCCTTTTCTTGTCGAAAGGACGCGGAATGATCATGTCGCCCGGCTTCTCCGACGGAATGAATTCCAGAACACGAAAGGTCACCTTGTTCGGGGAATCGGCAAAAGCGACGACCTCCCGGCCTTCCGCGGGCAACTCGGCGATTGTTTCAAGCTTCGGGCTGCGCCACGCGCGATAGAACAGCTTGCCGTCGGGGCCCTGGAGTATATCGATTCGCGGCACCGCGGGGCCTCGCCGTACCGGCTCCTCGCTCTCGGGCGAATGCCGCGACGTATCGTACCAGTAGGTGCCGAAAACGCCGTTGCGGTAGTCGTGCCGATTGAACTCGGGCATGTCGGCGAACAGCTTCATCGGCTGGGGCCGGCCGTCGGTCCCGTGTACCTCGAATTCCGCGGAAATCATGCGGGGATCCAGCCCGACCAACTCGATCTCGATGCCGGTATTCCCCAACGGCTTCCGGGGTTCCTTTTGAAAATCCTCGATGGAGAGCCGGTAGGTATTGCCGCCGGTATAGAAGACGATTTGGCCGCCCTTGCCCAAGGGCTCCTCGGGCTTCGATTGGCGGAACGCCTCGAGTTCGTCCTCGTCGCCGGTCATCCAGAAGAGGATTCGCCCGTTGTCCGAGAAGACCTCGCGGCTGCCGACGCCGTATTTCAAGCCCTTCCCGTGCGGCCCGCTCCGGACCACGCGCAAGGAAGCCTTCTGCGAGCGGTTGGCCATCATTCCGTGCCGCGACTTGGACCAGCCTTGCACCTGGAGCACGATCCGCGGTATCGGGATCGTTCTTGAATCGGCGCAGTAGTCGAGCACTTCGAGCGTGATCCCGTCTTGGTCATACAGAACGCCCCGGTCGCGAGAGGTCAACCGCCACGGGAACCAGAACCGCTTTCCCTGGCGGGGAAGTAGCGACGTCCCATAATCGCTCCAGTTGAAGGGGCCCGCCCGGAACGGCACGACGATCGATTGCCCGTCTTCTTCGGGTTCCTTGGGAAGGATCTCCAGATTAAAGTGCATCGTGTCTTCGTACACGCGGGACGACGACATCCCCTCGATAACCCCAACCCCGGGTCTGGCATCGACCCCGCCGAGACGAGTGACCAGGCAACCGCCCAACAGCACCAGTAGTCCGAGATGCGTAATCACGAATCCGGTTTGACGTTTCTTCCATGGAAACCGGATCGCGGCGGCACAGAAGACATTCAAGGCCAGAAGAGCACCGAGCAAACCAAACCACCACGTTCCGTAGATCCCGAATCCTGCCGCCTTGGCGTTGTACCGGTTCTCGACAAACGTGGCCCACGCCAGCAAGATCGTAAACGTGGCGATCAGCACGACGGCCAGTTGCAGCGACGCCAGCGCCCGAAAAACGCGCCGGGCAAACGGCTTCGGCCGGGATTCGTTCGGCACTGGTGGAGCATGATCGGACGGGGTTTCCGGGGCGGAAGCCATAGACCGGCTCGGCATGGTGGAAGGAATCATGTTGGAAGGAATCGGGAATGCCCTTCTATTATAGCGCGACCGGGAGGAAAAGGATAGATGTCGGCCAAAAATACACTTGGTGGGCCGTTGTTTCCACAAAAGAGGGGTGGAAATCGCCTTCGCGCTTACCCAAAATCGTACCGGGCGCTTGGCCATGCTCTCCGGTGTGTTCCTCTGGTTCCCTGGAAACCGAAGACGTTGAAACACTCGCGGAAATGATTCTTGCCATGTTTACCGGATTGCCGGGGGGATCTCCGGGCGCCGGCGCCAAGGCCGGCTGCTTGGGCCTTCTCGTGATATTTGCGGTTGCGTTGATCGTCGCCGTCTTGCTGGTCAAGATGCTGCTCTACGCAACCCGAGAGGTGCGGTGCGCTCCGCCGCCGAAGTCCGTTGTCCCTGCCTCGAATGTCCGGTCGGCGGCCCCTTCCCAAGATTGGCCGAATCTGGCACACTGGGCATTCGGACACCCTCGGTCTCGAACTCATTGATCCGAGTTTGCCGTACGCGACAACCGCTCTGCCAGGAGGAACGTCATGCGCCGCAGTCTAATCGTTATTGCCGTATTGTCGGTTGCTTTGCCGGCTTTTGGCCAGGAGGAAGCGATCCTCAGAGCGGTTTCCCCGGCCAAGGCCCGGGAGAAACCGGGGGCCGAACCCGCCGGGGCAGGCGAGGCCGCGGCGGCCGAAGCCACCCAAATCCCCGCCAAGCCGCCGGAGTCGCTTTCCAGCGCCCGGGCGACGGTGAAACGGTTCTTGGCCGACATCAAGGCACGCAAATTCGCCTCCGCAACCGGGTGTCTGGATTGGTCCAAGTCGCCGGAACTCACCCAACCCAAGCGGGAAGAGCTTGCTTTTGAGCTGAAGAAGGCGCTCGACAGGATCGCGGAAATCGATACCGAGTCGATCAGCGATGATCCGGGCGGGGGAACCTGCCTGGTACTATCCGAGGCGGGGTTGCCGCCGGTGGCGATCGGCCGATGTGACGACGGCGCCTGGCGTTTCACCCCGGCCACGGTCCGCGACATCAAGGAGCTATACGACGCGGTTCGCGACCGCCGGCCGGTGGTCCAACAGACGTGGGTCGAAAAGCAACTGCCGGACTGGTGGTATCAAACGGCGTTTCTGCTGCCGAACAGCCAGTGGATCTATCTGCTGCTGGTGATTTTTGCGGGGATCATTGCCGACGGGATCGCCCGGTTCCTTCTCGACCGGTTCACGATGGCGTGGTTGAGGTTTGCAAAGATCGACGTGGATCGGAAGGTCGAGAAGGGGGTGTGGAAGCCGGTCGGGTTGCTGGTTCGAGCGTTGACGTGGTACGGCGGGTTCTGCCTGTTGGAGCTTTCGCCCCAGGTATACGTTGTGCTGCTTATCGCGATCAAGTTCTTTGCGGTTGCGGCCGGGATCTGGACGGCCTTCCGGTTGATCGATCTATTGACGAGTTTCTTGCTCCGCAAGGCGGCAGCCACGGAAACGAAATTCGACGACGTGTTCATCCCGCTGGTTTCGCGTTCGCTTAAGGTCTTCGTGACGTGCGTGGGCCTGGTGACGTTTGCCCAGGCGTTCGGCTGGCCGATCGCCGGGTTGTTGAGCGGCTTGGGATTGGGGGGATTGGCGCTGGCTTTTGCGGCCAAGGACACCCTGGCCAACCTCTTCGGCTCGGTGACCGTCCTGGTCGACCGGCCCTTCGAGATCGGCGATTGGGTCGTCACCGACGGCGTGGAAGGCACGGTCGAAACAGTCGGTATGCGAAGCACCCGGATCAGGACCTTTTACAACTCGCTGATCACGGTACCTAACAGCAAGCTGATCACCGCGACGGTCGACAACATGGGGCGCCGCCGCTACCGGCGGATCAAGACGATGCTCGGCCTTGAATACGACACGCCGCCCGAGAAGCTCGACGCATTCTGCGAGGGTGTCCGCGAACTGCTCCGGCGGCACCCGTATACCCGCAAGGACTACTACCACGTCTATTTCAACCAGTTCTCCGGCAGTTCGCTCGACGTGCTCTTGTACTGCTTCCTCGAATGTCCCGACTGGGCGGTCGAACTTCGCGAGCGGCACCGTCTCTTCTGCGACATCCTTCGGCTGGCCGAGGAGTTGGGTGTTTCGTTTGCGTTCCCCACGCGAACGTTGCACATGCACCAGGAGGGGCCCGGCGAGCCGAAGCCGATGGCGGATGACGACCCGGCGCTGGTCGGCCGCCGCCTGGCCGCCGAGATCACCGGCCCGCCGATGTCGCGGGAGGATTACCCGGGCGTGGAGTATCTCAATCCGTTGGGGCAGGAGCCTTCGGAGGACGGTGGAAGCGGAGAGTAGTCCGGCGGCCAAGATGATGCGTTTTCCCGGTCGTCGGAGAGAAAACCGCGTGTCCAGCACGTTTTCGCGAACGGCCCGTCGAGAAGCTGCAGACGGCCGCAGAGAAGCAGCACATATCCTGGCGACATAGCTCGCTGTTCTTGCTGCCAATCATGCACGTATGCGGCAGAAAACCTTACCGCGGGACAGAAAGAAAATACCGATCGCGGTGTTTCAGGAAAGCGTTCAATTTTTTCCTTGTCGGAATCGAGCTATTGTCTATAATCCAGATAGGTTTACTTTGAAAAAGGCCTAGCGGATGGAGGGCAGCCCGAAAAGCTTCTGGAACATCCCGCCTGTATCCAAACCTTAGGGGCAGTTTCCCGCCATGCAACTGTGAGGCTCGGAGTCTACCCTGACCGAGCGCCCCGCAATCTGCCCTCCGCACCGTTATATCGTCACGTTGTCGCGTCCTTATGCGCCGATAGCGCATTACACCGATTCGAGCGTTCCTATTGAAGGCGATCACCGCAGAAGAAGAATCGTGATCAGGTTCCCGTTTTCTGGTTTCATCGTTGTCACAATCCTGCCCCTGGCCGTTGGGCCGGCCAGCGGTGCTCTTCTCAATTGGCCCGCAACGAGCGACGACTGGAACCCGCTGACGGCCGGCGGCGCCTACTACACCGATCCTAAGAAGGACTACAACCCCGATCGCATTGACATTGTCGGCACCTCGACCGTCACGGCGGGAGGGTGGTACTTCGACGACTACGGACCAAGCAGCCCCGACACCCAGTTGATGTTCCGCATGCGGCTGAGCCAGGGAAACCCGCTGGGCAACTACGTCTGGCAGATTCTCATCGATACCGACGGTGTCACTTCCGGAAACACCGCCATAGACTATTCGCTCCAGGTAAACAACTCCGGCGCCAGCCAGGTCGAACTGTTGGCTGCGGTGGATTTGGGGACGGGGCAGCAAAGGGGAGGGCCGAACTACAACGACGTCGAGTTCAATACAACGGCTCTTTGGAGCGGTGCGCTGGCCGATTATTCTCGAATCGTCGATCCCGTGGATGACGGCCAGCACATCGGCGACGGAACGGCCGACGCCTGGATAGACTGGGGCATTCCCTGGTCCGAATTCGCCGCGGTGACGGGAGTGGCCTACGGGAGCACGATCCAGGTGCAACTGTCCACCTCGGCCAGCCACAGCGTGATCAACAAGGACCATCCTCACGACCTCGGGCCGAAAAGCCCCGTGTCGGGGGGGTTCTCCGATGTGATACTCGTCCCCGAACCGGCGAGTCTTACCCTGCTGTGCATCGCAGGGGTATGCTTGCTGGGCTTTTACCTCTACCGGCGTCGGAACTGCAAAGCAGCTTGACTCGCAATCATCCCGGGAAGGATGGGCTACTTCGGCGCCAGCGTACACGTCAGTCGGCGTTGATGTTGTTCGGGCGGTGATTCCACTTTGGAGATATCCTCGAGTTGCTGGAGAAGTCCATTGATCACTCGCTGCCCTTCCTCGATATGGGCGTATTCGCGGCCGCGGAAAACGACCGTCACGATGACCTTGTCCTTGTGTTCGAGGAATTCCCGCGCCTTGTTAACCTTGACTTTGATGTCGTGCTCGCTGGTCTTCGGCCGGACGCGGATCTCTTTGATCTTGGTGTGATGAGCGTTCTTGTGATGTGCCCGCTTCTTCTGCTGGTACTTGTACTTCCCATAGTCCATAATGCGGCAGACGGGCGGTTCTTCGCTGGATGCGACTTCGACGAGATCGAGGTCGATTTTACGGGCTTCTTCCAGTGCCTCAACGGTCGGCATAATCCCCAGTTGCTGTCCCTCGGCACTAATGACGCGGACGGTCGAAGCGTGAATCTGCTCGTTAACTCGCTGCTTGCCCGATACCGACCCCAATGACTTTCCTTTACCCATAAGCCCTCCAATTGCGTATGACATGCCCCAGCGGAACGATGACGCAGTTCAGTATTCCCCGTAGAAACAAGCGAGTCAACTGCTTTTCACGGAAAATGGCAGAAATTGGGAGGATTACCGTTGCGCGGCCCCCGCACAGGGGGGTGGTCCGATTTCTCTTCGATGTTTACCGGACTGTTTTTGCCTCGATCTCCGCACGGAGCTTCTGGACGGCCTCGTCGATGGACATGCCCCCCAGGTCGCCCTCGCGGCGGTCCCGCACGGCGACCGTCCCTTGCTCGACCTCGCGTCCGCCGAGGACGAACATGTATGGGATCAACTCCAATTGGGCATCACGGATCTTGGCCCCGATCTTCTCCGCCCGATAGTCGCCTGAAACCCGCAACCCCGCTTCCCGCAACCCCTGCTCGACGTTCCGCCCATACTCCTCGAACTTCTGACTGACGGTCAGCACGCGTACCTGTTCCGGCGCCAGCCAGAGCGGGAATGCGCCGGCGAAGTGCTCGATAAGCATGCCGACGAACCGCTCGAAGGAGCCGAACGGCGCGCGGTGGATCATCACCGGCCGGTGCGGCCTGTTATCGGCCCCGATATATTCCAGATCAAACCGGTCTTCGCCCGGCAAGTTGTAATCCAATTGCACGGTACCCAATTGCCACTCGCGGCCGATGCAATCGCTGGCGACGAAGTCGGCCTTGGGGCCGTAAAAGGCCGCCTCGCCGATCTCGATCTCCAGGTTCCGCAGGTCCATCTCTTCGCAGACCTGTTTCAACGCCGCCTCGGCCCGGTCCCAGTCTTCGGGCTTGCCGACGTACTTGTCACTGGCCGGGTCGCGAAAACCCAATCGCACGCGATAGTCTTCCAGCGCCAACGTCCTGAGCACCGATTGGGTCATCTCCATGCAACCGCGGAACTCGTTGCCCACTTGCTCCTCGGTACAGAAGATGTGGGCGTCGTCCTGCGTGAAGCCGCGTACCCGGGTCATCCCGCCCAGCTCGCCCGACTGCTCGAACCGGTGTACCGTGCCGAACTCCGCCAGCCTCAGCGGCAACTCGCGGTAGCTCCGCGGCCTCGATTGGTAAATCCGGATATGATGAGGGCAGTTCATCGGCCGCAAAAGGTAGCGGTCGCCGTCGGCCATCTCGACCGGCGGGAATTGGCTGTCGGAGTAGTACGGAAAATGCCCCGAGGTCTCGTACAAATGGACGTTGCCGATCACCGGCGTGTAGACCATCTGGTACCCGCGCTTCATCAGCTCATCGTAGATATAGTTCTCCAGCTCCCGGCGGACGATGGCCCCCTTCGGCAGCCAAAGCACCAGCCCCGACCCCACGGCGGGATCGATGAGGAACAGTTCGAGCCGCTTGCCCAGCACGCGGTGGTCGCGCCGCTTGGCCTCCTCCATCCGCTCGAGATACGCTTTGAGGTCCTTCTTGTCGAACCAGGCGGTGCCGTAAAGCCGCTGCAACTGCCGGCGCGAGGCGTCGCCCTTCCAATAGGCGCCCGCCACCGACATCATCTTCACCGCACCAATCGCTTTCGGATGGGGTACGTGCGGGCCGCGGCAAAGGTCGATGAATTCGCCCTGGCGATAGAACGAAACCATTTCCTCCTCCGCAAGGCCTTCTTCCAGATGTTCAACCTTCAATACCTGACCGAGGTCTTTGAGAAGCTGAATGGCCTCCTGGCGGTCCATTTCCACCCGCTCGAACGGCTCGTCCTCCTTGATGATCTTGGCCATTTCGGCCTCGATTCTTGGGAAATCGTCTTCCGAGATCGGGTGTTCCAGCTCGAAGTCATAATAGAATCCGTCATGGACGGTCGGCCCGAAGGCAAGCTGCACGCCCTCGAAAAGCCGCATCACTGCCCGGGCCATCACGTGGGCGGCGCTGTGCCGCATCACCTCCAGGCCTTCGGGATCTCGGTTGGTGATCAGTCGGCAAGAGATTTCGCCGTTGTTGGGCAAGGGTGAATCGGCCCCCAGCAATTGGCCGTCCACCTCGGCCGCCAAAGTCGCGTTGGCCAGCCCCGGCCCGATCTCGGCGGCGACATCGATCGGTCGGACGGGGCGTGAGAACTCCAGTTTGCTTCCGTCGGGCAGATTGACCTGTAACATGCTCTCCAAAACGCCTAGAGTTCCCATTCTCTCGCCAGTCGGGCGTCGATACAAAGGACGTCGCAGAGATCACCCGGCGAAGACTTGCAACTTAGTATAGAGGAAAATCTCACCTCATCAAGAGAGGAGTTAAGTCCACCCATTGACACTCTCGCCCGATAATGGCAAACTAGGAAAGCTCATGGGCGATTAGCTCAGTTGGCTAGAGCACTAGCTCGACAAGCTAGGGGTCACAGGTTCAAGCCCTGTATCGCCCACTTCGCAAGTCCCTTACCGATAAGCCGTGGCCTCGCGCCCGGAATTCATCGCCGCAGTTCCAGAGTGACGGACTTGAGGTTCATCAGCCCACCCTTGGGGATGGTCTTGGGCTTGACGGTCAACTGGTGGATGCCGGCGTCGAGCTTGATGTTGCCGAGATCCATCGTTTGGTACTTGTTCCAGTCGCCGGTGGCGGTGACTTTGCCGGGCAGTTTCCGGCCGCCGGTCGCGATGACGAACTCGCTTCCCTCCTTGTCGTTGGGGCAGGAATAACTCAACGAGACGTTAAACGTGCCGCCGGTCTCGACGGCCAGCCGCCAGGAGACGAAATCCTCGGCACTCGACCACGAGCCAATGTTGTCCTTGTCCTGTCCGCTCTCGTACTTGATCGATTTGCCATGGCGTGTGGCCGCCTTGGCCGTTAGAACCACGCGCCCGTCTTTCCCTTGGCGGACTAGCGTGCTGAGCTTCAGTCCCAGGAACTTGGCTTGCGCCTGGGCCCATTCGGTGTCGGCTGTGTCCGTGGAATCGGCGGCCGACTGGACCTCCTCGCGCAAGAAGTCGTAGGTTTTGTCGGAACCGGCGGCCTGTTGGAACTTTGCCTTATCGCCGCCGCAGGCGGCGGAGAAACAGGCCACCAGCGCCTCGACGGCCTGTCGCCGGGCGTCGTCCTTCAGCGCCGCGACGGATTTTGCCAATAGCGGCGCCGCTGGGGCGGGAGCCTTGCCGGGATTGCGCAGAATAGCCTCCGCCGCCACGACGGCCAGCGGACCCTGCCACGACGCACGCTTGGTGGCCAGTTTGCTCAACACCTCGATCGGCTCGGCCGTAAGGCGATCCGCCTTGTAGCTCAACTCCTGCAACCAGGCGGTCGCTTGCGGGTCGTTGGGCCGGCCGGCAAGCTTGTGGAGAAGAAGCTTCACCGAATCGACGTGCTTCAACTCGCCGGCCAGCACCTGGCGTTCGTTCTGTCCCGGCACTTGCCAATAGACCACCAGCCGCTCTGCCCCGGTCGTCTCGACGTACTCGATGCGGATCTCGTGCAACCCTGCGGTCAGGGTCACCGTCGCGGGCTTCTTCGAGTCCTCGATGACCGGCCGGCCGTCGAGCCACAGGCGGCAAGTATCGTCGACCACGCTGGAGAAGATGTACTCCCCGTCGGCCGGGACCCTGATCAGACCCGACCAGCGGATGCCCATGTTGTCGTTCCGCTTGTCGGGGTAGCCGAACTGGCCCGGCTCAATCTGCATCTTCGTATTGACGCGGTCGAACAGACGGGCCTTGAAATCCGCGCCGAAGAAGCTGCCTTCCAGTCCGGAACTAAGCAACGAGAACGGCTCGGCATGTTCTGCCGCCCAGAGTCGAACGGCCGGATCCTCCGCGTCGAGCCGCTCGGCGATGAAATCCCGCAGCGTCTGGGAAGCACCTTTGGCCTTCATCGCCTTGTCGAACTCCTCGCCCTTGTTCGCATAGAGCCGGTGAAGCGCCGTGACCAGCGAGCCGGCAATTACCCGCTGCCGTGCGTCCTTCGTCTGAGCAACCAGCGGCCAGAGTTGCTCCGCGATCTTCTTCTCAAACCCGTCGTCCAACCGGCCGTCGTGCAACACCCGCGCCAGAACGTCCGCCGCCGGCGTTGACGCGGGGCTGTCTGGTTGGACCAGTGCCAGCAGATCCTCTGCCAAAGACTGATCGATTTGGTCCACCATTCGTGCCAGGTGCGAGGCAATCTCTTCGGAGCGCTCTACATCCGGTTTCTGCTGGAGTTGCCAGAGGAGCACCTTAGGCCAGGCTGGACAGGCATACGAGTCTTGAGTGATCGACGCGGCCTTCTCAACGCCGGGCGGTTGCCAGTTGAACACGAGCTTTGCGTCCGGACCGATCTTCAGCCGCACGTCCAGCGGATGCGTCCCCGCCGTTAGCTCGATGGGCTTGCCCGACTGAATCGCCTGGCCGCCCACCTTGATCTCGGCCGGGGAGCCTTTCGCCGCGTCGATGGTGAAGACGTACGCCCCGTCGCTGGGACACCGGAGGTAGCCGGTGCAACGGATCGCCTCGCCTTCTTTGGCGTTGACGGTTCCCTTCACGGCGTTCAGGTCGGCAAGGTTCAGCTCGCCGTCGCGATGGTGCTCGCTTAGGGACGGACCCTCCGGCGAGTCGCATCTCTCGAACCACAGACCCCGGAGCCCCAGGCCGACCGGGCCAGCGTGTTCCATTGCCCACGCGGCCACGTCCGGCTCCTCCGCGTCGAGCCGCGCAGCGACGAAATCGCGCAGCGTCTGGGAAGCCCCTTCGGCCTTCAGCGCCTTGTCGAACTCTTCGCCCTTACTGGCGAACAGCCGCCCCAGCAAAGTGACCAGCGAGCCGGCGATTGCCCGCTGCCGCGGGCCGTCCGTCTTAGCGACCAGCGGCCAGAGCCGTTCCGCGATCTTCTTCTCAAACTCGTCGTCCAAACGGCCATCGCGCAACACCCGCGCCAGAACCTCGGCCGCCGGCATCGCCGCCGGGCTGTCTGAGGTGCCGTCCGGCTGGACCAACGCCAGCAACTCTTCTGCCAAAGGCTGGTCGATCCGGTCGATCATCAAGGCCAACCGTCCGGCGATGGCTTCGGCCTGCGGCGGCTTTTCGACCATCTCCCAAATCAATACCTTGGGCCAGTCCGGGCAGATCAGCCGGTCCGGCGGGATCACCTCTAGTGCCTGTTTGTCCGGGGGCTGCCACGAGAGCACTAGCTTGGGCGCCCCGTCGGCTAGGTTCCACTCCACAACGACCGGATGCAACCCCGGGTGAAGCTCGGTTGGTTTGCCCAATTCAACCGCGCCGCCGTCCAACTGCATCGCGGCCTGCTTGGGTGAATCGATCGCAAACGTGTAGGCCCCTTCGGCCGGAACGTTCAGATAACCGTTCCAGACGATTCGCTTGGCCAGTCCAAGCTGCATGGCGGCCCGGTCGGCGAAGTTCAGCGAGGCGCTGAGCCGCTGGTCGAGCGGGGCGTCCCCCTCGGCCGGTTCTTGTTTCGCGTAGGTCTTCGCCCACAGGCCCTGCAACGCCAGTTGAAACGCTCCGGCCTGCTCCATGGCCCATCGGGCAACCTCGGGATCCTCCGCGTCGAGCCGCTCGGCAATGGACGCCCGAACGTAGCCGTAGGCCCCCGGCGACTCGGCCTGCCGGCTGAACTCCTCGATCTTACCACCGGCACGACGGACGAAATGATTCACCAGCGAGGCGACCACCCGCCGCTGCTCCGGGCCTTCGATCTCCTTGCTTGCGGCCAACAGCGTCCGCAGCGCCGGCGCCTCCCATTCGGGCGGCTCTTGCGAACTCGCCATCGAATTATCCAGCACCTCGGCGAGCACGGCCGCAACGGCCGGACGGGCCGGACGATCCGCCGCCGCAAGGGCCGTCAGCTTCGCGGCCAACTCCTTGTCCACCCGTTCCCTGCTGTGGAGAAGCTGCCCGGCCAGGTTGCGGGCCTGGGCCAGGTCGCACGGGCGTCCGAGCCGCCAGATCAGCATCCGGGTGCGGTCGGCGCATGCCAGCCTTTCTGCGGGGATGCCCTGCTTTTCCAGGCCGGGCCCCGCCCAAGAGACCGCGAGCCGGGCCTCGTCGCCGGAAAGATCCATCTTCGCTTGCACGTCATGCCACCCCGCCGACAACTCCACCGGCTCGTCGGCGGCTGTTTGCTTTCCGTCCACGTACAAGGTCGCCGGCGACTTCTCGTCGCAATCGACCGAGAACGTATATTTCCCCTCGGAGGGTACGTCGACGAAACCGTTCCACCGGATGGTCTGGCCCTGCTTGACGGGCCCGGTCTGACCCAGGGCGGCAAGATTGCCAAAGCTCAAGACGGGGTCGAGACGCTCGTCAAGCACCGGTCGGCCGTCGGGTTGCCCGGGTTGCTCAGGTTGCTCCGGCTGCTCCGGTCGGACCTGCGCCCACAGGCCCGGAGTCTTCATTCCAAACGACTCGGCTCGGGCGATGGCCCAGACGCGGTCTTCGACCTCATCGCTGCCGAGACACGCCACGACGTAATCGCCCACAAACCCGTACGCCTCGTCGTTGCCGAGCAGTTGGTTCAGCGCCTCGCCGTCGCGCCGGTTAACTTTGTCGAGCACCAGCAGGAGGGCCTCGACGGCCTGCCGCTGGACGGGGCCTTCGGCGGTCTCGGCCACTTCGTACAGCGTGCGCACCAGGCGCTGGTCCACCTTGATGGGCGGCTCGGGCTTGGGCTCGTCTTTCTCGGCGGCTTCCGGCTTGGTTTTCGGCTCGGTGTCTTCCGGTTTGGCGGGCTCGAGTTGAGTGCGGACAGACCGCTCGAGCCGGTCGATCAGCACCTCCACGGCCCCGGCCTGACCGGAGCTTTCGCGCTTCGCCAGGGCGCAGAGCCGGTCGATCCACTCGGGTTCGATTTCGTCGAGTCGCTGAAGCAATTTGCCCAGCTCGTCGCCCAGCGGCGCCGGCGGCTCCTGCTCCATCCGCTCGACGATCAACTGGGTGATCTGCGGGTCGCCCTGTTGCATCAAAATGTCGGCTGCGCGGACGGCAACCTTAGGCTCGGCCTCGCGCACCGCCTTGCGGAGAAAGACCAACCCGACCTCGCCGGCGTCCAGCAATTTACCCGTAGCGACGGAGACGGCCACGTTGGAATCCGACCCGAGCTTGTCGACGGCGAAGTCCAGCCCGGACGACGTACGGTAATCCCGGTGCAGGCGCTGATGCAGGATGTTGAGTTCCTTGGCCTCCTCGCGGCCGCGATAGATTTTCTGTAGTTTCCGCACCCGCGTCAGGGCGGCAAAGTATTCCGTGTCTCGCTCGAGTTCGGCGATCTCCTTCAGCGCTTCGTCAAGGTCCTCAACCACGTCTTCCAAAGCGGGGGGTTTTGCAGCCGTGGCAGCCGGCGTCTCCTCCGGTTTGTCGGGGGGCGGAGCCTCGGGCTCGGTGGCCGGCGGTGTCGTGTCGGGCTCGGCGGGCTCGGGTGACGGCGCGGCCGGCTCCGTGGCTTCCGGCCGCGTATCACGCGGCAGTTCTACCGGACGGTCCCGCCCGGCTTCCTTGCAGCCGGCGACAAGCACGGCCCACAGTGTCACAACCGCACAAGCCTTGAAGCTCGGATTCATAGTCACCCTCTCAGCTTGGCTGATATTGGTTGGCAATCCATTCCGACACACCTCGCCAGTATCTTCGCTGCGGGCAGGAACGTCAAGTCCGTCGATTGTACATGGAGCCGCTCCGTTTTCTGGCGTTCCTAGCGCAGTGGCAGCCGGTCACGGCCGGCTGCTCTCGTTCCCCTGGAATCCCGCCGGGTTTGTCCGGCGGGGTTCAACGACCGAACCCGTGCTCGTCTACATTGTCCCACTCCCCTACTCCCCCGCCCCTGCCCCTTCCCGTCACATCTTGGCCAACGCTTGTTCCAGGTCCTTCAGGAGGAGATCGGGTTTTTCGACGCCGGCCGCCAGGCGGACGGTGTTGAGCTTGACGCCGAAGCTGGTGCGGCGCTCTTCGGGGAGGTAGAGCATGGTCGTCAGATAAGGAATGCAGATCAGGCTTTCGGTCGCCCCGAGGCTCACGGCATGAATGATGACCTCCAGGGCGTCGATGAACCGCTTGGCGTCGTCCTGGGTCTCGCCGACCTCGAAGGCCAAGACGCCGCCGAAGCCGTCGTGCATCTGGCGGCAGGCGACCTCGTAGCCGGGATCGCTTTTCAGGCCGGGATACTGGACGTTGGAGACCTTCGGCTGTCCGGCGAGCAGCTCGGCCATGGCCAGGGCGTTGGCGGCCATCCGCTCGGCGCGGAGTTCCAGGCTCTTCAGCCCCCGCTCCAGCAACGAGGCGGAATAGGCGTCGAGCGTGGTGCCGATTGCCTGACGGGTGAACCAGAGTTCGTTGTAGTTATCCTTGGGTCCCGCGATGGCCCCGGCCATCAGGTCGTTGTGTCCGCCGAGCCCCTTCGTGGCGCTGTGGACGACCAGGTCGGCCCCGAGCCTGAGCGGCTGCTGGTTCTGCGGCGTGGCAAAGGTATTGTCGACGACGAACATCGCTCCGGCCTTGCGGGCTTCCTCCGCGACGCCCGCGATATCGACGACCTTGCAGAGCGGGTTGCTCGGTGTTTCGCAGAAGATCATCTTGGTGTTGGGCTTGATCTGTTCGCGGATATTGCGGTAGTCGGCGGCGTCGAGCCAGGTCACGTCGATGCCCATCCGCTCGAGGATCAGTGAGACCTTGTAGTGGGCCCCATAGACGTCGTGGAAGATAATCACGTTGTCGCCGGCGCCGAGATAGGTCAGGTAGATCATCGTACAGGCGGCCATTCCGGTCGTGCAGACGATGCAATCCTCGGCGCCTTCCATCGCGGCGATCTTCTTCTCGACCGCGCGGACGGTCGGGTTGTCGTCGCGGTGGTAGGTATAGCCGTCGATCTCGCCGTCGGTGATCTGGCGGAGCACCTCGAACGAGCCGTATTCGTAATTGACCGCATTGACGATCGGGGTGACCATGGGCCGGTTGCCGTAGGGCGTAAGGGGGTCGTTTGCCACGGGTTTTGCTCCTGGGGGGAATCACAGCGCTCCTAAGGCCGAAACCGCATGATAGAGGAATCCCGGCCGGATCACAAGTGGCGCCGGTTGTCGGTTTTTCGGGGGAACTGCCTTGGAACCGGCGGAGAAACGCTTCGTACGACGGCCTTCCAAGGCCGCCGTGCTGCACGCAACTGAAGCGTTACGGGGATTTGCAGAACTAATCTATCGTGTACAATGACTACTAACGGGTGGAGGAATCCCCGGGCTGCAATATTTGACTCAACCATCAACGTTTTCAGCGGAAGGAGCCGATTCATGCTCAACCGACGTCGATTCCTGGAAGACTCGATTCTGGCAACCACCGCGGCGTTGGCCGGCCCGGCGCTGGCCACAGCCGCCGAAGGGCAAAACAGTTTGCCGAAAGGGCCCAACGAACGTCTGGCTATCGCCGTGATCGGCGCCGGCATTCGCGGCCCGGTACACGCCCGGAGCTTCGCCGGCCGCAAGGATTGCGACGTGGTCGCGATCTGCGACGCCGACCTGGGGCGCGCCCGGCGAGTGGCTGGGGATGTCGCCCGGCGCCAGGGACGCAAAGTGCCCGCTTATCAGGACCTCCGCAAGATCATCGACGACAAGTCGATCGACTGCGTCTCGATCGCCGCCTGCAACCACTGGCACGCGCTGGCCGCGATCTGGGCCATGCAGGCGGGGAAGGACGTGTACGTGGAGAAGCCGGCCAGCCACAACATCAGCGAAGGCCGCCGTATGGTCCAGGCGGCGCGAAAGTACAAACGCATCTGCCAGGTCGGCACCCAGTATCGCTCCGACGGCACCTGCAAGGCGGCTGCCCGGTTCATGGCCGAAGGCAAGTTGGGCAAAGTCACTCTGGCGCGGAGTATCACCTACAAACGCCGCCGTTCAATCGGGCCGGCCGTCAAGGGCAAGGTGCCCGACGGGGTGGACTACAACCTTTGGGCAGGCCCCGCGCCGATGAGCCCCATCACGCGACGCAACTTCCACTACGACTGGCACTGGTTCTGGGAAACCGGCGACGGCGACCTCGGCAACAGCGACGTGCACCGCGCCGATCTGGTCCGCTTCGGCCTGGGCGTGGAGAAGCTGCCGCGGGCGGTGATGAGTTACGGCGGGCGCGTCGGGTATGCGGATGCCGCCCAGACGCCCAACACGCAGATCGTCGTACACGATTTCGGCGATGTGACGGTGGTGCAGGAAGTTCGCGGCCTGGACACCCCGCGCTTTCACCGCCACGGCGGTGCGATCTTCACCGGCCCGGAAGGCTACGTCGGCATGGCCGCCGGGAGCAGCGCGTTTTTTGATCCGGCCGGCAAGCTGATTAAGAAACTTTCGGGCAAGAGCGACGACCATTTCGGCAATTTCGTCGACGCGGTCCACAGCCGCGACCGCGAGCGGCAAAACGCGGAAATCCTCGGCGGGCATCTTTCGGCCGGATTGTGCCACCTCGGGAACATCTCGTACCGCCTGGGGCAGGAAGCCTCGCCGAAGGAAATTCTCGCCCAGCTTCAATCGCGCAAGCTCGGCGACGATGTGAAAGACACGTTCGAGCGGACGCGGCAGCACCTGGCCAAGAACGGCGTCGATATCGAAAAGACCCGGCTCACGCTAGGGCCGTGGCTCAAGTTCGATCCGGAGAAAGAGCGATTTGTCGGCAACGAGGCGGCCAATGCGATGCTCACCCGGGAGTATCGTGAGCCTTTTGTTGTGCCATCGGAGAGTGAGGTTTGACACGTGCCCCAACATTTCATCATTGCAGTTTTCAAAAGGCCACGCCATGACACGCTTGCCCCTGAAAACGACCCTCTCCGTGCTGATCACCTTCATCTGGGTCGCGGCGCCCGCCGCCTTTTCGGCCGACGAAGCGATGAAAGTCGATCTCGTGCAGGATCTGAACTGGCAGGACCACCACTTCGCGATGACCAACTGGTTCTACAAGTACAAGTGGGGCGACCCGGCCACGCAGATTGCGATTCTGGCCGAGCGGGGATACGACGGCGTGATGCTCTCGCTGAAGGACGATCCCAAGCGGTGGAAGATGCTGCCGGCGTACCTCGCGGCCATGAAGAAGCACAACGTCCGACTGGCCGCTATCCACGCCCGGTTCTATATCGAGGACGGCACGTACCCGCAGGTCATCAAGGACAACCTGCCGCTTCTGAAAGACACGAAGGTTGTGCTGGTCCCGTCGGTCGGCAGCCGGAAGAAGATGGATCGAAAAGACCCGAAGGCCGTCGAGATGGCCGTCAAAATCCTTCGCGAGATGTCCGACGACGCGAAGAAGCACGGCCTCGGCGGCGTCGCCCCCTACATGCACATCGGCAACTGGATAGAAACGATTGACGACAACCTGCGGATCGTCCGGGCGGTGGACCGGCCGAACGCGGGCGTGATGTTTCACCTGCACCACTGGCAGGCCGTCGGCAACCGCGACCTCGACAAGCTTCGAGCGGACCTCATCAAAGCGAAACCCTACCTGATGATCGTCGTCATCCAGGGCACGGACAAGGACAAGGCCACCCACAAGATCCTCGGCGAGGGCAGCTTCGACATGGTGCCGCTGGTCCGCACGCTCCGCGAGATGGACTACCGGGGCCCGCTGGGCACGATGGGTTACACGCAAGCGGGGGACATTCCCGCCAAGCTCAAGCGGGCGTACCGGGCCTGGGAGCAGATCAAGCAAAAGGCGATGAAGCCGTAGGACGTTCGGAAGTCTGACAGCTTCCCTGTCAATTTGATTCTGGGTATTCAGGGATTAGGGTGGCGGGAAGATGTTTGAAGTAGACGATGTAAGGG
>CAZJRB010000098.1:0-29134 GCA_964547995.1 uncultured Planctomycetaceae bacterium | reverse complement strand
CTTACACCCGAATCGCGGCCTAACTGGCCAGGAACTTACGAAACGGACATCTAGCCCGGATTATTCGTGGGGGAAGCCGTTTAGGATCGGTCGAAAAACAACTGTCGTAGGACGGGTCTCCCGAGTCTCCCGACCCGTCTACTTCCCTGACGGGTCGGGAGACCCGTCCTACAAATGCGACAGTTATTTCTCGAACGGTGTTTAGCGGGCGGGCTTGCCCACCGTTGCCATAGTGTCACCAATTGGCACCCGCTGTAGGATGAACATCGTTCGGCCGTCGCCGGGTTGGGTCAGAAACTCCGTCGCCCCGCGGGCGTTGACCGATGATACGCACAACATCAACGTGTCGCCGTCCAGCCAGTAGACGCCTGCCTGCTGCATCGTGCGGCCGGGACGTCGAAGGACCCAACTGAAGCGTGGAGGATAGGTTCTCAGGTCGAGGTCGTAGGCAACGACCGTTGGGCGGCGCCCCCGTTGGAGCAACTCGAGGCGGCCGCGCGAAAACCTCATTTGCAGGTTCCCGGCAAGGTCCGGACGCGGCCGGCCCTCGTATTCCACCGATGTGACCTGCCAGGTTCCGGCCAGGGCGTCCCGGGCCACAAGCTCGTCGGACGCGGGAAGCTGCACGGGCGGCAGGCCCGGACGCTCGATCGTTATGAACTGTCGGGGCTCCTCGGGATGAAGTGCCGTATCGGATTCATCGGTAGCGCCGAAGACGGCAAGCGGAAGCAAAGCAACAAATGGGTGCAAACAACTCATGGCGGTATTCCTCTTGATCGGACATCCGGATTTGCCGCACTCTCAGCGGCGGGCAAGCCCGCCCGCTTAACGGCACTTCACACCATACTATCTCCATGTTGATTGCGGCAACGCGGGGTGTAAACCCTCAATCTTCTCAATTTGCCGCAAATCGAGCCAATTTGTTTCTGTCGCCGAAAGGCAAGTGCCATGTCCCACGTGTGATCAGTAGTTTTGTGCTACAATAAGTGTATGTCTTCTGCCGTCGGTAATCGCGAACCCGGCCCGAAGCCCGGGCGCCGCCCCTTCCAGTACAGCTTGCGAACGCTGATGATCGCGGTGCTCGTGTTCGCCATGCTGTGTTCGTTCGTCAAATGGTTCGGAGTCACTTTTTTCGTACGGTTGTTTTTCCTCGCAATATGCATCTGCCCGTATGGCGGGGCCGTGGTTCCCACGGTTTTTGCATTGCTCTGCGGGGCCATCGGCTGGGCCGTTGCCCGCCGGCTCGACTTGTCCGTGCGTCTATCCGCGGCGTCGGTCCTGACGATGGTCCTTCTGATGTCCGCTGCAACCACATGCGCATACGCGGGCTGGGCCCGCTACCGCGTTGTTTACAGAATGACCGAAGTCTGCATGGGCAGGGCTTGGCCGTATCCCGACTGGGCCGTTATGCAACTCTACGGTTGGTTCGACGCCCGCAACCCTCCGGGAACGTTCAAGTACCACGGCGAGTGGCCCACAGTGCGATTCACCTTGGACAAACTCATCTTCGTGTTGGCCGGTATCAGCGGAGGTTGTATCGGCCTGGTCGTCCCCAGGTTTCTTCCGCGAGGTCGCCTCAAGCAAATCCTCCGCTTGGGCAACAAGCAACCTCGCTTCACTCTGCGGCGCCGGGCGAGACTGGCACTTGGGATCGTTCTTGTTGCCGTGGCGGGCTGGCTTCTTCTGAAAATGGAACTGACGAGGAGGCAGTGGCAAGACGCCGCCGAGTGGGCCAAGAAGGGGGCACGTGCGGAATACAGAAACCACAGGCTGGTTGGCTTGCGGTTCAACACCCTCACCTTGTCGATGCACTACTTCGGCAACAAGCAGTTTGGCGACGACGATCTGGTGCAACTGGAGACATTGACCGATCTGGAAGACCTGGGCCTCCAAGATACTCAAGTCACGGATGCGGGACTGGTGTACTTAAAGGGGTTGACCAAACTCGAGTGGTTGGACCTCGACAACACGCAAATCACCGACGCCGGGCTCGTACACCTCACCGGATTCACCAGACTTGGACGGTTGACCCTCGACGGCACACAAATCACGGACGCCGGCTTGGAAGACATCGAGGGACTGACCGGACTCTGGAACCTGGGCCTTGGGAGCACCCAAGTTACAGATGCCGGACTGGTGCATCTCAAAGGACTTACCAAACTCAGTTTCGTCAACCTCTCGAACACGCAAATCACGGATGCCGGGTTGAAACATCTCGAGGGGCTGCCCAATCTCCGTCATCTGTTGCTCGAAAACACCCAAGTCACCGATGAGGGTGTCGACGAACTCTGGAAGACATTGCCGCGAAACTGCACTATGGCCCGGTAGCATGTGGTTGCGAACAAATCGCCGGGCGGGGATTTTTCTCACCGCTTCGGCCGCCTTATGGCCGGGCCGCCGTCCGGCAGCGTCTTCCGCCATGCCAAGACCTTCTTGGCCAGTCGCTCGGCAATCTGCGGGTGCTGCTTGGCGACGTTGTTCTCTTCGCCGGGGTCTTTGGGGATGTTGTAGAGTTCCGCTTCGCTGCCGTCGCGATTGACCAGGAGTTTCCAATCGCCTTCGCGCACGGCAAGCGACGGCGGCCAGTAGGATCGCTCGCCGGCGACCCCGCCGCGCCAATCCCAATAGATCGGGCTGGTCCGCGGCCGGGGCTTGCCGAGAAGGATGTCGCTGATGTCTTCGCCGTCGGGTTGGATGTCGGGCACGGTCGCCCCGGCCAGCTTGCAGAGGGTCGGCAACAGATCGACGGCGGTCAGCACGGACGTCTCGTCGACCTTTCCGGCGGGGACCTTGCCGGGCCAGCGGACGATGCACGACTCGCGGACCCCGCCTTCGTAGATGCTTCGTTTTCGTCCGCGGAAGGGCCCGGGCGTACCCATCCCGGCGTTCGCCGCGTTGCCGATGTGGTAATCCTCCGGCCCGTTGTCGCTGGTGAAGAAGATCAGCGTGTTGTCGGCCAGTCCCATCTCGTCCAGTGCGTCGAACAGTCGCCCCAAGGCCTTGTCCATGCCGGTGACCGCGGCGAAATAGACTTTCGACTGGGCGTCGAGGTTCTTCGCCCGTTTGGCGTAGTCGCGCATGGTGCCCTTGAAGCGGTCGGGGTCGACTTTGAGGTCCTTATAGACTTCCAGCTCTTCCGGCGTCGGTTTCAGCGTCGCGTGGGGCACCAGGGTCCAGAGGTTCACGAAAAACGGCCCGTCCTTGTGGGCCTTCATGAAACGGATCGTTTCGTCGACGAACAGGCCGGTGGAATGGGCGCGGAAGTACGGATCGGCCCCGATGTTCCAACCGGGGCCGGACCCGGTACACGTCCGGTGGTCGTCGATTCCATATTCCGACGGATTGGGAGCACCGGGCATGTTGCCGCCGGAAAGGTGCCACTTGCCGAAGTGGCCCGTCGCGTAGCCGGCCTTCTTCAGCAGATCGGTCAGCGTAGTCACCTCGGGGTCGAGCCAGTTGGGCATGCCGCAATACTTGTTGTGCTTCTCGTGGGAGAAGTGGCGATGGATGCGATGCCGGGCGGGGAAGTGGCCGGTCATAAACGCCGTCCGGCTCGGCGAGCAGACGGGATTGTTCACGTAGAACTGCGTAAACCTGGTGCCCTCCTTGGCCAGCCGCGCAAGGTTGGGCGTTTTGATGTAGGGGTGCCCGAAGCAATCGGGGTCGCCCCAGCCGAGGTCGTCGGTCAAGATGAAGATAACGTTGGGTTTTTCGGTCTTTGGTTTTTCTGCGGCGGCAAGCGGCACGGCAACCGTCAGCAAGACGCCGAACATCGCAACATGGCGGGTGGAAATGGCAGGCATGGGACCCTCAATTCGTGGTGTAGGACAGGTGCATTATCCTCGACCTGTGCGGCGAGGGCAAGTAGGCGGGCAAGAAAGCAAAAAGGCCGGTCTCCTACCAAAAGACCGGCCCAGGGAATTGTGATTTGCTCTGTTGGGGCGTTCGCCGGACTACGGCGGCTTTGCGCCTTAGTTCCACCACCACTGGCCCTTGTCCAGGTTGAGCTTGATTTCCTTGCGAAGTTCGGCGACTTTGCCCTTTTCGTCGGGGAGTGTGTTGCTCGATTCAAGTGCCTTTCGTGCATGGATCGACACGCCTCCGCCGATCGGCGTCATCAGCCGGTGGCCCTTCCAGATCGCGTTGACGGCCGTGGCAACCTGCTTCGGGGCATGGTATGTCTCTACGGCGAACTCCTGCTCGTTACCGAGAAGGCCCAAGTCCCAGCCGGCCTTCTGGCAGTAGCCCTGTTTCTGGATATGCGCCGAGGCAACGGCCAGGTCGATCAAGTTCCGCAACTCGGCGTAGACGGGCGACCGCTCGGCCAACTCGGAATACTTCTTGGTGAAACTGGTGACAAACGCCTGGCTTGCCGCACTTTTTTGCCCCGATGCCTGACGCTGACCGCCCGCCGTGACCATCTCGTCCTCGCCGATCAGTTTCACGCCGTCGCCGACCAGTTCCATGGCCAGGCCGTCGTCGCTGATGCGAACACAGTGGTAGTCGGGTACGAAGTACCATCGCTGCATGGCGTTGCGGCTTACCTGTGCCGGGTTGGCCCGGTCGACCCAGCTTACGAGCCGGATCGGCGGCCGCTCCAGCCCGATTCCAATCAGCTTCATGCGGTAGTCCGCTTCGACCATCACCTGGGCGAAGTGTGTTTCGGGGGGAACGCCGTCGATTCTCACATCCTGCAAACCGAGGCTGGTCCGGAGCCCGTTGACGATGAACTGCGTGTGGGCGGGCGTGGCTCGCGTGCCGATGGAACGCAGGAAACGTTGCATTTCGGCCAGGCCCTCCTGGGTCGGATCGATCGAGCAGCCGATCAAGCCCGTTCCCTTCTTGCCGGGTGGATAGGCACGCAACGCAACGACCAGGTCCTGCAACTGGATGGTGGGCCGCCCGCTGGTCATGCCGACGACTCGGCCGACGGGATTGGTCACCCAGCCTTCGGCCGGACCGGCGATCACGATGTCTTTCGTGTCGGGATAGTAGAACACGTACTTCACGCGAATCAGCCCGGCCAGGTATCGCATTTCGTCGGTCGGCACGCCGTTGCGCGAGCCGATGACGTCTGCCAACCGGTTCAGAGAAATCATCCGCATGGCAGTCGGTTTGGTAATTTCCGGGGGGAGGGTGCTCTTGGCCGCGGCGATCCGCTGTTGCATCAACCTGCCGCCCGGGTCGTTGACGACGTTCATTTTCAACACGCCCTGGGCATCGACCGCGACACCGGCCTGTTGAGCGCTGGCCGATGACCCGATGCTCAGGCAGACTGCCAAGACCGCCACCAGCAATATCGTTCGTGTACCAACTTGACGCATGGGCCTCATCTCCATCAGAAGGGTGATTGTCCGCTAGGCTTCACAGACATGGGTGAGCACTCTATCGATCTTAATTAGGCAGGTTAGGTAAAGCAAGTAATTGCCGCAGAATCAGGGGGGGAATCGGCCTCCAGTCGGGAAAAAAACAAGGTAACAAAACACATTTGCGGGTCGTAAGTCATTTAAGTCAAACAAGCAAGGGGCTGCATAGCACGCAAGGGGGGTATATTTTCTGCGCAGAACCGGCTCGGTGTCCTGCCGAAGTGGCAGTCTTAGGGTCTCCTTCTCCTCAGCGGCCGGCGCCATGTAGAGGTGGTTTTCCTATCGCATCAAATGGCGTCGTGTTGTAAGATATTATGTAGTAACCACTTACTGCTTTTCCCTGGTTGGGGCGTCAGAAGTTTTTTCCCACTGGTACCCAACTTGCACACGATTCTCTGTGACACCACTTTTCTAGGGTTCACCCATGTTAGCCGAACCTCCTTCACTGCTGATCACCGACGACGACCGGGACTTCCGGGAAACGCTCAAGGTCGTGTTCGAGCCGAAGGGGTTTACGACCCTTTTGGCGGGGGATGGTGAACAGGCCCTGAAGATCGTCCGCACGCAGAAGGTGCACCTCGTTCTGCTCGACGTACACATGCCGAAGCTCAGCGGGCTGGAGACGCTGCGGCTGGTGAAGCAGTTTCGGTCGATGCTGCCGTGCATCTTGATGTCGGCGAGGCTCGATGAAATGATCCTCGAGGAAGCGCGACGCGCCGAGGCATTCTCCGTTCTGGCAAAGCCCGTAACGTTGCAGCAGATCACCGGCACCGTGGAAGATGCCCTGCGCCGCGTCTACAACTGGGCCGGGTAGGAGCCGACCGCGTGCATGGTATGGTTCGATTCACATTCAGTGTCGCTCCATGAATTCCTCAAGAGTCATCGGGGCTGGCGGATCTCCGTTTTGGATGAGTCCAGTTCCCACAGCGAGACCAAACAATGCCATTGCTGCGAATAAAACCGCCATGGCGAGAAGAAATCTCCTCCCAACTCGTTGCGCTTTCTCTCGTCCCACAGATCCGAATTTCCGCTCGAAGAACCACCCCAGCGCATCGCCAATTTGCCAGATATTCCGATCATACGCCCAGCGAAGGAATGCGAAGGCCAGGCAAATCACCAAGGTAAGAAGTCCAACGCTCAGAGGACTGTCAACGTGAAATGGCAATGTGAACATGGCATCCTTTGTCTGAATCGAACCAGTGATTCTACAAGATCGTGCTATGCATGTCAGACACGCCTCGTCCACTTAGCGCGGATTTCTATCACGGTCAGTATAAGCAACCCCGCCAGCGTGTCAAACCGAATCTGCCGGACTACCGGGCGACTGCTATAAAGCCGCGACCGGTGGTCGCGCCCGAATCACTCGGCAAGCTCCGATGCCGCCGAACTGCTGACGGCCAATATCTCCATCCGAGCGGAGAAGGCGACTTGGGAATCCGCATCTCGTTCGAGCCGATCAAGTATTGACCGGGCATTGTCTCGGCGGCTACCCGCCGGCTTCGTTGCCGCGTGAAGCCTCCGGTTGTTCGGCTTCTTTGGGCACGCGCTTGGAAACCTCCCCGGTGCCGGGCACGATCATCGGGCTGGGAGAACTGGCCTCGATGATTTCCTTTAATTGTTGAGTGTCGATCACTTCTTCGCTGATCAGACGTTCTGCGAGGGCAATGAGGGCCTTGCGGCGCGACGCGAGGATGTGTCGCACCTTTTCCATGGAACGGTCGATGATGTGCTTGATTTCCTCGTCGATTTCGCGGGCAGTCTGTTGACTGTGACTTCGCTCGCGTGGGAGTTCGTCGCTGCCGGCAAGGAAGGACGAGCGGCCGCTCTCGCGGTAGTTCACCTGCCCCAGGCGGCTCATCCCGTATTCCATGACCATGCTTCGGGCGATTTCCGTTGCCCGTTCCAGGTCGTTCTGGGCGCCGGTCGAGACGTCGTCGAAGACGAGTTCCTCGGCGGCGGTGCCGGCCAGGAGCACTTGGATGCGGGCTTCCAGCTCGCTCTGGGTCATCAGGTAGCGGTCGCTTTCGGGGCGCTGCATCGTGTAGCCCAGCGCGGCCAGCCCCCGCGGAATGATCGAGACCTTGTGGACCGGATCGGTGTTCGGCAAGCTATAGGCAACCAGGGCGTGGGCGCTTTCGTGGTAGGCGATCCGTTGCTTTTCGTCGTCGTGCATGACGCGTTGCCGCTTTTCCAGGCCGGTGGTCACCCGTTCGACCCCTTCGGTAAATTCCTGCATGGTCACGGCCGGTTTGTTTTCACGGGCGGCCAGCAGCGCGGCCTCGTTGACCAGGCTGGCCAGATCGGCGCCGACGAAACCGGAGGTAATCGCGGCGATCTTCTTCAGGTCGACCGATTCGTCGAGTTTGACCTTCTTGATATGGACCTTGAGGATTTCCTCGCGTCCGCGGATGTCGGGGCGATCGACCAGGACGTGGCGATCGAAACGGCCGGGCCGCAACAGGGCGGGGTCGAGCGTCTCGGGCCGGTTGGTGGCCGCCATGATGATCACGCCGCTGTTGGTGCCGAACCCGTCCATCTCGACCAGCAGGGCGTTGAGCGTCTGCTCCCGCTCGTCGTGCCCGCCCACGATACCCGATCCCCGGGTCTTTCCCAGGGCGTCCAACTCGTCGATAAAGACGATGCACGGCGCCTTGGCCTCGGCCTGCTGGAACATGTCGCGCACCCGGGCGGCGCCGACGCCGACGAACATCTCGACGAAGTCGGAACCGGAGATGCTGAAGAAGGGCACGTCCGCCTCGCCGGCAACGGCCTTTGCCAGCAGGGTCTTTCCGGTTCCCGGCGGTCCGACCAGCAGGACCCCCTTGGGGATGTGGCCGCCGAGCCGCTGGTATTTTTCCGGGGTTTTCAGAAAATCGACGACTTCGCGCAACTCGTCAACCGCCTCGTCGATCCCGGCCGCGTCGTCGAAGGTAATGCCGATGTCTTCCTGGGCGTAGAGCCTCCCGCGACTGCGGCCGAAGGCCATGGCAGAGCCGGGCCCGCCCAACCGGCGCATCATCAAGAAGAAAACCACGATGACAATGGTCATGAGCATGATGGGCAACAGCCACGTCTGCCAGGCGCTGGGGGCCTTTTCCGCCTCGACATTCTCAAAGCCGTGTTTCTTGGCGAGGTTGAACAGCCACAGCTCATCGTTGTGCAGCCCCAACCGCGGCGTGTGGAAAACGACGTGCGGCTTGGCCTCGCCTTCAGCGGGTTTGATTTCTTGCCGGGTAACTTCGCCCGTAATTTCGGTCTGGCCGATTTTCAAGTTCGACAAGTCCGAGTAGCGGACCGTTTTCTCTTTGCCTTTGTGCCCCTCGATCACTTCAATCCCGGCCTTGGGGTTCTGCTCGGGCGAGCCCTGCTCGATGAGCTTGACCAACTTGCCGTATGGGATCTCGTTGTCCTGCTTGTCCTGCAAGTACATCAGCAGAAAGAACATGGCGGCACCGAAGGCCAACACATACCAAATGACGCCGCCACCCAACGGAGGGGCCTTGCGGTCGCCGGACTGTTGATCGGGATCTGGCTTGTTTGAATCGTCCACGGCGTAAATTCCTCTACTTCCACAATAATACCACGTTGGACAAAGGGAAATGGGGCGACGTCGAAAACCGGGTTGCCGCCGGGGAATATCCCCCCTACAATGAATGCCTTTCCCAATTTGTGTGGCCTGCCGAAAGGTCGCGGCTTTATTCTTATGACCAGCCGTGCCAGAAATATCGTGGTATTGGGCTCAACCGGCAGTATCGGTCGTAGCACGTTGGAGGTCATCGGCGCGGCGGAGGGAAGGCTCCGTGTCGTGGCCCTTTCGGCCCACAGCAGCACGGCACTTCTTGTCGAACAAGCCCGGGCGGTTCGCCCGCGCCAGATCATCGTGACCGACCCGGCGGCCGCTGAAAACGAGGACTTTTCGGCCCTGCCGGACGAAACCGAGCTTCTGATCGGCCCCGAGGCAATCGCCCAAGTCGTCACCCGGCACGATGTTGATATGGTCGTTTCGGCGATCGTCGGCAGCGCCGGACTCGAGGGGACTTGGGCCGCGTTGGAGTCGGGCAAGACCGTGGGCCTGGCCAACAAGGAAAGCCTGGTGGTCGGCGGACCCTTGGTCATGCGCCTTGCGAAAGAGAAACAGGCGAAACTGCTGCCGGTCGACAGCGAACACAGCGCGGTGTTTCAGGCCCTCCAGGCGGGGCAACGGGGAGAGGTTCGCCGGGTGGTGCTTACTGCCAGCGGGGGACCGTTCCGCGACTACGACCAGCGGCAACTGGCCCGCGTTACCGTCGACGATGCACTGGCCCACCCCACCTGGGACATGGGACCGAAGATCACCGTCGATTCGGCCACCATGATGAACAAGGCCCTGGAGATCATCGAGGCACGCTGGCTGTTCGATCTGGTGCCCGAGCAGATTGCCGTGGTCATTCATCCGCAATCGGTCGTCCATTCGATGGTAGAATACATCGATGGATCGGTGATCGCGCAGATGAGCCCTCCCGACATGAAACTCCCGATCCAGTACGCGTTGACCTACCCGGAACGTTGCGAGTCGGTCGCGTCGAAGATTGACTGGAGCAAGGCGGTGCAATTGGAGTTCGAGCCGCCCGACTTCGAGCGGTTTGGGGCTTTGAAACTCGGGCTGGAGGTGGCCCGCGCCGGCGGAACAGCGGGCGCGGTCCTCAACGGTGCCAATGAAGCCGCCGTGGCGTCGTTCCTGGATGGTCGGATTCGGTTCGACCAGATCGTGCCAGCGTGCCGAAATGTCCTTGAAAACCACAACTTCGATCCCGATCCCACGCTCGAGCAGGTGCTCGGTATGGACCGTTGGGCACGTGAGGAGGTAGAACATTGGATTTCTGTTTGATCGCCGCCGGCTGGTTGAATTCGAGCACCTGGATTGGCATCCTGGAAGTTGCCGTCGGATTGGGTTTGGTGATCTTCGTACACGAGTTCGGCCACTTTGCCGTGGCCAAGATGTGCGGGGTGAAGTGCGAGAAGTTCTACTTGGGATTTGACATCGGCGGTCTGAAGTTGTGCAAGTTCACCGTCGGCGAGACGGAATACGGTATCGGCGTCTTGCCGCTGGGCGGTTACGTGAAAATGCTCGGCCAGGTAGACAATCCCGCTCAATTGCGGGAGGAGATCGAACGGGCGAAACAAAAGGCGGAGAAAACCGAATCGCCCGCAACGAGCGAAGAAAAAACTCCCGACATCGACCGTGCCGATCCTCCCGACGGCGGTGAGCAGCCGGAAACGCCGGAATCTCCGGAGGACGAGGAAATCGACCTCGCGGCCGCCGAAGCCGCCTTGTACGACCCGCGGAGCTACCTGGCCAAAAGTGTGCCGAAGCGAATGGCAATCATCTCGGCCGGCGTGATCATGAACTTGATCTTCGCCTTTATCATGGCGGCGATTGCCTACAAGCTGGGCGTCAAGCAGGTCGTCTGCGAAATCGGTCAACTGGTCCCCGGCAAAACCGCCTGGCAGCTCGACCTGAAGGTGGGCGATCGGATCACCGACATCGACGGGCGCAAGATGCGCCATTTCCGCGATTTGAAGGCGAATGTCTCGCTGGGTAACATCGAAGACGGGCTACCCATCGAGGTGAAGCGGCCCGGAGTCAAGGAGCCGATCAGAGTCGTCACCTGGCCCGACAGTTCCGGGCGGATGCCCGTCATCGGCGTTGCACCGCCGCGGGACACCACTCTGGTCCTGAAGATGCCGGGTTCGGCGGCGACGAAGGCCGAACCGCCGCTCGAAGAAGGCGACGAGATCGTCAAGATCGACGGGACGCCGGTTGGCAATTATCCCGAACTCCGCGCCTATCTTGCCTTGCACCCCCAACAGACGTTAAAGGTGACTGTCGAGCGGCCGGCGAAAACCGAGGGTAAGGTAAAAACCGACGACCCGCCGACGGAACACACCGTCGAAGTCCCCCCCAATCCGATGCGCCGGCTCGGGTTGGTAATGGAGATGGGCAAGATCACGGCCGTCCAGTCCTTTCCTCCGGGTGATCCGCGGGACCCGGAGGACAATTCACCCGCCGCCAAGGCGGGGATCAAACCGGGGGACATCATACTCGAGATCGACGGCCAGCCGCCCGGCGATCCCATGACCTTGCCCGCCCGGCTTCAACAGCGCGCCGGCGAAACGATCACCTTGACCATCAAACCCGGGATCGAGGAGACCGGCGCGAAAAGCGAAGCCCGTTCTCCCGCGGAACTCTTCGTCGAGGCGGGGGATGTGGGCTGTGGAACAGGCGGCGCCGCGCGGCGCCGCGTTCCGGTAACGCTCCGGGAAGCCGACTGGTACGAAACGCCTTTGTCGCCAAACACTCCGATGAGCATTCCGGCCCTAGGGATCGCGTACGAGGTGCTCGACCGCGTCGACTCGGTGATCGAATCCACCCCGGCGGCGGAGGCGGGGCTGCGACCCGGCGACCGGATCGTCGAGGCAATCGTCATTCCGCCCGACAAGAAAGACATCCCCGAAGATTTTCCCAGGCTCCGAAAAAGAAAGATTCCCTTCAGCCAGGACGAATACAACTGGCCTTACCTCATCCACGAGTTGCAGCGTGCGCTGCCGGGCAGTGAAATCGAACTGACGTGGGACCGGGCAGGCGAGAAAAAAACGCGTATGCTGACGTGGTACGAGGCCGGCGACTGGTTCAACCCCGACCGCGGGTTCCGCACCGGGCTGCTGTTGTTCCCCCAAAAGGGCGAAACATGGGGCGAGGCAATCCAGTTCGGCGCGGAGGAGACCCTCGATTCGACGCTCCTGGTTTTCCGGGTTCTGTCGAAACTGGGCGGGCAGTTCTCGGCCACCAACTTGGGCGGCCCCATCATGATCTTCGCCATGGCCAAGGGGGCCGCCGACGAGGGAATCTCCGAGTTGCTCCTCTTCCTGACGATCATCAGCGCGAATCTCGCCGTCCTCAATTTCTTGCCTATCCCCGTGCTCGACGGCGGGCACATGGTCCTGCTCACCTACGAGGGCATCCGCCGAAAGCCGCCCGACGAACGCATCGTCGCCGCCCTCACCTGGCTCGGGTTGCTGTTCATTCTCACCCTGATGTTCTGGGTGATCGGCATGGACATCCACCGGCTGTTCACGGGCTTCTATTAAAGGGCCGCTCGGGAACAGCTTCGGCATTCGGCCGGTAGCTACGGTCGCCAGACCGTGGGCAACGCAGTCGTCCACGGTCTGGCGACCGTAGCTACACCGAAATTTTCCATGTAAAGCCGCGGCCGGTGATTCCGCGCGGCCACCGGTCACGGCTTTATGGTGGTCGCCATCCGTTTTCCGCTGCCTCGCGACGCGCCCGGCCCCGGCTATCGGGCCGCGAGTCCCTAATCCCCAGCACCTTACGACAACTGAGATTGCGAGTTGTCGGGTGCCATGCCCACGCTTGCCGTGGGCATGTTCTGCAACGCCCACAAACATGCCCACGGCAAGCGTGGGCATGGCACCCGCAGTTTCAATTGTCATACGGTACTAGCCGCCAGTCCCGAATCCGGTTATCATAACACTATGGCGCACCTGCTGATCGTTGACGACGAACAGAGCATCTGCTGGGGGCTCGAGAAGCTCGCCAAGGAGTTGGGACATTCCACGGCCACGGCGGCGTCGGCCGAAGAAGGGCTCGAACTGGCACGCAAGAAGCGTCCCGATGTGATCGTGCTCGACGTGCGGCTGCCCGCGATGAGCGGGCTCGAGGCGATGGGGCACTTCCAAAAACTGCCGGCCGGCGACGGCCCGGCCGCGGCCCGGGTGCCGGTCATCGTCATCACCGCATACGGCGATATGGAAACGGCGGTCGAGGCCGTCCGAAACGGGGCCTTCGACTACCTGACCAAGCCGTTCGAGCTGGACGTGGCACAACGGGCGATCGAACGGGCGCTGCGGCAGCCGGCCGAGACGCCGAAGCCCGTCGAGCCCGAGGCACTCCGCGGCGAAGCCGAGGGGCAAATGGTCGGTTCGTCGGCCGCCATGCAGGAGGTCTTCAAACGGATCGCCCTGGGCGCCGCATCCGAAGCGTGTGTGCACCTCCGGGGCGATAGCGGCACCGGCAAGGAGCTGGCCGCCAGGGCCATCCACCGCTACAGCCGCCGGGCGGACGGGCCCTTCGTCGCCGTGAACGTCGCGTCGCTGAGCCCCACGCTCGCCGAAAGCGAACTGTTCGGCCACGAACGCGGGGCGTTTACCGGGGCGGATCACGCGCGCAAAGGGCTCCTCGAACAGGCCGACGGCGGTACCATCTTTCTCGACGAAGTGGCCGATATACCCCTGTCGATCCAGGTCAAGCTGCTGCGGGCGCTGGAGCACGGCGAGGTCACGCCGGTCGGCGGCGACCGCCCCGCCAAGAGCGATTTCCGCATTATCTCGGCCACGCATCAGAACCTCTGCGAACGGGTGGCCGAGGGGGAATTCCGCCACGATCTCTACTTCCGGCTGATCACGTTCGAGATCGAGATCCCGCCGCTGCGCGAGCGCCGCGAGGACATCCGCGAGCTGACCGAGTATTTCTTGAACCGGTTGGCGGCCAAGAACGCGGCGCCGCGGCCGTCGATCTCGCCGGAAGCGGTCGCCGAGCTAAAGCGGTCGCCGTGGTACGGGAACGTCCGGGAGTTGAGCAATGCGATTGAGCACGCGATGATCGTCGCCCGGGGCGGCACCATCGGCCCGGAGCATTTGCCCCCGCCGACGCCGCCGGCGGTTACGGCCGGCGCGGTGCAGGAGGAAGCAATCGCCTCGCAATTGCGGCGTTGGGCCGAAGCGCAGTTGGCCGGTTCGCCCGGCGCCAAGGACCTCTACGAACAGCTTTTGAAACTGGTCGAACCGCCCGTGCTGAAAGCGGCCATGGACCATCACCAAGGCCAGTGTACGGCAGCCGCCCGGCGATTAGGGCTTCACCGCACCACGCTGCGCAAGAAGCTCGATCAGTTGGGGCTGGAGGAGTAGGGTGTCGCCCAACGGGAGACAACTTCGCCATTTTCCCATAAAGCCGCGACCGTTGGTCGCGCCAAGCGTTGCCGGAAACCGCCGCGCCAGGGTTCGGCGCGACCAACGAGGTTGTGATTTTTTGTAGGGTGAGACCAGGAGCGAAGCGACGCCGGCCCACCAACGCGAGAAAAACGCGGCGAATATGGTGGGCCGGCGCGGCCTGAGGGCCGCTGGTCCCACCCTACGGCCTCCATCTCCCCAAAAAATCACAGCCTCAACGGTCGCGGCTTTATGAAGAGTCGTCGCTTGCGGGTCCGTTCCCGTTCCCTTCTTCGTGCGGGACGCGTTTGACGGCCACCAGGGTGTCGCCGAGGTCGAGGTTCATGATCCTTACGCCCTGGGTGTTGCGGCCGACGATGCTGATGTCGGCGGCACGGATGCGCTGGATTTGCCCCCTCGCGGTCATCAGCATCAATTCATCGTCGTCTGCAACGCGGACAATGCCGATGACCGGTCCGTTGCGCGGTGCGGTCTTGATGTCGTGGAGCCCCTTGCCGCCGCGGCGCTGTGTGCGATAGCACCGCTGCGAGGAGGGGCCGTTTCCGTTATCGTCATTCTCCTGTTCGGGCAGGTCGGCTTCGGGGGTTTCGTCGCCGGGTCCGGTTTCCTGATTTGGCCCGAAGGGAGTCCGCTTGCCGAACCCCTTCGCGCATGCGGTCAGCAGGCAGGCGTCGGGATCGGCGACGACCATGCCGACGACGCGGTCGCCGCCGATCAGCTTGATCCCTTTCACGCCGCTGGCGTAGCGGCTCATGGACCGGACGTCCGATTGCTTGAACCGGATGGCCATACCGCCGGCCGTGGCGAGCACGATTTCATCGCCCGGCCCGGCCACGACGACGTCGACCAGCTCGTCGCCTTCGCGGAGCTTCACGGCGATCAGCCCGCTCCTGAGCGGCCGGCTGTATGCCGCCAGCGGCGTTTTCTTCACCAGCCCCCGGGTGGTTGCGGTCACCAGGAAGTGGTCGGGGCGGTCGAAGTCCTTGACCGCGCGGCAATCGGTGATCTGCTCCCCTTCGGCCAGGTTCAGCAAATTGACCACCGCCCGGCCGCGGGCGTCGCGGGCCAACTGGGGCAAATCGTAGACCTTTCGCCAGTAGACCTTCCCCTTGTTTGTGAAGAAGAGCAGATAGGCGTGGGTGCTTGCAACGAAGAGGTGCTCGATGGGGTCCTCCTCTTCGGTCCGGGCGCCGATGAGCCCCTTGCCGCCGCGGCGCTGTGCGCGGTAGGCGGTGACCGGCGTCCGCTTGATGTAACCGCGGTTGCTGATCGAGACGACCATGGTTTCCTCGGTGATGAGGTCGTCCATGTCGATTTCGCCGATTTCCTCGCCACTGATTTCGGTCCGGCGCGCGTCGCCGTGTTTCCGCTTCAATTCCCGCAGATCGTTTCGGATGATGTCGAGGATGTTCTTTTCGTCGGAGAGTATCCGGTTGAACTCGCGGATTTTTTCGAGCAGCTCGCGGTGTTCGCCGCCGAGTTTTTCCTGTTCGAGGTTGACCAGTTGGCCGAGCGTCATGCGGAGGATGGCGTCGGCCTGGACGGGTGTGAGTGTGTACATCTCGCTGGCGCCGCGTTCCTCTTCGAACACGGCGAAACCCTCGTCCCCCAGCGCCCGCCGGAGCATGGCAGCCGGCGTCTCGATCTGCATCAGCCGCTCCTTGGCTTCCGCCTGGGTTTTCGATGCCCGGATCACGCGGATCACCTCGTCGATATTTGCATGGGCCAAGAGCAGGCCCTCGACAGTGTGCTTCCGCTGGCGGGCCTTTGCCAGGAGGAACTGCGTACGGCGCCGGATCACCGACGCACGGTGACGAATGAATTCCTCGAGCAATTGCTTGAACGACAATACGCGGGGTTTGTTGTCGACCAGCGCGAGAAAGATAATCGAGAAGCTGTCCTGCAACGGGGTGTGCTGATAGAGTTGGTTGAGCACGATGTCGGGATCGGCGTCGCGCTTCAGCTCCAGCACGAGCCGGACCGGCTCCTTCAGATCGCTCTCGTTGCGGCTGGCGGCGATTCCTTTGACCTTCTCGTCGCGCACGGCAAGGTCGATCCGCTCTTCGATCCGGTCGCGGACCTGCTGGTAGGGGATCTCGGAGACGACGATCCGTTTGCGCTCGTTGTTTTTGCCGAACGTTTCGACGCGGGTACGCGCGCGGACGACGATCGTACCGCGGCCGGCATGGTAACCGCGCCGGATGCCGCTCCGGCCGCAGATTACGCCGCCGGTTGGGAAGTCGGGGCCGGGACACACGTCCAGCAACTCGTCGACCGAGATATCGGGATTGTCGATCACGGCGATGGTCGCATCGCAGATTTCGGCCAGGTTGTGCGGGGGGATCGACGTCGCCATACCCACGGCGATGCCGCTGGCCCCGTTGACCAGAAGGTTCGGGAATTTCGACGGCAGCACGGTCGGTTCCGTCCGGCGCTCGTCGTAGGTGGGCACGAAATCGACCGTGTCGAGCTTGATGTCCTCGAGCAGCAACGCGGCGACGGCCGACATTCGGGCCTCGGTATATCGCATGGCCGCCGGCGGCAACCCGGCGATCGAACCGAAGTTTCCCTGCTTGTCGACCAGCACGTGCCGCATGTTCCACTCCTGGGCCATGCGGACCAAGGTCGGGTAGATGACGCTTTCGCCGTGGGGATGGTAGTTGCCGCTGGTGTCGCCGGAGATCTTGGCGCACTTGACGCGGCTTGCCCCGGGCCCGAGGTTCAGATCGTTCATCGCGACCAGAATCCGCCGCTGCGAAGGCTTCAGCCCGTCGCGGACATCGGGCAGGGCGCGGCTGACGATCACGCTCATCGAATAGGTGAGGTAACTGTCCTTCAGTTCCTCTTCGATGGGCAGAGTCCGGATGTTGCCGTCGCCGTCACCCGGGGCATTTTCGTCCGGCGCCGCACCATTCGAATTGGGGGGATCGAGGGGTAAATTCGAGTCGGTAGCCAACGTGAATCCTTTCGTCGGACACTGCTAAGAAACCGGATGGGCAGCAGTAGAAGGAGCTTCCTGCCCACGTTATCCAATTGCTCCTCAACGAAACCGGCATTATACTGTTTTGATCCTCAATTCACAACGGGCGGGGGCCAATTTCCACAAGAAAAACGTTGCCGCAAGTCGTTACTATGAAACATGTTGCGGCGTCACCTTTTTCGCGTCGAAATTCCCCGCACTCCTTACGCTGAAGCAGGGCATTTCGGACGTTCAACCCCCCGTTTTCGACCGCCGCGGATTTCGGGCATTTCGGACAATCCCGCGCCGCGCGATGCGTGGCAGCCCGGGCCTTTTCCGTATAAGATCAATCCAGTGGCCCTACGGCGTCCGCTGCTTCCTTGGCACCGGTCGTGAATATCTAAGCCAAGGAATTGGCTCGAAAATAACTGAAGGTGTCCGGGAATTGCAGACCGAAATCACTGTAGGGGAACGGCGTCTGTGCCGTTCCTTTTGGGCAACGATCCATCTGCGGAACGCCACAGAGGGCGTTCCCTACAGGGTCGAATTCCCGGACGGCCTCGGTTATTTTGGAGCGGTTCCTAACCAAACAAATTGCCGGAGTCGCAACTCGGCAGCAGAAGGAGATTCCCGTGAAGATTGTGCCACTGTTGAGCGTCGCTTTGCTCGCCGTTGCCCCGGCGGTTGCCTACGAACCCACTTCAAACTTCACAATCCACGAGATCGAGGGCTTTAAGGTCTACGTCAACAAGGCACTGCTGGGCGACGGCGAGCACGCAGAAACCGGTGCCGAGGCACTGAAAATGCTGAAAAGGGACCTCGCGCAGGTCAAGACCTGGATTGCCGATCCCGCCTTGAAGGAAGTGCTCAAGGCGCCGATCTGGATGGAAGTCGATTCGACCAACGGCCCCCACGGCCGAACGCCCGTCTTCCACTACCATCCGGGCATGGACTGGCTGGTGAAGATGGACTTCAACCCGGAGAAACACCAATGTGTCGAGTTCAGCCGGGCGGAGAGCTACGTGCGTGCGGGCAACCGCTCCGTGCAGATCATGCTGCACGAGTTGGCCCATGCGTATCACGATCGGTTCCTGGGCTTCGATCACAAGGAGACGCTGGCGGCCTACAAGAAGGCGGTCGACGAAGAACTCTACGGCAAGCGAAGTTCGAAAACATCCGACCACAAGGAATACTTCGCCATCCTCAGCGTCGAGTACTTCAACTGCCCGGAAATCCGCGAGAAGCTCAAGGAGCAGGACCCGCGGATGTTCAAGGTCCTCGCCGAGGTCTGGGGCAAGCCGCGGACGATCCCCAGCGAACCGATCGGCTCGCCTTCCAAGGGACGCCCTAAGACAAAACGTACGTACGAACCGACATCGAACTATACGGTCAAGAACATCGACGGCTTTACGGTCTACGTCAACAACCGCCTGCTGGGCGAGGAGAAGAAGGTCGGCGCGGCGGCCTTGAAGCTCTTGTCGGTGAAGTTCTTCGACATGCGCCGGGTTGTACCCGCCCATGCCCTGAAGGAGATACAGAAGACGCCGATTTGGCTCGAGGCGGAAAACGACTGGCACGCACCCTGTGCCTGCTATCACGGCTCGGCCGGCTGGCTCCGTTCCCACGGCTTGAATCCCGAGAAGGCCAAGGGCGTGGAAATCTCCAACGCGGCACGGTTCCTGCGATGGTCGCGCAGCCAGCCGTGGGTCATCCTGCACGAAATGGCCCATGCCTACGACGATCGCGTGCTGAAGGCCGACAAGCAAATTTGCAAGCGGTTGAAGGAGGCCTACGACCAGGCCGTCAACAACGGGAAATACGATTCGGTGATGCGATACCACGGACGGCAGCAACGCCACTACGCAATAAGCAACGTCAGCGAGTATTTCGCCGAGACTACCGAGGCCTACTTCGGCCTCAACGATTACTACCCGTTCATCCGGGCGGAGCTGATGCACCACGACCCGGCCGGGTACAAGCTGATGCAGGAGATATGGAAGGCCGAGCCGGAAGAGCCGATCGACTATCGCCGCCACGGACTGAAGGTCGCCGAGGTGCCGGAAGAGGTCCGCAAGTCGCTCGGGCTCGACCCGTTCTACAAAAAATACGTCAGTGCCCGGGGGTTCCCGGTGATCGGTTCCGAGAAGGTATCCGACTACGCCCTGTTGGAAGCCGCCTACTTGATCAATCACATGCTGCTGGACCGGCCCGACGTCCGCGACGCCTTGATCCGCAACAAGGTCCGCTTTGTGGTGATGGCCCCCACGGAGATGACGACCGACGTCCCCGAGACCAGCGACTTGAAGCCGGCCAAATTCTGGGACAAACGGGCACGCGGGGTGGGGCCGACTCCGATACGCCCGATCGTCAGTTGCGGCGAGGAAAACCTGCTCCGCTACCCGGGCGATCCCTACGACGAGGAATCGATCCTGGTTCACGAATTCGCCCACGCCATCCACCTGATGGGAATCAACTCGGTCGACAAGGAGTTCGACGGCAGGCTTCGGGCCCTTTACCGCAACGCCATGAAGAAGGGGCTTTGGAAGGGTAAGTACGCGGCCAACAATGCCGAGGAATACTGGGCCGAGGGCGTCCAGTCGTACTTCGACACCAACCGGCTGCCCGACCACGACCACAACCACGTTGATACGCGCGAGGAGCTGCGCGAGTACGACCCGGAACTGGCCGCCTTGATCGCCAAGGAATTCCGCAACTCCAATTGGCGTTACCGGAGGCCGGATGATCGCAATTATGCGGGGCACCTGAAGGGCTACGACCCGAAGAAGGCCCCAAAGTTCACCTGGCCGCCGGGGCTCGAGGAGTGGTACAAGAAATACGAGGCGCAGCAGAGGGCGAAGGAAAAAGCGGAAGCGGACAAGAAGAACGACTCCGAAAAAGAAACGAATGAGAACCCCAAGCCGTCGAAGTAGGAGCATCCTGCGCCGCGGGTCACTATTGCCCCTTCGGGGCTTGCAGTGCATTGCGGCATCCATACTTGACCAGTACCGCTTCGACCTGATACAATGTCCGTAGTGAGGCAGCAACCGCTGGAACAGGAATGGGGATTTGGCACGAGCGAGTCATCCCAACAAAGAGATTGTATACGCCGAGAGTAGCGGTTGGTTGGTGGTCCAGTCATCTGGAGGCCATTGCTGGGGTGTGATGCGCTGCCCGCACGGCCGCGGCGGTTGTCAGAAGTCCATTTGGTCGACTCCGAGGAATCCAGAGAAGCACGCAAGGGAAATCCGGCGTTTCGTTGACAAGTGTCCACATTAGATGTACGGGGAAGCCATGGACGCCCACCAATTCACACTCATACTCACCGGCTTTGCCGAGATCACACCCGAGGTGGCCAATGCCTTGTACGAGGCGACCGGGGGAGACATCGAGTTGAATATGCGCGACGGGGTGGCCTTCCTGGAGTTTGAGCGAACGGCGACTTCTTTGCACGATGCGATTATCAAGGCCATTGACCAGGTGGAAAACGCCGGAGTGAGCGTTCGCGTTGTCCGCGTCGAATCGGATGCTGCCAACGTCATCGCCAAGATCAACGCCGATCTGCTGGGTATCTCGACCGGCACTTGAGCACAACGGTGTTTGATCCATTGACCACAAGGGCTACCGGCGGAGCCACTTCACGGCAGATGTCTCCTTCTGCTGTTCTTTCCCGTCGAACGCCGTCACGTTATCCGCCTTGCCGGCGGCCTTGTACGCGGCGGCGACGACCGGCGGCGGTTTGGGGCCTTCGCCGGTCAGCCAGATCGGATGGGGGGCCGAAAGGGCGATAATGCCCGGCAGGTCGCCGTACTTGGCGCCGCCGGGCAGGAAATCGGGGTCGTCGGTCGCGGTCAATTTGGCGAAGCGGAAACCGGCCGTGTCGATCACCGCCCGGTCGATCGCCGCGCCGGCCTGCGCGCGGGCAGCGGCAACCCAATGTCCCGCCCCGCCCAGACCGATCACGTCGACTCGCTGTGCCTCCTCCTTGCGATTCTTGACAAACGAGACGACCGACAGAATATCGTGGACCCGTTTGGAGAAGACCGGGTGGTTGTAGCCGAAGGTGTATCCGGCGCAGCCGGGCCGGCCCTGCTTGTCTCGCTTGTTCATTCGGGCCTTCGTCAGCGGCTTGCCGTCGGCGGTGAACTCGCCCTGGCCGAACAGATCGACGCCGACGACCTCGATGCCCGCGTCAAGCAGCTTGCGGATTCCCGGTTTCGGCTTGCCCTGCCCGTCGAAAAGGGCCTGCTTGCCGGTCTTGTCGATCCAGACGACCGTCCGCTTCTTCCACGATTTCGGCATGAGGCGCACCACGGGCAACTCCTCGCCCTGGGCCGGGGAGCGCAACAGGCAGGTGATCGTCCGGTAGTCGCCGTCGTCGGTTTCTTTCTCTTCGGCCACTTCGATCGCTCCCGGCTCCGGCAGTCCGCGCCCGATCATCACGTCGACCGCACCGCCGATGATCTCGCGGTACCGCTCCAGGCCCTTCGCATCCTTCGGCTTCAATGCGGCGATCTGCTTCTCGGCGTCTTCGGTCATCCACTTCAGCAACGCCCGTTCGTACTCGTCGCCGCCGGGCGGCTTCGGGTGCTCGTCGTCCCAGACGCTCATTTCCTCGATCGACAGCGGCTTGTAGTCCTCTTCGACGATCTCCTTCAGGCCGAGCTTCAGGTGCTTGTTGAGCCAGTCGTACATGACCGCCCGGCTGACGTAGTTGTAGTTGTGGCCGAAGTGCCGGAAGGGCTTCGCCATCACGAGGTCTTCGCAGCCGAGCATCTTGTAGTGTTGCTTCAGCTCCGGCAGCCCCTTGGTCGCAATTTCCTTGGTCCAGTCGTCGGCGGCCGTCATGCCCAGCGGCCGGGGCGAGATGAGCGCCGCGATCTCGATGTTGCCGGTGTCTACCCGCAGATACGGCGCGTTTTCGCACGTGCAGCCGCCCTGCATGGCCGTCGAGACCATGACGGCCGGAAAGGCGACCGCCGGCCGAGTGTCGACCGCGCAGAGGATGAACGTCTGCGTGCCGCCGCCGCTGGCCCCGGTCACGGCGACCCGCTCAGGGTCGACCTCGGGCAGGTCGCTGAACCAATCGAGCGTGCGAATCGAGTTGTACGTTTGCAGGCCCATGAAGTTTTGCAGCCGGGCTTCCGCCTGCGGGCTGAACAACCCCCAGTTCTCCGGCGTGTTCATTGCTTCGCGGATCCCGGGCCGGTGCTTCAGTTGCACGCTGTCGGCGTAGCCGACCATGTCGTAGTGGAAGACGGTGCATCCCATCCGCGCAAGCTGCACGCAGCGTGCCTGCAACGGCGATCGGCCGCCGGCCTCGTACTTTTCGGCCCCCTTTTCGATCTCCTGTTTAACCTTTTTCTCGCCGGCGTCGTGGAAGCGGCCGTTGGCCCAGTGGCCGTGGGGACAGAGCACGCCGGGCCCCGCCCCGCTTTTGCCCTTCGGGCGGTAGAGGTTGCCCGTGACGAAATGCCCGGGGTAGCTCTCTAGGTAAACCTTTTCCACGGTGTAATCGCCGCGATCGATTTTCCCATGGATGACCGCGTTGGCGGGCGTCTTGCGGGGCATCGGCCAAAGCCCGTTGGCCACGAGCATCTGGCGCCGAACCCGTTCGCTCCGCCGGGCCCACTCCTCGGGCGTTTTGCACGGCGAGAACGGGAAGTAGCCGTTGAGCGTTTTCAAATCACCCAGCCGCTTGTCGTTCGGGCGTTTTCCCTCCGGCAACACCCGCGGCCCGGCGGCATTGGCGGCAGTGGCACTCAGGAGCAGTAAGCACGACGACAGTAAGAGCGAGATGCGAAGGCGGCACATGAGTGTTTTCCTCAATATCGAGGTTCTGGGCTTATTTCAGGCAACGCTTCCCATTATGCCGCCGCGCAAGCGGCCTGTCGACCGGTTCACCACAATTGGCGCGAGGCACCCCCCGGTGTATGTTGACGGCAGGCGAATCCCGGAAGAAGTACGAATAGCCGGGAGGCAACGCCTCGCGGGGAAGGGGGGAATTGAAAATTGAAAAATGTAAAATGTAAATTGAAAATTGGAGAATGACCCCGCAACCGCTACTGTCCACTGTCCACTGTCCACTGTCCTCTCCCATGACCGACCAACCGCCCGAACTGCGACCGCATTTCCAGTTCGACATCCGAACGCTGCTGGCGCTGACGGCGCTGGTGGCCTGGCTGCTGGCGTGGGCGGGGGGTGTCGGGCTGATGTGGATCATCCCCTTCACCGGACTGGCGATGATGGAGGCGGCGTGCTATCGACGCCTCGGCGTTTTGCAATTGCTCGTTCGCAACCTGTTTGTTTTTTTCTTCTGTTCGCTGATCGTCGGTGCCTTTGCGTACGGGATCGCATGCGGTACGAACCCAACCGGCTGGTACGGTACGGATCATTTCTGGTTCTTTCCTTTTGTGGAAGCGCCAGTGCAACCATCTGATTCTTCAGCCTTTGCGCCAAGTGATTTCGATTACCATTCCGGGACCTTGAGGTGTCTCCCGTTCGTATTTGCGCTGTTTATCGTAATTGTGCATCGCGTACTGGATGGGCGAGCCCGATGGCCGGCCTACTTGCTGCTATGGCTGGTCCTGGCCGGTTGCCTGTTCCCGCTGTTCGTCGCTTGGGTTGGCGACGCCTTCTTCCCTGGCAGGCAGGGCTGGCTCGGCAAGATCGGTTTCCAGGGTTCATACTCTCCAATAGCCCTCACGGCTCTCTGGACACTGCTGGCCGGGATACTCGTCTTCGGTCGTAAGGGCGATGGGGCTCGCAACCGACTGAGCCTGTTCGCGCCGACGTGCAGCCGATGGCTCGCGGCGGTCGGGGCAGGCGTTGTGTTGCTGAACTCGGGCCCGGGCATGACTGCTGCCTGGTTGATTGACGGTGGCAGCGATTCTTGGTCGTTGTCGCTCGTCGCGCAAGTCCTGGCGCCGGCGCCGGCGGGTGTGATCGGTGCGACGATTGTCTCGTTTGCCGTGCTGCGCAGATTTGATCTGACGCTGGTCCTCTGCGGCGGCGGCGGAGCTTGGATCGCCTTTTTGTGTGCCAACTATGGTATCGCCATGGAAGCTTCCTTCAGCATCCTGGTCGCCCTTGGCTTGGTCGGCATCGTCGCCGGGGCGCTGGTCGTTTTGTCGAGTTGGATTTTCAAGCTACTCCAGGTCGACGATCCCGGGGCCGCGCTTGCCACGTTTGGCGTTCCCGCCGTATGGGGTACACTGGCCGTTCCACTCTATATGCTCTACATGGCACTGGGCTTTCCCTACTTCGGTGCTGACCCGGGCTTCTTCAAATGTCTCAAGTGGCAGTGCATGGGCCTCGCCGTCAGCTTCCTCTGGGCGTTTCCGATCTGTCTGGGGGTTTTTTTGTTGATCCGGCACGTCCCGGGATTGCGGCTGGAGAAGGAGGGAATTGAAAATTGTAAAATGTAAATTGAAAATTGAAAATTGGAGAATGACCCCGCAACCGTTACTGCCCTCTGCCCTCTGTCCGCTGTCCTCTGTCCACTGTCCTCTGTCCACTCCCCCGACCAATGTTCCACTGGGATAACGGACTGAAGCTGACCACCGCCGACCTGGCGATTGACGTTCGCCGGCGGCAGCCGAGGGGGTTTATCTCGCATGCGCATGCGGATCACATCGCGCGGCACGAGTATGCGCTGTGTACGGCGGAGACGGCCGCCTTGTATCAGTTCCGGCTTGGCCAGCGGCGCGTCAAGGAGATGCCGTACCGCGAAACGTTCGACTGGGGCGGGATGCGGTTGACCACGTACCCGGCCGGTCATTGCCTCGGCTCGGCCATGCTCCTGGCCGAAGAGGACGGACAAACGCTGCTCTACACGGGCGATTTCAAGCTCGGGCCCTCGGCCACCGCCGAAGAGGCCGAGTTGCCGCAGGCCGACATCCTCGTGATCGAGAGCACCTTCGGCACGGCGGACTACCGGCTGCCACCCCGCGAACAGGTGCTCGACCGGCTCTTCACCACCGTCCGGGCGATCATCGCCGACGGGGCCACGCCGGTCATCGTCGCCTATATCCTCGGCAAGTCGCAGGAAGTAACAAAGCTGCTGACGGCCGAAGGCATCCCCGTCTTGCAGCATCGGAAGATTTACGAAGTCAGCCAGGTGTACCAGCAGTGCGGGGTCGATCTGGGCCGGTACGAACGCTTCCGCGGCCGTGCGGAGCCGGGCTGGGCCGTGGTGGTTCCGCCGGGGACGCCGCCCTTGGAAAAAATCCGCCGCGAGGTCCGAATCGCCGTGACCGGCTGGGCCGCGAGCCCGAAAACGAAGTCCTGGATGAAGGTGGACCACGCCGTTCCACTTTCGGACCACGCCGACTACGACGACCTTTTCGAGACGGTCGAGCGGGTTTCGCCCCGGGTGGTCTACTGCACGCACGGCCCGGAGGGTTTTGTCGACGACCTGTGCGACGCGGGCCACGACGCCCGGCCGCTAGGCCGCCCGGCCCAGAGACGGCTATTTTGAAACGGTGGGGTGGACAAGCGCAGAACCGTAGGGTGGGACAAGCGCAGCGCCGGCCCACCAGCGTACTTGGTGGGCCGGCGCTGTGCTTGTCCCACCCTGCGCAGGGCTTCTCGTGGTTTCTTGCAAACCGTTTCCCGCCGGGCTATAATGCTTGCGATCCCTACCTTGCTTCCTACCCTCCAACCAAGGAGTCCACTGCCATGAAACGTCGAGAAATGCTCGCCGCCGGCGGGGCGGCCGTCGTCGGTCTGTCTGCGTTCCCGTTCGGCTGGGTGTCGGCGGCCGAGAAGAAGAAAAAGAAGCTGCTCTACTTCACCCGGAGCGCCGGGTTCGAGCACAGCGTGGTCCGCCGCAAGGGCGACGAATTGGCCCACAGCGAAAAGGTGCTGACCGAAATGTGCGGCAAGGTCGGCGTCGAGGTCGTCTGCTCGAAGGACGGCAGCCTGTTCGACGGCCCGCTGGACAAATGGGACGCCATCGCGTTTTACACCTCCGGCGACCTGACCAAACCGAACAAGCGTAAGACCAAGCCGATGACGCCCCAGGGCAAAGAGAATCTGCTCGAGGCGATCAAGGCGGGCAAGCCGTTTATCGGATTCCACGCCGCGACCGATTCCTTCCGCTCCGGCGGTATTGATCCGTACATTGAGATGATCGGGGCCGAGTTCTGCGGGCACGGCGCCCAACAGAAGTCCGTGATGAAGGTCGCGTCGCCAAAATTCCCCGGCGTCGAGGGGATCGGCGACGGGTTCGAGATGCTCGAAGAGTGGTACGCCTTCAAGAAGTTCAATCCGAAAATGCGGGTGATTCTGATCCAGGAGACGGGCGGCATGAAGGGGAAGCTCTACCAGCGCCCGCCCTTCCCCGCCACCTGGGCGAAAATGTCCGGCAAGGGCCGCGTCTTCTACACCTCGATGGGCCATCGCGAGGACGTCTGGACCAGCGACATCTTCGAGAAGGTCGTCCTCGGCGGGCTTGCCTGGGCGCTGGGCAACGCCGAAGCCGACGTGACGCCGAATTTCGAGAAGGTGACGCCCAAGGGGAATCAACTGACGAGTTGACCAATCTCACCGCGGAAGCGGGGCCCGCCGGCGGCCGGCGAGTTCCAGTTCGCACATCCGCCGCCACTTGGCGCTGGTGCGGCCGCAGAGGTACGTGGCCAGCGACATCACGGCCAGCACCGAGCCGCACCAGTACTTGGCCGACGTGCGGAACTCGTCTCCCACGCCCAGCAGCATCGGCTTTTCAACCGGCCAGGTGATGGCCATGGCCGTGCCCATTCCGTAGGCAGTCGAGACCACGGCGAAAACGACCATCACAACCCAGACGCCGGCCCAGTCGGGTGCGGCGAGCATCCAGGCGATGTAGAACACCTGGATCACCGCCACCAGGATGACGACTCGCGCCCAACCGGGGGCCGTCTCCAGATTGAGATACGACTTGAACTCGACGGGCGCCGTTTCGGTCCCGTCCTCCGATGCCGCTGCGGGCGCCTCTCGAAAATACGGCCGGGCCGTCAGCCATCCGACCGGGAGGAGACTGAACAGCACGACCAGCGCCAGGATGGCGGCCAGCCCCCTGATGGTGACCAGCGAACCACGATCGGCCTGATAGACGTTGGGGGGCATCATCTTGGGTCCGCGGCGCCGGGGCGTTCTCTTGGGTCTTGCCTCTCGGGCCGGGTGGCGCCTTGCGGCGTCCGGTTCCGGGGGTTCGGGGGGAAGGGATTCCGCCTCGGGCGCCTCGTCGCGCTCTTCGCGTTTCGATCGCTTTCGGTCGCGCCGGCCCCTGCGGCTTGCGGGCTCTTCTTGTTTGTGCTCTTCGTCTTCCGTTTCATGCCCCGAACGGGCCGGCCTTGTTTTGGGAGGAAGCGATTCGGACGTCCTCGCGGCCTCACCGGCGGGTTCTTGCCCGGCGTCGGGAGGCGCCTTGGGGGCCGGCAACTTCGGGGGCACCTTTGGGGGCGCTTTCGGCGGGGCTTCCGGCGACTCGGGTTCCGTCCACTCTTTCGACGCCCGTTGCGGTTTCAGCCGGTCCTTCAGTTTGGGGGCTTCCGAATCCAGTACCGATTCGCCGTCGTGTCCCGCGTCCGGCCGGTCGGGAACCTCCACCTTGGGAACGGGTTTCTGCTTGGGTTGTGTCGGATCGTCCTTGGCACGGGCCGATTTGCGGGCGTGCGGCAAGGGGGGCGGCTTCGAGCGCGGCTTCTCTTGCTCCGGCGGCGTCGAATTCGGCTTCTCGTCGGTTTCGTCTTTCGGCGTTTGTTCGGACTCGACCGTCTCCTGCTCGGATTCCGCGTCGGATTTCGATTTTGTTCCCTTGGCTGAATCCGAAGACGAGGCGGCCGGCACAACGACCTTCTGCCGGCACCGCGGGCAGCGGATGGTCTCGCCCGCGTGCTTCTCGGTCACGCTCAAGCGGTGTCCGGACGGGCAATAGAACCGGATCGACATCGACCGACTCACTGAGAAGGTACTGGGAGCATCGAACTCACATGCCTTCTATTGTCCTCGGCCGGAAACAGCCCGTCAACCTTCCATTCTGGAGCGGGGTCCGGCGTCCCCTTTGGCACCACGCGGCTGTACAGATCCAGCATGGTGCCACTGCTGGCTTGCCCAGCAGTGCCTCAAGGTCGCTCGAACAACACTGCTGGACGAGCCAGCAGTGCCACCCGCCGCGTGCCCGCAATACGTTCAATTCCTTCGGCGGACGCTCGGGGCGGAAGTCCATCTCCGAATTGTGGGCACGGTAGAACCACTCGAAGTAGTTGATAATCGGGCAGTCGTACAGGTCGGCCAGGAAGAGCGTGGACCCGAAGCCGCTGTGCCCGACGACCAGATCGGGCCGGACCTCCGGGTGGGCCTTCATCGTCTCGTAGACGGCGTGGCTGTGCCAGGTGAAGTTCTCGAAAGAGCGGCTACAGTAGTGGGTCTGCTTCGTTGCCCCGCCGCGGATCGCGTACTGAATGCGACGCACCCCCCGAGAGACACCCGGTTCCCGTTCCGAAACGAAAGTGCATTGAAACCCTTCGCGCTCGACCAGGTAGCCGGCAATATGCCCGAATTGTGCCGGGAAATTCTTGTGTACGAATAGAACGTGCATGGCAGACAGGTTGACCAAGACGGGGTCCATGGTCGGCGACAGTTCCAAGGTTCTCCGCATATTAACGGAGACGGACCGTATCATCAAGTCGCCACGAGGCTTGGCTCTTCTTCAATCGCCATAAATGCCCCCCCGCTCCAGAATCGGCGACAGAAAGGTGGCCACCCTCTTAGCTAGTGCCAGTCGGAAAAAGGCTGATTTGGCGTCAGGAAGCGGGCGAAAGCT
>CAZJRB010000097.1:0-29197 GCA_964547995.1 uncultured Planctomycetaceae bacterium | reverse complement strand
ACGTTCGTTCGTAGAGCGTTTGGACGTCGGCCCCTTTGCGGAGGGCTTCGTACATAATGAACTGCCGCTCGCTGGAGGGCTCGGCCAGCATGGCCAGCAATTCTTCGAGCGATCGCTCGTGGAAATCCCTGGCGAATCCGAGTCCGTGACGGCCGATTTCCAGGGAGCGAATCGCTTTCTGAAATGCCTCTTTATAGGTTTTCCCAAGACTCATCGCCTCGCCGACCGCCCGCATCTGCGTGCCGAGCTTGTCCTCGAGGCCGGCGAATTTCTCGAACGCCCAGCGAGCGAACTTCACGACGACGTAGTCGCCCGAAGGGGTGTACTTCTCCAGGGTGCCGTCGCGCCAGTAGGGAATTTCGTCCATGGTGAGGCCGCCGGCCAACAGGGACGACACGTAGGCAATCGGGAAACCGGTCGCCTTGGAAGCCAGCGCAGAGGACCGCGAGGTGCGGGGATTGATTTCGATCACAACGACCCGGCCCGTCTCCGGATCGTGCGCGAACTGGATGTTCGTCCCGCCGATCACCTCGATCGCCTCGACGATGTCGTAGGAGTGCTTCTGGAGCCGCTCTTGAAGCGCTTCGTCGATCGTGAGCATCGGTGCCGTGCAATAGGAGTCGCCGGTATGGACGCCCATGGCGTCGACGTTCTCGATGAAGCAGACGGTAATCATCCGGTTCTTGGCGTCGCGGACGACCTCCAGCTCGAGTTCCTCCCAGCCGAGGACCGATTCTTCGACGAGGATTTGCCCGACCAGGCTCGCCCCCAGACCTCGGGCGGCGACGGTGCGGAACTCTTCCATGTTGTAGACGAGCCCGCCGCCGGTTCCACCCATCGTGTAGGCGGGCCGGATGACGCACGGCAACCCAATATCCTCGACGATCTTCTCGGCCTCTTCCAGGCTCTCGGCGATCTGGCTTGCGGGCATCTCAATGCCAAGGCGGTCCATCGTGTCCTTGAACGCTTGGCGGTCCTCGCCGCGCTTGATGGCATCGACCTGGACGCCGATCACCTTGACGCTGTGCTTTTTCAGCACACCGGCCCGGGCCAATTCCGAGGAGAGATTCAACCCCGACTGACCGCCGAGATTCGGCAGCAGTGCATCCGGCTTTTCCCGCGCAACGATCTCCGTCATCGACTTCAGGTTCAGCGGCTCGATATAGGTTACGTCCGCCATCCCGGGGTCGGTCATAATCGTGGCGGGATTCGAGTTGGCCAGCACGATTTTGTAGCCGAGACTGCGCAACGCCTTGCAGGCCTGGGTCCCCGAATAGTCGAATTCACATGCCTGGCCAATGACGATCGGTCCGGAGCCGATAATCATGACCTTGTCGATGTCGTTCCGTCTCGGCACGGTCTGTCTCCCTTCTGATTGGTTGGTGGTAGGGCGCGGTCAAACGTATTCAATCGTGGCAGGCGGCTTCGGAGTAAGATCGTAGAGGCAACGGTTCACTCCTTCGATCGAGGTGATCTGCGCACAGATCCGGTGCAGCTTCTCCCAAGGAATCTCGACCGCCGTTGCCGTCCTCGCATCGACGCTGTCGAGGCACCGGACAACGATGATCTGGCCGAATTCCCGATTGTCGTCGCGGATGCCGGTTGCCTTGTCGTTCAAGAGGACAGCCATGTATTGAAAGGCGCCGCTGTCGGCAAGTTCCTTCTCGACGATGCTGGTGGCCGCGCGGACCGTCGCAAGCCGCTCCTCGTTCACTTCCCCGACAATTCTCGTGGCCAGCGCCGGTCCGGGGAAAGGGATGCGTTCGGCCATCCTGTCGGGCATTCCCAGCAGACGCGCGACCTCCCGCACGCCGTCCTTCCGCAGCGTGGCAAGCGGCTCCAACACCTGGTAGCCGTATTCCTTCTCGGGATCGATCCCCAGTTGGGCGAGGATGTTATGTTGGCGCTTGATGCCGGCGACCGTTTCTTCAATGTCCGTGAGGATCGTGCCGTGCAGAAGGTGTGTTGCCCCGCTCTCGCGCACCAGCCGCGCAAAGATGTCCTGGTAAAAGGTGCGAGTGACGGCGTTGCGTTTGTCTTCCGGGTCGGTCAGTCCCTTCAACGCAGCGAGGAACTCGGCCCGGGCGTCGACCAAGTCCACGGGGATTCCCATCTCGGCGAAATCCTTGACGACATCCTGTGGTTCGCCCTCGCGCATCAAGGCGCTATCGACGAAGACCGTTTTCAGGCGTTCGCCCAGGGCACGGTATCCCAGGACGGTGAGCGCCGAACTGTCAACCCCCCCGCTAAGTGCATTGATGGCCACCCCGTCACCCACTGATTCCCGGATCGAAGCCACTTGTTGATCAACGAATTCCTTATAGTCCATAATCCAACTCCTTATAATACCTGATCCAGTTCCCTATACTCCATGAATCCCCCTCTCTTACATCTCGGGCGTGCGTGTGTCGATTGGCCGTGTGGCTGCGGCTAAGTGGGTTCTCAACGAGAAATCGGGGACCTTTCGGCACTCCGACCTCGCCACTTTTCCGGCTGCGAGCCGTCTCAAAGTCCAACACGGTAGCGGTTACTAGGAAGTTTGCAAGGGGGACGGCCCCGAGGAGGGGGCTGGGGCAGACTGTGCGAATTCGGCGCAACGATGGGTAAGTTGCGGCAACGGCGCAGCGGCCGTAGAATTGTTACGATTTGCGTACTACTTCAGCCGTCTGCAGTACGACGGCCTTTCAAGGCCGTCGCTGCGACATCGCAACCCCTCGACGGCCTTGGAAGGCCGTCGTACAAAGTGTTTCGCCGTTCGGCTGAAGTGTTACCGATTTGTTTCACTTCCGGCAGGAGAATTCCGGAATGCAAAGATACTCTCCAACATTGTCATCGATCGCAGTCCTGTTCATGTTCCCGGTTACAGTCCAGGCCGGGGGACAACCCGCGCAAGCGGCCGAAAATGCAGCAAAAACGGAACCGCAGCCAATCCTACAAGGTTTCACAATTCCGCTGATCGACTTGTCCAAGGACAAACAACGCCGGGTTGTGGTCGACAAAGAGAAAGGCCAATACCTCGGCCATGTGACGACCGTGCTGTTGGAAGACGGCAAGACGATGATCGCCGTTTATCCGACCGGCCACGGCCGCGGGGCCATCCTCATGAAACGCAGCACCAACGGCGGGCTCACCTGGAGCGAACGCCTGCCCGTACCCGAAAACTGGAAAACCTCGAAGGAGGTTCCCACCATTCACCGCGTCATCGATCCAGAGGGCGTGAAACGGTTGATACTTTTTTCCGGGCTCTACCCGGTGCGGATGGCGGTTTCGGAAGATGACGGAAAGACTTGGACCCCGTTGAAACCCGTCGGCAATTGGGGCGGCATCGTTACCATGGGCTGCGTCGAGCCCCTGAAGACCGGCAAGGGACACTACATGGCCATGTTCCACGACGACGGCCGCTTCTTCCGTGCCGGCGGCAAGCGAACCGGCACGATGACGCTCTACAAGACGTTCTCCAAAGACGGCGGGCTCACCTGGAGCGAGCCGGAAGTGATCTTCAAGCGAACCGACGTACACCTGTGCGAACCGGGGATTATTCGCTCCCCCGACGGAAAGCAACTCGCCGTGCTGTTGCGCGAGAACCGCCGCCGCCGCAACTCGCACTTGATCCTCTCGAACGACGAGGGGAAGACGTGGACCGAGCCCCGTGAGTTGCCCGGCGCCTTGACCGGCGATCGGCACACCGGCAAGTATGGACCCGACGGCCGGCTCTTCATTAGCTTCCGCGACACCGCGCTGGAAAGCCCCACTCAAGGCGACTGGTGCGGCTGGGTCGGCGCCTACGACGACATCGTTCAGGGCCGTGAGGGCCAGTACCGCGTGCGGCTGATGGACAACCACAGCCGCTGGGACTGCGCGTATCCGGGCGTCGAGATCCTGCCCGACGGTACGTTTGTGACGACGACCTACGGGCACTGGATTCCCGGCGAAAGCCCCTTTATCGTCAGTGTGCGGTTGAAGCTGGAGGATCTGGACACACAGGCGTCCATGCACGACAAACAGGAATGACCGATCGAGACCGGGCTCACTTCCGGTCGGGTGGCGTTAGATCTTCCGGCACAAACGCCCAATCGGCCAGGCGGCCGAAATCGGGTTGCCCCGGGCGCCAGCAACTGCCGTCCAGCGGAAACAGAAAGCGGACTTCCCGAAAACGGTCGTCCATGAGAAACAACATTGCCTTGAGCTTGTGGCTGGGCGTGCCTTCAAGGCGTGCACAAAGCAGGAAATTTCCCTCGGGCGACCATGCCAAAGGTATGATTTGCGTTTCCCCGTCGGGTTGCAGTTCCGGATGCCACCGCCCGTCCTCTCCAAGCCGCGAAAGACCGATGCCGAACTTGATCGAGTCCGGGCTTGGAGACACGTGCATCGGTGGTTTTGGGCCGAACCGGTCGCCGTCATGCGGGGGAGCGAGTCCCCGTCCTCCAGGAGGTCTCTTTCCGCCCATCGACCGCGGGCGGTCGAGCAGCCCGCGTCCCATCCCCGGCGAAGGGATGTCGACCTCGCTGAACGTGTGTTGCCAGGCAATGGTCTTCCCGGTTGGCGACCAGAGGGCACGTGAATCCTTCCGGTCGTCACCGGAATCCGTCCATAATTTATCAACGAGTTGTCCCCTCAAGTCGGTGATGTAAACATCGCAACTGGAGTATTCGCCGGCGCGTAGTGCGGCGACAGCCAATTGCTGCCGGTCGGGCGAAACGTCGGTGACCAGGCCGCCGTCTTCTCCGAGCGCCTCGTTGAATCGAAACACCAACTGCGGCTCGCCGCCGTCGAGATCGACCTGCCAGACTTCCATGTCGGCCGAGCGGTCGGCCTTGGGATCGCGGGTGTAGTAAATGCGGGAATTGGATATCCACACCGGCGAGAGCAACCGTTCCGTCTCCTGCCGGCCGGTGGCCAACGCCCGCGGATTGCTGCCGTCGGCATTACACACCCACACGCCGGTCGGCTCGGGTGGTTTCCCGTGAACGAAGGCGATCCGCCGCCCGTCGGGCGAGAACTTCGGATGAATATTGAAGCTGTCGGGATCGTCGGTGATCGGGATTTTGGTGCGCCCGTCGGGACGGCACAGCCACAAGTTTGCCCTGCCGACCGTCTGGCCGCCCCAACTGATTACAATCCAGTCGTTCACGCCTCGCCGACCAACGACTGCCGCGGCCTGGTTTCCGCCGGTGTCATCCTGCGAGAGACCATCATCCTTGCGGTCGTTCCGGTCGACCGTTGTCGTACCCTTGTCGGCGTTGTCGCGGGTGAGCAAGAAAACCGTTCCCAGCGCACCGACCAACAGCACCGCCGCGGCAATCATTGCCCAAGGCCGTTGCCACCACGGCAGCGGGCGCACGCGTTTCGCCGTGGGCATTCGCGGTTTCACGCGATACGGCATTCCTTTGGCCGCTGCTGCTGCGGCAACCTTGTCGGCCGGGGCTCGCGTCTTCGATGCACCGGCCGGCGGTGTTCGTTCCCCTTTTGCCATAGCCGGCAACGCCCTCAAATCACATCCCCGCGCAAACGGCTCCATGGCGGCGGCCACTTCCGCCGGTTCGGCGAACCGCTCGTCCGGGGATTTCGCCAACATCCGGTTGACGACAGCGGCCAGGCCGTTCGGCAGATCGTCGCGGAAATGCCTGATCGGCGGTATCGTATCGTGCAGGTGGGCGGCCGCCCGCGACATCGGGTCGGCACACTCTTGTCGTTCAAACGGCGCCGCACCGGTCAGCAGCTTATACAACGTGCAGCCGAGGCTGTAGATGTCCGCCCGAATGTCGACCGAATGGCTGTCGCTGAGCTGTTCGGGGGCCATGTAGTCGGGCGTTCCCATCGCCTGGCCGACGGCCGTCATCGACACACTTGCCGACTGATCGCTCCGGATGCGGGCCAGCCCGAGGTCGAGTATCTTCAGTTGTCCGTCGGTGGTCAACATCAAGTTGGACGGTTTGATGTCACGATGGACCAATTTGTGCCGGTGGGCGTATGCCAGTCCCACGGCCGCCTGGCGGACCAGCTCGCACGCATCCGCCGCCGGCAAGGGCCCGAGGCATCCCGACAACCTATCGAGATTCCACCCGTCCACGTATTCCATCACCAGAAAGTGCCTGTCGCCGATCTGGCGTGCATCGTGGGCGCGGACGATGTTGGGATGGTCGAGCCGCCCGACCGCTTTCATTTCCCGGCGGAAGCGAGCGACGGCTTGCTGGTTGGCCGTGTGAGCTTCCGCCAACACTTTCAGCGCAACGATCCGATCGAGTTGCGTATGGCGTGCCTTGTAAACAGTTCCCATGCCGCCCCGGCCGAGTTCTTCAAGCAGCTCGTACTCGCCGAGTCGTTCCAGTGCCGGCATTTCCGCGGTCGACATGGCGGGTGTCTTCTCCGACATGGCGCCCTTGTCGAGCGTGCTCATTGCAGCGTAGCCTTCCCGCAGCAGCCCGCGCGTCGATTTGTCCACCCAAGGCTGACTGAGCGCCCAGTCCAGGCTGTGCCGGAGGGTCTGGTTGTCGGCTTTCGTGATCCGGCGCCCGCATTTCGTCAACGCCGTGACGATGCTCAACGTGTAGAGGATTGTCGCGATCTCGTCCGGCACCGGGCCGTCTCTGCGGCTACGGCACTCCTTGGCGAACCGCTTTGTCAATTCGAGTATCTCGACGGGCGGGTGGGGATGGCGGAACAGCTCGTCGAAGGTGCGGATCGGCGGACCGTCGGGCGACGTGAGCAGTAGCATCGAATGCGAGGGCGCCGGGTCGAAACGGCTGAGGTCGAAGTCGATCGGCGCGGCAAGCTGGTGCTCTAGTATCGCCGTCAATTCGTCCGATTTCCACAACTGCTTGTCGTCGCCGGCAGCCAGCATGTCGGCCAGCGAGTGGGACTTGTTTTTCTTGTCGTCTTGTTCTTTCACGGCAACCTCACAACCCCCGCACGCAGTGCGGGGGCTTTTGTGAAACGCTATTTGTGCCGCACCATGCTAAGCCCGGGCTTTCGCGAGGATCCCCCGCAAGTCTTGAATTTCGATCTCGATATCCTCGTTTCCCAACGTGTACTCTCCCACCACGGCTTTCAGCGCCCGAGCGAACATCCGCTTGCCGGTTATCAGCACGTTCGAGGCCTGGCTGGGTGACTTCAGTCCGAATCGCCGGACTAAGGTTCCGTAGTCGAGGGGTTCCGTTCCGTCAAGGGCCGGTTGGGCGATGCGGGCTTCGAACACGCCCCAGACGTCCGTGCGGCCGGAGGTCTCGCAGTCGTTTTTCATCTGGCGAAGCGTTTCGCCGACGACACGGCGCGCCCAGGCGACGTCGAAGACGTCGGGTGGTGAAGACCCTGCTTCCAACAAATCGGCCCGCTCGCCGATGGCCACCAGGCGCCCCTCCCCCGGCGATCGCTTCCGAGCCGATTCCTTCCGGATCGTGTCGATGAGGAAGCGATCCAAGGCGGTCAACAGAAAGGTGCGGAAGCGGCCCATTTCTCGATCGGCCTGGGCGATCAGGTCCTTCTCGATCACCTTGCCGGCAATGAAGTCCTGCAACAGGTCGTCTGCCTCCTCGGGCCCAAGCCGCTTGCCGTGGACAAGGTGGGCTTCAAGTGCGGGCATGTAGCGAGTCAGCAGTTCGCCCAGGGCTTCCCGCTTCGCGGCATCGTCCCGGACTCCGGCCCGGGCAACCAACGACCAGTGGGTGGTCGGCAATCTCCCGTCCACATATCGACCCGCCCGCATCCCGTTTCTCCAAGGTCGCCTCGCCCCGCTAATGGCCAGTTTACCACTCGGCGGCGATTTGCCCCAGGCCCGCGCAGGATTCCCCGAACCCCTTCGTATATGAGGGTGAAAGGACAAGAAACCAAACAATACTCGGGCGATGCAGCCCGGATTCATGTCCGAAACCTTTACCTTACGAGGAGTTAGAACGATGAAAGCCTTTACGATTTCACTGGCGCTTGTGTTGGGAATGTTGGCGTGCTCAGAGGCCTCGGCCGTGGCAATTCGGGTTGGACGCGTTGCCATCCGCACCCGTCCGGCGGTGCGCCGGCCAGTCGCTCGGCCGGTCATTACCCCTCGACCAGTCTACACTCCCAGACCTGTTGTAGCCCCCCAGCCAGTGGCGACTGCCCCCGCACCGGCCCCGGTTCGATCAACGATCCGTGCCCACCGCCAGGCGGCCTGGGAGGCCTATTTGGACTCACTCGGATTTTAGTAGGTCGTTGACGACCTTTGTCAGATTCGTGGACCCACTGGAGGACAAAGACCGGTAGCGAGATACAGGGGATGCGACGCCGATAGTCGCGAAGCGCCGGGACCCACGGCAAAGCCGCGGGTCCCGGCTTTTGTAGGTGCTTAACTACCGTTACCTCGCAGTTGGCCTTCGCGGGTCAAGTCGGCCATCTTGCACGCGATCGGCTTGGCCCAGTTCTCGTGCGACCGGTTCGAGCCATGGTGCCGACGGAAGGGTAGCACACGGGTTTGCCGCCGGCGTTTTCGACGCCGCCAACGTGCCAACGGATAAGCAACCGTCATTGCTTCCCATTTGCCGTCATACACGCTCGCAGCGATTCTCCGTCGGTTATAAAGAGCATGTTCCGCGAAACCTGGAGGTCGGAAGTTCCCAAAGCTCTCCCCCGGGGGAAAGGGATTTCGGTCGCCGGGCCTTGGCGGCCGGAACGGAGATCATATGGTGTCAGGAGAAATTTGCGGTGCCTTTGGTAACTGTACACGAGCAGTGTCTCCGGGCTATCCTGGACGGCCCCCAGATACTCCGCACCCTCGGCCTTGTGTGCGAGCAGTTCCTTCCGCAACCGCAGGTCGTGGGCTCGGAGAGTCCGGCGGTCGCGGAATGTCTGCAACAGGAGGCCGTTCTGGAGAGTCATTTTCCCGTTTTCGTCCTTATCGGCCTGCACAACGTATTTGTACGAAGGATCGTCGTCGCGAAGGACGATCCATGTATAAACCCGCTCATTATCCGGCTTGCTCTTGTCGGGTTCGATGGACGTGAGGAGATAGGGTGCTTTGAACTCGCAAATCGACATTTGGGCTTGAATCAGACGAACGCTCCTGTCCTTGTAGTCACATCGGAAGGTCTCAGGCCGGTGTTTCTTGTCGACTCGGATGTGGGCTGTGAAATAGGCCGCGTGCGAACCGAATGCCACGTTCCTTAACTGTGCATTTAGGAACATCGCATTCTTGTCTCCGCCCATGCCGCGGAGTTCCTCGCCGGCACCCACGGTCTGTCCGGTGAGCGGATCATAGGTGCCCCAATATATCATCGACTGGTCATTCTTGTACCGGGCGGAGGAGATCATTTGTATTTTTCCCCCGCCGAATCCGGCCCGAGTTCCACTGAATAACAGCGGAGTTTTACAGGGGGCGAGGAGTTTTCCGGACGTCAGATCGACGGTCGCCAGACGCTCGTTGCTTCTGACGAACAACAGGGGCCCGGATCGAGCGTACCGGTGGGTGGTAACGGGAAGTTCCGTTCTCCAGACGGAGTTTCCCGTTTTCATGTCCAGGGCCACAACGCGCCGCAAGCCCCCTTCCATGAAGAGCAGTATGGCGTTGCCGTCGAGGAAGAACACGTCCTTGAGTTTGGGGCCGACGAACCTCCGCCAGACAATGCCCCCGCGAGGAGTCGTTTCCACACATTGGACAATCTCGCTTGAGTGGAGCAGGGCCCTGTTTTCCGGCGACGTCCCTTCCGGAGGCAGGAACAGCTTGGGTTCGCATCCGCGAAGAGTCCAACACGGTTGAATCGGAAACCGCAACGGCCCCGCGGTTCCAGCCGCTTCCGGGTTCAAAGGTTGCCCCAGTCGATACGAATCGGCGCTGCACGGTTCGTTGGTGAGCAGGTACAACCGATCGCCGCTGATGGCAAAGTTGCTGACCGGGTTGTCCGTCTTGGGCCACGGGCGGGTTTCCAACTCGATCCCGGTGCCGGCGTCGAACCGGTGTAACTGCGTCTGCGTTCTCACGTAAACCGACGATCCCAACCGAACGGCCCGGCCAATGTTCGGTTCGGTGAGCGTCGTGAACCACCGGACCCGGCCGGTCTGAACGTCGAACGCCGCGAGGATCGACCTGCCGCGGACAATCAGCGTATCGTTGAACACACCCAGCGACTCGACTGGCAGCACGAGTGGATTTTTCCAGAGGATCCGGCCGGTCCGGCGATCCAGCCCCATCACGTCGTCGGCATCGCGGGGCAGGCAAAGCACGACATCCCCGGCAATAATGGGCGCCGATCCCAAGGAGACCGCTTGTTGCCGTTTGCTATGCTTGGACTCATATCTCTGGATCCACTCCATGCGTCCGTCGCGGGCATCACACCGGATGATGATGCCGGCACTTGGCGAACAGTAGACTGCCCCATCGCAGACAGTTACGGCGTCGCCGTAGATGCCCTGATACCAGCCATGATGCAAGGCGCCGCTGTCCACGGTAAATTCGGAGTTCCAAACGAGCGTTCCGGAATCGGCATCGACGCAGGTGAGGCCCCAGTGTGTGCTCTGCGGTCCCTTTCCCGTCCAGCCGGCGGCGGCGTACAATTGGCCCCCTGAAAACGCCGGGTTGCCAAACGGTACGCTCCTTTCCGATTCGGGCGGGCCGGGCACCGCGGTTCCCCAAAGAACGCGGCCCGCGGTTGCGTCAAGAGCGGCAAGGTGACTCGTGTGCGCCCGGTAGCCCCAACGTGTGTAGATTGTCTTGCCGTGGATCGCGGGCCGAAAGAGTCCCAGCGCGCCGTTGGAGCGGTCGTAGTCCCAAATTCTGCGGAGTTGCGTCCAGACCGGGTGGCTCGTGTTGTGTACGTCGTACCAAGCCAGGATGTTCCGGGAACTCACCAGCAGATTCGAACCGCTCGGCTGAAGGGCCATCATCTCAAGACCCGTCGTTGTCCGATCGCTCATGTCGGGCCATGGTTTGACGGCCGGGATCTTCAGCAGTTGCGGTTTCAGCGCGTCCAGTGCGGGCGCATCGGCGTGATCCGGCTCGCTTTCCGGCATTCCCAGCAGAAGTTTCTGGCGGATCGATTTGGCGGTTGCTTCCGCGCCCATCCAAGGGAACTTTTCGTCATCTGCCGTGCCCTCGAACGCACCGGCCAGCTCGTTCGGATCGCCGCTGAGGGCCGCTACCATCCAGAATCCGACCTGCGCTTTCAACCGGATCTTCGGGTCGGTCGTATGGTCGCAGAGATCCTGTAACGCACGTCGAGCCGCCTGGCCGTGCCCGGCCTCCAATTCCCGTTCGGCGTAGATCTGCAACGCGCGCTGGGCGGTCGCCGCCCATGGATAACGGCGGAACAGGGCCAACAGTTCGGTCTGGCTCCGCGCGTTGAGATTGGCTGCACGGCGACTGACCCGGCACTTCGCTTCCTGGAGTTTCCGAAGAGCGGCCAGTTCCGCGTTGCCGAGCGACTTCAGGTGGGCGTCGAGCACGCAGGAGGACATGGCCACCCGGGTGTCGTCCTTGCCGAGCATGTAGGCAACATTGATGTTGCTTCCGAGCGTCCTCTGGATCAGCCGGTCGACGCGCTCTTCCCTTCTGCCCAGATCCCCTCGCAGGACCATGGCCCAGTCGCCATGTTCGTCGTCGGGTTCCATCTGGGCAAGCCAGCCTTTCGGTTCGCCGGAACGCCCGCCGTGGCGCCGATCCGCATAGTGTGCATAGGGCTGCGCGCGTTCCCAAACGTCCTTCACGCGTTCGTCCACGTGGGACTCGCCGATGCGCTGAAACAACTGCCGGAAAAGCTCGCCCGCCCTCGGCGAACCGACTCGATGGTACAGCTTCGCCCGGGCCAAAAGCCATGGCAGATCGTTTCCGCACCCGGCCGCCAGCTCATCCATTAGCCGGACGGCTTCCAGGTATCTTCTCTGTTGCCGTCGCATCTGGATCAGCAACACGAAGGCATCGACAACGGCGGGATGGTCCGGGCCGACAAACCCCGCACGCCGCAACGCCAGCAGCCGGCGCGGCGCCTCGTCGGGCCACCGGTCCCGGGGCGTCAGTTCGGGGTAGGTTTTCCGGCGGACGAGGCTCTCGCGGATCAGGTGTATGTAGTATTCGCGGCCGCCGTCGATGGGGGATTCGGCCGTCATTCGCCGCAGATGGTTGATGGCCGGTTCACGGTCGTCCTCGTCCAGGTATCTGAATGGACGCAGCAGCGAGCCGTGAACGTGCTCCGAAAGCATCTGGCGTATCTTCTTCCGGTCGCCCCGGTTGTTCCGCATGATCCGCTCGCGCATTTGCATGCCCAACCAGTCGGTGTCGAGCAGCTCGAGAAACTCCTCGAGACAGATCCGGTGGAGCGCCTCGACGGCCAGATCGATATTGCCGGGATTCCCGGCGATCAGGTCGTTGAGGATCTTGTTGCCGCGGGCCACGTCGCCCTTGGCATACGCCGCGTCGGCCGACGCCGGCAGCACGGTTCCTTCTGCCGCTTCCTGAGCACAGAGGGGCCCCGGAAGCATCATAGAAGCAAGGATTGCAACGAGCAGAAGTCCGATGCCATAAAGCCGCGACCGTTGGTCGCGCCGAATCACCGGCCGCACCGGTTTTGGGTGACGCCCGGCGCGACCAATGGTCGCGGCTTTATAGTATCCGCGTCCGGTGTTTGTTGTTCGATGTTTGTTGTTCATCACCGCGTTGCTCCCAGTGATTGCAGCCCGCCGCCGGCATCCGCGTGCTTCATCGGCGCCTGGGTGACTCCCGACGCTTTCCTGTTCTCCTTCTCATCCAGGAGTCGAACCCTTAGCCACCATCGCCCGCCCTGATTGGCCGTTTTGACAAGAATGCGGTTTTGACCCTCTTTCAGCGAGATATTGAAAGACCCGTGTTCCTGAAAGCGACGTGCCGTTCGCCTGGCGAGTTCCTCACGGGTAAGATGTCCGTCGCGGTTCGTGTCGTCCTGTTTCCAGGCCTCGACCCATCGCACCGTTGCGACTTCAGCCGGCTCGAGGATCCTGTTGCGGTTCTTGTCATAAGGCCCCAGAATCTGCCGATCAACGAAAACCAACACCTTCGAGCCGTAAAGACTTTCGAGCGGGATCGACGCCCCGGTGGGTATCGCCTGGGGCTCCGACTTAGCGAGCTGGCCGTTGACCCATAATCGAACACTGCCCTCCTGTTCGACGACGGCGCGAACGGTTTGCTCCTTGTCGGAGTGGATGTCGGCCACCGCGTAGGCCACGGCATAACGGGTTGGCACGGGCATCGCGATGGCAACGTTCAGCGTACCGTCGACTTTCGGCACCTGCACATCGAGCCACTTGACCTGCAACTTCTGGAGCTGGTCTGCCGCTCCGCCCTCAAAATCCCACCGGTACTGGCTTTCGTACGTCTTGCTGAAGTCGATCTCTTTCTCGGGAGGATAGACCGTCTCGAAGCCGGTGTTCTTGCTGTCGTTGAGAAACGTTCCGATTACCTTCCAATGAGAAATGAAACCCTGGGCGGCGACGATGTCCGGTGTCTTCTCGATCCCACCCAGTTTCACCAGCGCGTCGGCGGCGGCTGCGCGGAGTTCATGATTTCCACTTTCGAGATTCGGCCCCAAGGTTTGCAGGGCTTTGCGAAAGTCGGCAGGCACGCCGCGGTTACCCAACAGCTCTATTGCGGCAAGCAGGATAACCCGGTTGCGGCTTTGAAGCGGCCCGGCCAGGTAGTCGACCACTCCCTCGGCAGGGCGAACATCCTCGGGAACACGGCTGACGCTTTCCAAGGCTGCCAGCACCACACGATGGTCCGCGTCGTCCACATGGGAGCGAAACTCGCGGAACAGGTCGTGCTTGTCACACAGCCCCCGACACCGAACGGCCAGCGCCCTGGTCGCACCGTCTTTGTTGTTGAGGTAATGGCGAAAGAGGGCGGTGTGTCGCGACGGATCGAGTTTCGTCAGCGCGGCGAGCCCGGCCCGGACTGTTCCCGGCGGCAGGCCCTCGCACTTCAACCAGGATGCGGCAATGGCGTCTTCCAACTCCTCAGAAGGGCAAACGTCGGCAGCAAGCATGGCCGCAGTCGCGTAGAGGCGGGTCTTGTCCGAAGCAAATGCAACCTGCAACGCGGCGGCCACCTTTTTTTTGTCGTGCGAGGCGAGCACATTGCGTCCGAGCTGGAATGCCCGATGTCCCGGATTGTAATCGGCCATCAGTCGCACCCAAAGCGGAATGGCCGCCGCATCGGCAGCTTGCAGCCCCCGCATGATCTGGTAACGCAGATCCTCGTTTCCGGCCGCGGCGTCGTAAAGTTTCTCGACCTCGACAAGCGCTTCCTCGGTACCGATGGCGGCCAGCGCACGCGACAAATAGACGGAGAGCGCCGGGTTCGGCTGACTGGCCATCGCCCGGACCGTCGGCCAGGCCTGCTCGGGATACCGGCTTGCACAAATCGCAGCCGCCATGGCGCGGATTTCCGGGTCGGGATCGTCGAGAAGATTGCGGGCAGCAGCAGCGGCCTGCCCGCTTCCGAGAATTTCGAGTGCCTCGACACCCGCCTTGCGAAGCGCCGCATCGTTCTCCTTCAACATTCGTCCGGCGACGGGAAGCATGGCACGGCCGCGGATGCGCGCCAGTGCCACGAGCGCGCGGCCGCGGAGCCACGGCGTCTTGCTGTTTTCGAGGATATTGGTAATCGCCGGCGTGGCATCTTCGATTTGCCAGTGCCCCAACCGTTGAAGCGCCTCGCACTGCAAGATCCAGTCGTCCGAGGACAACTGCTTTCTCAGGCGATGGATATCCAGCGCGGCCGGGGATTCAGCGTCTTGGGCGAACGAATGGGGGCAGAGCAGTAAGAACAGGCCGACGAAACACGAACAAATGCGTCTGCCATAGGCAAATCTGGTGGGCCGGCGCGGCCTAACGGCCGCTGGTCCCACCCTACGGCTTTTTGTGCCCAATCTCATGGCTGCCCCCTACCGCTGATAAATCGGCAAGAACCGGTACGGAACGCCCAGAATCAGGATGGCCATCGACGTGGAATAGGCGTCTCCTTCCCGGATGTTCCAGCGGCCACTGGTCTCTTGTTTGTCGAGCAGCGTCTTGGTGATTCTCGGGTACCAGGCGTTGAAGTCCGCGTCGCCCAACTGGTACATGCACTGGATGGCGTAGTAATGGGCATAGAGGAAATGCGAGGCGCGGCCGCTGAATTTATGGTCGGGGTAGGCCCGCAGGAAGATCATCCCGCGGCGGACCGCCGGATGGTCGCGCTGGCCGCACATGATCAGCGACATGACGCCGGCTGCGGTCCGCGCAAAGCCCGGCCCGCTCGGCCCGGTGTAGCCGAACCCGCCGCTCGTCTCGTCCTGGCAGTACAGCACGAACTTCGCGGCGTTTTGCAGCACGTCGTCGCCCACGGCAATCCCCGCCTCCTTGGCCGAACTGATCGCGAGGATCTGCATGACCGTCATCGACAGATCGGCGTCGCGGGGCTCCGGGTTATAGCGCCAACCGCCCTGGGGATTCTGGGCGTGAACCGTCACCGCGACCGCCCGTTTCAGCGCGGTGCGGATCTCCGGATTGGTGCTCTGGCCCCACGCCTCGGACAACGCCAATATGGCCAGGCCGTGCTCGTACATTCCCGCATGGTTGTTCGGCGTGCCAAGGTATCCCATGTGACCTTTCTTGCCGATGCCGACCAGGTACGAGATGGCCCGGTCCATGTTCTTGCCGTACGGTGCGCGGCCGGGCACGTGGCCTTGGAGCATGAACGCCATCAGCGCCAACGACGTGTCGGCCACGGGGTGTTTGTCGCCCCAACTGCCGTCCTCCTTCTGCGTCTTGGCCAAATAGGCCAGCCCGTTGCTGATAGCTTGCCGCACCTCCGGCGTCAGACGCGCTTTTCCGACGGGCTGCCGGGAGGACGCTTCCTGAGCAAACGCGCCAACCGGCAACAAGAGCAGCAAACACGGAAGCAGTATCGCCAATCTACCCATATCTTTCATCCTCTTTCAAGCTACTCCGCCAACACTTCGTAATAGTCGGCCACCGGTTTCCGGAATTCGGGCGGAAACTGCTGGATGTATTTCTGGATCGCGGCGGCCCGGCGCCGGCGCTGCATGGCGTCGATCGACATGCGAGTCCGCTTGACTTTCTTGCCTTTCACCGTCATCGACGAAAATCCGGTGGAGTCAACCATTGGGTCGTCCGGCAGAACGCCCGGCGGCGAGGGGGCCCACATGCCGGGCATCGGCGGACCGGGCATTGTTCCAGGCATCGTTCCCGGCATCGTTCCCGGCATCGTGCCCGGCATATCTCCAGGCATATTTCCGGGCATATTTCCGGGCATATCTCCGGGCATATCTCCGGGCATGTCGCCGGGCATATCTCCGGGCATGTCGCCGGGCATGTCGCCTGGCATATCGCCGGGCATGTCTCCGGGCATGTCTCCGGGAGATTGAGCATCCATCGCCCCGGGGTCTTGAGCGGCGGCCTCTGCGGCTGCGGCCATTTGTGCCTCTATCTGTCCGATCGCTTTTTGGAGTTCGCTGATTGCGGTTTCTTGCTGGGGGACGGCCCCTTGCGGATTGCCCTGACCGAGTTCGCCGGCCGCCTGTTCCATCGCGCCGGCGGCCAGTTGCGCCGGTTCGTTGGGCGGCTCGCCCGTCATGGCCTTCTGCAAATCCTTGCGAAGTTCCATCTGCTCGGCCTGGGCTCCGGACTGCTGTTCCTTGGCCGTGGTCTCGAACTCCTCGACTTCTTCCTTCAGCTCGATCTGCTCCGCGAGAATCCGCTTCAGCTCCTCGATCACATCCTCGATGGCGGCGATATCCTCCTCGCCGGCGGAAAGGATCCGTTCGATTTCCTTCAGGGCCTCCAGCGCCTTGTCCTGGTGGCCGACCGCGGCGATGGCATCTTTGTCGAGAATGGTAGCAACGGCGTTTTGCAGCAGCGTGTCCGGGCGGCTTTTCTGCATGGCGTTTTGCGCCGCTGTGAAGCGTTGTTTGATATCCGTTTCGACCGCATCCCCGGCGGCGCCGGCCAGCAGACGCCCGAACTCGGCCAATCCGCGCAGCACGTCTTGCTGGGCCCTGGCGACGCGTTCCTTGTCGACGTCTCCCACTTCAGGAGTGATGAACAGGATCTTCCCCCAATCCGCGGTCTCGCGGCGGAGGAATTCTTCGGTCTTGATGATCGCGCGGAGCCGCTCGAGCAGAACGTCTCCCAGCAAGGCGGTATCGGCGGCCTTCAAGAGCTGATCCAAGTCGCTGACAATCGCCTGGATCTCCACTTCTGCGTTGTCGAGATGTGGATACGCCACTTCAATGATCGTCCGTGCCTGCTTCAGGTGGCCCATCGCGTTGGGAACGCGCGTGGTGCTCACCTTCGCCAGCCCCGTGTTCATTTGGCGGATCACCTTACCCTTCCCCTCGTCGGTCAGTTGGTTCGACTCCAGGTCGATCAGCAGGGAATCGATCCGCCGGACCGCAGACCCAATCTGGCGCCGGACCTCCACCTGTCGGCGTTCCTCGCTCCGTATGCGTTCGACGGTCCGCAAGACCTTACTTCGCTCTTGCGCGTACGACGTCACCGCGGGCATCAGGACGAAGAAAAGTAGCAGGCACACTGCGACGCTGTGATGTTTTGTAGGGAACGCCCTCCGTGGCGTTCCGAGAAGCGGCAAAGAGCACGTTCCCCACGTCTCGGAACGCCACGGAGGGCGTTCCCTACAGGCCGTTGATATTGGATTCAAAAACATCACGGACTCTCCGCGTACGGCCCGCGGCGGAATGGAAAAGCGTGCCGTTTTTCTGATGGTTTGCATATCGCTCGCTCCGGCGAGTTAGGTTATCGAAAAAGCCTCCTCACCAGAATTCGTGGGTTGATTGAACATTAAAAATGGCTGAGAAGCTGTTTTTTCCGGGTTTTTCGGGCGTTTTGAGAGGTTGACAATGTGGCAGTCACATTTAGGACATGGGCTGTGAGCGTCTGGAATCGCTGGTTTCCCCGATTCAGTTACTCAATCCGCGAAAAAGGCTTGAATTCTCGGTGCTTTCCAAACAACCTTATTCTTTTTGTCCTCCCGTTCCTCAGAAAACCTGACCTCCAATCCCGCAAACTGCTCTCAGTTCACCCACAAATTCTGGTGAAGAACCTTAATTCTTTTTCTCTTCAACTTTCAACTTGGCGACCTCGGCGGTCGCCTTTTTTTCCGAATCCCTCGCTTGAACGATCAACTCCCGCTGGGCGTCGAGTTCGTTCTTGAACCAATCGAGGTATTCCTGTTCGCTCACGATGGCCAGCCGCCGCGTAGCGGAGACGTTGATATGGGAGCCGCTTGGGGGATAGTTGTCGCTGACCTCGATCGAGTAGGCCAGATTGTCGCCGCCCTTCAAATCGGGCAAGGACTTGCTGAGGATCCAGGTGTACCGAATATCCTTTGAGGTGCCCGCCAGATCCTGAATCTTGACCCGCTTTTCCTCGCTTCCGTTGATCGAATAGACGAGCACGGCGCCCGCGAGCCCATGGTCGTCGACCGCCTTGGCCACAAGACGCAGCGTTTTCCTGACCGTTGCCAGCCCGTCGCGCGGCGGCTCGATCAGCTCCACGTCGGGAACCATGTCGGGGACCACGCGAACGACGTGCTGAACGTCGTCATAGGTGAAGCCATGTTCCTTTTCCGTCCAGGCAAACGTGTATTTGAAAGTTTCGTCCGCGATGTGATCGAAGACGGCCTTGGTTCCGTCTTCGCTGATCTCTGCCTGGATGGTTTCGTCGCCCAACTTCACCTCCAGTGCCCGGATGGCCGGGTTGCAGCGCAAGTGCCACGTCATCGCGGTTCCCTCGGGGACCGACAGGTTGAGTTCTTCGACGGGCGGCGTCTCAACGCCGTCTTCGGCCATATACTTGGGGTATTCGAGGAATATCCTGCTCTCGACGATCTCCGGCGGCGGCGAAACGGAAACCGTGTGCCGCTCGGAAACCGCGTCCCCGATCTTCACGTAGAAGGACAGGTCCTCGTAGACTTCCGGGATGTCGCGGGCGAACCGGTTGCTGTTTCCCCGGGGGAGCACCAAGGGATGCCATGACCGGTCGCTCTCGAAGCGGACGAATAGGCGGCCGGTTTCGGGGATTTTCCCTTCGACTTCGGCCGCAATCTCGATCGACTCGCCCTCCTTGATTGTCAAATCGCCGGTCACGTTGCTGATTTGGGTCTGGGTCGGGTAAGGCGTCGCGACGCCGACAAGCCGTAGAAACAGCGAACGCATGTGTCCCGACCAGATAGAACTGACCGCGAAGAAGAAAACGACGGAGCAGAAGGCCACCATCAGCAGATTGCGCAACTGCCGGAAATCAACGACCTCGCGGAAATCCATCGGTCGAGTCAAAGAAATCGCCTGCCCCCGCATCGCCGCCAACAGGGCCGGCGAAGCATGGGACAACTCGGCCGCCGGGCCCTTCAACTGTGTGTAGGAGACCAGGACCGACAAGAGTTCCGGATGCTTGCCCTCGACCTCGAGCGAGACCCGCACCGGATCGTAACGCTTCAGATACCGCAACCACTCGTGCCAGAGGATCCAGCCAAGGACGCTCACGTTGACCACCAGTAGCAGAACGGTCGGTCCGGAGATGCGCGACCGGAAGAAGATCTGCCAGTCGACCAGCAGGTCGACCAGTATCAGGGCCACTACCCAGATCAGCAACCGCGACAGGCCTCGCAGGTGATAGAACCGCTGTTCCTGCTTCCACGCCCGGTACAGTTTGTCCTCGATCGTGGCGCCGCCGGCCGTTTGTTGATTTGCGTTGCTCATAATTTCTTGCCCTGCAGTGGCACAACAAGGACGTAGGACGGGTCTCCAGACCCGTCAGACCCGTCAGACCCGTCATTCACCGCGAATAATGGCTCCTTTGCTGCTGTTTGCAGGTCTCATGTTTTGTGAGTTCTACAGTTTCGCGTTTGAACGGACGGGTCGGGAGACCCGTCCTACACCATATTCTCCCTCCTCCTCATGTACCATTCGATGCCCGTGATGACGACCAGAAGGATGAACATCGCGGGCATGTCCCACAAGTCCTTCTCCTTCTGGATGGTCGTCCACAGTTCCTCGTCCGTTTCGAGCAACTCCGGCACCGATCCGAGGTCGGCGGCTGCCAGGTGCTTTCCGCCGGACAGCGCCGCGACCTGTTCGGCCAGGTCCTCGCGCATGGCGGTCTCGCGCAATTCCAGCGGAACGTTCTTGACCGCGAACTTCGCGGTATTGGCAATCGCCCGATCACCTTCTTTCGCTTTCAGGATGTACGTTCCCTCTTCCTCGGCAAGGTACAATCCGCCATACAAGCCGGGCGACCCCGGGACGGGATTCAGTTCGAGTTCCGTGGGCAGCGCCCCGGGGACGTCTCTCTCCAGCAACACATCATAGGAGGGCTCGTCGACGGGCTCAAACGACTCGGTCAAGACGTTTGCGAAAACATCGACGTGTTCGCCGGCCGCATATTCCCCTTGGCCCGTCTCCAGCGTGATCTGCTTGTTCTGTCCCAGCAGGCGCGAGAGGGCAAGGAACTGGATGGCCTGTCCCCAGAACCGGGCATGGTACTGATCCCCAACCTCGCGGCGCAATCGCCACAAGTCGGCGGTGCCGACGAACATGGTCTTGCCGGTACGGTAGCGTTGCCAGGCCACGAGCGGATAGTCCGCCTTGTCGGTTTCCGTCTCGGGGAGCGTCAAGAGGACTGTCGCCCCACGCTTTGCTCCCGCAAGCTTCGGCAGATAGCCCATGGGCCGGACGGCCGCCCAGATCCGGTTGTTGAGTTGTTTCGAGCCGGTCAGCGAGACGACGGAACTCTCGTATCCGTCGGCCGTTACAACCGGATGCGTCTTCCCGTCAACGCCCGTCCAGGGCCCGCCGGCAATCTTGACCGGGAGCATGTCGGCGATCCTGGTGTCGGTGTATGTCGAGGGGGCAGCAGTCGGGCCGGCCAGCATCAGAAGCGATCCCCCTCTTTCCTTTACCAGTTTCTCGATGAGTGAAACCTGGTCGGTTGTGAAATACGACGACGGTACGTCGCCGAGGATGACCAGATCGTACTGCAATACCTCCTTGGCTTCGACGGGAAATCTGCGTAAATATTGACTGCCGGGTGCTTGCGCCAGCGACTGGTCGCCCTGCGTCATCAAAAACATCACGTTGAGGCGATGGTCGCGAAGAAGGACCCGACGCAAGTAGCGGTATTCCCAGCGAGGCATACCCTCCACGTAAAGGACGTTGATCTTCTCATCGATGATCTGAACCTTGTGGCTCGCTGCGTTGTTGGCCTCGCTGGTCTCTCCTGCCAGGGGCTCGATCGATACTTCAATCTCGGCAGAGCCGGATTTCTCCTTGGGGATGAACGTGAACTCCTCAAACTGTACCCCGCCGGTGAGGGTCACCTCGCGAGTGTCGGCTGTCATACCGTCGATCTTCAGTGCCAGTTGCACCGTACGGTCGTCGAAGCCGCTCGAGTCGACGTGGACTCGCAGGGGCACCTTGTCCCCGGTGAATGCGACTTTCGGGGCAATGAGCCGGCGCACGTGAACGTCCGGGGGCGACGGCAGACCGATTCCGACCGTGTAGATTGGAATTCCGCGGTCCTTTTTCATTCTCCGGGCTGCGTCGACCGGATCGCGGCCCTCGAGCCAGGCGAAGTCGCTGAGGAGAACGACCCCGGCAATGGGCTGGCCCGCATGCCGCCCGACCGCTTCCTCGATGGCCGATCCGATCCGGGAGGTCTTTGCTTCGGCCGTTTGCCCTTCGAGCCATTCGGCCGTTTCGCCTTCGCCGGTGATCGGCTCCAGGCGATCGCCCAGGGTGAAGAACCGCACGGTGTAGTCTTCGCCCAGTTTTCCGGGCAGATCGATTTCGGGATGGGTGACGGCCGCCTTGGCCAGGTCGAGCCGCGAGACCCCGGCCAGTTCCTTCTTCAGCCTGTCGGCCTGGTTCTTCGGCGGTTCGGCCCCCGCATCGAGCGGGATCTTTTGCAGAACCTTTGCCGCTTCCATTACATCTGGCGCCTCGCGCCGGTCGTCTGCAATGGACATGCTCTGCGAGGTATCCAAGAGCACCAGCACGGTACGGCGAAGCGGCCTGATGGCTGTCATCCTCATCATCGGTTCGATGAGCATCACGATCAGCAGCAGCCCGGCCAAGGCATAGCAGGTGCCCATAACGATCCGCCGCTGCCGCGAGAGCCCGGGCTCGCTGCGGTAGAGGTAGATCACATAAGCAACCAATCCGGCCAGCAACAGCGCCGCGAAAATCCAACTGTGCCGCAGATACACGTGTGCGCCGGAAACGGTTTCACCCAGGTCGAGGTTGAACAATTTCTTGATCATCAACCGGTCCTTCTGCCTTTCGATTACGTTCTTCTCGCCGCGGCGACCGTCTGCCGGTGCACCATCTGCATTACGTCGGTCTGGGCGCCGCTCGTACGCCGCGTGAACCGCCTGGCCAGGTATCCCTGCAAGAGGAAGACCAGCACGGCCAGGATCAGCAACGTCCTTGAAATCTCCTTGCCCTCACGGCTCTCTTTGATAACGGCCGCCAGATTCGCGTCGTCGGGGATCACTTCTGTAGACAGGCCCCCCAGCTTTTCGAGAAGGGCCGCCGGCGCCATGACCTTCACGTCCGCTTCGATCGGATTGACGTTCACGGCCACGGACGAAACAGACTCCTCGCTCGATACCACGTCATAAGTGCCGGGTAGTTCCGTTTCGATCGGACAAATCACGTCCCCCGTATCGAGCATCGACAGCTTCACCGGGCGGCCGTCTCCTTCGGGGGTCTTCAGCGTCGCCCGCGCCCCGGCTTTCTGGCCGGTTACGGCCACGTATCCCGGTTCTCCGACGGCAAACTCCCGCTCGCCCGGACGGCTGGTCAGATGGGTAACCGCCTGCTGAAGCAACATCGGATAAAGAGGATGGATGGCGAAATCGCTCCACTGGCGATCGGCCGACGTGGTGACCATCAACACCGATCCCCGGCCGATCCGCTTCTCCAATAGCAACGGGAGCGTCTCATCCGAAAGCGAGAGGATAGACACTGCATCGGCATCGGGACGGACCTTTATCACGCGGTTGAACCGCGCGGTCGCGAGTTGCTGCTCGGGAACCGCGCGGGCAGTGGCGGCCAGGATATGATCCGAGCGGATTGGCCCCAGGCGCCACCCCTGCGGAGAATCGTCATCGGCAGTGGCCGCCGGTCCGCCGTCCGCCGGTCCGCTGTCCGCAGATACAGCTTCAAGCAATTCGCCGGGCAGCAGCTTGCTTCCGTTGTGTTGCAGATGGGTGTTGTACGCTTCGGTGTCGATCCAGCCGCCGGCAAAGACCACCAGCCCGCCGCCGCGATTTACGAATCGGGACAAACGTTTTGCCGTGTCCTCTTCGATCCGAGGCACGTTGGCCAGCACGATCACATCGAAGTCGGCAAAATTCTCGGTGTCTATGTCCTGCCAGTCGGTACGGACCACGACCATGGTGGCGTGCTGGCCGAGTTGTTTCAGCCGCAATGCCTTGACCAGATAGAACGTCTCGCTGGGATTTCCGCCCGAGGGCGGTTCCCCGTCGACGCACAGCACGCGGATTCGCGGGCGGACGTTGACAACGGTATGGCGCCGGTTGTCCCACTTGAGTTGATCGGGGTTCAGGCTGACGTCGAGTCTTGCGTCGCCGCCCTTGTCGAACGAAGTGAAAAAGGAAACGGGCCTGGCTTCGCCCGGTTCGATGGTGCCGAGCGATTGCCGGGTGATCGCCTGGCCGTCGACGTGGAACGTTGCCTCGCCGCCTTCGTGCGTCATCCGGCCGTGGTTCCGGACTTCGGCCGTGAAGCGGGCCATGCCCGATGGAACCAGCGAGCCGGACGCATACTCGAAACGCGTCACGGCAAGGTTCTCTTCCCCGTCGGCCCCGACAGGCACCAGGAACAACGAGGCGGTATCGGCAATACGCGTAAGCGAAGCCTTCGCCTCGTCGGAAAGCGACTCCCAATCGGTCGCCTGGGCGTCGGTCACCAGGTAGCATTCGCGGACGGGTGTTTTGAGTTCCTCAACGAGTTCGGCCGCCTCGGCCAGGCACCGTTCCAGGTTCAGCCGCTGCGGCAACGCCTCGGTCTCTTCAATTGCATCGCGAAAACGCTGCGGGTCGTAGCCGGTCGCACGCAGCAACATCCGGGGGCGATCGCCCATCAGCATGACCGTGGCAGGATCGCCGACCCGCGACGTCGAGAGGATCTCGAGCGCCCGGTTCGTAGCCCGGTCGAACCGCTTGGCGTGTTTTCCGTGTGCCATGCTGTACGAAGCGTCGACGGCGACGACCATGCCGACGCTTTGCTCGCCGAACAACGCGGTCCCCCAGTTTCGCAGCGTCGGCCGAACCAGGGCAAACGCCACCAGGACCAAGACCAGACATCGCAGCACCAGCAGCAGGTAGTCTTCCAACCGGACCTGGCCGGAACGGATAATCATGGCCTTCCGCAGGAGTTCCATGGCCGCCCAATCGGTTCGCCGCCGGTATTTCTGGTGGAGTAGATGGATAATGATCGGCACCGCCACCCCGGCGGCCGCCAATCCTCCCCACAGGGCAATCGAATTCAGAAAACTCACCGTTTATTCACCTCCCGCTCCATAGCCAACTCCGCGGCCGTGATTTCTTGTAGGGAACGCCCTCCGTGGCGTTCCGAGACGTGGGGAACGTGTTCTTTGCCGCTTCCCGGAACGCCACGGAGGGCGTTCCCTACAGGCTGTTGATATTGGAACCCTAAAATCATAACTTCTCCGAGGGCGGTACCATGATATGCGCATCCAGGAAATCCACACCGCACGGAAATGCCAGTCTTTCGCCGAAATCGACGCACAACTGCAACTCGTCGCCGTCGGGCAACGGGAGCGATAGGTTCTGCGGCGGATCGGTTGGAAGGAGTTTGCGTTTGAAAATCGATTGACCGGAGACCTCGAGGCTGACGGTCATGTCGCCCAGGCAACCGTCGGCCGACGCCAGGACCGTACGGAACATGCGCGGACGGCCGGTTCGCCTGGTGGGCAGTCTGTAGCGGGCCACCGTGCGCGGTTTCACCTGCACGGACGAAAGAAAACCGGTGTCGGTCCGCCGGAGATCGACCGGCCGCGGCGCCGCTGGAGGCGCCAGCGGTCCGAGCAAGTCGATCCGTATACACTCGAGGTCTGTCAGCCAAGTAATCTCGCGATTGCCCCGGACCAGGTAACGGACGTCGTCCCATGGAAGCGAAACTTCCGTGAGAGTCGGGTGCTCCAACACGACGTTCTGCTCGTCGAGCCGCAGATTTCCCCGGAGAACGCTCCCGTCGCGAAGCCCGATTTCGTCCAACTCGCCTTGTTGATCGTTCGTGCCGCGGTTGGGAAAGATATAACGGACCAACCCGGTGCGCGGTAGCGGCAGAATGCCGAGCGGGCAGTCTATGGCAATGTCATTCTCCTTGATCCAGACCAGCTTGCCTGGAATCGGCCGCCCTTCGGTCCGGTACAGAGTGCCGGGCCTGGCCGGGGAACGGAGCTTCGTCCCGGGCGAGAAATCAATCGCAGCCACCGACGCAACATCAATGATCCGCTTATCGCACAGCCCCCCGACCACGCTCAGTTTGCCGTTCGAGAAGCCTTCGATCCGCGTCCGCCAGACCTCGCCGCCCGCCATTCGCACGGCGTGCGGCTGGGGCTTATGCGGGCTGCGGGCCGGCATCACGACAAAATGAACCGTTTCCAGCGGCGCCGGCTTGCCGTCGACCCGCAAGACCCCGTCGCGAAGTTGAATGTCGCCCTCGATGCGGCCTTCCCGGGTCTGCACAGTGCCGCCGGAAGCGGAATTGCCGGTCCGGATGATTTTCGACGTACCGGCCGTGTTGGTTTGAACGATCTGGTCGACGCTGATGTGACCCCACGGCCGCCGCTCTTCATCGACGATCTCGATTTGCGCCGTCTTTCCGCTCAGAGAGGAGACGTCGAAAGCGACGGGCTCCAGGTTCATGGCATTGTGCCCGGCAACGGATCGGACCACCTTGCCTTCCACCAGGAGATTGACGCACGTCCGCCCGGGATAATCGCCGCCCGAAACAAGGAAGCGGATGTACTTGCGCTCGATCACGAACTCGGGCGACAGGGCACGGCCGGTCCCGCCGTCGTCACCCTCCCAGGAAAGACTGCTCAGCAGTGATTCTCCCCGGAAGCCGATCACCTTCACCCGCCCATGACGTCCCTTGCGGATCGGTGAGGAAAACGCCGTTCCCTCATGCTTCCAACCTCGCGGGACGCCTTGTCCTTCTTCGAAGTCGGCAATCACGATGTCGTCGGCAGCAGCTCCAAGTGCGCAAACCAGCAGCAGGAAACCGCATCCGCCCATGATTGCTTTGTTGCGGACCATTTTGTCGGGTTGGCGCCTGCTGTTCGTGCGAAGCCGCAAGCGGCTGGACTCCCATTACCTCATCTTCGCTGCTGCCGTCCGCTGTAACAGGTAACTTGAAAGCACCGATTCGATCGGCTCGGCCGTGTTCACCAATACATAGTCGGCCTGGTTGTTCAAACACGCGCCACGGACCTCGCTGACAAACGACTCTAGCTCCTTCAGGTAACTGTCGCGAATTCTGGCGGGTTGCGTTATCAGTTCGCCCTCGTTCTCCAGGCCTTCGAATCGCCATACGCCTTGCAGCGGGAACTCCAACTCGTACGGGTCGAGAATGTGGAATACCGTGACGTTGTGTCCCCGGAAGCGCAGATGGCCGATCCCCCGGAGGAACTCGCCGGTGTTGTCCAAGAGGTCCGAAAAGAGCATCACCACGCCGCGGCGGCTCATCCGGACGGCAAATTCATGGAGCAGTGCTGCAATGTTCGTACGCGGTTGGGGGTCGGCGTTCTCCATCTCGCGGGAGATGTCGCTTAAGATTCCGAACGTGCTCTTCGGCTCGACGTACTGCCGAAGCTCGGCGTCGAACACCCCCATGCCGACCGAATCACGCTGGTCGACGATCAGATACGCGATGCTGGCGGCCATGTACTTGGCGTATTCCAGCTTCGATATTTTACCGGAAGCGTAATTCATCGATGCACTGGCATCGAGCAACAGGTTGGCCACGAAGTTGGTTTCCGCCTCGAACAGTTTCACGTAGTAGCGGTGCGTGCGGCCGTACACTTTCCAGTCGACGTGCCGGACCTCGTCGCCCGGGGCGTACTGGCGGTGCGAGGTGAACTCGGTGCTGATGCCGCGCAACGGGCTGCGGTGCATACCGATGCGGATGCCCTCGACCACTTGTCTTGCCACCACATCGAGCGGGCCGATCTGCGAGAGGATCTCCGGATCGAGGTACCTGGAGTTTTGCCTCTGCGTATCGGTTGTGGCCATGTTGGGCCTCCCGTGGCTACGGTCGCCAGATCGCGATTTCCGCTGCCGTTCCACGCTCTGGCGAGCGTAGCTACGACAATAATTGATCGAGTACCCCCTAACCGGCTGCCTTACCGTCGTAGAGTTTCTCATCGGCCGGCACCGCTTCAAGCATCCGCCGGACGATCTCGTCGGAATCGATGCCTTCCGACTGGGCCGCGAAGTTCAATCCCATCCGGTGCCGCATGACCGGCAAGGCGATTGCCTGGACGTCTTCTACCGCCACGTTGAACCGTCCCCGCAGGATTGCGCGGGCCTTGCCGCCGATGATCAGATACAGGCACGCCCGCGGCCCGGCGCCCCAGGAAACCCAGTCGTTGATGAAACCGGGCGTATCCGGTCCGCCAGGACGCGTTGAACGCACCAGCCTGGCGACGTACTGATAGATGTGGTCGGCCACCGGCACCCGGCGGACCAGCTCCTGGAGCGAGAGAATCTCCTCGCCCGAAAGAATCTCGCTCAGTTCCGGCTCCATTCGAGTCGTCACCGACTGCATGATCTCAATCTCTTCCTTCGCGCTGGGATAATCGACCAGGACCTTGAACATGAAGCGGTCAAGCTGTGCTTCGGGCAAGGGGTAGGTGCCCTCTTGTTCGAGCGGGTTTTGCGTAGCCAACACAAAGAACGGCTCATCGAGATAAAAGTCTTCTCCGCCTGCCGAAACCATGTGCTCCTGCATCGCCTCGAGCAGGGCGGCCTGGGTCTTAGGCGGAGTCCGGTTGATTTCGTCGGCAAGGATGATGTTCGAGAAGATCGGCCCCTTCGAGAATATAAACCGCCGCTTGCCCGTCTCCGGATCGTCCTGCAAAAGTTCCGTTCCGGTGATATCCGACGGCATCAAGTCGGGCGTGAACTGGATGCGCCGAAACTTCAGCGACAGGCACTTTGCCAGCGAGCTGACAAGCAACGTCTTGGCCAGCCCCGGTACGCCCTCCAGCAGACCGTGGCCCCGCGAGAAGATCGCGATCATTACTTCGTCGATCACGCGGTCCATCCCGACGATGGCCTTTCGCAGTTCGGCCATCATCCGATCGCGTCCGGCGGCCAGCTTCTCGACCGCTTGCACATCGTCCGCTTGCAACTTGGCGTTCTCCTCCGCTTTGGTCTCGTTCATTTGTTGAACCTCAATTCCAATCTGGTTGAAGGAAGCAGGTGTGATACGGTTTGGTAGGATTGGTGGGGGATACGTTTCAGGTGGGTAGCAAAACAGCATTATGGTATCAAAGCACTATTCCTGCTGTCAAGTTTTCGCTGTTTTTCCACAATATCGTATCCAGAAACCCGATGCGGCGAGCGGCTTGTTACCGAAGAAGGCAGCCGGGCGGAGCCTGTCTGTGAAGGGTCCGGCCGGTCGCCCCACTCGATCAGGTGGAGGCATGAGCCTGTAAAGTGTTATGGGGTTATGCCACTTTTTGAGTAGATGCTCATTTCTTTCGCACTACGTCGCACGGTCTCGCATGCCTTTCCACCCGTTGGTGGCCATTGTACGCGATACGTGAGTTCTTCAAATTCCCACCATCGCTGGAAACAACAGTTCTGCCTAAGTTCGGGTTTTGCACATTTCACGCGGTCGTTTGCGGCGGGCCAAGGGCTATCCTGCAAGCGTCGCGAGGTAGGTCAGCAGCGTCAGCTTTTTCTTCCATAGTGTGCTTTTCCGCAGCACTCGCGAGAATTCATCTTCCCACGTAACACGTCGCAGTGTCGTTAGCATGTCCGTAAAGCTCGGTTCCTTCTTACGTTTGTACCAAGTGCGGCGGGTGGCACTGCTGGCTCGTCCAGCAGTGTTGTTCGAGCGACCTTGAGGCACTGCCGGGCAAGCCAGCAGTGGCACCCGCGCGCCGCAGACGGGCAGCACGAGCACCCGGC
>CAZJRB010000096.1:0-29685 GCA_964547995.1 uncultured Planctomycetaceae bacterium | reverse complement strand
CATTCCTGAAATTGATGGCGGTTCATGGTGTTCCAGTGGTGGTTGGCTTGATTTCGTTATGGGTCCTGTCGCGGCGGAATCACCGGCAATGCCTGCCGGTCCACAATTGCGCCAACCTCGCGCAGCCGAGTTCTCAGGCGGGACACAGATACTTCTGCCGCCGAAATCCTGTCGCGCACCATCTGCGCCGCGGCCGTGCCGCAGGCCTCGCCCATGGCCATGCAAGGCGCCATCACGCGCAGCGGCCCCAACACGTCGCGTTCTACGCTGACCGCGCGCCCCGGACAGAGCAGGTTCGTGACGGGACGGGGCACCATGATGCGATACGGAATGGGCGTGCTCAACGCCTTCTGTACTTTGTTGATGTATTTGCCCGTGGACTCATCCACCAACGGTTGGACGCTGGGCTTGTGCGGGTCGGGCAGGTCCCAGCCGTACATGCTGAAGCCGACCGTGTCCGGCAGCTCCGGCCCGTCTCGCAAATCGGCCACGCGCAAACTGAAATCGCCCTTGATCCGCCGGGTTTCCCGGATTCCCAACAAGGAGGCGACGGCTTTCATCTCGGCTTTTTGAAAACCGGGAAAATGCTTGCGGAAGATCCGCAATAGCGCGAACGCCTCTTTTCTGCCTTCAACCAGCCCTTTTGTCCGCGAGCGGCCATCAATGCCGTTCACGCCCGGCAGGCGCATCGTGTTGATCATGGCCACGTCCTGCTGCACAAGCTGGACGCTGATGAAGATGTCATAGGGAAACGGCCATTCGCCCGCTTGACGGAGTTGCTTGATCTTCTCGCGAAACTTCGGAGTCCTGCCGCTCTCGATGGCATCCCCCAGCGCCTGATGATCCACGCTATACAAATGGAAGGTCAGGGACGCCGGTGTCATCAGGCCATCCGCTTCGCGGCCCACCTGCAACTCGCAGCCGCTCAAGGCTGCCACGTCCGCATCGCCGGTGGCGTCGATCACCGCAGCGGCGGGCACGGCAGCCAGCCCGCTCTTGTTCTGAGTCAAAACGTGGGTGATCCGGCCGTTAAGTACCTCGGCAGCGATTACCCGCGTTTCCAGCAGCAAGTCGATTCCGGCCGTCAGCAGCTTCTCATCCAGGAAATGGGCCATGGCGAAGGGATCCAGTGGAATGCCGTGGATGAACCAAGGCAGCCAGCCGTGCGGCTGATACACCTTATCCTCCGTCCATTGCGGCATCTTGGCGAAGCCGCGTGACGCGGCTTCTTCCACGAGCGTCTTGAAGATCCCGCCGACGACCCAATCACCGTCTTGCGTCCGCCCGCCCAGCCAGTGCGAGACCAGGCCGGAGGTGGCCATGCCCCCAAGCTGCGAGTGACCTTCCACCAGCAGGACTTTGAGGCCCTCGCGGCGAGCCGCCAGGGCGGCGGCGCAACCGGAAGGTCCGCCGCCGCACACGACGACGTCGTACGCGTCGACCACGGGCGCATCGCAGGAGAACTTCAGGGAGCCGGGGCGAGCCTGGCTTGCGGACGACGGGAATGTGGCTGTCCAACCGGCGGCGCCGGCGGCTGCACCGATGAAACGGCGCCGGGTGACTTCGTTGTTGTGTAGTGGATTCATTCAGGAGTTCCTTTTCGGTCAAATCTCGGCGCGATGGGTGCTCCGGTACTCGCGGGGCGTCATCTCCATCATTTCTCGAAAAGCCCGATCAAAGCTACTGGTGGCGGCGAATCCGCACCGCGCGCTGATCTCGGTTATGCTCAACTTGGTTTGGGAAAGCAACTCCGCGCCGCGCCGCAGCCGAACTCGCCGCAGTTCTTCGCCGGGTGTATGTCCCACCGCCGCCAAAAACCGCTTGTCCAACCCCCGCCGTGACATCGCCAGGTGCTGGGCAACGTCTTCGATCGAGATCGCCTCCGCGAGGTGATTGCGGATGTACAGCACGGCTTCCCGCATCTCCGGATCATCCAGCGCCAACGTCTCGGTCGATCGCCGATGGATCACCTCGCCGGGCGGCAGGAGGAGCTGGGTTTGCCGAGCCGCTCGGCCTTCGACAATATCCGTCAAGAGCTGTGCCGCCTCATAGCCGGTCCGCTCGGCCTGCTGGCGAATGCTCGAGAGCGGTGGCTGGGCCGTCTCACACATCAGCGTGAAGTCGTTCACGCCGAGCACGGCTGCCTCGTGCGGCACGTTAATACCCACGCGCCGACAGGCGGTCAGCACGTGGCAACCCAGGTGGTCGTGCGCGGCGAAGATGCCAACCGGGCGAGGCAACCGACGCAACTGCCCCATGATCTTGCTCATATCCACCTTGTCATCCAGGTGATCGGTTGCCGCCTCGACCTCGATCCATGCGCAATCGGCCATCCGGGCCTGGAGTTCTTCCTGAAATCCCGCGCCCCGGGCGAGGTCGTGATAGAAACCCGGTCGCCCCACGAAGGCGAAATGACGAAGTCCCTGTTCCCAAAGCGTCGTCGCCGCCAGTCGTCCGATCTGCGGGTTGTCCGAATAGACCGATGCCAGGCGCGGTGTCTCACAACGGGCACAGACGTTCACGCACGGCATGCGGCGCCGCTGCAAGGCCCGGTACTCCTCCGTCGTGAAAACCACGGCAATCATGCCATCCCCGCGGAAACGTCGTAGCGTCTCCCAAGGCATCCACGGCATGGCCTCGTGCGTGATCAACTCCCAGCCGCCTTGCTCGTGGAGGTGGCGCACCACACCGCGCATGATCCGCTGGCAGTTGTCGTCCATTCGTGGGATGTACACCCCCAGTTTTCGACGCTGCATGGTCGTCGCTCCGTTCCTCCGTCTGGAACTTCACCATGGACCTTCTGTTACGGCGTCGTTCCGAGAAGGTGCTGATCTTGGGCAGTTGATGCCGTAGGTGCCAGGGCACCTCCCAAACACGCTGGCGCTCAGACGATAGAGTAGCACGCGTTTGAATACGCATCCATAGCGTGTTCCAAATGCGCAAATATTTTTGCGCAAATAGAAAAGACACAAGACTCGATGTTGTGTAGCCTTTTTTGGCTGTCACACTGTACTTGCCAAGAGGTTGTCACGGGGAGGTGGCTAACATGACCGGGAAAGAGCGATTGCTGGCCACGCTGGCTGGCGAGCGGGCCGATCGCGTGCCGTTCGTGCCCAACATCTGGCAATGGTTCCACGTGAACCGCGATGCCGGCAGGCTGCCTGCGGACTGGGCCGATGTGCCGGAGCCGGTCGCGGCGCTGCGCCGCTTGGGCGCCGACGTCATGTCGAACCGCGACGCGGCCTTAAAATACGGGTCGTTTTGCTGAAACTGAAAAGGGAAAAACACCAACGGAGGAAAGCATGAAAACTCATTGGAACCGCCCAGCCTGTTCGATCCTCGCCGCCGCGGCGATGGTCCTGCCGGTCTTCGCCGGTTCGCTCGCCGCCGAACCGCCTGGCTCTTTGCTCGAAAAGCAGGACCTTTTCGAAGCCCGCACCAACGGCTATTGGACTTGTCGGATTCCCGGCATCACCGTCACCAAGAGTGATGTCGTGCTGGTCACCACGGAAGCCCGCCCCGGGCGCGGCGGCGACTACGACTTCAACGATGTGCTGATGCGCCGCAGCACCGATGGCGGCAAGACGTTCGGCCCGATCGTCAAACTGGTGGACCACACCACCTACGGCAAGGGACCGGTGAGCAACTTCGTGATGATCCCGGACCGGGACAGCGGCCGGATCGTGGCGGTGTTCCATCATGACTACGCCCGCGCGTTCACGCTTCACAGCGACGACGACGGCGCGACCTGGAGCAAGCCGACCGAAATCACCGAGGTCTTTCATGCGTTCAAGTCCGATTACCCTTGGGTCGTCTGTGCCAACGGCTGCGGACACGGCTTGCAGTTGCGTAACGGCCGGATGATCGTTCCGGTCTGGCTCTCCAACGGAGGCCAAGGCGAGTTCGGACCCAAGCACCGCGGACACCGCCCGTCGGACGTGGCGCTGATCTACAGCGATGATCGCGGCGGCACGTGGCGCCGGGGTGATTTCGTCGCCCGCAATGACCAGATCGTCGCCGGGGTCAAGGCCGTCTATCCGAGCGAAACCACCGCGGTGGAACGGAGCGACGGCAGCGTCCTGTTCAACATGCGCAGCGAATCCGCTCGCCAGCGCCGTCTCGTCGCCGCCGAATCGTGGGAGTGGGTCTTCGAGAACCACAACATGTGCTTCCCGCAGATGTACGTCTGCTTCCCGTTCGACCACCTGTTCCTCCACGGGCCCGATCGAACCACCGTCGCCGGCCGCGTCGAGGGCGGACGGATCGTCGTCGAAGAAGTTCTACCCGCAAGCCGCCGCAAGGACATCGAAATCCTGCCGTTGAAGACCATGCTCCGACAACGATACAATCGAACGGACCGATCAGTACATGGTGGAAATGAAGGGAGACTCACATGACGAAGAGAATGGCAATGATCACTCTGGCGGCGTTCCTTGCGGGCGCGGCAACGCTCTGCGCGGCCGAAGTGCCCGACGACACCGCGCCGGAGATGAAGGTCAAGAGCCGCAAGCTGGTCTTCAAGGCCGATCCGAAGGGACTGGACTGGGCCGCGCGCGGCTCGCTGACGAAGACGAAGACCGGCCGATGGATCGCCACCTACACGCTGGCGGCCAAGCATGCTCGAAGCGTGCCGCGGCACGTCGTGGTCCACACGTCCGATGACGAAGGCCGCACCTGGAGCAAGCCCAACTGCCTGCCCGACGGCACGCCGGTCGAGGGCGCGCCGCTGCGCGGGGAAAACGAACGAATCGAGCCGAATGACGGCGGAGTACTGACATGCCCGAACGGCGATCTGTTGTATGTTTCCGATAGCTGTGAACACGTCCCCGGAAAGAAGCTCCAGAATTACCAAACGCGTCAGTGGCGAAGCACAGACAACGGCGCCTCCTGGAAATTCGAAGGGCCCGCGCCGGGGATACCCGGCCTTATCGGAGTGGACGGTGTGCCGCCCGGTGCACCGTTTGCTCTTTTTTCGCTCGGCAAAACGGTCGAAGGCGGTTCCATTTACATTACAACGTACCACAGACCCTGGCCGCCCTGGGGAGTGTTGTACCGGTCGGACGACAACGGCCATACGTGGAAGATGGTTTCCGAGTATGCCAAGAGGGCCGTGAAGGCAGGTGACCCCGATGACGGCGTCAACGAAACCGGCGTTGTCTGCGTTGATGAGAATACGATCATGGTCGTCTGTCGCTCCGGCAACGAGAGAACCACGAAGATGCGCATCAGCCGCGATCGTGGCAAGACGTGGGGTCCGATGACCGACATCACGAAGTACGTCCACGTGGTTCAGCAGCCGAAGCTGACGAAGTTTCCCGAGGAGCCGGGGCGGATCTATCTGACCGGCCGCGACCGCATTCTGGAGCACAAGCAACGCAATGGCCTGTGGTACACGGAAGATTGTGGCGAGACATGGAAGATGAAGCCGGTTGACGGCGATGCTTACTTCAATGATTCCGGCTACGGAGAAATCCTGAAGCGAAAGGACGGCGACCTGTATTACCTGGGTTATCGCGGAACGGATAACGCCGCCGATATGTGGGAGTACGTGCTCGAATCCGATTACAGAAAGATTCAGGAATGAACCGGTGTTGTGCCTGAGGGCCGGAGAGGACGATGTTAGGGCGAAAGACTAACCCCTCATGGGCGTAGACATGTTGTTTTGCAATAGGGCGGCCAGGTGAGAAACGAAAGAAAGGTGAAAACGCTATGAGAAGACTACCGAGGCAATGGATGATGATGTTTGCTTTACCGGCGCTTCTGTGCGGCGCTTCGTTCCACGCGGCGGAAGCAGCCGCGCAATCCGCCGTGGCCGATCGATCGCGTGAGATCGTGCTCGATAAGAAGTATCTGTTGTTTCCCATCAACAACGGCGCCAAACGTTGCCGCATGAAGATCACGATCGACGGTAAGCTGGTTCAGGATTTTGATATCAACCTCGCCACGGCCGGCGTCGACTGGTGGGCCAAGCTCGATATGTCGCAATACGCCGGCAAAACAGCCACCGTTAGCGTCGACAAGCTGCCTGCCGGTTCGCGGGGGCTGGCGCTGCTTGAGGCGTCGGATACGATCCGCCACACGCAGCCGCTCTATGATGAAGCCCTGCGCCCGCAACTTCGCTTCAGCCAGATGCGCGGCTGGAACAACGATCCCAACGGCATGGTCTATTACGACGGCGAGTATCATCTCTTCTGGCAGAGCAACCCCTTCGGTTGGGAGGGCGGCAATTGTTTCTGGGGCCACGCCGTCAGCAAGGACCTGGTCCACTGGAAAGAGCTGCCGGTCGCGATTTACCCCCGGGCGATGGCCGCCGGTTATTGTTTCAGCGGCAGCGCAAACGTCGACCACAACAACAGCGGCGGCTGGCAAACCGGCGATGAGAAGGTGCTGGTTGCCGCTTTCACCGACACGGTTCGCGGCGAGGCGCTGGCGGTGAGCAACGATCGCGGCCGCACGTGGAAGTACATCGACGAGAACCCTGTCATCAAGCACGAGGGACGCGATCCGAAACTTGTCTGGTACGAACCGGGCAAGCACTGGGTGATCGCAACGTTCACTATGGACGGCGGAACAAAAAGAGTGATCGATGAATGGCACCACGTTATGGACGGCGCAAAGGGAGCGATCGCATTCTATACGAGCAAGGACCTCAAGACATGGAAGTTGGCCAGCCGGTTGGAAGAGTTCCATGAATGCCCCGAACTGTTCGAGTTGCCTGTGGATGGGGATGCCGCAAACAAGCGTTGGGTGGTATACGGCGCGAATGCGATGTACTACGTCGGCACGTTCGACGGCAAGACGTTCACGCCCGAACATCCGCAGAAGTATCGCCTTCACTACGGCCTCTATTATGCCTCGCAGGCCTTCAGCCTCGCTCCCGACGGACGCGTGATTACAATGGCCTGGGCGCCGAGGGTCAGCATGCCGGGCATGCCGTTCAATCAGGCCTTCAGCCTCCCGGCGGAGCTGACGCTGAAGACCACACCGGCGGGAATTCGCCTCTGTGCACAGCCGATCAAGGAACTCGAAACGCTGCGCGGCAAACCCCAAACTGCCGACGGGCAAACGCTCATGCCTGGGAAACCGGTCCGCTTCAAGACCGACGGACAGCTCTTCGACATCGTCGTTGAAGTCGAGCCCCGGGGCGCCCAAGAGATCAAACTGCAATTCGGAGCGAGTCAAGTGACGTACAATGTCGCGGCGGCCAAGCTTGACGAAATGCCCCTTCCGCTGATCGCCGGCAAGGTCAAGTTCCGCGTGGTCGTCGACCGGCCGATGTACGAGGTCGTCGGCGGCAACGGCGACGTTTACAGGACGGCCCGGCGCGGAGATCCCGGCAAGGGTGGCTGTGTTCATGGCGATCCCGGAGTGCCGAGGACCTGGCGCGGAGACGGCGGCAAGGCGATCGACGCGATTGAGCTCTCGGCCGTTGGCGGCCCGGCACAGATTGAGACGCTGCGGATCTATCCGATGCAATCGATCTGGAAGAAGTGATACACGGCGGGACAGTTGATCCGCGGCAAGGGCTTGAAAGTTCAGATGCCCAAAGAAAGGCCGTGCGACCATGCATTTGTGCTGAAGATTGAGAGGCGGAGAGATTAGCAGCCTGGAATGGCACGAATCTTGACAGAACCAAACCCGAAACGAGCAGGAACGATATGAGGGTAGCAGAATGAAGAGGACAGCAGGGCTTCTTTCGATCATCGCACTGGCGGCGGTGGTCACCGAGGCCGCTGAAGCTGTGAACGCGAAGCCGCTTGACCTGGCCCGTGCGCCGGCTACTGCGTCAAGCGTCGGGTGGGGTTTGCCCGCGACGCTGGCCTTCGACAACGATACGCGGACGCGCTGGGCGAGCGACCCCCGGAAGGCTAAGCCGGCATGGATTTACGTCGACCTGGGAGGCGAGTACACAATCGGCCGGGTCGATATCGATTGGGAGTGGAGCTATGCGCACGACTACACGTTGCGCGTGGCCGGTGGCGATTCAGCTCCGGATCCCGACACGTCCCTCGGAAGCTGGACCACGATCGCCGCCATTACCGGCCGCTCGAACCTTGGATATCGGGAGAACGGCCACACGGCAGGCGGCAACCCCGCCGGCAAGGGGGGCAATACTTCCGAGAGGTTCGACTTCAGTACCAAGACGTGGAAGCCATACTACGGCGCGGCGACGTCTTCCGTGTTGACCGGCGGCACGGGACGATTCCTGATGCTGCATGTGACGGACTCCATTGGTGCTCACGTCTCTCCTTGGGAGATTCGTGTGTGTGTCGTACCCACGGCAAACTCCGCCGCCGGAACGCCGGGCAAGGACCCCGGCGCTGTCGCCGCCGCCGTCGCCGAGAAAGCCCCGCCCGAAATGCCGGAGCTGCTGCAGACACGATTCGGCGTCGACAAACTCCTGTTTGTTAAACGCAAGACGCTCACGGCGGACCATTACTACACCGAGTTCATCAACAGTGCCTGGATGCCCGGCGGCAACCTGTGTGTGCTCGATCTCAAGACCGGGAACGTGACGGACCTCGTGCCGGAATTGACCGGCGGCGTCTTCAACCGCTTTGACCTCGGTTTCGATGCCGATCGCGTTGTCTTCGAGTGGAAGTGCGCCGCACAACAGGGCTATCGCATCTATGAAATCGAGCTCGATCCGACGACGGGCCGGCGTCGCGGCCACTTGCGTCAGTTGACCTTCCCGCGGGAAGACGAGTCCGAGTTGGCGCGGCTCTACCGTGCCCGACCGCACTATCACCACGGGACGGACGACATGAATCCCTGTTATCTTCCGGACGGGGGGATTTGCTTCATTTCGACGCGCTGTCAGTACGGCATTTTGTGTGACGGTTCCGACGATTTTACGACAACCGTCCTTTACCGCATGGATGCGGACGGTAAGAACATGAAGAAACTGAGTGACAGCCCCCTCAGCGAAGCCTCGCCCTGTGTCTTGCCCGACGGACGTATCATGTATACTCGCTGGGAGTACAACGACAAGGGCGCCATCAGTGTAAAATGTCTCTGGGCCATGCGACCCGACGGGACCGGCTCGAGCGAGATCTACGGCAATGACATCTTCTATCCTCACACAATTCTCTACGGTCGGCCCATACCCGGCGAGCCCAATCTGTACTCGGCCCTGGGGTTGGGGCATTGCTGTCCACAGAACACCGTGGGCACGATCATCCGTATAGATACGAGCAAACCGATTCGCAGCATCGAGCCGTTGACCTACATTACCGATGAGGTCCGTATCAAGCCGAACGGCCACGGTGGCTACCTCTGGAAAGGCAAGATCAACTTCGGCAATTGTCCGCTCTATCGCGATCCCTTCCCGCTCAGGAAAGATCTCTATCTGGCGGCGCACAAACCTGCCGGTCCAGAGTGGTCTGCACCCGCGGCGTACGATTTGTACGTCGTGAACGAGCAGGGCGATCACCATCTTATTCATGATGATCCGGACTACTCGTGCTGGCAGCCGATCCCGCTGCGCAAGCGAGCCCGTCCGCCGGTTCTGCCGGGGCCGCGCGACCCGGTCTATGCCGAGAAGGACCAGGCTGTCTGTATCGTGGCGGACGTTCACGAAGGCATGACGGGAATCCGGCGCGGCGAGGTGAAGTACCTCCGCATTCTGCTGCAGGCGGCACGTCCCTGGGCCGCCAGACGTCGTTGGGGCGGAGACGAATACGACCAGCAACATGCGGTTGTCACGAAGGACACGCACCTCGGTTTGAAGGCGCTCGTCGGCATCGTGCCGGTCGAAGAGGATGGGTCGGCGCATTTTGTCGTGCCCGCCGGCAAGAACGTCTATTTCCAGGCGCTGGACGAGAACTACCTGTGTCTTCAATCCGAACGAACAATTGTAAACTACATGCCGGGTGAAGTCCGAGCGTGCGTTGGCTGTCACGAGACGCCCGACGTCGCGCCGCCGTCGGTGTGGGGCACATTGGCGGCAATGCGCCGGCCGCCGAGCATTCCGCGGCCGCAACCGGGCGACCGGTCGGCCGCCCGAGCTTTGCATTACCCCGTGGATGTGCAGCCGGTATGGGACAAGCACTGTGTGAAATGTCACAATGACCAGAAAGCCGCCGGAGGCTTGAATCTGTCGGGGCGAGAGAGTGCGTTGTTCAGCGTCTCCTACGAGCAGTTGATTGAAGAGCGTCGCAACGGCGGTGGTCGCTCCCGAAACCGAATTCAGTTGGTTCCGACGATAGGCGAGAACTGCCCAAAGTGGGGTAATGTCCATTATCTGGAGCCTCGTTCGCTGTGGTCGCACGCCAGCGTCCTGGTCGGCATGCTCATGCCGGACAAGGTTCGGTGGCAAACGGACCTTGACGACCCGCGGATAGAGCAGTTGCCTATACTGAAGGCAGAGATGGCGCCTTATCATTTCACCTCGGTTATCGAGATCGGCACGAGAGGGTTGGCTCAGAAGCGAAAGGAGTTCGCCGAGCGTTTAGCCGGAATGAAAGAACATCAGAACCTTGGCATTACGCGCGAGGAGTTGCTTCGTGTTACCACGTGGATCGACGCCAACGCATACTATTACGGCAGTTACTGGGGGCGCCGCAACCTGCAGTACAGGACGCATCCGAATTACCGCCCCGTGCCGACCTACGAAGACGCCCTGCGTCGAACGCCCGCGTTGCCGGAAGATGATCGATAGGAGATGGTGCGCGACATGTGTGAGTGCTGTAAGAAAGGTGGAAATGCGATGAGTGGGTATAGAAGTCTGATTATCACGCTGACGGCTTTGTTTGCAGGCGCGGCGACGATCCGGGCGGCTGAAGTGGCCGACGATACCGCGCCGGAGATGAAGATCAAGATCCGCAAGCTGGTCTTCAAGGCCGATCCGAAGGGACTGGACTGGGCCGCGCGCGGCTCGCTGACGAAGACGAAGACCGGCCGATGGATCGCCACCTACACGCTGGCCGCCAAGCATGGTCGAAGTGTGCCGCGGCACGTGGTGGTTCACACGTCCGATGACGAAGGCCGCACCTGGAGCAAGCGGAATTGCCTGCCCGACGGCACGCCGGTGAAGGGCGCTCCGCTGTGCGCCGAGAATGAGCGGGTCGAGCCCTGCGACGGTGGCGTACTGACCTGTCCGAACGGCGATCTGTTGTATGTATCCATGACCAAGGATCATGATGGACAGCCATATTATCAGATGAGAACACTTCAGTGGCGAAGTGCCGACAACGGCGCGTCGTGGAAGTATGAAGGTCGCTCGTCCGAGATCCCCGCCGGCGAGACTTTTGCTCTTGGAAAAACCGTCGAAGGCGGTTCCATCTATGTTACGGTTCGGGGATTTCCCGCCGCTGAAAAAGACACAACGCCCTGGCAGGCGATGCTGTACCGCTCGGACGACAACGCCCGCACGTGGCACAAGGTTTCAACCTACGGCACGAAAGACGACCGTATCAATGAAACCGGAGTCGTTTGCGTTGACGAAAACACGATCATGATCGTCGGCCGTTCGTTCGACGAGCGCGTCACGAAGATGCGGATCAGCCGGGATCGCGGCAAGACGTGGGGTCCGATGACCGACATCACCAAGTACGTCCACGTCGTTCAGCAGCCGAAGCTGACCAAGTTCCCCGAGGAGCCGGGGCGGATCTATCTGACCGGCCGGGACCGCATTCTGGAGCACAAGCAACGCAATTGCCTGTGGTACACGGAGGATTGCGGAAAAACGTGGAAGATGAAGCCCGTGGACGACGTCTATTCTCGCGATTCCGGCTACGGAGAAATCCTGAAGCGCAAGGACGGCGACCTGTATTACCTGGGCTATCGCGGAACGGATGACGCCGCCGATTCGTGGGAGTTCATTCTCGAATCGGATTACAAGAATGACTGAGGGGGACTGGTGCGCGCAGGCAACCACCCGACTGCAAGACAAGTATCTCGCCTCGCGGGTGAATTTCAGCGGCGAGAGAGGCAGTTGTTTGACAAGAGGAGACGACATGAAACCTGTTTCAATGAGGGGGATCACTCCGGCGGCGCGCTGGGCCTTAGCCGTGGCCGCTGCGTGTTTCACGGCGGCGCCTTCACTTGCGTGGGGGGAGGGAGTCGATCCTGCCCGCAACCGTTTCCTGCTGCTGGACAGCCGCCTGATCGAAAAGGTCGAGAACGCCCGTCTGGCCGTGGGCACGGTGAACAAGCACCCCGGTAACCCGCTGTTCGGCCAGGAGCTTCCCTGGGAAACAAACACCAGCCACATGTACCCGAACGTGGTGTACGACCCGCACGAACGGATCTACAAGCTCTGGTATTACACGCGAATGGACGATGCGGGTGTCCTGGAATGGAAGCGCGATGTGACGCCGGGCCCGCTCGCGCCCAAACAGACAGGCGAGGGCAACTGCGCCACGCTCTACGCCACGTCGAAGGACGGCATCCGCTGGGAGAAGCCGGCCCTCGACGTCTACCGCTACAAGGGCAAGCCGACGAACATCGTCGTCTGGCGCGATCACGGCACCGGCGTGTTTCTGGACGCGCGCGATCCGGACCCTATGCGGCGCTACAAGCTTATAACCGTCAGAGGGGCGCCCGGAAAGATCGACGCCGCGTTCTCTCCCGATGGCATTCGCTGGAGCGAGTTTCGGTGCATTGCCGAGGCGCGCGGCGATACGCACAACAACGCATTCTGGGCGCCGAGCCTAGATCGATACGTGGCCATAACGCGCGCCTACCCGGGAATGAGAACGGTACTGAGAATGGAAAGCGAGGATTTCATCAACTGGACCGAGCCGGTCGAGGTGCTCCGTGGCTCCCAGGCTGCACAGACCTATTCCATGCCTGTATTCCCGTATGCCGGCGTATACCTTGGTCTTCCGGCGATCTTTCGCGCCGGCACCGACAAGCGTGTTCACACGGAGCTGGCCTGGAGCCCGGACACCGCTGCGTGGAAACGAATCCAGCCCGGCGCGCAGTTGATTCCGCTCTCCGAGAAGGCCGGCGCCCTGGACCGGGGCTGCATCTATGCGGCCGCCGTTCCCGTCGTGCTGGAAGACGAAATCCGCATCTACTATTCCGCGCAGAAGAAGCAGCATAGCGATCAACCGGGCTGGTTGTGCATGGCGACCATGCGTTCGGACGGCTGGGCGGGATACGAGCAGGAGGTTGTGAAGCAACCGGCCGTCGTGACGACCACTGCCATCCCGTATAAGGGACAGCCTCTGGGGATTACAGCCGACGTCGCCAAAGGCGGCTCGGTCAGGGTGTGTGTTGTTGACGACAACGGCCAGCACGTCGCACGCGCCGCGCCGGTCTCGCAGACGGTCTCCGACGAACGTCTGGTATGGGACAAACAGATCGAGCCGGGGACAATCCGGTTGAGGTTCGAGTTCAGCAACGCAAAGCTCTTCTCGTTCAGCATGGGCGATTAGAGTCTGAACCGATGAGGTTATATGCGTTTGGCGAAGAAGACAGAGGAGAGATTGGGGCAAAAGATTAGGGCGAAAGATTAGTGTGGTCTGCTTTTTGTCGTCTTTCGCCCTAACGAACGTTAATGTTAGCAAAGGAAGGGCCGTCGTGAAACTGAAGCCACGTTATTGGAATCTGGTTATCGTGAGTGTTCTTTCGGCTATGCTTCTTGCAGGGGCTTCCGCCGTTGCGGAAGAAGGAGTCTTTCACAGATCATTGCAAAACGTGGGCCCCCATGGAAGACACCGGCTTTATCGGCCGGGTTCCGCCCATTGAATTGACCGCGGTCGAAGACGGCAAGAAATTGATTATGCAGTCTCACCGATGGGGGTTGGACGATACGGAGTGGGGAAAACACAACTGGGGTTTCTTCAAAGGTGAGTACGGTTATTTCCAGAGTGAATCAACCGATGGCGGTCTGACATGGAGCAAAGGCACGCGGTTTGATGGCGGTGCGGAGCCGTCCATTATCCGTTCGCCCGACGGAAAACAACTCCTGTGCCTTCTTCGCGGCGGCGGATACAGAAACCAAAGCTTCATGACCAGCGATGACGAGGGGAAAACATGGTCGGAGAAGAAGGAACTTCCTGCAACCCTGGCCGGACATCGACATCTTGCCAGATATGCCGGCGATGGTCGCATCATCTGCGTCTTTCGCGACGTAGCCCAACAGAGTCCCACGCCGGGCAGCTTCGCCGCCTGGGTTGGAACATACGATGACATCATCAACCAACGCCAGGGAGGCTATCGCATCCGACTGCTCAAGAGTTATGGAGAGAAACTGGGCGACCTGGGATACGCTGGCCTGGAAAAACTCCCCGACGGCACATGGGTCGCAACAACCTATGCCAGGCTCAACGACAACGACCTGCCTTCGATTGTCAGTGTGCGATTTACACTCGAGGAGACCGACAAGATCGTCAAGTCTTTACAGAATGGTCTTAACAAGTAACGGCACATCGAATTGAAAGGAATGAACACGAAAGAGCTTTCGCAACTGTTCGGCATTGCCGCCCTCGTATGCATCGCGGCCGTGACCACACGGGCCGCCCCGACCGCGGCGGAGGCCAAGTTGCCGAAATCGGCAACCGACGACAAACCGATTTACGAGAACTGGGCCGAGGAGGTCCCAAACGGACAGATCGTCGTCGCAAAGGACCAAAGCGGGGTCAGGTCTTGAGACCTGACCCCATCTTCCACTTGACCCCATCTTCCACTGGCGCTCAGAGAATAGAGTATCACGCGTCTGAATACGCATCCATAGCGTGTTCCAAATGCGCAAATATTTTTGCGCAAATAGAAAAGACACAAGACTCGATGTTGTGTAGCCTTACACCAAGTGCAGCCGACGGACTCGAAGAATTCCTAGCTTGAAGGCGACCCTGATGATGCAACGAGCCCTCTTGGCGTTGAGTTTATTGGCAGTTCTTCCCGGCGCTGCGACAAACGGCCACGAATCTGTGGAGAAAATGGAAGGCGAATTGGGCGCGTTTGTCGGTGAGCCGAAGTTTGAAATGCGGCAGATTTTCACCGGCGGGCGGCTTCCCAGTGTCGTGGTCGCCACGGACGGGACCGTTCTGGCGGCGTGGGGGTGGGGCCAGGTGCGCGTCCGCCGCAGCGAAGACGGCGGCACGACATGGGGGCCGGAGATTGCCGTCGGCAAGGGCCTCCTCAGCGGCGGGGTTACCGTGGACGAGAAGACCGGCGATATCCTGCTCTTTACCGAAGCCAAACAATCTGGCCTGGATCGCCGAGAGCCACGACTTGCAGAAATTGCTGTCTTCAACAGACTGACGACTGTCTGGGCCATGTATGAGGCCGCGCAAAGGACAACTTCAATCAGCTTATGAATGATCCTTTAACAAGTCTGCTGCAGTTTCTCTCCGAAGAAGTCAACGATGCGTGTCGGGATGATGTGGATGTGCGTGTCCTGCGGGCATTGAACTGGGAGCCGGTCGACCGACCGCCGTTGGTAGTGACGTACCCGTTCCCGGAGGACGCGCCCTTTCGCCCCTATCCTCACCGCGAAATCTTCGACGATCCGGTGAAGATGCTCTACAACGAACTTGTCTCCGCGTTCGATACGAGCATCGCCCTCCACGCCCGCGTTGGCGACGACCTGCCGCTGACGGTGCGCGCAAACTTCGGCACGGTGCTGGTCGCGTCGATGTTCGGCGCCCGCCTGGAACAGGTCGATGACAACCCGCCCTGGGTCGTGAGTCATGAGGGTGGAGCCTATCCGCTTGAACGAATCCTGGACACGGATCCGGCGGACTTCAGTGCGGGTTGGATTCCACGAGCGGCGGAGACCATGCGGACGTACCGCGAGATTCTGGATACGTGCCCGGAACTGAAACGCGCGATCCGCATCGTGCTTCCGGACCTGCAGGGACCGTTTGACAATCTGGAATTGATTCGCGGTAGCGAGGCCCTCATGGACCTTGTGGCGGCGCCCGAGGCCGTGGCGCGCGCCCTGGATGCGCTCGCGACGGCACAGATCGGTCTCGCGAAATACTTCGAACAGTGGACAACGGAGCCCGATGATGGGTACTGCCATCAGCACGCCGTGGCGTTGAAGGGAAACGTGCTGTTGCGCAACGACACGCCCATCATGGTGTCCCCCGAGATGTACCGGGCGCAAATCGCGCCGTACGACGAACGCGTCTTGCGGGATCTGGGTGGCGGCGGGATTCACTCCTGCGGCAACTTTGGCCACCTTGCCGACGCGTATCTGGAGCTGCCCTCGATTCGCTCGCTCGATTTCGGGCAATCCGAGATGAATGACGTAGAGACCATTTACGCCAAGGCCGCAGCGAAGCGCATTGCACTGATCCGAGTGGCCGTCAGCGAAGAGGAACTTGTGTCCGGCCGCGCCCGAGAACAATTCCCAACGGGGGCGGTGCTCATTCACCGCGCCGAGAGCTTCGAGTCTGCGCGCAGGGTCGCGCGGAGCTATCGCGAATCATGTAAATCGGAGAGGTAAACCATGGACGCAACACGCATGAACGCAATCCGGATTCTACTGGTGATCGCGGCGTCAACGCCTGCCTTGGCGGGCGAGTTGAGCGTGGTGAAGGATGGCAAGTCGGCTGCGGCAACGTTTGAGGGCGCCGCCTGGGAGACGACCAACGACGGTCTCACGGCCGAAGGAACGGGGCGGTATTTGTGGGCCCTGAAGACTGTCGCCAAAGGTGACTTTCGGATCGAGGCCCAGCTCAAGCTGGATCGGCTCGCGGGCACGGCGGCTTCATTCATGATGGGCGACAGCCACTTCGGGTTCGACGGACGGGGCGGCACGCTGTTCGTGGAAGGACCCCCGTTCGGCGGCTCCACGCGAACGGTTGGAAAGACAAGCGAGGTTATCCAGCCAGCCAAGTGGTTCATGTTCGAGGTCCAGCGCACCGGAAAAGACACCCGCTTTTCCATCGACGGCCGCGAAATTCACCGCCTCACAGGCTGGACCGGCCCGGCCGCCCGCGTCGGCTTCCGCCCCTGGCGCAACCGCATGACGCTGCGGAGCCTCCAAATCGAAGGCACGCTGATCGATCCTCCGCCGGAGCCGAAGCCCACTGGCCACGCTCTGTTCGTCAGCGGCCAGGAGGGCAGCCATACCTACCGCATCCCGGCTCTGGCCGTGACCACGCGGGGAACGGTGCTGGCCTTCTGCGAAGCGCGTCGCGAACGCAACAGCGACACGGGCAACATCGATCTGGTCGTCAAACGTTCGACCGACAACGGCCGAAGCTGGAGCAGCCAGACAGTGATCTGGGACGATGGGGGCAACACCTGCGGAAACCCCTGCGTCGTGGTGGACCGCGACACCGGCACGATCTGGCTGTTGTCGACCTGGAACCGCGGCGACGACCATGAAAGGGAGATCATCGACCTTAGGAGTAGGGACACGCGCCGAGTCTTCGTAACGCACTCGACCGACGACGGGATCACGTGGGCAACGCCCGTCGAGATCACCGCGGACGTGAAGCAGCGGGACTGGACCTGGTATGCCACCGGGCCGGGCAGCGGGATACAGATTCAGCATGGCCCTCACAAGGGCCGCCTCGTCATCCCGTGCGATCACATCGAGGCAAAAACCAAACATTACTACTCGCATGTGATCTACTCGGACGACCACGGAAAAACATGGAAACTGGGCGGCACGACGTCTCGCCACCAGGTCAACGAATGCGAGGTGGTCGAACTGGCCGGCGGTCGCCTGATGCTGAACATGCGCAACTACGACCGTTCGAAAAGGAATCGCCAGGTGGCCGTCAGTCCGGACGGCGGGTTGACGTGGACCGAACAACGGTTCGACGACGCGCTGATCGAACCGATTTGTCAGGCGGCGATCGAGCGGTACCGCTGGCCGGCGGACGACGCGCCGGGCGTCATCCTGTTCAGCAACCCGGCGAGCACCCGCAGCCGCGTGAAAATGACTGTCCGCGCCAGTTTCGACGAGGGGCGAACATGGTCGGCCAAGTGCCTGTTGCACTCAGGCCCCAGCGCCTATTCCGATCTGGCCGTGCTGGAAAGCGGGGAGGTCGCCTGCCTTTACGAAGCGGGGCACGGGCACCCGTACGAGTCCATCCTGTTGGCCCGTTTTCCGCTTCAGACGCTGAAGCCGGAGGCCGTCAAGGATCCCCTCAACCCCGAAAGCCAGCAACCCGCAAGCAGGTAGGACGAACGGACGAACTGCCCCGGTGTCCTGCTGCATGCACGCAAGAGGCGCCGAGGCTGCACGACAGAGCCTGCCGCCAACTATCCGTACCATGACCAAGATCCGTACCATGACCGACATCCGTACCATGACCGACCGCGAGCGCTACTTGGCGACGATGAGCTATCAGCCGGTAGACCGCCCTTTTCTCACCGAATGGGGCTTCTGGCCGGAGACACTCGCGCGGTGGATCGAAGAGGGTGCCCCCGCTGATCTGCGATGGGCCGGCAGCGACGACAACACGACCGACGCATGTTTCGGGCTCGACTCCTACCGGACCTATTTACCGGTAATCCTGGGGCTGCATCCGCCGTTCGAAGAGATACAACTTGAAGACCGCGGCGAGACCGAGTTGATCCAGCAAGCCGACGGCGTGCAGGTCGTTCGAAGCAAACGAATGGGCTCCATTCCCCACCCCGAGCGGCATCTGCTTGACGGCCGGGCTGCTTGGGCGAAGCACTACAAGCCCCGACTCGATCCGGCCACGTCCGGCCGGATTGCCAATGACTGCGGCAGGAAGTATCGTCGTTGGCAGGAAGACGGCCGCTCGGCGCCACTGGCCATTGGCGCTACCAGCCTCTTGGGCTGGATTCGCAACTGGATGGGCTTCGAGCAGGCGGTGACGCTGCCGTACGATGATCCGGCCTGGCTGCACGAGATGGTCGGCACGATCGCCGACTGCGCGATCGAGACACTCGGGCAAGTATTCGCCGCGGGCATGACTCCCGACGTCGTTTACTTCTGGGAGGACATCTGCTTCAACACCGGCCCGATGATCAGCCCGGCGGCGGCGCGGGAGTTTCTGCTGCCGCACTACCAGCGCATCACGGCGTTCTGCCGCGCAGCGGGCGTGCCGTGGTTCGCCCTGGATTGTGACGGCCGGCTCGAACATCTGCTGCCCGTTTGGCTGGAAGGGGGAATCAACATCGTCTACCCGGTCGAAGTCGGCACATGCGAGAACGACGTCCTGGCTTTCCGCGAGCGGTTTGGACGGGAGCTGCGGATGATGGGTGGCGTCGACAAACGGGCTCTGGCTCAGGGTCCCGCCGCCATCGACGCCCAAGTGAGCGGTCTGGCGCCGCTGATCCGCGAGGGCGGGTACGTGGCCTTCTGCGACCACCACGTGCCGGCCGACGTGCCATTAGCCCATTACCGCCATTACCTCGACGCGCTTCGCCGTCTTTGACACCACGCCATGAATATCCCCATGCCGAACCGTTCTATGAGTTATGTATCCTCCAAAGAGCGTGTGCTGACGGCCGTGAACCTCGCGGAGTCGGATCGTACGCCTCTGGACTTTCAGGCCAATCCGTGGGTGCTTCGGCGATTGCACGGGGACCTGGGTACGACGAGCCATCGCGATCTGCTCCTGCGCCTGCGTAGCGATATCGTCGACCTGCGGGGTGTGGTCGATCCACTGTATCGCGGGCCGATCCCGGCGTCGCGCGACCTTGGCGGCGGGGTGCGAGAGAACGTCTGGGGCTGGCGGGAGAAGGTGATCGACACCGCCGCCGGGCCGGAGGACTGCTTTGTCGAATTCGTGCTGGAAAACGCCGCTTCGATTGAAGAGTGCGAGCGGCGGCAATGGCCGGACCCCGACTGGTACGATTTCGGCAATTTCGCCGAGCGGCTTGCTCCTTGGTGCGATTTCGCCGTGATGGCCAGCGGGGCCAGCGTCTTTCAGCACCCGTCGTTCCTGCGGCGAATCGACAATCTACTGATGGACATGGCCGTTCAACCCGAGATGGCGCATTGGTTGATGGATCGCTTCACTGATTTCTATGTCGGCTATTTCGATCGCATGTTCACCGCTGCCGACGGCCGGATCGACATCCTGCGCGTGGCAGACGACCTGGGCACACAAATCGGTCTCTTCTTTGGCCCCGACATGTTTCGCATGTTCGTCAAACCACGGGTGAAGAAGCTGGTGGACCTGGCGCACAGCCACGGCGTGAAGTTCATGTTCCACTCGTGCGGCGCGATCCGGCCGCTGATCGAAGATCTGATCGAGATCGGTGTCGACATCCTCGACCCGCTGCAAGCGGCGGCCGAGGGGATGGACCCGCAAACGCTGAAGGATGACTTTGGCGACCGTATCTGTTTGCACGGGGGCATCTGCACGCAACATCTGCTGCCGCAGGGTACGCTGGAAAAAGTCCGCTGCGAAACACAGCAGCGGTTGGAGATTTTCGGCGCCGGCGGCGGCTACATCTTGGCGCCCTGCCACGTTTTGCAGACCGATGTGCCAACCGAGAACATCTTGGCCATGTCTGACGCCGGCCTGGAATTTGGACGATACACCACATGAAACCACTAACAGCAGAACAGATCCGCGGCAACTGGGCGACGTTGCTCACCGCCTGGAACGTCGATGACACGCTCGATCTGCCGCGCGTGGCCGCCGAGATCGACACGCTCATCGAGATGCAGGTTGACGGTGTTTACTCCAACGGTTCGGCGGGCGAGTTCCACGCCCAAACGGAAGATGAGTTCGACCGGATTTCGCAATGTCTCGCCGAGAAGTGCAATGCCGCGCACGTGCCGTTCCAGATCGGCGTGAGCCACATGTCGGCCCAGATTTCGCTCGAGCGTTTGCGCCGCGTGGTTCCGCTGGCACCGGGGGCGGTGCAAGTTATCCTGCCCGACTGGTTTCCGGTGACCGAGGCGGAGGCCGTGTCCTTCCTTCACCGCATGGCGGACGCGGCGGGAGGAATCGGCCTGGTTCTCTACAATCCGCCTCACGCGAAAAAGGTTCTAAATCCGGCGGCGGTCGGCCGCCTCGCCGCGGAAGTCCCGGCTCTCGTCGGCCTGAAAACCGCCGGCGGTGACGATGCGTGGTATGCGGCGATGCGGAAGCACCTTGGTCAGCTAAGCGTTTTTGTTCCCGGCCATTTCCTGGCGACGGGCGTTCAGCGCGGCGCGCACGGTTCGTATTCGAACGTCGCCTGTCTCCATCCCGCCGCCGCCCAGCGGTGGGCCGAACAGATGCAGACCGATATGGAAAGCGCCTTGGAACTCGAACAACGCCTGCGGCGATTTATCAAAGACGAAATTGAGCCGTTCATTACCGAGGGCGGCTACTGCAACGCCGCCTGCGATCGATTGATGGCGATGATCGGCGGCTGGACGGACATCGGCCCCCGGTTACAGTGGCCCTACCGCTCGATTGATGCAACGGAAGCCGAGCGTTTGCGGCCCAAGGCCAAGGCCCTGATTCCGGAGTTCGTGACGTGACGATGACCAACAACAACGAGGACAATCCTTTGCAACTTGCACCGCGACGATCGCCCGGCTCGCTTTTGCGCGCCGGGGGGAGGGAGTTGTTGATTGCGGCCCCGCTAACGGGTTTCCAGCCCGACGGAAGCGTGGATCTGGAGATCATTCCCCCGTACGCGCGGATGCTCCATGCAAACTCCGTGGGCGGCGCGTTCATCAATGGCACGACGGGGGAGGGGCTGTCGCTGACGATTGCCGAGCGACGGGTCATTGCCGAGCGGTGGGTTCAAGCTGCCCCGGAAGGATTTCAGGTGATTGTGCATGTGGGGCACGTTTGCCAGAAGGAGAGCCAGGCGTTGGCGGCCCACGCCGCAACGATCGGAGCCTCGGCCGTGGGCGAAATCGGCCCGGTGTTTTATCGCCCGCCAACCGTGGCAGCGCTGGCCGACTACATCGCCGCAACCGCCGCAGCCGCCCCAGGCATACCGTATTACTACTACCACATGCCGGCGATGAATCAGGTTGACTTTCCCATGATCGACCTGCTGAAGACGGTCGGAAGCATCCCGAATTTCGCCGGCGTCAAATACACGTTTGAAGACCTCGCCGACTATCGGAAGTGTGTGCAATATGACAACGGCAGATACGACATTCTGTTTGGGCGCGATGAACTTCTGCTCAAGTCATTGCAGTGCCGCGCCACCGGCGCGGTCGGGAGCACCTACAACTTCATGGCGCCGATCTACCACGAACTGATGAAAGCGTTCCATGACGGTGACGAAACGCGGGCCCAAAGAATGCAGGACCTCGCTATCAGGGGCATCGAGATCTTGGCGGAAACCGGGGCCTTCTTTTCCGCCGCCAAAGCCTTACTGCGCGCCATCGGACTGCAAATCGGCGCGACCGTATCCCGTCCGTTGCCACAGCTTCCTGAAGAGGCGGCGGCTCAAATGATGGCGCGTTTGCAGGAGGCCGGCGTGGGCGACTACCTCAACACGACGCAAGATCGATCCGTTGGCTAAACATGAGGGACTCGGATGCTGCTGAAGAAACTCGACGACTGGGCGTGGATTTGGAAACATTCGGCCATGCTTCTTCTCGCCGTTCTGGCGGCAGGGCCGATTCATGCCCGGGCCGCCGACTTTTTGTCCTGGAACGAGCTGACTGAGCTACCGCCGAATCCGGGCCAGGTCGAGCAACCTGGCATGGCGGGTCCTTTTGTCGGTGTGCATAACGACCATCTCATCCTGGCCGGCGGGGCTAATTTCCCCAAGCCGGTTTGGGAAAACGACAAGGTTTGGCACCCGTTCGTATGGGCTTATGATCTGCAAGACGGCAACTGGGCCGGACAGATTAGCACACTGAAAAACGGCGGTACCGAGTATCGGGTCGCCTACGGTGCGTCGGCCTCGACTTCCCAGGGCGTCGTTTGCCTGGGCGGCAATGATGGACAAGCGGTTTTTGAGAATGCGTTTCTTCTGAGATTCGAAAAAGGCGCCGTTGTTCAAAAGCCGCTGCCGGATTTGCCGGGCCCGCTGTGCTACTCCAGCGCAGCAGTCGTCGAAGATGTGGTCTACGTGGCGGGCGGAACCACCGGGCTGCAGCTCGAAACTGCGGCTCGTGTTTTTTGGAAATTGGACCTCGGCTGCGAAAAACCAGAATGGGAAAGCCTTCCCTGGCCCAAGGCGATCCCCGAGCGGGCCTTCCACATGCTGGTTGCGCAGAGAAACGCGGCCCACGACTGCCTTTACATCATCGGCGGCCGGCGAAACGACCCGCACGCCGAGGGCGGAATCGACTTCCTCACCGATGTTTGGGAACACAACCTCGTCACGAGCGTTTGGCGTCGTTGTAGCGATCTTCCCGAGCCCCGCGCCGCTGGTGTGGCGGCGCCATTGGGCGAAAGCCACATTTTTGTGCTCGGCGGAGACACGGGCAAGGATTTCTTCCAGGCCGAGCAGCTCAAGGACGAACATCCGGGGTTCGTCAAGCGAACCTTGGTTTATCACACGATCACCGATTCGTGGGCCGACGGCGGGCAGCAACCGGCGAACCACGTGACCACGCCCGCCGTGGTCCACGACAATCGGATCATCGTCGCCAGCGGCGAGGTGCGTCCGCGTGTCCGCTCGCCGAAGATCTGGAGCGTCACCGCGAAGACCAGCGAGACAAGCTTCGGTGTGATCAATTGGATCACCTTGGTCGTTTATCTGGCGGCGATGATCGGCGTCGGCGTGTTCTTTTCCTTCCGCAACAAGAGCACCAACGACTTCTTCCGCGGCGGTCAGCGGATTCCCTGGTGGGTCGCCGGGCTGAGTATCTTCGCCACCATGCTCAGTTCGATTACTTTTGTGGCCCTGCCCGCCAAAAGCTTTGCGACCGATTGGAAAGATTTTATCTACAACATGGGGATCGTGGCGGTCGCGCCGTTTATCATCTACTTCATCCTGCCGTTCTTCCGCCGCATCGACGCCACGACGGCCTACGAGTATCTCGAAAAACGCTTTAATGTTTTTGCGAGGGCTTTCGGCAGCCTGAGTTTCATCCTGTTCCAGGTCGGACGCATGGCCATCGTGATGTATCTCCCGGCCCTGGCCTTGAATGCAGTACTACCGGACGTAGACGTCATCACCATCATCTGCGTCATGGGGTTTTTGAGTATCATCTACTGCTCCATGGGCGGTCTGGAGGCCGTGGTCTGGACCGACGCCATCCAGGCCATCATTCTGCTGGGCGGAGGATTGCTGAGCCTCGTCCTGCTTATCGGGGGAGTCGACGGCGGGTTTGGCGGCTTCGTCGAGATGGCGAATCAGGCCCACAAGTTCACCCTGATCAAAGACGCCGATCTTTTCGCGTTTGGGCAGTATTCTCACGAGGTGCTCTGGGTCGTCCTGGTTGGGGCCCTCGCGAACAATCTGATTCCGTACACATCCGATCAGGCCGTGGTGCAGCGCTACGTGTCGACGGCGACCGAAAAGAAGGCGGCCAAGGCGATTTGGGTGAACGCTTTCATCACGATTCCGGCCAGCCTGCTCTTCTTCGGACTCGGCACGGCGCTATTCTGTTTCTACAAGTCGAATCCGGGACTGCTGGATCCCAGTTTCAAGAACGACGCGGTTTTTCCATTGTTCATCGCCCGGCAACTGCCCGTGGGCATCGCCGGTCTTGTCGTGGCCGGCATCTTCGCCGCCGCGCAGTCGACGATCTCGACCAGCATGAATAGCACGTCCACTGCCCTTGTCTCGGATTTTGTCCGTCGGTTCGGGCTGGTAACCGACGACAGGAGAAACCTGTTCCTGGCCCGGGTTTTGACCGTCGTCCTCGGGACGATGGGCACCGGCATGGCGATCTACTTCCACCTGTCAGGCAGCACGTCGATGTGGGATTCGTTCATCAGTCTGATCGGTCTGATCGGGGGCCCCATGGCGGGCCTGTTCTTGCTGGGCATCTTCACACGCCGCGCCAGTGGCACCAGCGCCGTGATCGCCGCGGTCGTGGGCATCTCCTTGTCGATGTACCTCAAGTTCGGCGACGTCGCCATTCACGGCAAACTCTTCGGCGGGATCGGCATCGCCACGACGGTGCTGCTGGGCTACCTGCTCGGATTCCTCCTGAAAGGGGATGAAACCAAGACCCGCGGGTTGACCATCTACTCTTTGAGACCGGATCAAGAATAAAAGAAAAGATCTGGGTACACTGCAATCCGTGCACCGACCTTCTTCTGCGGTGGCATTGCCCGCGAAGGTGCCATGCTCAGTATAGAACGGGAGTCGTTTATGAGGACAGTGGGGTGTCTTGTCGTTGTCGTCATGTCTTTGGCAGCGGTCAATGCTCCAGCCAAGGAGTGGAAAGCGTGGATCGAGGCGGAGGACTACGCTGCTCAAAGCGGTTCGCAGGCAACCTTTTACCGCATGGAAGAAACCGCCTCGGAGGGGAGAATCGCAGACAATGATTGGGGACGCGACGTGGGCGATTTCCTGCGTTGGAGCATCGAAATCCCCCAACGGTGCGATCCGCTCTACGTGACGGTCAAGTTTGCCCGAGCCTTTCCTGACCCCGCGTCCATCCGAGTACGTGCGGGCAACGGTCAGGCCCTGGTCCAATTTCCCACCACCGGCGGTTGGGGATTCGAAAAGGAACAATGGCACTACGGTGAAATCCGACTGGAAGGTCTTTCCCCAGGACGGTACTCGGAGACCACGACCTTGTCGAAGTGGGACGTGTGGAGTCGCGATTCGTCGCGGCTGCCGGACGTGACGGCCAACCCGATGGAAATGTCTTCACCCATCTCGACTGTTATCGGATCGCAGGCCTGCTCCCACGCGGTGCCGTCCACGGAAATGTAACCCGTGAAGGTGTCACCGTTGCGGGTGAGCTTCACCCAGCAGGGGACAGTGTTCATGGCCACGTTCATGCTCGAACTGCTGGAATTGTCGTTCTCGGTGCGGGCCGAGAAGCGGATGCCCTTGCGCGGAACAAGCAATAGGGCGACATTCTTGGAGCCGGCGTCGAGCGTCTCGCGAAACATAACGCCGATCTTTGGTTGCCGCGTGTTGATCTCAGCCGATGTGATGCGAGCACTGATTTCGCCGTTTCCAGAAAACGCCTTGTGAAGGAACTGGAAGTTGTCGATCCGTTCATTACGTTCCGCGATGTCACGACCCGAGCCACGGACCGTGAAGACGCCTTTGTCGAAGTGTGCGCCTCCACCCGGACGTTGTTCGTAACCGATCTGCACGGCCTTCCAGTCTGCCGGCAGAACACCGGCCGTGGAGAAGGGAATCGAGGCGGCAGCCCACGCGGTCCCTTTGCTGTTGATGGCCGCGGTACGATAGTAGTACTTAGTCCAAGGCTTGAGGCCGGTAACTTCGACCGATGCTTTGTTGCCGACGTGGACCGTTCCGAGGCTCCGGGAACATTCCCATGCTTCGGGGTCTTCACGGCCATCCGTGCTGCCCCAATAGACCTTCAGTTCGGTCGACGGGGCTGCTTCGTAGATTAGCTTGCCCGAAAGCGTCGCGCTGTACGGGCCAATCCGTTTGGCCCAATCTCCATTGTTGACGGCGGCAGGCAAGCCGGACTCGCTCCACGAATAGAAGATTTTCTTCTGCATTGTCTGGCCCCATCCATCGGGGGCGCGGACAATGGCTGAGAACGCGTTGTCTCTGATGCGGACAACAGTCAGGTTGCCATTGCTGCTGATCCAGTTGATACCCCTCCAGGCATTGTTTACTCCACCACCTTGGTGGCCAACGAGGATAGCAATCACATTGTAGTCCTGTATGGCTTTTTGATACTTGTCGGCGGCGCTATAGGTCCACCAATTCTCGTCGATGGGACGGAAGTGATGCACGACAACAACTGGGCGACCGGAATCGCCAACGTGCTTTTTGAGATCTGCCACCAGGAAGTCGCGGGCAAATAGAGGATCGTGTCCGCGTCCATACGTGTCGGCCTCGCCTTCCCAGACATTGCCAGGAAACAGATTGACATTGACGAAATGCACGCCGTCCCAGTCCCAGGAGTAGTGGTAACCGTTGGGTGACACATTGGCAATGTAGCCAAGTCTCTTGCGAATTCGGTTGCGTTCTCTGACCTGATTGAATACATACAGGTTTGGGTTGACGTCATGGTTGCCGACACCTTCGAAAACCGGGTACTTGCATCGGCCCTCTCCGTTGACGCCAAAGTCGGCGATGAAGTCAGACCATTGCGTTTCGTACTTGCCGGCGACCGTGCCGTCGTTGATAAGATCACCCTGCATGATGACCGCGCGCGGCACATCCACGATTCCGCCAATGACCTGAGGGTAGGCAACGCCCGGCAGGGAGTTGATGATCTCGACCTCGCTACACCGGGTTTTCGGCGGCCGTTTGCCGCCCCTGTCGGCACCGTAGTGGCTGTCAGAGAACGAATAAAAGGTGATTTCAGCGGCGAGCAGCACGCCACAACTTATCGCAAAACACAAGACTGCGACGGCGGCGGTGGGCAAGAACGATCGAGTTCGGCGGAGGAAAATCATAGAAAGTCTCCTGTGGGTGGGAGTTCGTGCTTATTGATATTTGCATTTCTAATGGTCGGACGGTTCATGCCGTGGCTCGCAAAAACCGGCCTCCCGCTGGTCGGCCTCGATCATTGGCTATGCAAGCCTCAATAAGTCGGGCGGCACACCCGCCAAACTTTCAAACACAAATCTCTTGCTGGCAGGACCTTCCGACTATATCATACAGGGGGCGGTGGTCAATCGCAAGGTCTGGGGCGGCAACCGCACCTGGCGCGGGGCACAAGCCCAATCGATCCTGATGTCGGTGTTGCAAACATGCCATCAACAGGCCCTCAACGTGATCGAATACCTCAGCCACATCCTCTGCTCACGCCAGCCCCTACCGCTGCTGACAAGAACGCGGAAAACAATTACACAAAAACAAGGTGAAACATGGCAGCAGTAATGACAAACAAGAAGAAATGGCGAGGCGTGGCAAATACGGGAGTGGTATTTATCTTGATGCTTGCCGGATCGGCGGCGCTGGCGGCGGATAGCTGGGGGCCGTTTGCCGGTCCGTGGGAACGATATTCCGAAAACCCGATTTTAGCCGGCACCGGGAACAAAGGCGACTTCGACTCGAAGTTTGTCCAGCACGCCTGCCCGATGAAAATCGACGGGCAATGGGTATTGTACTACAACGGCAACCAAGGCGGACATCCGCACAAGACATACAGCCAGGGGGTGGCGATGCTGGCGAACGCTGACGATGGGGAATCAGCTTCTACACAGATGAAGCTGTGGAAAAAAGTAACGCTCGAAAAACTCTCCGGCGGCTTCGCCCTGCCGGCTGATCTGACCGGCGACGGGCAGGCAGAGCTGTTGGTATCGCTGGCCAGTGATTGGTCGGCCTGTGCGCGGCTCGTAGCGCTGGACCTGGACGGCCAAGTGCTGTGGAGCCACGGGGATGACTCGGCGACAAGCAGCCCCGCCGGTTGGCTGCGGCCCGTGGTCACGGCATACGATTTTGACGGCGACGGCAAGACGGAAGTGGTGGCCGAAATCTGGAACGATGGCAAGCCGCGGCTGGTGATGCTGTCCGGCGCGACCGGCGAGGTTATTCGCGATATGCCTTCCCCCTTCGATAATTCAGTAAGACAGCCGAAGGGCTACCAGAGCAGCCGTCCGGCCCCGTTGGCGCTGGTCGCGCACCTGGACGGAAAAGACAAGCCCGCCTCGGTGATCGTCAAGTATGAAGCATCCGGCTCTATTCCGCCGCTCGCCGTGGCCTACGATCATAAGCTTAACAAACGCTGGGAAGTCCGCGGACGCCCCTGTTCGAAAAAAGAGAAGCGCGGCGCGGATATGGGCCACCAGGCGGTGGTCACGGACCTGACCGGGGACGGGCGCGATGATGTGGTATTCGGGCAGTTGGCCGTGGACAGTGACGGTAAAACCATTTTCCGCCGCGACCTCGAGGCGCACGCCGACGGCGCCGATGTCTTCACGCTGGACGGCGAGAAACGGGTGCTGCTGACCCTCTGCAAAACCGGCCCCGCCTATTGTCTCGATGCCAAAGGCGAAACGGTATGGCAGAAAACAAAGGACGAAGTGTCGCACGGCCAGGCGGGCTGGGCCGGGAATTTCCTGCCGGAACGTGAAGGGCTCGAAACAATTGTACAGGTTTCCGGGCACTACGGTATTTTCCACACGTTCGCCGCGGAAGACGGACGCAAGCTGGCGGAATTCCAGCATCATCGCGGCATCAAGCACCCGAACGGTTCGCGCAAGTACCCCGATACGCCCGTCAAAGTGCGTTGGCGCAAGGGTGAGGATACCTTGTGGGTGCCGGTGGACCGGATGATCCTCGATGGCAACGGCGAGATCGTCGCCGAACTCGGCGAGCTGGATAGGCAGGTCGTGAAAGACCTGCGCCCTGCGGCCAGGAAAAGCCGGGTGGCCGTCCAGGCGGTGCCGGTCGACCTCTGCGGCGATGACCGCGAGGAGTTGATCCTGTACCAGCCGTACGGTGGCAAGGCGGTGTACATCCTCACCCAGCCGGATTCGGACGGTAAACCCAAGCCTTATCAACCGCAGGAGAACGCGTACAACCGGCGGCCGTATTTGTAGGGGTGTGGGCGTTTGGACTCGCGACCAGCGACTAGCGGGGTTGCCGAGGCGCGGGCGAAGAAAGGCGCCTTGCGCCGCAACAGCAGGTCGCTGCGTCCAATAGTCCTAAATAAAAAACACAGAGGATTTCCTGGGAATATGGGAATAATAAAACGGGACGGGTCTAATCCTCGAACCTGGCACGGAAACGTGTCGCGACATCCGGACGTGAAACTCGAATCGA
>CAZJRB010000095.1:0-29863 GCA_964547995.1 uncultured Planctomycetaceae bacterium | reverse complement strand
CTGAACCCTCAGCCGTCAACTTTCCTCCTTTGGTTGCGGCCTCGGCCGCGCTAAGTAGAATACCCGATTATATCCGAATTGTGTCGGGAGTGAAACCCCCCGAAACCGCCGAAAATCGTCTCTGCATTCAAGGCACCGGGGAGTTTTGACCGCTTCCGCGAGGGACGGCGTTGCCGAGCCCCAACAGCTCCTCGAGCGGCCGGGCCAGACGGCGGAAATCGGCCGTCGGCATTGCCACCGTGTCCCAGCTCGGCGAGATGGGCCGGGCACCGGCCGTATAGTCGGATAGCGGAACTGCCACGAAGCCGTAAAGCCGCTCCCGGTGCTCGAAAAGCTGCTCCTCCGGCAGCGGGGACCGGTCGCCCAGAATGTCGTACGCGAAAACGAACAGCCCGCGAAACGTCTCGCCGAAAAGCTGCTCCCATTGGGCCAGGCTCTCCAGATCCTCCCGGGGCGACCAGTTCTTCCAGTACTGCTTCGTCTCGTCGCCGCTGGGGAACCGCCGGCCCTTGACGTCGACCAGCCAGGTCACCTCGCCCGGCGAGGAAACGATGAAATCGAGACTCTTGATCGAGGCGCCGTCGCTCAGCACGCTCCGCTTTGCCTCGTCCACCGCCACGTAGGGAACCCCGTGGCTGCGGAGGAACTCTTCAAAGGCCGCTTCGTAATGGTTGTCGCGGTTGGCCATTTTCTTTGGCGTCGACAGAGGACAGAGGACAGTGAAGGAGGAAAAGTCCACTGGTTGATCTGCTGTCCGCTGTCTACTGCCCTTTCTCCTCTACTTTCTTAGAACGGAATATCGGAATCGTCCCCGGGGTCTTCAAGCTTGCGATACGGCTCGTCGTCGCTTGGCCCGTGGTATTCCTCTTCGTAGTCCTCGTCGTCCTCGTCGTCGCAGCACCATCCTCCGCGTTCGTCCCGGTAGTTGGGGTCGGTCGGCAGTATGTCGAAGCCGAAGCCGAGTCCGTTGCAGCCGGGCGTCGGGCAACACCAGAAGCCCGAGGGCCGGCCGCTGGCGTCGGGCTGCTCCCGCCACTCGATCAGATAACTGTCGTACTCGCGGCCACAGTGCAGGCAATGAACCTCGGTCGGTATCTCCGGCGGGCGGAAGGGGTCGGCATCGGGATCGAGACGCTTTGGCTGGGACATGCGACTATTCCCCCAGGATTGCTTTGACCGCGGCGATCACACTTGCCGCGTTGTCTTCCAGCGGCACGTCCTGCTGCCGTGCCTTCTCCAAGTCTTTCACCTGACAGGTGCGGTTTTGGAACTCGTTTTCGCCGGCGATCAACGCGATGCGGAAGCCGCGGCGGTCGGCGTACTTGAGTTGCTGACCGAGCTTCTTCGGCTCGGGAAAGACCTCGGCGCCGATCCCTGCGGCGCGGATCGCGGCGGCCAGTTTCAAGTAGTCGTGCAGCCGGCTCTTGTCGAAATAGGGGATGAAGACGGGGGCGGGCGTGGCGACCTTCTCGACCATACCCAGCTCTTCCATGGCCGCCAGCAGGCGATCGAGCCCGAGCGAGGCCCCGATGCCGGGCAGTTCCTGCTTGGTGTAGAGTTCGGCCAGGTTGTCGTACCGCCCGCCGGAACAGACGCTGCCGATGCCCGGCAAGGCGTCGAGAAATGTCTCGAAGACGGTGTCGGTGTAGTAGTCGAGTCCCCGGGCGATCGAGACGTCGAGTTTGATGCAATCCTCGGACACACCGCCCGCAGTGGCACCGGCAAGGACTTCGCGCAGGCTGGCGACGCCTTCCTGCCCGGTCTCGCTGCCGGCCACCACCGGTTCGAGTTGCCTGAGCACGTCGTCGTTGCTGCCGGAAATTCCGGAAAGCTCGATAATCTTCCGCGCCTGCTCCTCGGTCATTTTGGCCGTTTCGATCATTTCGGCGGCGACGCCCTCGGGCCCGATCTTCGGCAACTTGTCCAGAGTCCGAAGCACCGGCACGCTGCGGTCGGCCAGATCGAGGGTTTCGAGCAGGCCGCTGAGCACCTTGCGGTTGTTCAGGCGGATCGTGAACTCCTCGAAGCCGATCGCCTGAAAAAGGTCGTGGATGACGAGTGCCGTTTCGACGTCGGCGGCGGTCGATCGGGTGCCGATCGTGTCGAAGTCGCACTGCATAAACTCACGGTAGCGGCCGCGCTGGGGGTTTTCTCCGCGCCATACCGTGGCGATCTGATAGCGTTTGAAAGGCGTTCCGAGTTCCTTGATGTGCTGGGCGGCGAAACGGGCAAGCGGTACGGTTAGATCGAACCGCAGCCCCACCCAGCGGCCACCGGGATCCTGGAATTTGTAGAGCTGCTTGTCGGTCTCCTCGCCGCCCTTCCCGGCGAGGATTTCGAGATGCTCCAGCGCCGGGGTGTCGATCGGGCTGAACCCGTACGAGCGGTACACGCGGCGGGCCGTGTCAATGAGCCGCTCGCGCGGGATCATGGCTTCCGGCGGGTAGTCGCGAAAGCCCTTGAGCGTTCTGGGTGTGATTCTCTCTTGCTTGCTCACGGTGTTCTTGTTTCCCGGGTTCTATAAAGCCGCGACCGTTGGTCGCGCCGGACCAGCCAGTGGCCGTGGCTTCCGGTAACGCCGGGCGCGACCACCGGGCGCGGCTTTATAAGCACGAATTTTGTTTGTATGAGTTATTCTCCTGCGGGTCCTTCCGGCTTGCGGCGCCCGCCCGCGCGCCATGGGTTGTGATTCTCGCGAACGAAGGCGTTCATCAGCACCATTTCATCGCGGCCGACACTGTCGTGGAACCGGCACGCGTCCTCCTCGACGTGCAGCAGTTCCTCCAGCTCCGGGGTAACGCCGACGACCGCCCGGAGATACTCGCACCAATCGCATTTCGGCGAGAGTTCGATACAGGAGCGGTTCGACGTTATCAGCAATCGCCGCCGCCACCAGCCGACGAGCTTCAGGCAGACCTTTCGCAGTTCGTGCGGGCCGACTTCCGAGTGCGCCGCCTCCAGCGTCCGGGGGACTTCCCCCGTTTCAACAAAGACGACAATATCCGAAACGATAGGATTCATGGTTTTGGGCTGCGAAACCCCTGTCCCTCGCGCGGTCCCAGGACGGCTTCGGCGTACTCTTCCACCTGCTGCGGTGTTTCCCAGTAGTGGTCGTAAACCCACTCGTCCTCGTATTCGCAGTTTTTGGTCTTATAGTCGCGGCATATCTGGGGCCGGGTGTCGTACTCCGTGCAGAGGTTGTCCTCGCCCAGGTGCTTGCAGCGGTTGTGAACCAGCAGGTACCACGTGTCGTCCTCGATGAAGACGGTTGCCCTGTCGTGCAGCAGGTACCACCGGATGTACTCGAAATCCTCCCAGCAGTCCGGGGTCTCGATCGGCAGGGCAAAGTATTTGCAGCACTTGGCACCACAATAAATGCACGGTATTTCGTCCGGGCCCAATTCATCGAGATGGGGCCGGTAAGTCGCGATGGCGGTCAGGGTTCCCTCGGCCATTGTGGGTCCTTGTCAAGAGGGTGCGTTCGATGGAGGCCGTCGCGGCCTCCAATCGTGTCCAGCGTAGCAAACCGGGGAAAAGGGGGAAAGGGGGGAACGGAGCTGATTACTCCTCCCTCAATTCAACCTCCAAACCCGACGGATCGGTCTCCACATCGACATAGACTGCTTGTGCTGCCGGCTGTTGCGCGTATTGGGGCGAAGCCGCCAGCTTAGGCCCGTCTTTTGACGGGACCAACGTCGGAACGCCCGCCTCCGGCACGGCCGTACCGGGTGCCGGGCAGGGGCGGTCGGCGTTCCCCTCTACAGCTTGGCCTGCTTTCCGCTCGTCTACCCGTTCGCTCTGCCCGTTATCCAGCCAGAGAGTCATGGCGTAGGCCAGCACGGTGCCAAGCGAAAGGGCACACGCCAACAGAACGACCTTGCGGAGCTTTACCATCGGGGCGTCTTCTCAAAGGTGCAATTGCTCATGGCCAGCTTATCCTCCCTATTCTAATCAGGTTTCTTAGAGTCGCAAGGGAAACAAACATTAGAAAAAATCAATGCCTCTGGCTGGGGGGTTCTGCATCACGGGCATCGGCACGTCGCCGGTGCGAGTCGGCGCGAACCGTTGGAGGAACCACAACGCATTGTTGGTTGGACTACGACCTCGGCACGTACAACTACGGCCGGTAATTGGATAAAATGGAACAAGTTTGCCGAGGAGTTCTTGACACATTTGGACTTATCACGACAATAGCGGCAAGTTCCAAACGAGAGCGTGGGGGGCGGCGACCGCAGGGATCGACTGTCGGCGTATTTTGCGGCCCGGAGGGCCTCCCCCATGCTCTCGTCGGAACGGCTTTGGGTGAATCACTCCCATGCCTACATGCTTGATTGGTTTGGGCTCTAATCTGGGAAACCGGCAACGGATGCTTGATCGTGCGGCAGCGTTGCTTGCGAAACACTCGCAAGTTTCGGTCGTTGCCACAAGCCGCTGGTACAAGACCTCGCCGGCGGGCGGCCCTCCGGATCAGCCCGCTTTCTGCAACGGGGCCGCCCTGATCGAGACCTCGCTGGGGCCGACCGATCTGCTCGCCACCTTAAGGGCAATCGAAAACGGACTCGGCCGCGTCCGAAGGAAACGCTGGGAACCCCGCACAATCGACCTGGATATCCTGCTCTTCGACGAGCAAATCCTCGAGGAACCCTCGCTGGTCCTGCCGCATCCGCGGATGGCGTGGCGGCGATTTGTGCTCGAACCGGCGGTCGAGATCGCTCCTTCGATGGTCCATCCGACCTCCGGTTGGACCGTGGCACAGCTCCTGGAGCATCTCAACACGACGCCGCCCTATGTGGCGATGGCCGGGGGAATTGGCGCGGGCAAGACCCTTCTGGCCGGGCGGCTTGCCCCAAAGGCGTCCGCCAGGCTTATCGCCGAGGAGCTCGATTGGGACCGATTGGAGGCCTTTTACGCAGACCCGGCTAGTCACGCGTGGGAGACGGAGTTAGAATTCTTGAGGCAGCGAACACGCCTGCTGGCGGCCGATGCCCCGATTTGGGCCGGCGACACCGTGACGGTGAGCGATTTCTGGTTCGACCAGTCGCTGGCATTTGCCGGGGTGTGGCTGTCGGGCGAACAAAGGGAGGCGTATCGCTGCCGGTGGCAGACGTCGCGGAGAAAAGTGGCTCGACCCCGCTTGATCGTGCTCTTGGACGCCTCTGCCGAGGAGCTTCATGAGCGAGTCCGGTGCCGGGGTCGCGATTGTGAGCAGGATTTGAGCCCCGAGCAGCTCGACCGCATCCACAAGGCCGTCGTAGCCGAGGCAACCGCCCGGGGCCGGGGCCCCGTTTTGAGATTGGCCGGTAAGGCCCCCGATCAGATGTTGGAGGAAGCCCTGGCGGCAGTGGCAGCCGCAACCATGCCATGTGTAAGAACTTAGGCTTTGTCGGAAAACGGCGTGTAGCCACCGTCGCCAGACGGTGGAGACCCTCCTTTTGCGAGAGATTGGCACTTGCCAACCACGCCATGCGTAAGAACTTAGGTTCACCCCTCTTGCCGAAACAAGGAGTTTTCGAGTGCTAGTTGCCGCTACGACCCGTTGTTTTCCCGAGCTGACCCCGGATGCCGCGCTGCGCCAGTTGGTCGATCTCGAGTACACCAGCGTCGAACTGATGATCGCCGAGTCAGGGGGATACTTAAAGCCCTCGGAGGTGCTCAGCAACCCGGAGCACGCGCTGAAACAGTGCCGTCAAACCCACCGGCTCACCCCATGTGCATTGGGGGTCGAGATCGAGACGCCCGACGAGGAGGAATACTACCGGCAGTTCACTGCCGTCTGCAAGCTTGCCAAGGCCATCAAGGTCGTCACAGTGACGGTCCCGTCCTCCGAGCTGGGCACGCCCTTCAATGCCGAGGTGGAACATCTCCAGAAGTTGGTCGCCATCAGTTCCGTCGAGGGCGTTCGCATCGGACTCTTGACGGAAACCGGCCGCATGACCGAAGACCCCGACACGGCGGCCGTGCTCTGCAACAGCGTGAAGGGCTTGGGGCTGACGCTCGATCCGAGTCACTATATCTACGGCCCCCATCGGAGAAAGCCTTTTGACCAGGTCATGGAGCACGTCTACCATGTCCGGTTGCGGGACACGAGCAAGGAGCAGCTTCACGTACGGGTCGGCCAAGGCGAAGTGGAGTACGGGCGGCTGGTCAACCAGTTGAGCAAGGCGGGCTACAAATGGGCCTTGTGCGTCGATTTGGTCCCTATGCCCGACGTCGATCAACTGGCCGAAATGCGCAAGATGCGGCTGTTGTTGGAGAGCCTGCTGTAAGCCGGCAGCCCCCTCAGCGGCACAAACCGGCCCCGTGCCCCCCGGCTTCGCACGCCATTGTAGATTGGGCGTTGACGTAAAGCCCTATCGCTCTTCGAGCGCCATGAGGTCTCCTTGATCACTCCTCATTCTTGGTTCGAAGGCAGACTACGGACCCGTCTATTGTGGAGACGAAGACGCCCGCGCCGGTCAGGGCCATGCCGTCCAGCACCGGCGGAGCGGGAAGTGCGCAGGCGGCCTTTTTTAAGCCGTCTTCGCGCGACGCGACCCGGAAAGTGCCCGGCCCGTGACTCTCGGCGGTCTCGGTGGGTGACGTTCCGCCGGCGATCAGCAGGGCGTCGCGGCTGAGAACGAGCGACCGGGCGACAAAGGGCAGTTGCAAGGTCCATTGGACCTGGCGCTTCCCGCCTCGGGATTTCGGAGTCGCCGAAGCAGCGGGCAGGGTTTCCGCAAAGAGCTTGTAGCCGTTGGCCATGTCGGGGCGGACGTGCCCGTCGCCGGCACGGTAGGCCATGCGCCCGTATCCGTAGATGAGCTTCCCGCCGTCGAAGACCAACAGCCGCCCGGCCGGCAGCCGGTTGCCGACGTCCGGCCAGTGCGTGTAGCCGCCTCCGATCTCGGTGCCGTAGAGCCAGTAGGTGCGGTGCCACCACGTGTCGTCGAGGAACCCGCGCGGGGCGAACAGGTGGGGGCGCGGTTTGACCGGGGCCAGGCGCTTGTCGACGCCCAGGCCGCGCATCCAGACGGCGCCCTTCTGGGCGGAAAGGATGCCCGGCAACACCCTGTCGCGGATCGCGCCGGCGCGCCCGGTCGCGGTCACGTCCCTTTGGTGGCGCACCTTGCCGGTCTTCGCTTCCAGGGCGTAGAGCCGGATCCCGCCGTCGATCAGCGAGGAGCGGCCGGCCGCGAAGTATATCGTGGGTGCGCCGTCGGAGAGTCCATCGTCGACCAGCACCGAACCGTGGACCGGCCAGACCGACTCGAGCTGCTCGTAGGCGAAAAGGCGGCGGTCCCGCGGCGCGGCGCGGAATCGCCAAACCACCGCCCCGTCGGACGCCCGCAGACAGTAGACGAACCCCGCGCGGGTGCCGAACAGGCACAAGCCGTCGGCCAAGGTCGGCGGGGAATCGATCCGGCCGTCGGCCGCGAACGACCAGGCCGGCTTGCCGTCGGCGGCCGACAGGGCGTGCAGGCGGTGGCGGTCCCGCTCGGCCACAAAGACCATGCCCCCGGCCGCGACCGGCGCCGTGATCGGCGGCGAGAGCTTTCGGGTCCACGCGATCTCCGGCTTGATCGGCGCCGGCAGGTCGCGGTAGCCGCTTCGTCGGGCGTCTGCGCGATATGTCGGCCAATCGGTTTTCGAGCGGCCGGATTCGAGATTCGAGATTGCAGCATAGGCCGGGCCCTTTTCCAGCGGCTCCGGGCCTTCCCCCGCGCTGGAGCGCGGAGACAGGGCGTTCATTCCAATCAGCATCACCTTGGGATCGCAAGCACAGGAATGCTGCGGCGTGTAGACCATTCCGTTGGCGGGCATGACGCCGTACTGGCAGCCTCCCCGCGTTGCCGAGGAATTCTTGCCGGGCCCGCCCTTGGGGTCGACGAACTGGATGCCGCCGCGGCCCATCAGGATCCATCGAACGGTCGCCTTGTTTCGGTAACAGCGGTGGTGCCCCCATCCTTTTTGCGGGGGTATCGTGGCGGCGATCTTGCCGGTTTTCAGGTCGCGCCCGTGGGTGAAGCCGGGGTCGTCGCCGAGCCGCAGATTGCCGACCCAGACAACGCCGCCGATCACAAAGACGTCGAGCGGAACGTTGTAGTTCTCGAAGCAGGGCGCACGCCAGAGTTCTTTCCCGTCCTCGGCCGAAAAGGCGACCATCTCGGCGGCCTGCCGGGTCTGCTGGCCGCCGCTGGAAATGAGCCATTTGCTGCCTCGCGCCGGCGGAGAATCGCCCACGTTGGCGCTTGACGTGCGGTCGACGCTCAGCACAACGCCGTCCTGGACGACCAGTGTGGGCGTGGACCAGGAGAACCGGCTGGTGGCGATCGGCCGCTCGCTGCGCCACTGCTCGGTTCCTTCGGCGGCGTCGAGGCAAACCACGTGCGAGACGGTCTGAACGCAGAGCCTTCCGTCGTCGACCGCCATGGTCGCCGGCGCGATCTCGCCGGGCGCCTTGAAGTTGCGCTGCCAGAGCAGCTTGCCGGAACCGGTTTTTATCGCGGCGATCCGCTGGGTTCCGTACATGGGGATCGCACCCCTTGGATAGCGGCTCCAGATCACTTGATCCGAGGAGCTTCGCAGGATTGCCTGATTGAGCCACTTCTTGCGTTCGTCGTGTTGGGCGGCGGTCATGTCGTCGGCGAGAACGTAAAGCGTGCCGCCGGCTAGAAGCAATTCGCGCGCCCCGCCGGTGCCCTCCAGGGTTGCGAGTCGCTTTCCCGTCGCGGCCTCGAGGACGGCAACCGGCTCTCCGTGGCCGAGCGCGACGTAGAGCCGGTCGCCCGTTGCGACCATGCGGCGTCCGATTTCGGGCGGCCCGCTGCGAAATCCCCGAAGGTGGGCTTCCCAGTTCGCGACCGGTTGCTTCCACAGCAGCACGCCGCTGAAGGCGTCGCGGGCGACCAGCCTCCACTTGGGCGGCAGGTAAACCGAACTGACGGGGCCCTCGTCGATCACGTAGAAGATGCGTCCGCCGGCCGTGACCAGCGCACTGACGCTCGCGAAATGCTCGTGGCTCCTGGCATACCTCGGGCCGCACGTCCAACGCAGGCCCTCAGGCGGACCGGCCACCGTGTCCTTCGACACCGCGTTGTTCGAGGCGTCGTAGAGGTAATGGCTCCACTCGTCCAGTTCCGGGGGCCAGGGTTTGCGGGTGATCTTGGTCTCCGGCGTGCGCATGTCGGCGATCGCGCCCCCGGGGGACAACACCCGGATCATCTCCTCGGCTGGGACCTGCGTGGGGCTGGCCACGACAATCATGTTGACGAGGCTGTCCACGAAGGGAAGCTGCGTGCCCCGCAACCGGGAGACGGTGACGGGGCCGTAGAGGTTCTTCTGCCGGAGGTGTTTTCGCGCGGCGGCGACCTTTTCGAGATCATCGTCCAGGCCGTGGACCAGGTAAGGGCCGGCCCGCCGCAACTCCGCCAGGAGTGCCGGGGCATCGCATCCGATCACCGTGACCAGCCCCCCCTTGATATCGGGCGCTTCAAAGATCGCTTTTTCGGAATCCGGTGCTGCTCCAAGAAGCCCTGGGTCGCCTCCACTGCCATACGTCAAGAAGGTGAGGACCGCTAAGAGACCCAAGCACGGCGTGAGTTGCCAGCGAATGGGATGTTGAGTCATGATTCACCTCTTGTGAAACGGCGCTGATGCGGGGACGAACTCTCGTTTACCGATAGGAACCTGCTTCCTGCTTCTTTGTTTATCACGCACGCTGCCCCGTGGACACTTCCACTTCCCGTGACAGCGGTGGTGGCAACGGCTTGCACGCCCGTCTTGATGAAGACCCCGTCGGTCCCCAGAAGGATTACGCTCATCAACGAACAAGAATTATGTGCGATTTGCACCCCAGATGCAAGTACGGCGGGGGCCGGCTAGGTGGAGTGCTCAGGCGATTCACTCGTTACGCCAGGAGTCGAATGGGCGGTTGCCTGACGCCGAACGGTCGTGTCGAGAAACCTTGGCATTCCGTGGCAGCTTCTGCCCGCGATCCCCATCAACGCAACTCTCAGGAAACGTATAGCCCGTGAGACACGCCGAAAGACCACCGTATTTGACACACGTTTTCTGGGACACGCAGAAGTCCCGTAGCTTGGGACGGTCCACCGGCATCGGCCCGAGTCAGGATGGAAATGCGTCATCAACCCAACGCATTTTGACGCTACGGATAGGATCGTTACAATGGGGAAGGTGGTTGGGAAACCCAACCTCTGATGAAAAGGGACAAATACCCGTTCTTCTTTGGTGAACTCCCCTGAAGCTGAATGGCAACTAGCGTTGGAGAACAGGCTTTATGAAAGCACTCTGGCTGGCACTTCATTTTGCTGACTTGGGAGTTCTGAAAGTAACTCAACGGCGTATGTAGTACTACAGCGCTAAGTTGCTACCGCAGAGTAACGGAAGTTGTTGTTGAGTAACAACTTGCATTAGCGGTATGAAATGTCGTTTAGCGGGCGGGCTTGCCCGCCGCTGTACATCCGATTTCTCACAACCTCAGTGGCGGGCAAGCCCGCCCGCTAAACCGTGGTGACACTCAACTTGGCGCTGCAGTATTAGAAGGAGAGCATACAATGCACAAACGAATCCTTGCCGTTTGCTTCATCCTGTCCATTCAGAGCCTCAGCGCCGGGGATACGGCTGATACCGTAAGGAACAGTGGAATCAAAGGGGGTGTAGTGGTTCACCTCGATTGCGGTGACGGCAGGAAGACAGCTTCTTTGCTACTCAACAGCAGTTACTTGGTCCATGGTCTCGACACCGATGGCGCTGATGTCGCCAAGGCAAGAGTCCACATCCGTTCCAAGAACCTCTATGGTCCTGTGTCAGTAGCCAAGTACAACGGCAAGACCCTTCCTTATGGCGACAATATCGTGAATCTGATTGTAGCCGACACATTAGGCGATGTGTCCACGGAAGAAGCAATGCGAGTTCTGACACCGCTTGGCGCCATGATCGTCGGCGGCAAGAAGACCGTGAAGCCCTGGCCCAAGGAGATCGACGACTGGCCCCAATACCTGAATAAAGCCGACAATAACGCGGTGGCCAAAGACTCCGTAGCGGGACCGCCTCGGCATATCCAATGGGTTGACAAACCTATCTGGTGCCGTTCGCACATGGGGATTCCCACCGTGGCCAGCTTGGTTTCCAGTCGTGGGCGTCTGTTCGCAATCGAAGACACGGCTCCGCCTGACAACCCCTTCCTGCCTGCCGCCTTTCGATTGGTCGCCCGCGACGCCTTCAACGGGAAGGGACTGTGGGCCCGAAAGGTCGCCCCCTGGGAAGCGGTGACCATGTACATCAAATGCCAGCCGGTTCAACAACAGCGACGCATGGCCGTGGTGGGCAACACGCTCTACAGTACCTTGCAGTTGGAAGGGCCCGTTTCCGCCCTTGACGCCGCTACCGGCGAAGTCCTGAAGGTCTACGAGAACACAAGCCCCACCCAGGAAGTGGCCTATGACCAAGCCGTTCTCTTTCTGAACGTCGGCGACCGGGTCAACACGTCGGGCTATAACATCGTGAAGCTGAAAGGGAAGCCTTTTGTCGAGGGAATTGATCCCTCAGAGCCTTTCTACGGTGGAGGTTTCAGAGAGGGTTATGCCCCGGAGATCAAGGACAAGGAAAATCCCATCAGCGCGATTCTTGCCATTGATCCCAAGACGGGTAAAGAGTTGTGGGCAATCCGCGATATCTCCAAGTACACCGCCGGCTCGCTCTCCATCAAAGGGGGCTATGTGGTCTATCAGACCGCCAACGGGCTGTTTTGTGTGGATTCCAGGACCGGCAAGAGAATCTGGGCAAAGGAGAAGCCGATTGCCAACGCATTGGGGCACGACTCTCACACACCGGGCACTACGCCGAATACGGTCGTTATCGCGGACGACAAAGTCTTCGCCGTCGAGTCGAGCCCCACGCAGAGAATCGCCTCGAATGCGAAGGGCACGGTGTTTGCCTACTCGCTTAAGGACGGCAAGCTGCTCTGGCAGGCCCCGGTTCAGGGTAACTACGAGTCCTCGTGCGATATCTGCTACGTCAAGGGAACCCTGTGGGTCGGCGGGCACAACCCGACTCAGCATGACGCGGAAACCGGGGAAGTCGTCAAGAAAATCGTGCAGAAGATGACAGGCCCCATGAGCCATGACCGTTGTTACCGCAATTACATCACCGAAAGATACTTCATCAACAGCAAGACCGGCGGGGCTGACTTCCTCGAACTTCAAACCAGTAAGGAATTCCCCAACCACTGGACCCGCGGTGGCTGCGGCTCAGGTGTTCTGCCCGCAAACGGCCTCATCTATTCCACACCCTTCTCCTGCCAGTGCAGCATGGGGTCCATGTTCCAGGGCATGAATGCGTATGCTTCCCAACCCGGCTTGCAGACCTCCGATCAACCCATCCCCGTCAAACGTTCCGTGCGGCTGGAAAAAGGGCCTGCCTACAACAAGATAACGGAACCGATCCCGGCAGCCGACGACGATTGGCCCGCGTATCGTTGCGACGGTTCCCGCAGCGGCATCACGAAGGCCGAGATCCCCGCAACGTTGTCTGTGCGTTGGGAAACGAAACTCCCGACGAAACCAAGCGCCATCACCGCCGCGGCCGGGAAAGTGTTCGTATGTGACGTTGATGCGCACACGCTATATGCCTTGGACAACAAGACCGGCGAGACGAAATGGACCTACACCGCGGACGGCAGGATCGACTCTCCTCCTGCCTGTTACAAAGGCATGGTGTTGTTTGGCTCGCGTGACGGTTGGGTTTACTGCCTCAGGGCTTCGGATGGGGCGCTCACCTGGCGTTTCAAGGATCTGCCTGACAAACTGATCGGCGCCCATGGACAGTTGGAATCCGCTTGGCCGGTTTTTGGCAGCGTGTTGATTCTGGGCGATACGCTTTACTTCGCTGCAGGTCGCTGTTCCTACCTGGACGGCGGCATCTTCGTCTACGCGCTCGATCCGCGGACCGGCGAACTCTTGAAGAGCCGCTCGTGTTACGGTCCGTTTAGCGAAGGGTCGGGATTTCCTATCGGTGGTCATGCGGGCTTCAAGAACGACATCCTCGTCACCGATGACACGAACCTCTACCTGCGCCACAAAGCCTTTGATCGGAACTTGGAGGATGCCTCCCCCGGAAGACACATCGTTCCCTCCGGCGGTTTCCTGGATGGCGAACCCCAGCATAGGACTTGTTGGGCTCTGTCTTCCTCAATCGGCAGATCATCCGCGGATATCATGGTTAGCAACGGCAAAGAGTACTATGAGGTCCAAGGGTTTCCGCTATGGGCAAACCACTCCTATTTTGATCCGCGGCGAAACGGGTACACCCTTTTCGCCGGCACCTTCGATTCAAGGTCGAATGCTGCGCCGAGGGACGCAGCAGGAAGGAGGCGGGGCGCCAAGAAGAAGAGTGGCAGGAGTGGCGCCGGCAGAGAGATGTGGCGACTTCACGTCCCCATCACCGGCAAGGCCATGGCCATGGCCGGCAATGTCCTGTTCGTCGCCGGCGAGCCCGTGAAATTCGATGATCCCTCGTACAAGAATTACGTTGCTGCCTACAACGGCAAACTGGGGGGACGGTTGTTCGCCGTATCCGCAACCGACGGCAAGAAACTGGCGGAGTACAAACTCGGCGCCGCCCCGGTCTGGGACAGCATCGCCATAACCAACAGACAGTTATACATCAGCCTGGCGGACGGTACGGTACAATGTCTTGGCCAATAAGATCGTGTGGCTTTTCAGAAAGGATCTGGAGACAGAGAGCTGTATCAGCCAACACCGAGAGATTCTAGCGGGGATTTCACCGAAAGTGGCTCTCAGGCCAGTTGTCGGCATAGACGATCGGCGCAACGACCGACACATAAAGCAGCACCGGCTCATGTGCGGAACTTCCTTCTGGTGCCGCTTTCGTTCACAGGTCGATTCCTTTCCTATAAACGCCCGCAAGAAACCTCGACGGGTTTCGCCTTGAATCCCGCTGGGATTGCCTATTCGGAAGGCTTGATCTCTTTGATGAAGATGTTGCGGTACTCGATGGGACAGGGGTTTTCTTTGCCGAGGTTGTCGCCGTGTACCACGATATGCTTCTGAAGCCGGATCGGTGCCGGCTCCATGTTCAACATCCAGTCGTGATACTGGAAATTGTCGAGCAGAACCTCGCCGTCGTACTCGGTCGTGATCGTCCGGCCCTGGACCGTGAGCTTGACCGTGTGCCAGACCCCGACTTTTGGATCGATATGCCGGACGTGCGGCTTCTCTTCCTCCTTGAGCTTCATCTTCTTCGCCGTCTCCTTCGGCAGGAAGTAGTAGCTTTCGAGGTGTCCCATTCCGCCCTTGGATCTCAGGTTGAACTGCTCCTGGTTGCCGAAACCGGGGATTTCGGGGATCAGCCGCCGGAAGTTGATCCCGCTGTCGGAAATGGTCGGCATGCGGAAGTCGAGCATCAGGACGAAATCCCGGTAGTGCTTTTTGGTTGCCAGACACGCCCCCCACTTATCGATCAGCCCGGGCGACTTGAGCACGCCGTCCTCGATCGACCAGTACTTCTTGACCATCGGCGGCGTGTGCCAGCCGGTGAAGTCCCGGCCGTTGAACAGCGCCGCAAAGCCCTCGGGCGGGACGTTGAGCTTCTTCTCGGTTTTGCCCACTTCCTCGCCGGCCTTCCAGGGCCGCACGCGGATGTTTCGATAGGCCACCGGACCGTAGTCGCCCTGGAAGATGATCGGACCCCTGGGGTGCTGTTTGCGGTCCCAGTTCGGGCCGCAGGCGTAGGGCATCTCGAAGTTCTCCTGGATCAGCTCGCCGTTGTGTACGACCTTGACGAACTTGGCGTTGGCCGTCTTTCTGCCGTCCTTGTCGAATCGGGGTGACTGGAAGATGATGTCGAACGACTGCCACTGCCCCGGCGGCTTCGCAGCGTTGACCCGCGGCGGCGAGCCCTTGTCGATGTGGTGGTACTTCGGCTTGTTCTCGGCGCGAGGGTAGACCCCGCCGCAATGGGCGCCGGTCGGGTTCTTCACGTGGGCGCTGTCGAGGATCTGGATCTCGTAGTTGCCGTGAAAAATCACCCCGGAGTTGGAACCCTTGGCGACCATGAACTCCACGTGCAGCTCGACGTCCTGAAAGACGTCCTTCGTCACAAGACTCCGCGTGCGGCCCAGCTTCCCGTTGATCATCACCCCTTTGCCCGGCTTCCCGGCTAGCAGCCTGTCGTTGTCCGGATTGAGCATGGCGCCGCCGGCGACGTACCATTCGCCGGTCGGTTGGTGGAAACCCGTGAAGTTATCGTCGCCGCCAAGCGCCGTCCAGCCGTCCTCAGCAGCCGTGGCTGCCCATCCGGGTAACAGGATTATCGCCGCAGTAAACAAACATGATAGTGATTGGTTACTCATATTGGAGTTCCTTGCCCTTCCAGTGCGATGAGCAACCGTTCCCAACAAAACCACCTCGGTCAGCGAACCGAAGAGCGTCGAACGTCAGACTTCCTCCACAACCTTCAGCCCCATCAGGTCGGCCAGGTGGCGGATGCTGCGGGTGTGGTCGCCGTAGTAGGCCACACGGTGCAGCGAGGCATAGTAGTCTTTGGCGCTTGGGCCCAGCGCCCCGCCGCCCCAGTTCTGCAGCAGTCGGTCCCCGTCTTTTACCTCGGCAACGAGTTCCGTCCGGCAGCCCCGCTCCTCGCCTTTGGGAACCTTGGGGACCTCGATGATCTTGCCCGTAAACATCAGCAGGGTGTCGAGGTGAACCAGCTTGGTGAAGGTGAGTTTCTGCCCGATGCGGTAGTGGACCTCGGTCACGGCGCCGCCGCGGACCTCGGCGTGCCGGCGGAGCAGATAGGGCGACCTGGGGCTTTTGGGCCCTTCCATCCTCAGCGGGGCCGAGCAGTGGGACAGGTGAAAGGCGCTGCGGGACGTGTCCACACCCGCGGCATTGCCGAGGAAACCTGCCTGGTTCAGCGCGTGCTGGAAAATCAGCATCGTCAGTATGCAGTCCATGTCCCCGTCGCAGGCAGCGGGGATACCGCGGTCGTTTAAGCGCGAGAAGCCAAGGCACGGAAAGCCGCGACGCAGCCAGCCCATGCACGTCCCGACGCACAAGCCGCTGGCCCGGTTCTCGGCGATGAGCTGATCCAGCGTCAGGCTTGCCCGAGCGGCTTTCACCACGTCCTCGCGGGTCGGCTCGACGGTGCTCTCTGCCTCGTCGAGCCACTCCTTCGCCTCTTTTTCCGCGGCGGCAGCGTCCACCTTGTTCATCACCTCGTCATAACGGCCGTCGGCGATGCGGATCATCTCGACCCCCAGCCGCTCCTTTACCTTGTCGGGTTTGTAGGACTCGGGCGTACCCTTAAACGGCGGAGAGCAGAGCACGCGGCTTTGCCGTAACAGCGGGATCACGCGAAGCAGGGCGGCCGCCCGTTCCAGGTCGTTGTAGTCGGTGCTGTTGAAGAGCGTGATGCGGTGTCCCTCCTCGCGCCACGGCTTCACCAGGCACCAGTCGTGGCCGCCGACGACCGGCAGATGAAACAAGGCCACCGGCCTGCGCTGCTTGAAGACCGCCGGCAAGACCCTCTTGGGGCCGAAGATATCGCCGCTGATTGCCAGCACGGGGGCGTCGGGCCCCGCCTTGGCCAGCAACTGTTCGGCTTGCTGGGCGTTGTTCGCCTGGCCAACGACAAACTCCACGTTGCCGAGGTTCTTTTCCGCCTCGGCGAGCCGGTTCCGCGCGGCGGTGATCTCCGCTTCCGACGGTGCCCAACTGCGTTCCCCCGGCTGGCCGGCGACCACCGCGCAGATTCGGACTTTCGAATTGGCCGAGGAGGAAGTGTCTGGGGTGTTACCCGCGGCCATCAAGTGACCCACGGCCAGCGATATCCCACTGGCAGTCCCTGTCCCCAGAAACTGCCGACGATTGCAGTGCATACACATGAGTCATTCCTCCCTTATGAGATTCCTGTTCTGGAAACATAAGCGCCACCGGCCGAAATCGTCCTCGATTGTATCCAGGCAATCTGCGACTGTCAAACCGCGTGCCGCCGGTTGAGCTACACGGTCCACCCCTGGCGGTACTCGCGCCGGATAAACTCGTTCGCCTCGGGGCAGTTCGTGACGGCCATATTCTCCGCGTCCCACTCGATCTTCCTGCCGGCGCGATGGGCGACCGTTCCCAGAAGCACCGTCTCGGTCAACGGGCCGGAATAGCGGAAATCGCAGCCGCACCGGCTGCCCGTCTTGCACCCCGCCAGCCAGTCCTGGGGATGCTGCGGATGGGCCGGAATCCGCGGCCGCTGGACGCCCGCGAACTTCTCTTCCGGATAGAGCTTGAAACGCCCGTAGTCGGCGATCAGCATCCCTTTGGAGCCGACAAACAACGTGGCCTCGGGGTAGTCGGGCATGCCCAGCTTCTTCTGAAGCGGCGGCCGCTTGCCCCCGTCGTACCAGGTCAGCTCCACCGGCGGCAGCTTGCCCCGCGCGGCGAACGTCCACTTCACGATCAGCCAGGGCGGCGCGCTTTCGTGATGGATGTACGGGGCCTGCGCCTCGGCCGTCAGCGGATACTTCAGGTCGAGCGCCGAAAACGGCAGATCGATCATGTGGCAGCCCATGTCGCCCAGCCGGCCGTTGCCGAAATCCCACCACTGCCGCCAGCCCTGCGGATGATAGCAGGGGTGGTAAGGACGAACGGGTGCAGGGCCCAGCCACAGGTCCCAATGCAAGTGCTTCGGCACCGGCGGGCGCGCCTTCGGCCGATCACCCGGGGCCCACGCCTGATCGCACCAGCAATGGACCTCGCGGACCTCGCCGATGGTCCCGGCTCGGACCATCGCGACCATGGCGCGATAGTTGTGGCCCGAGTGGGCGCCGTTTCCCATCTGCGTGGCCACGCCGTACCGCCGGGCGATCTTCGTCGCGTAGCGAACCTCGTGGATGTCGCGGCCCAGCGGCTTCTCGCAGTAGACGTGCTTGCCCCGCTTCATGGCCGTCACGCTGGCCGGGATGTGCGTGTGATCGGTCGACGCCACGATAACGGCGTCCATGTTCTTCTCTTCTCGGTCGAACATCACGCGGTAGTCGCGATACCGGCGTGCCTTGGGAAATCGGGCGTACGTCTTGGCCGCCCGCTTGTCGTCCACATCGCACAGGGCGACGATGTTTTCGCCGGCCACGGCCACCAGATCCGGATACCCCCGCCCCCCGGCGCCGACCCCGGCGATGTTGAGCTTTTCGCTCGGCGCGGCGTTGCCGGGACCGCCCAGCACGTACCGCGGGACAATCGTCAGCGCAGTCGCTGACGCTGCGGCACCAATAAACTCACGTCGCGCGATTTGTGATTTGCAGTGCGTCTTGTTTTTCTTCATATTCGGATTCCTTCTCAACGGCAACCGTTTTCGGTGGACCTCCAATTGTACGCATCGCCCGGTTTTCCGTTCCGATTCACATTCGGCTGGCGGGATCAACTCAACCTCGGCAATTTCCAGCCCGGCTTGTTCGTCCGGGGTATGACACCACACGGATCCTTTCTTTCCTTTCGGAGTCAGTCTCTGCATTTGCTTTTTCCAACCCGACCGTCTTCACCAACTTCTTGTTTTCGACGAACCGTACCGCCGTGTACTTGCCCTTCGGGATGGACACAATCAGCGGGCAAGCGAAGGTGGCTGAATCGCTTTCCTTCGAGGCGGCCTTGTAGCGGAGTTCAACGACGCCCTTCGTTTCGGTCACTTCCTGAACATCGAACTCCCAGACTGCCTTTCCCCGCTTGATCGCCGTCAGAACCACGTTCGACTTGAAGGCATCTTTCGGCAAACGGTGGGATTTGTCGCCCATTACCATCGCCACGCCGAAGATGCCGTCGAACTGTTCTTGGCTGTCGATGACCACGAAGGATTGAGCGGCATCCGGCTCGAACTTGTTGGAGACGAAGTAGCCGGAATAGACATCGAACGCCAGTTTCGTCCCTGCGGATTTCGATTCCTCGGCTGCGCGGGCAATTCCGGCAGCGACGCCCACCAAGAGAATCATCCCCGCCAGCCGTCGTGTCATTCCTGGGAAGACCATTATTGGTTCCACCATTCAAGAGGTTCCGGTGCGCCGCTTTCCCCACCTCACAGTATAAAGCACCTCACTTCTCTGGCAACACCCCGCCGGTGGGCGTGGCGGTGCGTGGTGTAGCGGGCAAGACTGCGATTGACGGTTTCACGTTCAATTGTTAGGTTTCAGGCGGTCAATTCACCCATCCGAGAGGACTGTAGACATGCAAAAACTCGTTACGATCTTTCTTGGCAGCTCCGGCAATGAAGTCTCAGAACACTTGAACAATTACCTGGAAGAAGGTTGGATCATCACGTCCATGACCCCTGTCGGCGGCAATTGCCTCGCCGTGTTGTTGGACGACGAGGAAGAATATTACGAAGAAGATGACGAAGAGGGGGCACTATGAAACGAAAACGCTGCCTTTGATTCCGAGCAGAGACTACACGCCCGAGGAGAAGGTCGCCAATCCTGAAGAGGCATTTGGTCGAGCAAGTGCCGGATGCCGGTGACGGGCATCTGCCAAATCCTTCCCATTTGGCAACTTCCCGGGCTTGTGGTATCATGGCTGTATGGTAGAACCGCGTCAAACGGGAGTTGCACGCGATGTGTGATCAATTTGCCTCTTACCGCATTTCCAGATGCCTTCCGGGCAGGTTTGCCGGCGTAGCTGCCGCACTGGGCATTTTGGCAACGGCAGGCAGTCTGCTGTTCGCCCAGGCTGCCCCGTCCGTGTCCGAGGAGGCCAAGGCGAAACTTCCTATTCCGCCGCAAGCCAACCAGCAGAAACTGCTCGATGCACTAGATGAAATCTATGAGATTGACAAAAAGCGGACGGACGAAGAGAAGGTGAAACTCATCCAGGAACTCCTCGAAGGGATTGCCGAAACCAAGAACAAGCCGACCGACCGGTTTGTCCTCTTGCGAAAGGCCATGGAACTCGCCAGCGACGTGGGGGATGCCCCGTTGGTATTCGAAATGGTCGATCGGATCGCGGCCGACTTTCAGATCGACCCGCTGAAGACCAAGGGCAAGATGCTCCAGGCGATGGCCAAGGGGGCCAAGACGTCCGAGCGTATCGCCTCGCTCGTCGAGGCGTCGAACAGTTACATTGACCAGGCGGTGGCCCAGCGTCGACTTGACTACGCCCTGAGCATTGCCACACTGGCGAACCGCGCGAGCCAACACCCGCAGGGTAGAGAATTTCGCAAGAGCACGCTTGACCGGTACCGGGAGGTTCAAAAGCTTCGCGCAAGTTACCGGGAGTTTCAGGAAGCCCTCGTTGCCGTGCAGGCAAATCCGGACGATGCCGATGCGAATCTTGTGGTTGGCCAATTGTACTGCTTTTCGTATGCCGATTGGCAACGCGGACTGCCTCATCTGGTCAAAGGTAGTGATGCCGAGTTGGCCGGGATTGCCCGACAGGAACTTGCCGACCCTTCCGAAGGGGGCCAACAGGCCAAGCTGGCCGACGCGTGGTGGGGCCTGGCCCAGCGCCGCAAGGGCAATAAGAAGGATATCCTGATAGACCGTGCAAGCTTCTGGTACGAGAAAGCCCGGACCGGCACCCTCACCGGTCTAACCCAAATCAAGGTTGATAAACGGCTGGAAGAAATCGCCAAGATGCAGTCTGCACGTACCGGAACGTCGAAAAGTACAACGCAGCTCCCTCTCGCGTTCCGCAAAGGACTGGTTCTCCACTACTCGTTCGATAAAGACGAAGGAGAGAAGGTTACGGACAAGAGCGAAAAAGAAAACCACGGCAAGGTGCAGGGGACAAAGTGGGTGGACAATGCCAGGGGGCGGAAGAACGGGGCCTACGCGTTCGACGGGGAAGGCGCCTATATCAGCATCGGGAACATGGGGCCGGCATCGGACAAGGGGACGATCATGTTCTGGATGTACCCTGCCGAAATCGTGAATTACCGCAATCCCTTTACAACCAGGCGTCACGGCGGCAACGTCGGCTTCAGGTTCGAGGAAAATGCGGCCGGAAACTTCGGCGCGGTAGTCGGGAACGACTCCGGGGCGTATGACGGTCACACGTACACTTCCGCCCTTGCTGCCGGAACCTGGTATCATGTTGTTCTCGTCTGGGACAAGACGAAGAGCAAGATTACCGGGTATCTGAACGGATCTCTCGTATTTGACGACCCAAATACGTTGTGGGCGACTTCTTTCGATGATGTTTCCGTCGGAACGGGGTACTCTTCGTCCGGGGGACGGCAATGGAAAGGCGGCATTGACGAGTTGATGATCTTCAACCGGGCTCTAACGGAGCAAGAAGTCAAGCAGCTCTACAAGATCCAAGGCGGCACCGCTTCGCCCAAACGGGCAAGATAAGCAGGGCCGGTGGATGAACATGGATTTACTCTCGATCCATGATTTCGTTTGCGACCCAGCCGCATTGGCCGTCGGGAGCCAACTCCAGAGGCTCGATGGTTTCGACGTGTCCGTCGCAAAACACCACGTTTGCGAGCCCGGAGTGGCGGAAGTGGAAGGTCGCGTTATTCCTGGTCGTGCTATTGTGCTTGTAGAGAGGAAATACGAAGAACTCTTCGGTCACCGATCCGTTCTTCACCCGCGCGGCGTCGCCAAACAAGATCGTACGGCTTAGCGCTGCGATTTGGCGAACGCGGGCGGGTCGGGCGTAGCTGGTCATTCCCCAGTAGCCGTCGTCGGGATCGACGATGGGGTCGCCCGCCACGTATTGGGCGTTGATGCCGTACCCCGATATCTCTCCGGAGGCCGTGTACTTCACTTTCTCGGGCTCAAAGGACGGGCATCGCAACATTTGTCTGATTTTCAGGTAGGGCCAAAGGGGGCTCGTGGTGACGTCCATATACTTCACCCCGTCCTCCTTGTAGTACTTGCCGCACCAGGCGATGGAGTACGAGTCATAAATGCGCCATGCAGCCGGGTAGCGGTCGTGTCCTAGTGCCTGCATGTGGAGTTCCGTGGCCAGGTGCAATTGCTTCAGGTTGTTCTTGCAATCGGTGCTTCGCGCCGCTGCCCGCGCCGACTGAACCGCCGGCAAGAGGAGTGATATGAGGAGCCCGATAACGCCGATCACGACAAGCAGCTCAACGAGTGTGAAGGCGGGTTGCTGGTACGCACGTTTCAAGTTTCGTCGCATTTTCCGGTTCCTGTGTTGCGAATGTCTTGTGCAATGTGCATCGTGGCGTTTTGTTGTGTGTCCGAACGGTTCATGCCGGCAGAGATGACAATGTGCGGCTTGTCGGACACGGGATTGTGCCGGATGAAGACCTCTGCCCCGTAGACGTTGCGGATCATGTCCGTTGTAAGAATATCCTCGGGTGTTCCGACGGCTGCCACCCGGCCGTCATTGAGCATGATCAGCCTGTCGCAATATTCGGCTGCCAGGTTCAGGTCGTGGAAGACGCTAACCACGGTCATGCCCGTTTGACGGTTCAATGCCCGAATCAAGTCGAGGGCAGACAGTTGATGGGCGATGTCGAGGTGATTGGTGGGCTCGTCCAGCAGCAGCACCTCGGGCTCCTGGGCCAGGCACATGGCAATGAACGCCTGTTGACGTTCCCCGCCGCTGAGTTCCGTGATGATCCGGTCGGCGAGATCGGCGGCGCCGGTCAACGCCATTGCCCGTTCTGCGATCTCGATATCCCCGGACGTCTCCCAGCCGATTCGCGGCAGGTGGGGCGATCGCCCCATCAGAGCCACCTCGCGGACCGTAAACGAGAAGTCCAGCGTTATGTCCTGGGACAGGAAGGCCATGATCTTCGCCAGCCGTCGCCTTCCGACGTCCTGCAAGTTCGTGTTGCGGAGCCGGACGCGCCCTTCCCGCGGGAGCAACACGCCGCTGATGACGCGCAATAACGTGGTCTTACCGGAGCCGTTGGGGCCGATCAGGCCGAGGAACTCCCCGGCGCGTATCTCCGCGCTCACGTCTTGCAGTGCGACGTTCTTGTCATACGCGGCGACGACGTTCTGAATCGAGAGCATGTCTAACCCCAACCCGAGTGTTTCTTGCGGCGCAAGAGATAGAAGAAAAACGGTCCGCCGAGAAATGCAGTCACCACGCCGATCGGTATTTCCACGGGAGCCGTTCGGGCAAGACTGTCGGCCAGGACGAGAAACGTTGCACCGGCCAACGCGGCAGCGGGAACCAGAAACCGGTGATTCGGGCCGATGGTCATCCGCACGGAGTGAGGAACGATCAAACCCACAAAACCAATCAGGCCGCATGCCGCCACCGCGGCTCCGGTCATTAGCGATGCCAGCAGAAGAAACCGCCTCTTCGTCCGCTCGACGTCCAATCCGAGATGCGCCGCTTGTTCTTCTCCCAGGGTCATCAGGTTCAGATCCCGGGCAAGCGCGACGGTAGTCAAAACGCCGAACCCCACCACAATTGCCGCCACGCGAAGCAGCCCCCAATCGAAGATTTGCAGGTTCCCCAACAGCCACCACAACACGTTGTGTGCATCCTCCGAGGAAGAAAGCGACACCAGAAACATCAGAATGCTGCCGAAGACGGCGCTGACCATGACGCCCGAGAGCAGGAGTGTGTGGACGGGTGTCACGCCGCCGACTTCGCGGGCCAGCGCGCAGACAAGCAGGATCGTCCCCAGTGCACCGATGAAGGCCATTGCGGGAAGCGTCCAGGCGCCCAGCGAGTTCAGATTCAACAGGATAGCCGCTACGGCCCCCAACCCTGCACCCGACGAAACACCAAGAACGTAGGGCTCCGCCAGGGGATTTCGCAACAAGGCCTGGAAAACCACGCCGGACACGGATAGGCCCGCACCTGCGACGATGGCCAACAGAATCCGCGCCACGCGCAAATGAATGATGCCTGATTGGAACATCTCGGCAACAGGAACCCGCGCCGTTCCGACAAACACGGAAACGGCGCACGCAGCCAGAAGGCCCATCAGCAGCCCGCCACAGATGCCCCAGTTGCTTTTGCCAGACATGACTCGCGTGTCCTTCCGCCGTAGCTGCACTCGCCAGAGTGCGGGAACCCCGCGTTCTGGCGAACGCAGCTACGGTTACTTTGGGACGGTTTCCTTCGTTTCTGTGCCGTACAACCGTTGGGCGAGCATCTTCACTCCCTCAATCAGCCGGGGCCCCGGGCGCAAGAGGACCCCGGAGGGAATGTCCTCGATAATCTTTCCGGAGCGGACTGCTGCAATGTCGTTCCAGCCGATCCGTTCGGCCAACGGCATTCTCGATTTTCTCCGGTCCGTGTGGCCGAGGAGGATTACGTCCGGGTTCCACTCGAGCACCTTTTCCGGATTTATCGTGGGGTAAGCCGAATCGAGTTCGTGAGCGACGTTGACGCCCCCCGCCCGCGCGATGATATCGTCAATGTGGGACCTCCGGCCTACGGTGGTCATCGGATCGTGCCAGAGTTCGACGAAGACCCGCGGGCGCCGGCTGGGCGGAATCGTTCGGTGCTGTTCGGCGACGGCTTCAAGCTCCGCCTGCATGTCGGCCACGACCTGCTCGGCCTGCCGGGGCTTACCCACTTCCCGGCCGATTTCTCGGAGTGCCTCGAAGATCTCCAGGAAATTATCGGTTTTGACCCAGAGCATCCGAATTCCCGAGCGCTGCAGGGCCGCGGCAGCGTCACTGCGTTGCAGACCTGTTGCAATCACCAGGTCGGGAGACAGTGCCAACAGCTTCTCCATGTTGGGCTTGCCGAACCCGCCGACGCGATCGATGTTTCTTGCCTCCGGCGGGTAGTCGCAACGGTCGGTCACGCCGACGATACAATCCTCGACCTCCAGGGTGAAAAGCATCTCCGTCACGCTCGGCGCCAGCGAGACGACGCGCAGTCCGTCTCCGGCGGTATTCTCACGAGGCGTCCCTCGAACGTTCAGCAATAGAACGATGATCAGAACGGTCCCGAGCGAAACACCGGTCATGTACATCACACGTTTCATGGGGTTACCTCGCTTGAAGGTGTTGGATCCGCCGGAAGAGCCCGGGGGCCTGTGCCGCTCGGCGAAGAGGTATAGAGTCTTACGTCGTAACTTCTGCGTGCCGTGCGCGCATATTTTCTCGCGGGGATATTGCAAATTGAAAACTGTAAATTGTAAATTGAAGATTGGCGAAATCCTGGCTGGAAATCGGCTTCCAGTGGGGTCGATCCGCAGCCAAATGCGGCAAAACCACTGGCCAGACGCAAGCTCGGACCAATTTGCAGTTTGCAATTTTCAATTTTCAATTTGCAATCTCTTTGGTTGCGGCCTCAGGCCGCCTTAGAATGCTTGGTCATGGACGGATCCCCAAAAAAACGAGCCCGTCCTCCGAGAGGATCGGGCCAGGATCACGTCAAGCGTTTGACCTAAAGCTCGAGCCTTCCCTCGAAGGCACGCTACGGCAAGCGTGTTATGGTTTCCTGGCTTCCGGATCGCCCTACTCGCCGCGGCCTTCCCATCCCGTCTCTAGGACAGTGACCATCCGTTGCGGCTTTCGTCCCCGGTTACAGTGGCGGGGCCGCGCTGGACTTGCACCAGCTTCCCAATCTGCCTTTCCCATCGTTGTGGGACGGGAATACCGGGTTTGTATCAGGTTTGCCGGATTTGTCAACCGATATCGGTCTTCAGGCAGACAGGCAATGAAGGAAGTCGTTTTAGGCTCACAGGTTACGTCTTTGCCGCCTAAGGGAGTTGTAGCGTGTCCGAGCACCCAGGCGAGCGAACGGGGGCGGGTTGAAATCGCTGTTTGACGAAGCGGCGGTTGTGTCAGCTCTTCAGGCCCTTCAGGTCCGCTTCCAACTTCTCGTTGCTTTGCAGCAGCTTGTCCCATTGGGCGACTTCCCCTTGATACGCGGCGGTGCGGCCCAGGATGGTGACGAGATTGCTGCGCACACTGGCCGGGACCGTCGGGTTGGAGCACTTGCCGGCCGCAATGTCGGCGTGGAAAGCGGCGATATTGTTGACGGCGCCCTGCTTGTAGATGCCCGGCGAGCTGCCGCCGCGCCAGAAGTTCTTGCCGCGGATGAGCACCTGGCCGCCGTACTTCGTCTCCAGAACGCCTTCGTTGCCGAACATGCGGTTGCGGATCCCCTCCGGCTGGGTGCCGTGGCCGTTGAACTGCCGGGAGCTGAAGGTGATGCCGACGTTGTCGGCGTACTTGAAGACCACGCTGAAGGTGTCCCAGCAGTTGCCGAAGTCGCGGACTTTCCGGCCGCCCGTGCCGTATGCACTGACCGGCGGCTGGTTCATGATCCAGCTTGCCACGTCAAGGGTGTGGATGTTCTGCTCGGTGATGATGTCGCCGGAGAGGATTCGGTCGAGGCCCCACGCCCTCAGTCGGGCCTCCGGGTTGCTTTTGGCATCCTTTGCAAACTTGATCTGCCCTCCCCAGGGGATGCCGGCGTGATAGGAGGACTCGCCGAAGGCAAACCGGCCGATGGCCCCGTCGTGGACCCGCTTCAGGGCCTCGATGTAGAACCGGTCGGCCCGGGTCTGGAAATCGACCAGGAAGCAGCGCTTGGCGGCGGTCGCCTTCTTGCCGCTCTGTTCGATTGTCTTGCAGCCGGGCACGTCGACCGCAATCGGCTTGGCGACGTAGACGTGCTTGCCGGCGGCGACCGCGGCGGCCGCCTGCTCGGGGTGGAAGTACGGGGGCGATTCGATCGCCACGGCGTCGAGATTCTGCTCCAGCAACCGGTGATAGCCCGACAGACCCGTGAAGCGGTTCGCCGGCTTGACCCCGAACTTGCCGCCCAGGTTGTCGGTGCGGTCCTGGAAGTAGTCGGCGGCGGCCACGATGTTGTATCCGCCGTGTTGCGAGAACAGACCGGTGATCCATGTACCCCGGCCCCCGCAGCCGATGATGCCGAGATCGACCTTGGCGTTCTCGGCGAAGCCGCGGGCGGACTGGGGCCGGACAATTGCGAAGGTTGCGGCCGCCGCCCCCGCGCCCGCCACGAAGCGGCGTCGGGACAGGTCGGTGTCTGTCGTTTTCTTCTGGGACATTCGAGAGGCTCCTTTCGTTATGGCGTCGATGTGTTGTTCGTCTTGTAAAGCCGCGACCAGCGGTCGCGCACCGCGGAGCGTGGCACGGAGTGCCGTGCCACACTGGTCCTTTCACAAGCTCAGAGCATTGCAGCAGTACGTTCCCATGCAGAGCATGGGAACGAGACGTACCTTGCATGCTCACGAAGCCGGTTTTCCAAAGACCTCTACTTCGACGTAGTGGTTGAGATCGTTGGCGGTGTTGCCGTTGCTGTACAATCGCACGTAGCGCCCCTTGACGCCCTTGGCGTCGATCAGCTTGCCGAGGTTGGTCTCGATGTAGGGCCGGTCCTTTCCGATGCCCTTACCGGACGAATTGTCCTGGTCGTTGTTGTAGATCGTCTGCACGCCCTTGGTGAACGCGGCGTCGTCGGCCACCTGGATGATGACGTCGCGATAGCCCCGGGCTTCGCGGAAAAAGTGCCAAAGGAAAATGGCGTAGATGCGGGACGGCACGCCCAGGTCGATCCGGACCCATTGCGTCATGGGGCTCAGCTCGACGTAGCTCTGGTCGGTCCCTTGCTTGTTGCCGTCGGTAACGTACTTCAGTTCGCCGATGATCGGCCTGGGATCGCTGGAGGTGACTTTCTTCTTCAGCGCCAGGTTGACCGTGCCCTTGGGAACCATGAAATCCGGCCGTTTGCCCTCGGGCGGTTTTTCCAGGCCGGGAAAGAGCTTGGCTAATACATCGGGCGGGGTGCCGATGAGCATTTCCTCCGGGGTCTCCGTCTTTAGGGCGACTTTTGCTTCTTTTGATTCACCGGCAAGGCACCAGGAGGGTATACAGACGATGCCGAGCAGAATCGGGGTGACGCGCAGCATAGCTTTGCTCCTCTTTCTGACCGTCCGATTATTTCCTCCAATATCCCGCCGGAGTGCCGGTTTGTCAATCCAAGGCGGGGAACCCCGGCATGCAGTGCCGGGGCTTTTGCCCGACGCCGGTGTTGCCATTTTTGCAGGAGCGTACTTGCGAAAACCGGCCCGCTAGGATAGCGTGATAGCACGATGGCCCCTTGCGATTTCAGCCCTGTGAAACGACAGTTCCTCTTTTTTCTGCTATTTCTGCTCATCGGCGCGGGCGGACTGGCGTTCCGGCTGCCGCAGCTTTGCGACCGGCCGATGCACGCCGATGAAGCAGTGCAGGCCGCGATCTTCCGGGACCTTTGGCAGCAAGGCCGCTATACGTACAACCCCGACGAGTTCCACGGCCCGACGTTGACCTATGCCACCTTGCCCTCGGCGTGGTTGGGTGGTGCCACCACGTTTGCCGAGACAACCGAACGGACGTATCGAATCGTGCCCGTGCTGTTCGGCGCCGGCGTGATCCTCCTCGTTTGGCTGCTGGGCGATGCCCTGGGGAAACCGGCGGCCATTTGTGCGGCCGTGTTGGCGGCCGTTTCGCCCGCCATGGTCTTCTACAGCCGTTACTTCATTCACGAAACGCTTTTGGTCTTCTTTACAATGGCGGCCATCGCGGCCGGCTGGCGCTACGCCCAAAGCGACAAGCTCGCCTGGTGCCTGGCCGCGGGCGCGTGCATCGGACTGATGCAGGCGACCAAGGAGACGGCCGTGCTCGCCTACGTGGCCGCGGGCATCGCGATGGGATTCACATGGGTTTGGGGGCGTCTGTGGCGCGAGGAGTCGCCGACGAACCTGCCGGCCCGGCCGCGTTGGCACCTGGCGTTGGGCCTTGCCGCGGCAGGGCTTGTGGCCGTCGCCCTGCTGTCGTCGTTCTTCACGAATCCCCGGGGGCCGATTAACGGCGTGCTGACGTATTTCCCGTGGTTCCGCCGCGCAGTCGGCGACGCATACCATGTGCATCCCTGGTGCTTCTACCTGCACCGCGCGGGCTGGTGGCGGCTCGGTAACGGTCCATTCTGCTCGGAGGGTCTCATTCTGGTGCTGGCGGCAGCCGGCTTCGTGGTTGCGCTGATTCCCAAAAGTACGCTGCTGCCTGACGCGAGCGTGCGGTTCGTCCGGTGGCTCGGCTTTTACACCATAGTCTTGACCGCCGCCTACAGCGCGATCCCGTACAAGACCCCCTGGTGTCTGTTGGAGTTCCTGTTGGGGATGATTCTCTTGGCGGGCGTCGGGGCCGTCGCTCTGGTCCGTGTGATTCCGACGTTACCGCTGAAGATAGTGCTGGGTGTTCTTCTGCTGGCGGCCGGTGTGCAACTCGCCCGGCAATCGCATCGGGCAAGTTACGTTCTCCCCGCCGACCCGTGCAATCCGTACGTCTACGCCCACACGTCGCCCGGCATCACGCAATTGGCCAGCATGCTGGAGCAGCTTGCCGAGGCGAGCCCCGACGGCCACGCCACGCCGGTCAAGGTCGTCTGGAGCGACGGCTACTACTGGCCGCTGCCCTGGTACTTGCGCCGTTTCGAGGACGTCAAACTATGGACGACGCTGCCACCAAATGCGGACGCACCGGTGGTCCTCTCCTCGCCGCAATACGATGCGGCTTTGACCGGGAAACTCGACGCCACGCACCTGATGACCGGCTTCTACGAAGTCCGTCCCCAGGAACTCGTCATGCTTTGGGTGCGGGAGGACCTGTGGAAGGCCCATCTGAAGCGTCTCGGTCGGCTTTAGAGCTCGTAAAGAAATAACTTCCGGAATTGTCCTCATGAAGCCGCGAACACATCGAATCAAAAGGTGCAGGCTCGTTTCTACGTAGTGTTGCATGGGGAACGTTGCCATTCGATCCGTTTGTATTGGGTCCACATGGCGTTCCATCGGTCGGATTTCACGTAGGTTCGCAGGCTGAGGATATGTTCTCCGCCGGCGCGGGACCAGCGCATTCCGCTGCGGCATAGGCGTGTTTTCACGACGCTCTTGCAGGCCGCTTCGA
>CAZJRB010000094.1:0-30978 GCA_964547995.1 uncultured Planctomycetaceae bacterium | reverse complement strand
AATTGTTGCTTATTCTGACCCGCCGAGATTCCAGTTCACGGTGAACCATTACACCTGGTCAGTCACGGCTGGCGGCAGCAGCAACATCTTTCCGTTGCCGAATTCATCGAGATCCCGGCCGGTTCAGGCCCCGTCGAGGCAACCTTGAGCGTTCCGCAGATATCCTCCTGGAACGCCTACAAAATCGAAGTCTGGGAAGACGGAAGGCTCCGCAAGGCGCTTTCGACCCCGGGGTGGGGCGGAGTTTCCAATTACTACGGGGCGCAACAGTTCGTCGATCACCTTCCGGCCATCTTGGTGTTGGGAAAGGAATTGCCCGATACGCACGAATTGGCGATGCTCCTGCCGGTCCAAGAGTACAACCGATATCGCGGCGTGCCGGCGGTGGATCCGAACAATCCGACGAAACTGCGACTGCCGAGCGCCTTCGCGCTGCCGGCGGGGGACCTCCCGCCGCGCTGGATCGACTATTCCGGTCTGGATGTCGTCTGCGCGTCGCTGGACGAGCTTGCCCGGTTGAAAAAGGCCAATCCCGCAGCGTTCGCCGCGATCCTCGATTGGACCGCGTCGGGCGGGAACCTCTGGGTCTACGGCGCCGGTCCCGACCCCGGCTGGAACGGCCTGGCCGAATTGGAAAACCTGGCCGGCCTCGAGGCAGATGCCGCGGACGGGGCCGATCCGACCCGGCGGGGTTGGAAGAAGCCGAACCGGGCCAAATTCGGCAAACCGCTGATGACGGCGCGAGGCGAGGAATATCCGGGAAATGTCGTCTATGCAGGCCCTGCAGTCTATGATCCTGCATATCCGGGCGGTCCCATCTATGCCGGGTCTGAGGAAGTCCTTGTCGAAGACCTTATCGAAGTGTCCCCCGGTGGAAAAACGGTCTTGTTCAAAGAGACCGGGAAGAAACCTCAAACGGGCAAGCTTCCGACTCCTTTTCTGCTTCACGAATACGAGTTGGGGCTGATCGTGGCCATAGCGACAGACAACCCCTTCCCAAACAGTGTCGAGGAACCCGCCGCCAAAGCGCAGGACTGGGCCTGGCTCCTGAACTCGATGGGGACCGACCGCTGGTTGTGGTACAAGCGCCACGGGATGTCAACGCACGAGGTGAACGCGGACTACTGGAATTTCCTGATTCCCGACGTCGGTCTGGCGCCGGTGGGGGCGTTTTGCATCCTGATCACACTGTTCGTGCTGGCGATCGGACCTCTGAACTACTGGCTCCTGCGGCGTTGGCGGCGGTTGCACCTGTTGGTCGTGACCATTCCCCTCGGTGCGGCCGCAGTGACCCTGGGGCTGTTCGCGTACGCGATTTTGGCCGACGGGCTGGGGACCCGCGTCCGCGTGCGGAGCGTAACCCGGCTCGACCAGGGCCGCGGCCGGGCGGTCTGCTGGTCGCGGCTGTCGTACTATGCCGGCTTGGCGCCCCGCGGCGGCCTGAGATTTCCGGCCGACGTGGCTGTTCTTCCCCTGGAAAACGTGCCGGCCGGCTACTACAACGACCACGGCAGGCGCCGCACGCTCTTTTGGGAATCGGACCAACAACTCCGCCGGGGATGGCTCGCCTCGCGGACACCCACGCAATACCTTACCGTTCGATCGCGCGAGAGCAGCCGCGGGCTGGACCTGACCGCGTCGGCCGACGGCACGTTTCAAATCACCAATCGCCTCGGTTCGCCGATCCGGCAGTTGCTGGTCTATTCGACCGAGGGAGACGGCTATTGGGCCGAAGAAGTCGGCGCGGACGCCACTGCCGCCTTGAAGCCGGTGACGGTGCAGGCCGCCTGGCCGCGTCTGACCAAGACCCACCGCGCGAATCACCCCTCAGAACCCCCGGGATTTGAAGGGGACAGTTACGGACCTTTTGGCATCGGCTACCGGCGCCGCATGATCATGGCCAGGGGCAGCATGTACGGGGATCCCGACTCGCCCAGCCAACACACCTCTCGAATGGAAAGGGCGCTGGCAACGCTCGGCGCCCCCGCGGGAGCGGCCTCCCTGGAACCCGGCAGTTACGTCGCTATTGTAGAACAGTCGCCGGAGGCGGTCCTCGGCACCCCGTCGGCAAGAGAGGAAGCCAGCTATCACGTAGTTTTTGGGAAGTGGTGATGCAGGAGAACGTCGACCTTCGCCCCATGATCGAATTGCGCCGCCTGCACCGGTACTTCGGTTGGACGCGGGCGGTGGACGACGTTTCGTTTACCGTCCGGCCGGGAGAGGTGTTCGGATATATCGGCCCCAACGGCGCCGGCAAGACCACGAGCATGAGAATTCTCGCCACGCTCGACTTGCCGAACGCCGGCGACGCCATGATCGACGGCTTCTCGGTCGTCAACGATCCCGATCGCGTGCGGCGGCGGCTCGGGTTCATGCCCGACTACTTCGGAACCTATCCCAACGTCGACGTCCGCGAGTACCTCGATTTCTTCGCCCGATCGTACCAACTCCGGCAGCAAGAACGGAAGGACGCCGTCGAGCGGGTAATGGACTTCACCGGACTCGACGTGCTCGCCGAGAAATCGACCAAGGGGCTCTCGAAGGGGATGAAACAGCGGCTCTGCCTCGGCCGCGCGCTGATCCACGACCCGGCGGTCCTCGTGCTCGATGAGCCCGCCGCCGGGCTCGACCCCAGGGCGAGGATCGAACTCCGCGCGATGATCCGCAAACTGGCCGACGATGGAAAGGCCATCCTCATCAGCTCTCACATCCTCACCGAACTGGCCGAAATCTGCGACATGGTCGGAATCATCGAGCGGGGGCAACTCCTGGCGGTCGGCACCGTCGAGCAGATCCAACAAAAGGGACGGAAGCAGCACAACACCGTCGAGGTCCGCGTCATCGGCGGCGCCGGCAACCTGGGCGACTGGCTCGCGAAAAACGGCGACGCCGAGGGGATTCAACTTGCCGGCGATACCGTCCGGTTCGTCCATGCCGGCGACCTCGAAGCGGAGGCCGCCCTGTTGCGGTCGATTATCGAGGCCGGCTTCCGCGTCGTGGCCTTCGGCTCGCAGCAGCAGACCCTCGAAGACGTCTTCATGCAGGTCACCGAGGGGCTGGTCCAATGAGCGCACCCGCCGATTTCGCACCGATCGACGCGCCGGCCCCGCAGGTCTCGCTACCCCGGGCACGAACGATCGTCGACCGCATGGTGACCTGGTTGGGCGACCACCTGAACCCGATTCTCGTCAAGGAGACCCGCCAGGCGCTGAAGAGCCGGCAGTTTACCATCACCTTTGCCCTGTTGCTGCTGTTCGGCTGGACATGGTCGATCCTGGGCATTGCGTGGATCGGGACCGATATCCGGTACGGGGCATACGGCGCCACGATGTTCGGCGGCTACTACATTATTCTGTCATTCCCGTTGATTGTGATCGTCCCTTTTGGGGCGTTCCGTTCGCTCGCCGCGGAGCAGGAGGATGGGACCTACGAGTTGATGTCGATCACCACGCTCGGCCCGCGGCAGATCGTGCGCGGAAAGCTCGGCAGCGCGGTGCTCCAGATGCTGGTCTACCTCTCGGCCATCTCCCCCTGTCTGGCGTTTACGTACTTGCTGCGGGGAATCGACTTCCCTACGATCCTGTTCATTTTGTTCTACCTGGTCGCGGCGTCGTTCGGCCTGTCGATCATCGGGTTGTTCTTCGGCACCTTCAGCACGCAAAGGCACTGGCAGGTCGTGCTGTCGGTGGTGTTGATCGCCGGGCTGCTTTATGGATTCGGATGCGGCATAGCTTTGGTAATGATGGCGATCGAGTCCGGCGACGTCGCATTCGGCGAACCCTATTTCTGGGTGGCCAACGCCGCCGTGATGACCGCATACGTGAGCTACGCCGTATTGCTGTTCTACGCGGCCGTGGCACAGATCACCTTCAGCAGCGACAACCGGTCCACCCGATTGCGCATCACCATGCTGGCACAATACGCCCTGTTCGCCGGCTGGATGGCGTGGGGATGGATTGCGGAATTAAAAGGCGAAGAGGAAATGCTGGTGGTCTTCATGTCCTTCGTCCTGGCGCACTGGTGGATCATGGGGGCGTTGATGACCGGCGAATCACCCGAACTCTCCTCCCGCGTGAAGCGGCGGCTTCCGCAAAGCTTTCTCGGCCGCGCCTTCCTGACGTGGTTCAACCCGGGACCCGGGACGGGCTACCTGATGGCCGTCGCCAGCATGTGCGGCATGCTGGCCGTCGTCCTCAATGCCGTTGCGGTCGCCACCCTCTTCGAATCGTCGACGATGTCGCGTTGGGATTCGTCGCGTGCCGGCGAAATGTGTGCTTTCGGAGTGGTGGCCGTCTGCTACCTGACCATCTATCTCGGCATCGGGCTACTGTTGGCCCGCCTGTTGCGCAGGTTCGGCCGGGTCGGAATCCCGCTGGTTGCCCTGGTTCAGATCGTGCTGGTGCTGTTGGGTGTCCTCGTGCCGGGCGCCGTACACTTGTGGAACCGCGCCGGGTACAGCCTCATGCAGATCACGAACCCGTTCTGGACGCTGATGGAATTCGGGGAATCGAGAGGCCTTCCGTCGGACGCCCCCGTAGTGCTCCTTCTTCTTCCGGTGTTCGCCCTGATCGTCTTCCTGCTGAACCTTCCCGCCGTGGCCCGCGAGGTCCGGCACGTGCGCATTGCCAGGCCGCAGCGGGTTGCCGAGGAAGATGCCGAAATCGAGGCGCTGAAGCACCCCAAGGAACCGGAAAGAACAAGCCCGTGGGATTGAACAACACGGTATAAAGCCGCGACCGTTGGTCGCGCCGAGCAACGCTGGGAACGGCTTCTGGTGACGCGAGGCGCGACCGCTGAGGCTGTGACTTTTTGTAGGGAACGCCCTCTGTGGCGTTCCGAAACCCGGAAAACACGCTCGTTGCTGCTTCCCGGAACGCCACAGAGGGCGTTCCCTACAGACTGAACGTGTCAAACGCCAAAAAGTCACAGCCTCACCGGTCGCGGCTTTATCGGCCCAATTGCCGAACTTGTTTCCGGGCGATCCCTAACTGCCGAGTAAGAACGCTTGTTCACGGCAGATCGCCTCGAACTCCTTTTCCTTCAGCCCCCAGAGTTCCGCCGCCAGTTCATCGATTTGCCGCTGGACAATGTCGGGGGCAATTCCCTCGGCGACGATGCGGTGTGCCGTGCGGCTGCACGCCGCCAGCTCCGCGTGCCGCCGGTTCTGCGGGTCGAATCGCCGCAGCCGGACGTAATCGAGCATGCCCGGCGTTCCGAACCCCTTGCCGCCGTGGACGCTGTGTGAAGCCACCAGAAAATCGGCGACCGAGCTGTTCAACACGGCACACACGTAGTGGGCCTCGTCCGTCGAGCCGCACTCGACTAACACGCACGTCTCCTGCGGGACGACCGGCCGGCGCCCCAAGAGCGGATCGTCGACCGGTCCGGCGACCGCTGCGTTGATCCGCTTGTCCATCCGCCGCCAGACGACCTTGATCGGGGCGACCGTAAACGTATCGACGTTGTACATCGAATAGAACGGCTTTGTTCCCTGGTACCGCTTATAGGCCGCACGGGCTCGCAGCACGCGCTCGAACCTCCGCAAGTACTCGTAAGTCAGCGGGTAGTCTTGTCGCATCGTCGCTTCGCGGATGCCGCTGCGGCTGGTAACGTCCTGGGCAAGGATGATGTGAGCCGACGTCTTCACGCACCAGCGGGAGACGTCCCCCCAGCGCGCCAGCGGGTACAACAGATGCGGCTCGACGGGCCGTTCGACGCGGTCAAGGTCTCGCTTGCTCTTCTGCGCGATGTTGCGGACAAGAATACCGTCGCCGGATTTTTCGACGAGTTCGACCCAGTAGACGCCGTTGGCCCCGCCGCTGTTTGCGCCGAGATGGGCCGCATAGCCGGAGGGCCCGACCAGCCGATCCAGCGGCGTCTGCAACCCCTCGGGCCGCAGAAACCACGGCGAGCCCGGCCGCGACGGTTCGATCGGCTCGGCAAGGTAGGTCCGCTGCGAAACGCGCGGGCCGTTCCGGCAAGAGGTGTCTGCCCCCTTTTCGCCGCCCGCCGCGGGAAGCCACTTGACGTAGGTTACCGGATATTGCGTCGGCGCCCCTTTTTCGAGTGAGATCGTGCTCGTCCAGTTGGCGGCATCAAAGGGTTTCATCGCAACCATATCGTCCACGCGGAGCACCTTGAGCCGCTCGCCTTCGTCGCCGAGCTGAAACCGCCGGAAACCATCGCCGGCCCCTTTTGTCTGGAAGAGCGTTTGGGTGACGACCATCGCCAGCCGCCCGCCCCGGCGGAGATAGCGGTCGGCACTGACGGCGAGCATCAGCATCGAAAGGTCCTTTTTCCCGCCGCCGTGCCGGGCTTCATTCCCGGATAGCGAGAACAGCCCGTAGGAATTCCAGAGCGGTTTGGTCGCTTCGCGGTAGTCGTCGGGCAGATTGTCCCAGGTGATCCACGGCGGGTTGCCGACGACGCAATCGAACGGACCGTCTCCCCGCTCGTCGAGAATGGAATCCGCAAGATAGACCGGAATCTCGATCTCGCCCGCGTCGGGCAGAAGTCCCGCCAGCGCAATCAGGTAGTTTGCCCGTGCCGTCATCACCGCCAAGGGGTTGAGGTCGAATCCGACGACGTTGGCGAGAATTTTGCGGCAAAGATCGGCGCCGGACACTTCCGGGCAACGCTCGAGAATCCGTTGAATCGCCGTTACCAGAAACGTCCCCGACCCACACGCCGGATCGAGCAGCCGCCGATCGGGATTTCCGTCGAAGCCCGCCTGATCCAAGACGTGCCGGGCGAGCCAGTCGGGGGTGTAGTACTCGCCCAACTCGTGCCGCAACGCTTTGGGGAACAGCTCCTGGTAGAGCCGTTTGAACAAATCGCCTTTTCCCGTCCCGTCTTGCGAGAACGGACCCAGGTTGTACTCGGCCATCGCCCCCGCCATCCGATCGGTCAATTGCCTGACCGGCCCGGATCGCGCGGTTAGATGCCATTTGAAGAGGTCCTCGCCGGCGGAATCGGTTTTTGGTAACCCAAGAAACCGGCTAAGAAGCCGGCGGACGACCATGGCATAGTAAGTCTGCAAGGCGAGGAGAAACGCATCGGGACCGAACCGACCGGCGTCAATGCCATAGCCTGCTGCGGCCCTTGCGGCCCCCGGCCACGGCCGGCTCGGACTGCGCCCGGTGGCCCTTCCCAAAAGCCCTGCCCACCCGGCGAGTGCGGGGGATCTTGGAATATCGAGGGCCTCGTAGATCGTTTGCACGCCAAGCCGGGCAATGGCCGTCTTGGCGCCGAAGTCATCGACAAGCTGCTCGGCAGTGAGTGGTTTCCCCATGCGGCCCATTGTGCTTGGAATATGCGATATCGGCAAGGCCGGCGAACTACCCGTTAATCCTCCGGTTGCCAAAACTGTTATGCACTTCCGACGGGTTGCTGCCGCAACGGTCCCGGATTAACGCTCCACCCGTGCGCGGGATGCAACTTGGGCCGAGTTGCTTGCAGATGGGGATAGCGGGTCTTATATTTGAGGGTTTCCACTTCAAGTCCCTGCCGAGAGAAAACTCCCATGTTCCCGCCTCGCCAAATGCTGCCTCCCGTGGTACTGAGCCTTGTCGTTTTCGCAATGGCGGGATGCACACCGCCGGTTGAGAGCAGTTTAGCCCCCCCATGGGAGTCCCTTTCCGACGATCCATCGCCCGGCGCCGGTGTGACGGTTCCCAGCAGGAGTACAGCGGCTGCGATGGCCGAAGAACGTGCCGATGAGATTGTCCCGGTGACGAACCCGCTTTACAATGAGAAGGATCCCGTGCTGTACGACTCGGGTTTCGAGGATACCAATGACTCGTGTATGATCTGCCACATCGACTTCGAGAAGGAGTTGATCTCGGCCACCCATCTCGAGGCCGGCATTACGTGCATGGCCTGCCACGGCGATTCGGAGGTCCACCGCGCCGACGAATTCAACATCATGCGTCCGGACGTAGTATGGGGGCGAGCCGAGATGGTCCACTTCTGTGAGCAATGTCACCCTGAGCACAAACACCCCGAAAAAGTAGAGGCGTTTCTGGAGGAGTGGGACAGCAAGCGGCGACCGAACGGACGTTGGATCGAGGCCGGCGCCGTTTGCACGGAATGCCACGGCAAACACGCCGTTGGCACCGAGGAGGGCGGCTTCAAATAGTCGGCCGTGGCACAAGCCTTGGAGTGCGGTGACAAGTCACCGCTTTCTTTTTCCGCGACGGTTTCTTCGCAGAACCCCGTGCTACCCACACCTTACCGTTCCCCCCAAGAAACCGGCGACAAGACCGCTTCGTTGATGGTCCGGGGGCCATTTCAGGCGGGCATGGCGCCACCTTGTGCGATTTCCAAACCGACCTGGGCGGGAACCACTCAAGTGGATAAGATAGAGGTAGATTATGGCGGACACTGTAATGCCCCCCCTAACGTCGGACCGGTTGTTTCAACTGGCCGATTTGCTGGAGCGGCAAGAGGGTTTCGCCGGGGTCGTCGACAGTCTGAAATCGGGCCATGCGGCGACTCTGGACGGAGTCTGGGGGTCTTCCTGCGCGCTGGTGGCGGCGGTATTGGCCTCGCACGCCCCGACCTCACTGGCCGTCGTTTGCCCGCTGGTCGATCAAGTTGACGAGATGGTCGACGACCTGGAGCTTTTCACGCCAATTGCGCCTGAGCGATTTCCCGCCTGGGAATCCTTGCCCGCCGAACGGCTGATCCACGACGAAGTCTTCGGCGATCGCGTGCGGCTCTTGAAGCTGCTGGAAGGTCCCGATCCCCCCAGACTCGTTGTCACGAGCATCCAGAGTCTGTTGCAGCCGGTTCCCCACCACGAGTCGCTTGCGCGGAAAACCCGGTCGCTACAGGTCGGTGCGGAGATGGGCATCGAGCCCTTGGCCCGGTGGCTGGTCGAGAACGGGTTTCACAACACGACGGCGGTTGAGTTGCCGGGTGAGTTCTCGGTCCGCGGCGGGATCGTTGATGTCTTCGCTCCCGACTGGTACGACCCCGTCCGCATTGAGTTCTTCGGCGACAAGATCGAATCGCTCCGGCGCTTTGAAGTAACCAGCCAGCGGAGCCTTGGGACCCTGGACGCGATCGACGTGACGATGTTGGAGCCGAATTCCGACGACCGGGCACACCTCGCCGATTTTCTCCCGCCGGAAACCTGGTGGCTGCTGATCGAGCCGGGCGAGATGGAAACGCAAGGCCGCCACTACCTCCAGCGGGTCGAATGCCCCCGGGATTTCCACAGCACGGCGGCGGTGATGGAACGGGTGTTGCGGTTTCCATCCGTCACGGCGTCGGCGGTCGCAGCCGGCTCGCTGGAGGCAACCTGTCGGCTGAACATCGAATCGGTCGAACGCTTCAGCGGCAATGTTGAAAAGGTCCGCGATGAACTCGACGATGCCGTCGCCGGACAGGAAGTTTTCATCGTCTGCCAGACCGAAGCAGAAGTGCAACGCCTGAGCGAAATCTTCGGCGCCACGCAACTCGCAAAAGACGGGGGGCTCCATTTCCCCGTCGGTATGTTGCACAATGGCTTCCGCATCGTGTCCGAGGGGACCGTGTTGCTCAGCAGCGGGGAACTGTTTCGGCGGCACGACATTCAGCGGCGTACACGCCGGCGCCTCGGACGGGTGATCGACAGCTTCGTCGAACTCCACGAAGGCAACCTGGTCGTCCACGTCGCCCACGGCATCGCCCGCTACCGTGGCATGAAACTCCTCGAAAAGGCCGGCCAGGTCGAAGAGCACTTGGTGCTCGAGTTCCGCGGCGGGACAAGACTCTACGTGCCGAGCTCGAAGATCGGGCTGGTGCAGAAGTACGTCGGCGGAAGCAAGAGTCGCCCCACGCTGGCGAGGCTCGGCGGTCGAACCTGGACCAGACAAAAAGAGAAGGTCCGCAATGCGGTGAGCGATATGGCGGCCGACATGCTCGAGTTGCAGGCCGCCCGCATGTCGCGCCCGGGTATCGCGTTCTCGCTGGATACCGAATGGCAACGCGAGTTCGACGCCTCGTTTCCGTACCGCGAAACCGAAGACCAGTTGGCCTCCGTGGAATCGATCCGCAACGACATGAACCGCCCGCGGCCCATGGACCGATTGCTTTGCGGCGACGTTGGCTACGGCAAGACGGAGTTGGCGATGCGGGCAGCCTTCAAGGCAGTGGATGCCGGTTACCAGGCGGCCGTGCTGGTACCCACCACGATCCTTGCCGAACAGCACCACCGCACATTTACCGATCGCATGGCCGAATTCCCGTTCGAGATCGCGGTCCTCTCGCGATTTGCCACCCGCAAGCAGCAGGCCGAAATCGTCAGACAACTGGCCGCCGGTTCGGTCGATATCGTTATCGGCACGCACCGCCTGGCCCAACCCGACGTGACGTTCCACAACTTGGGCCTGGTGGTTATCGACGAGGAACAGCGTTTCGGCGTCGAGGTCAAGGAGCGCCTGAAGGCTCTGCGGCAGACGGTGGACGTGCTGACGATGACCGCGACGCCGATTCCCCGCACGTTGCACATGGGGTTGCTCGGGCTCCGCGACATCTCCAACCTGGAGACCCCGCCCGAAGACCGCCTCGCCGTGGAAACGCGGGTAACCCGCTTCCATTCCGACGTGATCCGCCATGCCGTTATTCGGGAGTTGAATCGCGGCGGGCAGATATTCTTCGTTCACAACCGCGTGCAGGATATCGAGACCGTCGCCGGGCGCCTGCGGCAGATCGTGCCTGATGCAAAAACCAGGATTGCCCACGGCCAGATGCCTGAAGCGGAACTCGAAAAGGTCATGCTCGACTTCGTCGACCACCGCTTCGATATGCTCCTGGCCACCACGATCGTCGAGAGCGGGCTCGATATCCCCAACGCCAACACGATCTTTATCGACGAAGCCGACCGCTACGGCTTGGCCGATCTGCACCAACTCCGCGGCCGCGTCGGGCGGTACAAGCATCGGGCATACTGCTACCTGTTGATCGATCCCAAGAAAAACCTCACACCCGGCGCCGCGAAGCGCCTTCGCGCAATCGAGGAATTTAGCGACATGGGAGCGGGGTTTGCCATCGCCATGCGCGACCTGGAGATTCGCGGGGCGGGAAATATCCTCGGTACCGAACAAAGCGGACACATCACCCTGGTCGGCTATCAACTCTACTGCTCGCTGTTGGAACAAGCCGTTCGCCAGCTCAAGCAGTTGCCGCCACAAAAATCGATCGAGGTGGACATCGATTTGCCGGGCGGAGCATACATACCCCGAACTTATGTTTCCGACATGCGGCTGAAGATCGACTTGTACCGACGGCTCGCCCGGGTAACAAGCGAGAGCGAACTGGAGGACTTCGCTGCGGAACTGGGGGACCGATTTGGCCCGCCCCCCGATATGGTGGCCCGCCTGATGCTCCTCGCCGAGTTGCGAATCGCCGCCCATCGCTGGAAGATCCGCTCTATCCACATGGAAGACGAGTATTTGGTGTTCGACTATGCTTCCAGCGGGGAAATCCGCCGCCTGGCTACCACCACTGGGGGGAAGCTTAGGATCGTGGACGACAGAAGCGCGTATCTCCCGTTGGAGAGTCGGCTTTCGCCGCCCGATGCGATCCTTGGGCGTGTCAAATCCCTGTTGCAACCAAAGTAACTCTGTCGCTATAATCCCGCCCCTTGTCAAGAGGTCGGTCAATGCGCCGCCTCCCTCGTCTCATGTCCCCGCCGGAACCGATTCTGTGCCACGTCTCGTTGAATCGACAAGCTTGCTCTTGAAAGCCGTTTTGGCAATCTGCTTGCCTCCGAGTCTCGGGGCCGTGTCGTCTGCCCAAGAGCACAACTTCGTGCCGGGGGCGGCGCTCCCCGGATTCCAGGGGACGAGGCCGCACAACGCGGTTCCGCTCCCACCCACGCAGCCGAGAACGGCCTCCCGGGGCCAGTCGTGGCCCGGCGGTCCACCAAGGCCATCACCCGAAGGTCACCGGGAAGGCCACTATCCACACCCACCGGTGCAACTCCACGACGGGGCGCAAGCCGTTGCCATAGAAGGGGCGCAGACGATAGCCATTGTCGGCTCCGAGGCAATCACCTATGACGAGGTCATGGCCGGTGCAAAAGTGTGGCTCGACAACAACAAGGACCGCGTACCGGACCATAAGCTACAAGCTGCCATCAGGGAACAAATGCAGAAACGCTTGAAGCCGCATATCGAAACCATGCTGGTCTATTGTGACGCACGCAACACCATTCCGGAGGAACACTTCCCCCGTATCGAAGAGAACATCGCCAAGCACTTCGAGACACACGTGGTCAAGAAGCTGATGAAGAACACAAAGGCCGGCTCGCGAAGGGAACTCGACGAAAAAATGCACCAGGCCGGTACGTCGCTCGCCCGGGAGAAAAAGGCATTTATCAAGCGCAGCCTCGCGCAGCAATGGGGCCATGAGCAGACCAAGTCCGACCAGGAAATCGCGTATGATGAGATGATGGAGTATTATCGCGGCCATCTGAGCGACTTCGAGCACCCGGCCCGGGCACGCTGGGAAGAGTTGTTGGTCCGCTTTTCCAAGTATCCCAGCAACGCCGAAGCCAAAGCGGCTATCGTTGAATTGGGGAATATGGTGATCGCCGGCGCCCCATTTGCCGATGTCGCGCGGCGATTCTCCGGCGGCACCACGGCCGAAGAAGGCGGTCAGCGGGATTGGACTTCCAAAGGCGTTCTGGTCTCCGAAGAGCTTGACCGGGCGATCTTCGGATTGCCGGTCGGGCAACTCAGCCAGATCATCAAGACGGATAGCGGCTTTCACATCATTCGCGTCATCGAGCGCACGGAAGCCGGGCGAACTCCTTTCGTTGACGCACAGGTCGAAATCCGAGAAAAGATCCGTCAGCAGCGGACCCTTCAGGCCCAGAACGACTATGTCAACCGCCTGAAGAAGGACATCCCCGTCTGGACCATCTTCGATGAGGAGGGCGGGCAAGAGCGGATATCCGGTCGCCCGGGATACCCGAGGCGGTAGAGGCTTCAGACATCGACCGCCGGTTGCCCCACGTAGAGCTGCAATATCCGGCCCTGCACCTTGATCGCCCGAATCAGGACCCAGACTTCTTTCAGCGTGAAGTCGTCGGGGGGGGTTCGCGAGAGTTCTTCCAACTCCGCGGTCATGCCGGCGTGTTGGTCGGTTGCCGCCTGAAGCCGAACTCGCATCTCCCGCCACGCCTTCTCAAGGCGTCCCTCGTCATCCAGGTGGTCGAGATTGCCGACACAGTTCGCCAGAAGGAGGCAGATTCGCGCAACCTCGCCCGGGGTCGCCTCCGGCTGCAACTTTTGGATGCTGGCCGCCAGTTCGCTGCACGTCATCGTTCCTGCCCCAGACGCAACCACTCTTGAAAGAAGCGAGTTCGTCCACAAGCAAGTATAGATTCCACTGCACAAAAGTAAAACCAGGTAAACTACCCCCGCAAATGGAGTTATGCTTCCGGTAATTTTTACCCCACGAATTAGGTAGATATTTTACCGGGTCAATGCCGCACCTTGATGAAGCCTGGGGCAAGGCTATAATCAACCGCGCCAGGGGACGCCCTTTGTCTTGCCCCGCAGTGTAGTTACTTATGCCCTGATAGTGGTAGTGCGATGGACCCTTCAAACGAAAACGAATTCGCCGATCTCGTCCAACAACTCTACGAACCACGGCTCCGCCGAACGGCACGACAGAAGCTCGTCGCCGCGAAGGCCGTCCGGCCTTTGCTCGAATGCCTGGATGCGACCAACGAGTCGGTCGTTTGGGCGGCCGTCGAGTCGCTGCAAGACCTTCGGGCAGTCGAAGCGGTCGGGCCGTTGATCGACTTGCTCGAACGGGGCGTGCTGGTCATCGACGTCAGCGAGGCATTGACCGCAATCACCGGCCAAACGTTCGGGACTGATGTCCACCGGTGGCGGAAATGGCACAGCGACCCGACAACTAAAGCTGCTGAAGTGGACACGGACGACTGTATCCGCCGCACTGCCGATTTGCTGGGCGTGGAGCCGACCGGCTCGGGGAAGTCGTTCCGCTTCAAACTCTCGTTGCCCGGTGGACGGACCCAGAAAGTCGCTATCTACTTCGGCCACCGGGATTCCCAAGGCGCACCGCTGGTGATCATCTACAGCGAGTGCGGCCCGGCCGACGCGAAATATTACGAAGCCATCCTCCGGAAGAACATGACCATCCCCGCCGGGGCCTTTGCCATCCGTGACGTCGACGGCCGGCCCAACTTCGTCATGGTCGACACAATGCTCGCCGACACGGTCACCCCCTCCGCGCTTGCCAAGAAAATCGAGAACATCGGCGGCCGGGCGGATAGCGTCGAAAAGCTGCTGACCAAGGAAGACAAGCGGTAAAATGGCTGAGTAACGTGAAAACACCGCCGAATTACAAGTCCCGGATCAAGAAATGCCCGAACTCGGTGTCAATATCGACCACGTAGCAACCGTGCGCCAGGCACGTCAAACAAACGAACCCGATCCCGTGTGGGCGTCCGCTTTGGCCGAACTCGGGGGGGCTGACGGAATTACGTTGCACCTCCGCGAGGACCGACGGCACATCCAGGATCGCGACCTGAAAATCCTCCGCGAGACGGTTGCCGTCAAACTCAATCTCGAAATGGCTTGTGAGCAAGAGATTCTCGATATCGCCTGTGACGTAAAACCCGACCAGGCCACGCTCGTGCCCGAGCGGCGGGAAGAGATCACTACCGAAGGAGGACTGGACGTCCTCGGCAACCGCGATCGGGTCGCCGTGGTCTGTGAACAACTCAAGACGGCCGGTATTTCAGTCAGCCTGTTTCTCGACCCGGTCGAAGAGCAGGTCGCCGCCGCCACCGAACTTGGGGCCGACGCCGTCGAATTGCACACCGGCCAGTATGCGCTGGCCAAACCGGGACCCGCCCGGCAGGCAGAATTGCAGACCCTGATCGCGGTGGGCCGCCGGATTCGCGAATCGGGCATGGCGCTCCACGCCGGCCATGGACTGACCTACCGCAACGTCCTTCCGGTCGCCGGCATCGAAGGCATGCACGAGTTGAACATCGGCCACAGCATCGTTGCCCGCGCCATTATGGTCGGGCTCGAAAGGGCGGTCCGCGAGATGAAACGGCTTGTCTCGTAGCTCAGCCCGTTCTGCGCCGGGTCGGCGCTGCGACTATCACGCAGAAAAAACCGAAGCAAACCGCCGGTTTTCCGACACAGCCACATCCGGGCGTGCGCGACGAACTTGTCACACTTGTCACACTTGTCACAAAGGGAGAGGATCCGGGGAGAAGGGCATCAGCGCCAGGAACGACAGAATAAACATCGCAATCCACAGAACGATCCCGAAATGGTAGATTCGGATCAGGCTTCTCAGTTGCAGGATGTTTTCTGCTGGAACAACGAGTTTTTCATAAGTCCGCCAGTACTGGCCGGCGAGGCCCATGCGGGCCTCGATTATCCGGCAACGCTGGCACCACTCGCGATAGTAGCCCCGCTCGCGGATCTCCATGTCCTGGACGAAGTAGGTGACTGCCACACCGGTGATGCTGATGAGCATCACAAGGACCCACGCCTGGGTTGGGACCGAAGCGATGGTGGTCAGCGACACGGCGGTAGCCAGAAACAGCAGCCCGCAGAACGCGACCCAAAAGCATACCATCATTGCACGCAAGCGTTTCGCGTGGCGAGCGTTCTCGCAACATTCCCGGTACTCGAGTTCAAGAACCTCTTCCTTGATCGGCGATAGTTCCGCGGTGGCTTCCTGGACGTCAAGCAACAACTCGTCGTCCGCTCTCACACATCGGCGCACCACTTGGAGCGCCTCGCTCTTTTTGCTGCTCGGGGCTGCTTTGGCCATGGCTGGTTCTCCTTGCTATGTGAACGTGCTATGTGAACTTGCTGGCTAAGACGATGGAAACGGAAGAAAGAAACATTCTCCGTGTCCGGCAGAACCTCCACGCAATGCCCCCGCGCATAGGGGGGCAGGATAAGTGGGGCAACTCCTATCAGTATAACTCAGGCTTTTCCCAAAACACCCAAGAAACCTTACCCAAATTTCCCGCTTTTCCTCATATGCTACCAAATGGCGAGCGGAGAAGATACAGCCCAAGCGGGCCAAACGCCACGATTTTCGGACACCAACCCCCCGGAAGTGCTGGGCCTTGTCTCAAAACCGTAGCTGCGTTCGCCAGAGCGTGGTTGGCGGGAGCAGGTCTTCCGCGAACAACGGCGCCTCCCACCGTCTGGCGACGGTAGCTACCCGAGAAATGAAACTATGGGTGCCATGCCCACGCTTGCCGTGGGCATGTTTGTAGGCATTGCAGAACATGCCCACGGCAAGCGTGGGCATGGCACCCGACAACCCACAATCTCAGTTGTCACAAGGTACTAGGTCGTATCGTGCCAAGGGCCTTGCAGACTCAAGACGAAGTCAAGCGGTTCGGTCACGTCCTTGGTATCGCCCTCCGTGGTGGCGGTGGCGTTGACCCGGTCGAATGCGAGGACCTCGTAGAGGAAACCGAGCAGGTCGTTCGACAACCGGGCCTGGTCCGTTGCGGCTTCGAGCGAATCGACCCGGTCGGAATCGAACAGCACAGCCAGATCGTTTCCGCCCTGCGAGGCATCGCCCCGGATATGCTCGATTTGTTTCACGCGATTGCAGTAGCCCTGCCGGGCATCCGTTCCGCCGCCGCTTTGGCCGCGCATCGTCGCTTCGAGCGGCCCGGCGGAAAACACATCGTCGCCGGCCGAGCCGAACAACGTTGCAGCGTCGCAGCCGCCGGCGGGCGAGAAGCCATGGACTTCCTCAAAATACTTCGCACGGCAAAAGAACTCGTCGCCGTCGCCGCTTGGGTACAATGTCGCTTCGACCGGCGTGGCGTGAAAGACGTCATCGCCGGCCGAGTCGTACATCCTCGCCACGTCGCGGCCGCCGCCCGTCGCGTAGGCGTTCACCGTGTGGAACGATATGGCCTGCAACGAGAAACCGTCGCCGGTCAGCCGTCCGTAGCCCGGTGCGGCGACAAACAGGTCGTCGCCGTGCGAGTCGTAGAGGCCGGCCGTATCGTTACCGTCAACGCCGTCGACGGTGATGGATTCCACATTCGTCGCGGAGATCGTGTACTTGTCGAAGCTCAGGATACCGTGATTGGGCCGGAGTTCGAGGTTGTCGTTGCCGCCGGTGGCGGTCAGCAAGACGGTATCGTTGCCGCCGAGGCCGTCGAAGTTCAGCTCGACGGCGACCGGGGCAATGGTCTGCTCGACACCGTTGAGCAACACGGTCCACTGCTCGGGCGTCGCACCGGCCACGACCTCCAAGGTGTCGTCCCCCTCCGTGCCGAGAACATTCTCAACAGTGTGAATCGCCATCCCGCTCGGCCCATCTCCCATGATCGCCGGCCGCAAGGTGGGATCGCCCTGCATGGTCATTCCGTAGTGCCAATCGACTCTCCAATCGTCGAGCGGTGAGTCGGTTGGGAACGCGTAAAGATCAAACCACTTCATAAATGCCCGGCCTACGCTATCCCCAGCGCCCTGCGGCAGGTAGAAGTCGGGGAACTCGAGCATACCGCCGGTTTTCGTGCTGCCGACCGCATTCAGCCCGTAGTCTCCGCCGTAGACGTACGTGCCGATGAGATGATTCGGGCTGGTGAACCGGGCGCCCGAACAGTTGAACATGTTGTAGAACCCCTGGCGGGGGTTTGCCTGAAGAATGTCGGTGTTGGTCACAACCGGCCAGGCGGCGCCGACCTTGACCTCGTGTTCTTGTGCCGGTTGGGGCCCAGCGTGCAGACACTCGAGGATCGATTCGTAATCTTGCGATAGCGCGTCCAGATAACCGGCCGGGGTCGTCTCGGCCGTACTGTTGATGGCCCAGACCTCACCGTAGAGATCGTCCATTTCGTTTTGGCCCCAGGAACTCCAATTGTCGTCGGCAAAAACGATCCCGCGGTCTGCAAACCGGAGGTCGCCGGCCCGGTATGCGTGGACCTTGGCGAAGTAGTCGTTGATCAGCGCGGCCTCGTCCTTGCCCGTAATGTCGAGATTCCCCGTAGTGATCCGCGAGACGTAGATTTCGGGGCCGACGTCGCCGGCGCCGTTTAGGTGCTTGCCGGGGCTGGTGAGAACGTACGTGCCGTCCAGGTCCATAAAGTAGAGGTCGTGCGGATACGTAGTCTCCGTCGGAGACGATCCGAAGTTGTCCGTGCTGGTAAACATGAGGTGAGGCAGATCGCCCACCAGCAGGGCGCCTTCCAATGAGTTGTTCATCCACTGTGTTTGCAGCTCGGCCCGCAGAGCGGCAGCGTCACCGGCAAACTCCCGGACGCCGACCTGGTAGCCTTCGGTGGACAAATCGGCGACGTAGACGTTCAGCGCCCGCTGGATTCCGGCCTGAAGGCCGGGCTCTACGTATACATGGAATACGCCGCTTCCCGAAACGGCCGAAAGGAGGCATCGCGATTCGAGCGGCTCGAGCCGGAGCCTTCTTTCGAAGCATTTCGTTGTTCTTCTTGTTGTTGAACAGCAGAATCGCATAAAGGCATTCTCAGCTTCGCTATTCCCTAAGTATAACCCAACGTTGCAGAAAACGGGTTGCAGGACGGGCTTCCAAGCCCGTCCCGTTCGATTCGAAACGCACCCAGAAGTCCGGCCTACAATTTCACCATTGGTGAAATCAAGAAACCGACGACGAAAGGCCGTTTTATGCTGCAATGGACGGGCTTGGAAGCCCGTCCTACGGTGATTGCCTGCAACTACGAGGTATAAGATTAAGTATAGTCTTTTTCCGGCGAATAAAACAGGCCCGGCTTGCCGGTCGGCGGTCCTAAGATATTGTCAAATAACGGGTTGCGCTACGGCGTGGCCCATTGGGAACCGGCCCGGTCCCCAGAATCGGGCCGTTGGCGTATACTGGGCGGTGTCCACGCATCCCCCCCTTCGAAAGGAACCGCCATGGCGCCGCTGTTTCAACACATCATCACGCTGATCGCCCGAATGATGATCGGGCTCTACTTCATCGTTACCGGGGCGTTGAGCATTGCCGACTGGAACGGCAAGGCCGGCAACATCGCCGCCAAACTGGGGTTCCTGGAAGGAACGATTGGCGAAGCGGGAACGACCGCGACTTCGCACACCCTCCTGGCCATAGCGATCGGCGTGGCGCTGATCGGCGGGCTGTCCGTGGTGATCGGACTCCGTGCCCGAGTGGGGGCCGTCCTGTTGATCATCTTTCTGGCGCCCGCCACGATCATTATGCACAACTTCTGGGCGGTTAGCGCCGGGCAAATGCAAGGCGAAGTATTGATATTCCTGAAGAACGTCGCTTTGCTCGGGGGCGTGTTGATGGTCCTCGCTTTCGGCCCGGGCGGGCTAAGCGCCGATCTGATCCTGCCGCGACGTCGACAGATGGGCCAATTTTGAGGTTCAAAGTCCCAACATGGATGACGCCGAACAACAACCGCCGAGAAACTTCGCTCTGATGGCTGCCGCATTCGAAGGCGGGTTGGCCGTCTTGGCAGTGGGCCTCGGGTGGCTGCTGGGACTGAAGCCGCTGGAATCATTCCATTGGGATATGTCGGCCGTCGGGATGGGCGTTACAGCAACGCTGCCCCTGCTGCTGATATTTTGGCTCTGTTTGAAGGCGCCGTTACGGCCGTTCCGCCAGATTCTCCGGGTGCTGGACGAGTCGGTCCTGCCGCTGTTCCGGCAGTGCAGCATGTTGGAGCTGCTGATCATATCGACCCTGGCCGGGCTGGGCGAAGAGATGCTCTTTCGCGGCATCGTGCAAGGTGGAATTGCAGATTGGCTCGCTCGCCCCGCCGGCATCTGGATTGGGCTGGCAGCGGCGGCGATTCTCTTCGGTGCCGTCCATGCCATCACGCCCGCGTACGCGATCCTGGCCGGGTTGATCGGCCTCTATCTCGGTGGTCTGTGGATCCTCACCGGCAATCTGCTGGCGCCGATCAGCACCCACGCCGTGTACGATTTCCTCGCACTGGCCTATTTGATCAAGATGAGGAAGCCGGACACGGATTCGCCATAACGCCGCGACCGGTTCGCGCCGTTGCCTGCAATGAAACCGCGACCGGTGGTCGCGCCCGGGTCGTGGTCGTTTCTGGCAGCGCTTGGCGCGACCACCGGTCGCGGCTTTATGATCGAAATATCGAACTTGTTCTTGAGCAACCCGATAGCCCCCTCTAGTGGTCCGAAGCCCCCCCGCAGTCTGCCAACGGCAAAACCGGACTTCTGTCGGATCGGAGTGCTTCTTGACAAGACCCCGGCCGCGGTGCAACAATTACGTTACTGGCGTCATCTCCGGAGATTCCTCCCCTAGAAAGTTCGAGTCGCCCCATGAGCAAGCTTTTCGCAAGCCGATTTCCACCCATCTTGCTGGTGCTGCTTCTGTGTACAAGTTGGGGATGTGGCGGCGGGGGATACAGGAAGCGGTTGATCGCCGGCTTGGACGACATGCGCAAGAGGAATCCGTTCAATGAGATGTCGCCGGCATACCCCCTGCCGGGTACCACGGTGACGTTTCGGGTTCCCCCGGGACTCACGAAATCATACGCGCCGGATACGCTAAAATCGGGACGCAAGTCGCCGTTCCCTATCGCCCACTTGATATGCATGTACGAGGGGGAAGTCGAGGCCGGCGGAGGCGCCGGGAAGTACACGTACTACTGCTATCTGGCCGGGATCCCGAAGGCGGCCAAGGCCCGCAATCCCGAAACCGCGTTGAAGGTGCAGGTCGAGAGCGCCTTCGGCTGGGTGGATCTGAAATGGAACGATGTTCAGTGCAAGCGCGCGGACGGCACCGGCGTGATCTGGAAAAGGCTCGGCAACAACCTTATCGACGATCAGGCGTTCTGTTACATTGACAAGGACGGCAAAGAGAAGGCTCGAAACCTGGAGGGCAAGAATGTGTGTTATAGCCGCCAGGTGGGAGACACACACGTCTTCGTCATCTGGCGCGTGCCGACCAAGGTGATGGCGAATATCGAGTTTGAGAAATGGGAGACCATGGTTCCGGCAAGCGTGACGGAGACAAAGGCGGCCGCCGCAAGCGCAACTCCAAAAGACACGAAACGAAAAGATGCAAAACCGGCGGATGCAAAACCGGCGGACTCGAAGACGGAGTGAGATCGCCGGGCGATTCCCTCACGTCCTCTGGCAATACAAAACGATGGAGGTTTCTGATGCACCGCTACCCGATCTGGTTGGGGATAATTGCCCTCCTTTTGGCCCAATGGGGTTGCGGCGACGGCCAGCCGAGTTCCGAGGATGATACGAGCAGCAAGAAGGAGGTATCGGCGCCGGAGCCGGATTCTTCTCCCCCCCCTCCTACCCCCCCACCGCCTCCACCTATTGGCGAAGCCACTCCACCACCGCCCCCCGACGAGACGCCCGGTGAGGGGCAGCCGGGCGGCGCAGACTCGGATTCCGCTTCGCCTCCATCCAAGCCGGAGGACGGCGGGACGCCGGAGGAAGTCAAAGACTACAACCCGAAAGACCACTCGCTTGAGAACCTGGAGCAGATCGGCAAAGCGATGCTCGAATACCACAAGAAAAACAAGTCCTTTCCGCCAGCGGCGCATTTCGGCGATGGGGACAAGCCGCTTTTGAGCTGGCGGGTGCTCTTACTTCCCTATTTGGGCGAAAGGGATCTTTACGACCAATTCAAGATGAACGAACCGTGGGACAGCCCGGACAACAAACCTCTTGCCGATCAGATTCCCGAGGTCTACAAGACACCCGATGCCACCCCGCCCGAAACCTGCTATCTCGTGCCGTCGGGCATGGGAACCATCTTCTCGGCCAAGAGAGGAATTCCCCGGGGCGCGATACACGACGGTCCGGAAAACACGTTGCTGGTCGTCGAGGCCAATCTCGACCGCTCGGTCGTGTGGACCTCACCCGAAGAACTCCGCTTCGTCCAAGACAACCCGTCATCCGGCATCGGGAGCTTCCGCAGAGATGCGTTCCTGGCGGTTACAGCCGACGGAGCGGCACACTACCTTCCCAATACGCTGAACGCCGATCTGATGCGGGCACTCTTTACGGCCAGCGGCAAGGAGGATCAAGTCCGCGTGGAGGCTTTGGAAATCAAGCCTGGCGAAAAAAAGACCGGGTTCGCCGACCTGGTGGGGCGAGCCAAGGACGCCATGCTCCATCTCCGCGAGGAGGAAGGGCTCCGCTTCCTGATGGCCGAAGCGGTGGTTCACGATAGCCCGCAAGTGCTGGGAAGCCTCCGCTGGTCTCCGGGATTGAAGCGGCCCGTCCTGGTTTGCCGATGGGGGATTGCCCTGGAGTCAACCATAAAGGTCAGCGACGAGGACATGAGACTTCTGCGCCACGCGGTCGGTGAACCCGTGGTTTTCCCAATAGAGAAACGGATCCGGGAGGGCGACTTCGGTGACTGGTTCGCCGAACTGGCGGAGGTCGACAAGAAGGACATGTTCCAGGAGGGAGGCGAAGGCCTGGAAGAGCCGACCGGCCCGAAACGCCAGCCGGGGATCATCTTGGGGGGATTGATTGACGCGGAACAGACCAAGTCGCTTGCGCGGAAGGAGGGGCTCGATGTCCTATTGATTGCCAGCCTGTCCAAACAGAAGTTTCCCGGAAAGCGCATCCAATCGGCCCTGACGTTTCGCCTTTACGATGTCGAAAAAGATACCGTGATCTACCGGACCGAGCCGCTCCGGATTACTCAAGTCCTGATGGCCATGCGGCACGGCGAGTCTGCGGTCAATCCCATCGACGAACTCCTGGAAAACCTGATTCGCTTTGTCGATGCGAAGCTCTGCTTGAAGAACATGCCCCCCCTCACGAGGCCGCAGGTCCAAAACCGTGCCCGCTCGCTGGTGAACCACCAATACGACAACCCGTTACCCGCCCTGATGGAGTTGCGCTACTACGCCTGGAAGAACTTGCTCACCCCCGATGAGTTGGCCAGGTGCTACGGCATGATAGTGGGCGAGACCAACGGGCCGATCCTCGCGAAAGGCAACAAGACGGAGCGGCTGAAAGTAATCCGGCAGTGGTTGCCCGAGTGAGCGGGCCGGAGTGCTCAGGGTCGGCCGAGAAATAACATTCCGGTTTGGATTGAAAGAAGGGGCACCCGCCCCCGGACTTGGCTCGTTGGGTTATGGGCCGGGGGCGGGTGCCCCCTTCTTTGTTCTTGAATCCAGGAAGGTTATTTATCGGCCGCCGCTTACTCTTTCCCGCGCAGGTAGCCGGCGCTTGTCTGGAAAAATCGGCGGCGGCGGGTCTCGACCACTTCGTTGCCTTCCACCTGTTGATTCTTCAAGTCGGCAAGGTTGGCCAGACAATACCGGCAGCCGATCACGTTGAGATGGAACCTCGCGTAGTCGGCCAGCTCGCCGGGCAACACGCCGAGCAGCAGACTTCCCAATTGCTCTCGCGAGGGGCAGCTCAGGCGGCCCGCCCGCCATATCTCGCCCAGGGAGTGAACACCCGCGTTGCGGCGCGAATGGATCGCCGACGCCTGCCGAATCAGCTCGGGAGTTTCGCGCAGGGCCTTCTCGACCCTCGCCATCTGCTCCGGCGGCAGGGCCTCGTCAAGATACGCTTCTAAATCGGATTGGGAAAGTGGCATGCTTCAGTACCCGGTTTTCCGGTGGTTTTCGCCGACGTGCCGTCGGCGGCTAAACGGCGTTGCCGATGGTGCCGTCGGCGGCTAAACGGCACCCCCTTCTACTTCTCGTACAACTCCGGAAACACCTCTTCCGGCAGGCCTTGCTTGCGGACGGCACTGCGGAGTTTTGCGAGGAATTCGAATTTATGGTTGGCGACCATCTGCTCGGAGACTTGCAGTTGGGCGGCGGCCTCCTTGTTGGTGCGGCCGCGGACCAAGAGCAACTCGGCGCATTTCAGTTTCACCCACTGGCCGCGGCTGCGGCAGTGGTCGATCTCCTTCGCCAGTGCAACCGAGAGGGCCGAGACCTCGAGATGGCGGCGTTCGCTGCTGCGGGCAATGCTGCTGGCCACCCGGACTTTACCGTCCGGCTCCCAGCCACTGCCGGTGCTCCCCTCGGGGGCCAGGGGTATCGTCGGCCGGCGGCCCTCGCGCCGGAGGAAGTCGGTCAGCTTGTGCGCGGCGATCGAGAACAGGTAGCCCTCCATCGGGCGCCGGGGGTCGTAGTTCGGCAGGCTCGTCAAGAACCCGACGAACGTTTCCTGGACAACATCTTCGGCAGCGGCCCGATTTCGCAACCGGCTCTCGACGAACGCCAGGAGCCGCCCCTCGTACTGCGCGATCAGCTCGTTCCACGCCGCCGGCTCGCCCTGGCGAATGCGGCGGATCAACAGTTTGTCGGATTGGCTTGGGGACATGGGGTCAGCTTAGCAGAGTGCCCCAATCTTGCAAGACGAGAAATAGACCGCTACGTTCGATTCTTCTTTCGGGCGGTGACCTTCAACAGACCAAACAGCGCCGCCAGCGAGCCCAAGATCAGGACCCCCATGCCGGCAACACCGCCGATCCGATCTTCGATTCGGACCTTCCGCCAGGCTTCCTTGGCCTCTTCGTTGAACTTGCGGTCGAATTCCAACAGCACGTGAAGGTTTTTCATCGGTCCGACGGAGTAGCTGCGAGTCTCTTCCCACCGGTCCTTGACTACCCGCTCAAGAAGCAAGCGAGCGGGCAACCGCACGCGGCCGGCCGCCTCGTGTCCCAGGTAGTCCTCGATGTATTGCCCGGCCGCCTTCTGCAACGCCTCGGGCAAGTGATCGTCGCACTCTTTGCAGGTCGTGAAGGGACCGACGACCATGCTCATCCGATAAACATCGCCGACCAGGTTCGGCTCGGTGTCCACCCACCCGGGGCGAGAAGCATCTGCTTCCGGGGTTTCTCCGGCGGAAAGGGTGCCGGCTTCGGAAGACGGTTCCGCATCGGACTCCGAAGACTCGCCGATCAGAAGCGGCGCACTCGCACCGTACGCCGGAAAAACGGCAAGCATCGCGAGAACGAAAAATGCAGGTGCCATGCTCACGATAAGTTCTTTTTCGAGTTCATTGCCTGTTGATCTAAGTCGAAACGACGCCGTTGACGCCCCGTTTGCCCGGATGCACCCACGGGCTTGCCAACTGGACCGACACGGAAACCGCCGCGGCAACCATCGGCAACCATGGTTGGGGGAATCGCCACGCGGCGGCGACCAGCCCGGCCATCGCCACGCTGACGATCATCGACCAGACGCTCAATCGCGATGTCCGCAACGGATCGGCCTGGCGCCACCAACGCAATACTAGGAACAACGTACCGAAACAGGCCATGTAGGCCATCGCCAGCGGTTGCCCTTCCGCATAAAAGCTGTCCGGAAGCTGATAGTCGGTCGGAAACTTTGGAGGCGTAGGCGGCAACTTGACCAGCAACGTCTCGGCTGCTCCGAACGCCAGCACCCCGACCCCCAGCCCGACGACCATCATGACAAACCGCCGCAACGTCGGCTCGCCGCGCGTGCCTTCCCAAAACTTCGACGGAACCAGAATCGCCCACGTGGCGGCGATGCTGATGAGCACCAACCACGCGCACTGCTCGGGCGGCGGCGTGGCGGCATGGTAACTCGTCAACAACACCGTGACGACGCACATCGCCATGGCAACCAGCGAGCCGATCAAAAGCGAACCGACCAGCTCGGTAAAGCGTTCGCGGGGCGGCTTGTAGACCAAGGCTTCCATGGGGGGTTGCGCGTGGCGTCTCACCCGATGATGTACCGGCAGCATCCGTGCAAGCGCGGGATCCCTCCGCTGCGGTGTAGCCGGGATTGCCGGCGCCGCCACCCCGTGCCCGGCCAGGCGGCCCCCTTGCCGATGCCGTCTTTGGCCCGAAAGAACCAACATGCGGACAAAGCGGTAGATTCCGTAGAAGACCAACGCCATAAGGGCCAGGGGAATCAGCATTTGGCTGCTGGCTAACAGGGCAAACAGGGCGACCACCAGAATAAGAACCTTGATCGGCGTGGCCAAATTGGCCTCGACCCAAGCGGTGCGGACCTTCCCGCAGCTTTGGAGAACCGCTCGAAGAATCGGCTCCTCGTCGACCGCCTCGGCAACCGCCTCGACATGTACCGGCGTTTCCAACGTCGCAGAAGCGTCGCCCGTCCTCACATAACTTCCGGGAATGGCTCCCATACCCGAAGCTTGCGAAGGTGCGGGCAACATGGCGATCATCTCCTCCACCGCGCGGAACCGTTTTTCCGGATCCTTTTCCAGTGCCCGGTCCACCACGGTCCGATAGGGTTCCTCGAGCATCGAGAGATCGGGCTGGGCGGTCAGGTGCTTCATCAACACCTCGCCGACGCTCTCGCCATCGAACGGCACGGTGCCGGTGAGCATTTCGTACAGGATAATCCCCAAGGCATAGATATCGATTTCCTTGCCGTAGCGCCCGTTGGCCACCTCGGGTGCCATGTAATGGACGGTGCCGACGCTTTCCGTCTGGCCGCTTCGGCGGCTACAGGAGATGAATTTCGACAGGCCGTAGTCACCGACCTTGATGAGCCCCTCGTCGGTGAAGATGTTGCCCGGCTTGAGATCGCGGTGGACGATCCCCCGGTCGTGGAGATACCCCACGCCGGCGGCGATGCCGTGGAACCATTGGAGGGCGTCTTCAACAGCCATTCCTTCGGGATGTGCGGCCAGGGCGTCTTCAAGACATCCGCCGGAAGCATATTCCATCACGACCCAACTGTCGCCGTTCTGGTCCTGGCGGATGTCATACAGCGCCAGGAGGTTCGGGTGCTTCAGGTTGAGGCAATGACGGATGCCGCGCAGCTCGACTTCGAGATTGCGCCGGATCAATTTCAGAGCGACTTCCTTGCCGGCGTCGCTCAGCGCATAGTATATTTCCCCAAAGCCACCCTGACCGACGCCTCGCTTGATCGTGTAGCCGTCCAGTGGCCGGGAACCGCCCGGATGGAGAAACTTCACGGCCGGGCGCTCCGTCGGCTGTGGTGCGTCGTCGCCGGCTTGGGGGAAGTTCTGTGGGTCACGACCGTTGGGGTCCACGGCAATCACCTGCTCTTGCATGGGTCTTTTGTTTCGGGTTTGATTCTGCACGCGAGAAGTGCCGAATCGCCCCGCTCCCTTATTGTATCACGGACGGTCCGTTTGTTCCCAGGGGCAATCCCAAGGGAGCTAATGCCCTTTTTCCGGTCCGAACCCCGGCACGCAGTGCCGGGGCTTTTGTTGCCACCCGCTTTCCACTACCCTATCTGCTTTCTGCTTTCTGCTTTCCACTACCCTCTACTCATGCCTTCCAAGCTAAATGAAAACCCGTCACCTTCGACGCGGGAATTCCACGTCAGCACGCCCCGGTCCTTCTGCTTCACTCCGTCGATTTCGAACGGTCCGGCCGCGTGCAGGCGGAGCCCGTCGTCGTCCCGGAACAGGATCACGTCTTGCAACCAATCGCGACAGACGACGTGGTTGTTCGGCTCCGGTCCCAGGACCAGCGAGTCGCCCATCAACAATACGGCGTCGGCGGTCGGTTGGGTCCGGTGATGACTCTCGAAATCGAGCCGCACGGTGCCGCTGAGCGCATGGGGATGGCGAAGGACCATCTGCACGTTGTCCCCGAGCACAATGCGGCTTCCGTTGCCGAGCGGGCCGACCTTGTCGATCGGCCGGCCGTCTACCCGCACGTCGCGTATCGCTTCGATCAGGTATCCCTCGCCGTCGCGCCGGATTCGGGCGTGCCGGCGGGAGATGTCGCCGAGGATCGGGACATCGACCTCGTCGTACGCCACCGGTTGCCCCAAGGTCACCTCGTCGCCCAGGCACACCAGGAACCCGCCGACCGCGTCCACCCACAACATGAATCGATCGACCGGTTGCGGGTTCATGGCGGTCCACCCCAGAAACTTGGTTGCCAACTTGAACATGGTATCGCACTCGAGTTCGTGGGACCAGGGGGTTTCCCGTACACCTTTCGCCACACAATATGGCAAGTTGTTTCCTTGCGAGCACTTAGTCCGACGCGATCGAATGAGTGCCCGGCACGTCGGAGAAGTACTCCGTCACTTGATCGACGATGTCCTCCGGGGCGACGGTATCGAGCGGAATCTCGCCTTGAAACTCGTTTTGGGCGTTCACCAGCCGATCGGCCACGTCGAGCCGGGTTTTGAGATTCTGAACCAGCTCCTTGACCCGGCCGAGCCGGCTGTCGTCGAACTCGCACTCGCTGGTGGCCTTGGCTGCGGCCAGCATCTGGACGCGGGCTTCAAGGTTCTCGACCTCGACTTCCAACTGGCGTTTCGAGGCCAGCATCCCTTCGAGCTTCTGCCTCGCGGCCTCCAGGCTCTTCTGGCGCGCCTCGCGAATTTGCTGCAAGCTTGCCAGCGTCGCGTCGCTCGTCTTGAACCGCTCGAACCGGTTCGCCAAATCGGTGCGGACCTGCTCGACCGTATAGCTGCGGCCGGCATACTTGAACGCGTCCCGGCCGGTGGCCAAATCCGTCCTCAACCGCATCAGGTGACTCTTCTCCTTTTCGAGATTCTCCGCGGCCCTGGCAATCTGCTCCTCGAGCCGCTTCACCTCAACCTCTTCCTTGGCGATGATGTGCATGTTCTTGCGGACCTCGGGCACCAGGTCCTTGATCATGTTTCGGGCACGGTCGATCTGGAACTCGATCGGCACGCTCTCGTGTACGGAATCCTTGACATACCCGGCCGACGTGCGGACATAGCTGACCGCGTCGCGCCCGAACAGCAGAATTCCGACCAGCAGGATGCCGCTGCCGACAATGATGAGTCTCTTGATCATGGTTCTGTCCTCCAATAAAAAGACCTGTGAGAGAAAAATTTCGTCCGACAATCGCCCTTTCAAAATAGGCTCTGAGGGTATTTCGCCGCCGCGGGACCGATCTTGGGGAGTTTTTCGGGAAATATTCGGGAATTTCCGTCGAGGTTGTCGACCTTCCCCTGTAGGAGGTGCTTTTCAGGGAAGTCTTTGGTAAAACACCATTTGCAGCGAGAAAGCGAGAAAGATATATGTCCCCTCAAGAGTTGGTCCGACAGATTCACGTCTCCGCCGGCAAGGCGGTTATAGCTCTTTCGGGGGGAGGGAGTGGCGCCCTCGCCGATTTGCTCGAGACGCCTGGGGCCAGCCGTACGTTGATTGAAGCGGTGGTCCCCTATTGTGAACCGGCCATGATCGCCTGGCTCGGGGGACGCCCCGATCAGTTCTGCTCGGCCGAGACCGCCCGGGCGATGGCGATGGCGGCATTTGTCCGGGCATGCAAGTTGGATTCACGCACCGGGCGCGACCAACGGTCGCGGCCTTATGACCCGGGCGAACCTTTGCCGGCCGGCATCGCCTGCACGGCGGGCCTGGCTACCGATCGCCCAAGACGTGGGGCCCATCGGGCACATCTGGCAGTGCAGACCGCCGATTGCACCGCCACCTGGTCGATCGAGCTGCGGAAGGGCCGGCGGACACGGCCGGAAGAGGAGCAACTCGTCAGCCGGATCTTGCTCAACACCGTGGCCGAAGCGTGTCATGTCGACGCCCGGCTCGAACTCGATCTGCTCGAACGCGAACGGGTCGACTGCCTGAGAACCGTCGCCCCGCAACCTTGGCAAGACCTGCTGCTCGGAAAGATCAAACGCGTCGATCGAGGCAACCAAGGCAAACCGATCAAGACCGTTTTTCCCGGCGCATTCAGTCCCCTGCACACCGGTCACCGCCGCATGATTGCCGTCGCGGAAGAAATCCTGGGCGCGCCCGTTACTCTCGAAATCTCGATCATCAACGTCGACAAACCGCCGCTCGACTATCACGAAATCGAACGCCGTTTGGGCCAATTCGACGCCGGCTGGGAGGTATGCCTGACGCGGGCGCCCACGTTCGACGAGAAATCGCGGCTGTTCCCCGGCGCCACGTTCATAGTCGGCGCCGACACACTGCGCCGCATTGCCGACCCGCGCTATCACGGCGACGACCGCACGGCCTGGATGGCGGCGCTGAAGCGGATCGCCGATCGCGGATGCCGGTTTCTGGCATTCGGCCGCGATACGGGGACGGGCTTTGTCGGATTGCCCGATCTCGACTTGCCCGACATCTTGCGGCCACTCTGCCGCGAGGTCCCACAGGACGTTTTCCGCGAAGACGTCTCCTCAACGGCGATCCGGCGATCGAAGCCCCAAGACTAGAGCGAACGTTTCGTTTCACCGGCGGCCTTGGCCGTCCGTCTGTAAACGGTGGTTCGATTTGTTCGTGTCGGTTTCAAGGCATTTCTTCAAGAACGCAACCAGCCGAGGCCGGTAGGTCGATCCATATCTCGTGAACGCTTCCGTGTGCCGCCCGCCCCGTATCGTCCATAGTTTCTTCGGCTCCTTGGCCTTGTCGAGAAGTCGTTCGCTGTGCTTGTAGGGGACTACGCGGTCAGAAGTCCCATGAACGAAGAGCAACAGAATCGTCCAGCAATTCGGCCACGGTTTCGTTTCTCTTCGCTATCTTCTCCTCAAGCGAGGTGATCTTACGGTCCTTGGCCTTTTTGGCCTGTTTGTTGTTCGTACGTTGAAACGCGACAGCCGCATTCTCGAAGAGTTGTTTCTGCCACCGGTAGACCTGGCTGGGTTGCAGCTGGTAGTGATCGCAGAGGTCGGAGAGGAGGGCTTTCTCAACCATCAACCGCTTAAGAACGATGGCTTTATCCTCGGGAGAACAGTATTTGCGAGCTTTGCTCATGGAAATCCCCTTGGTCTGGTTCGATGCTAATTCAAACCACCAAGAATTCCAGTTCCAAGGGAATCAAAACAAACTGGATCGCCATGGTGCGAGAGAATGGGCAGTCTGAGAATGACGAATAATATGGGCTGCATCTTTTGAACAATTTGGCCTTATGCTAAGATAGCTTGTGGCATCCGCCAAATGACTGCAGTGACAGGGTTAGAAAAGGGAAAGCACTGTCATGGCCGAATTTGCTTTTTTAGATGGGCACATACGTTGATCGCTACTACGCGAGCGTAGCTTTTTTTGAACTCGGTGTCCAGTG